>NZ_JBBXMX010000021.1:0-90430 GCF_038442355.1 Methylobacterium guangdongense
GTGGCGTCGATCATCTGCAGGTCGCCGTCGTAAGCCTTTGACACGGCGTCCAGAAGTCGATCCCAAATGCCACGCTTGCGCCAGCGCCGAAAACGGTTGCCGCAGGTCGTATGTGGGCCATAGCGCGTCGGGATGTCGGCCCACGGCGCGCCCGTACGCAGCCGCCAGAAGATGCCGTTGAGCACCCGCCGGTCATCCACCCGCTCCTTGCCGCGCACATCCGTCGGTAACAGCGGCTCAATCACCGCCCACTCCGCATCCGTCAGGTCATACCGCGCCATCCAGGTCCCTCCTGCTCAGAGGCCTAACGCCGCCGCACCTCAGCCGTGCCAGCTGTTATGGGTTCGCGACCTAGCCCATTGTTCGAGCATCAATTTTTCCAGACTCGGCTGAAGCCTCCGTCTGGATCGATGCCCTAGCGGCTCCGGCGCGTGTGCCGCTCGGCCACCCGCTGCCGGTGCGTCGGCACGACGGACAGGCGGGTGGCGGACACCGGAGCGTCGGTCCGGCCGGCGGTGCGGGGCGCGGGCAGCAGCGCCTGCGGAGTCCGGGGTGTCTCGACGATCACGGCCTCCAGCACCATCGGCCGCGCCGGCCCCGGTGCGGGCGCGCGCGCCGACCGGGCCGCGACGGTCCCGAGGGCCCACAGGCCGAGGCACAGCAGGCCGATCAGGATCCCGTCCCAGGACGGCTCCGTGCGGCACATCAGGAGGCCGGTGCCGGTCAGGGCAGCCGTGGCCGCGAAGAGACGCGGTGTCGGATCGCCGGACGTCATGCCTCAGCCTCCGCGATACGCGCTGAGATCCCCTGAAGAAAGTCGCTCCACTTGTCGGCAACCCGTCAGCCCGATCGCCGGCGGGACCAGGGCCTCACCCCGCCAGGCTGGAGGGCATCTGCCACGCGACGCCCGGATGCTCGCGGATGTCGCCGGCCCGGGTTCCGGTATCGGCATCGCTCGTCCAGTCGCTCGGCTCCGCGATGGCGGCGATCTCCGCGTCCGGATAGGCGGCCGTCAGGAACAGGCGCGCCTCGCCCTCGGCCTCCGCCCGGACGGTGACCAGGGGTTTCTCGCCCCGAGCGTCGCGCACCTGCGCGATGAACAGCTTGGTCATGGTCAGGCCTCGATGTCCTCGGCGACTTCCTCGACGTGAAGGCCGCCGGCCCGCAGATGGTGCGGGATGCCGCGGTCGCCGGCCGCGCTACCCATGGCGTCCAGGGCCGTCGGGGCGTCGAGCGCCGCGCCGATCCAAAGGACCGCGCCCGTCGCCGCCTGCATGATCCGGAAGATCTTCACGTCGCGCCCTCGCCCATCCACCCGGCCTCGTCCCGGACAAGCTTGGGGGCCGCACGGCTGTTCCCGGTCGACAGTGTCGCGACGAACGAATCGGTTGGCCCGTCTCGGCGGAGGGCCGGCCCGGAACGCAGGAGACGGCTGCCCGTTATTCGAGTTCGACCGGCTGATGCCGGCCCCTCTCAGGTCCGATCGGAAGTCAGGAACACCATGACCAGCCGCACCGTCCAGTCCGCCCTGCTCGCCCTCACCCTCGTCGCCGGCACCGCCGGAATGGCCGCCGCCCAGAGCACGCCCAACGGCAACACCTCGTCCGCCGGCGCCCCCGCGGGCGACAACAGCACCGGCAACGGTGCCACCGGCAGCGGCGCGGCGCCGAGCGGAAAGTAACGTTCGGTTAACCATAAGGGTCGAGATCACCGATCCTCACAACCGTGCAACTTCCCGTCCCGCAGCCCTCCGGCTCGCGGGACGTTTCGTATCCGGCGGACCGGGGGCGGCAGGATCCCTCGGCCGGCGGTCCACGGCGCGGCCGGCCGGGTGAGCGCCGGTCGATCTTCGCGCCGCCGCCGTCCCTTTTCTTGGAAACCCTCCATCCTGTAAGGGATTCCCCCCGGGCGCATACTCCGGCATGGGAGCGGGCCACACGGGCGATGCGGTCGAATTCAGTTCTGCACCTCGATGACGCGCGGCCAGGTCTTCATCAGGCCGAGGCCTGGCGCGATGCCGTCGCCCCGTTCTGGACCTTCGCGATCCGGAAGGAGGATCTCGCGGCGTTCCGGGGCCGGTCGCATGTCCAGCACCTCGGCAACGCGATCCTCTGCCGGGCCAGCGCCTCGGGCCTGCAGTTCACCCGCGACCGGGCCCTCGTGGCCCGCATGGGCGTCGACCACGTCCTGGCCCACATGCGGCTCTCCGGCCTGTCCCGCATCGCGGTCGGCGGCAGCGAGCAGGCGTGCGGGCCGGGCGACATCTGCCTGCTCGACCTGTCGCGGCCCCTCGCCGCCCGCTCGACGGATTACCGGGCCCTGACGGTGGTGCTGCCCCGCGGGCTCTTCGGCGCGCATCAGGGCGCGCTCGATGCGCTCCACGGTCGGGTGATCCGGGGCGCGACCCCGTTCGGCCGGATGCTGGGCGATCACCTGCGGTCCCTCAGCGCGCACGCGCCCGGCTTCTCGGAGCGCGAGGCCGGGGCGGCCGGGCAGGCGACCGCGATGCTGCTCGGCGCGGCGGTCTCGGGCCTGCCCGCGGAGGACCGGGTCGGCCAGGCCCCGGACGGTGCCCCGCTCCTCCTCACCCTCCGGCGCTTCATCGAGGCCGAGCTCGCCGCCCCCGACCTGAACGCCGAGACCCTCGGCCGGACGTTCGGGCTCTCGCGCAGCGCCCTCTACCGCCTGTTCGTCCCCCTCGGGGGCGTGTCGGGCTACATCCGTCAGCGCCGGCTCGCCCGGGCCTACCAGGAGCTCGCCGCGGGCGGCGGGCGCGGCGCGCGGGTCTCGGAGGTGGCGTATCGCTGGGGCTTCGAGAGCCCCGCGCATTTCGCCCAGGCCTTCCGCGCCGCCTTCGGCCACGCCCCCCGGGACGTCCGGGCCCAGTCGCCGGCCCAGCCCTTGCCGGAGGCGGCCCGGGACCGATCGGAGAGCTGGCCCGATTTCTACGACTGGGTCCTCCGATTGGCCGCCTGAGCGCCCGGCCGCGGGTTCAAGGCAGGGCCCTGGTGGACCGCTCGGGGCCAGGCGGCTCAAGGCTCCGCCCTGTCTCCCCGGCCCCGCCGTCCTGCGTCGGCCCTCACCGTCGCCGGGCTCGCCCCGGATAGCCGCGACCGCGCCGCCGGGCGGACCACGATCCCGTCGGACGCGCCAAGGTGTCCTGAAGCGCCTGTTTTGTTCCGGTTACAGGAGCATCCCCAAGGCCGAGTTCGTGAATACTGCCAGAAGAATGATGATGATCTGGCGAGATATCAGCCGTCGACGCAACGCCAAGTAAGACGGACGCCCGCACGTGCTGTTCGTCTTCTTCAAGGCTTGACAGCGCAGCGAGACATCGCGGAAAGCATTCCCGACACCGTAGAATTCCGCGACATGGCTCGGGGCGATTTCCTATGAAATTGGGTATCCGTCAGAGGATATATTCAGGGTTCGCCTTGATTATATTGTTTACCATCGCTGTTGGTGGGTATTCCATCTATCAGCAGGGAGTCGTGAACGATCAGTATGCCGTCCGCGGTCGTCTGGAGGAGATCGCGCGTCTGGTCCTCATAGACGATGGACTGTCCAGCCGCCTGGTCGATCTCGGTGAGGGATACCGGATCGCGCCCACGCCCGAGCGGATCGCCGCGCTGGAGCAGATGCGACGCGAGATCGAGGAGAGCGGGGACAAGCTGATCGGATTGTCGCTCTCGCCGGAGCGGCGCAAGATCTACGTCGAGATCCGCGACAACGCCCGCGCCGCGAAGCCGGAACTGGCCCGCCTTGCGGCGGCCGGCACGGCCTTCACCCAGGCCAAGGCGCGCCTGTTCACGGGCGGTGACGAACTGACCGGCGCGACCAATACCCTGGTGGGCGACGTGGGCGCGCGCGGAAGCGAGGCGCTGCTGGGCCGGGCTCACATCGTGGAGAGCGCCGTGCTGCTGGTGCGCGTCGCCAACTGGCGCTTCCTGGCGACGTTCGATCCGAACGGGCCGTCCACCTTCGCGAAGAATGTCGAGAAGGCCGAAGCGGCCCTGAAAGCGTTCCGGGATGCCGAGGGCGCCGCTGCCTTCGCCGGCCCGATCCAGGCGGTGGTGGAGAAGCTGGCGGCGTACCGCACCAACTTTCAGGCGACCGTCGCGGCCCGGGATGAACTGAACACGGTGTTCGAGATGGGTCTCAAGCCCCCCGCCACCACGATCGACCTGCGCTGTGACGTCGTACGCGACTCGGTCAGCGCCGCGATCGCGGAGAACGGCCGCGCCGTGGAGGCCGTGGTGACGCGGGCGTGGACCGTCCAGATCGCACTCGTGGGGATGACGCTGGTTCTGGGGGGGATCGCGAGCCTCGTGATCGGCCGCAGCATCATCGGCCCGGTGGCCGGGATGACGGCGGCGATGCGGCGCCTCGCCGAGGGCGATACCGCCGTGGAAGTGCCGTCCCAGGACGCCAGGGACGAGATCGGCGCCATGGCCAAGGCCGTCGCGGTGTTCCGCCAGAACGCCATCGCCCGGGCCGAGCTGGAGGCCGCGCAGGCGGCCGAGCAGGAAGGCCGCCTGCGCCGGGTCGAGCGGGTCGACCTGCTCGTCCGCACCTTCGAGCAGAAGGTGGCGCAATCGCTCGACATCGTCACCGCGAGCGCCGCCGAACTCGACGCGACGGCGCGCTCCATGACGCGGGTGGCCGACGCCACCAACACCCAGGCGGTCGCCTCCAGCGCGGCGGCCGAGCAGACCGCCACCAACGTCCAGACGGTGGCGGCGGCGGCCGAGGAGATGGTGTCCTCGCTGCAGGAGATCGAGCGGCAGGTGGTGCGCTCCAACGAGGTCGTGGGTTTTGCCGCTCACGAGGCCGAGGCGAGCAACGCCGCCATGGCGAGCCTGCGCGCGGCCGCCGAGCAGATCGGCGCGGCCGTGACGACGATCTCCGGCATCGCCGGCCAGACCAACCTGCTCGCGCTCAACGCCACGATCGAGGCGGCGCGGGCCGGCGAGGCGGGTCGGGGCTTCGCGGTGGTCGCCGCCGAGGTGAAGGAGCTGGCCGGCCAGACCGCGAGGGCGACCGACGAGATCGGCGGGCAGATCGCGGCGATCCAGGGGGCCACCGCCCAGGCCGCGGAGGCGATGGCGCAGATCGCGCGCACGATCGCGAGCGTGAGCGAGATCAGCGGCTCGATCGCCTCGACGGTGGTGGAGCAGACGGCGGCGACCAGCGAGATCTCGCGCAATGCCGGCCAGGCCGCGAAGGGGACGCAGGACGTGTCGTCCAACGTGGCGCGGGTGCTGGCGGCCGCCGGCGAGACCGGCGGCGCCGCCTCCCAGGTGCTGAACGCGGCGGCCGAGCTGGCCAGGCAGTCGCTCACCGTCAAGCAGGAGGTCGACGGCTTCCTGCGCGACATCCGGGCCGCCTGAGCGGCCTGTGCCGCCCCTGACCCGCGGGCCGTCAGGGGCGGCCGTACGACGCCGTCACGGCTTCACCAGCAGCACGTTCACCGCCTTGGCGAGCACGTGGACGGTGTCGCCCTCCTTGAGGCCGAGTTCCTCCAGCGAATCGAGGGTCATGACCGAGGCCATGCGGTAGGTGGTACCGACGAGGTCCACCTCGACCTGGGCCATCACGCCCCCGCGCTTGATCGCCGTCACCGTGGCGGGGATGTCGTTGCGCGCGCCGTGCTTCATGGATCCTCCTCCGCGCGGCCGAGGCGGCCGCTGCGCCCCAACACGCGGCGGGAGGCCGGGTTCAACGCAAGGGGGGCCGGGATCCGCGGCACGCCCGAGGCTGACGCGCTGCGATATCGGCAGGCCGCATCTTCGTGCGGGCACCAGTGTTGCCGGCAGGTACTGATCTCTGCCCGGATCCGTCAAAATCCGTAATTGCTTTGCGCTCACGGATGTGTTCGAATACTTGAACGCATAAGATCATTGCGTTTTCTGAAACTGCTTGCGGAGCCTGACGCCCCGCGGGGAGGTCGCGTATGCTTGCTGCGACGAAGATGGCCTGGAAGGCGGACCGGGAGCTGATACTTGTATTCGGCGGATGGATCGCGTTTGAAATCGCGATCCTCTTCGCGTGCATGGTATCGATGTCTTAATGTCGTGGTCGACTTAGGCTGGAAAATCGCATCGCTCTTCACGCATCCGGGTTTCCAAAGGGCCGAGGCCCCTTGGTGGGTTGTCAGGGCAAGGCCCTGACGGACGCGAGGCCTCTGCCCGGGACCCGCGAAAGGTCTCGGCCCTTTAAAACCACGCGGTGATCGGTGCGTGGGGCTTGCGCAGGGCTGCGGCCGTTGGTGGGCCCGGTAGGACTCGAACCTACAACCAGACCGTTATGAGCGGTCGGCTCTAACCATTGAGCTACAGGCCCGGCGGAGGAAAGCCCCCCGCAAAACGATAGCCGAACGGCCCGGCTTCGTCACCCCGTTCGCGCCCGATGCGCGGTTCGACAGGCGTGACGCCGGACGAGCTGCCATCATCCGGCTGCGGCAATCGGTCAAGCTGGCATATCGGCGCAACCGATGCGGGTCGTGATGTTGCGCACATTATCTTCACCGTCAGTCTCGTCACACTATCCGGCTCAGCTATCTGTAACGGTTCCAGCCTTCGCGGAGCCGGATCCCATGACCATTCCCCTCAGGCTCACCCTGAACGGGCAGCCGCGCGAGATCGCCCTCGACGATCCGCGGGTAACCCTCCTCGACCTCCTGCGCGAGCGCCTCGGCCTGACCGGCGCCAAGAAGGGCTGCGACCGCGGCCAGTGCGGCGCCTGCACGGTGCTGGTGGACGGGCGGCGCATCAACAGCTGCCTGACCCTCGCCGCGAGCCTCGACGGCGCCGAGATCCTGACCATCGAGGGGCTCGCCGAGGGCGACCGGCTCCATCCGGTCCAGGCGGCCTTCATCGCCCATGACGGCTTCCAGTGCGGCTTCTGCACTCCCGGCCAGATCATGAGCGCGGTCGGCCTGATCCGCGAGGGTCACGCCGGCACCGACCCCGAGCGCATCCGCGAGGGCATGAGCGGCAATCTCTGCCGCTGCGGCGCCTATGCCGGCATCCTCGATGCGGTCCAGGACGCGGCGGCCCGCACCGAACCCCGGGAGGACGCGGCGTGAAAAGTTTTGATTACATCCGCCCGGCGAGCGTGCCGGAAGCCGTGGCGGCCGGGCAGGTTCCGGGCACCGCATACCTCGCCGCCGGCACCAACCTCGTCGACCTGATGAAGGGCGGCGTCGCGACCCCGGAGCGGATCGTCGACATCACCCGCCTGCCCGGCCTCTCGGCGATCGAGCGGCTGCCGGACGGCGGGACCCGCGTCGGCGCCCTGGTGCGCAACAGCGACCTCGCCTACGATCCGGCCTTCGCCAAGGCCTACCCGATGGTGGCCGAGGCCCTTCTGGCCGGCGCCTCCGCGCAATTGCGCAACGCCGCCACCGTCGGCGGCAACCTGATGCAGCGCACCCGCTGCCAATACTTCACCGACGCGGTCTCGCCCTGCAACAAGCGCGCGCCCGGCTCCGGCTGCGCGGCGCTCGGGCACGCCACCCGGATCCACGCGGTCCAGGGCTGGAGCGACCACTGCATCGCCACCCACCCGTCCGATTTCTGCGTGCCGCTCGCCGCCCTCGACGCGGTGGTGGAGATCGCCGGGTCGGACGGCGCCCGGGACGTGCCGCTCACCGACTTCCACCACCTGCCCGGCGACCATCCGGAGCGGGAGACCGACCTGCGGCCGGGCGAGCTGATCACCGCCCTGCGCCTGCCCCCCGAGGCGGCGTCCTTCCGGGGCCACGCCCGCTACCTCAAGGTCCGCGATCGCACCTCCTACGCCTTCGCGGTGGTCTCGGCGGCGGCCGCCCTGACGCTCGAGGCCGGCGGCCGGATCGGACAGGCGCGGCTGGCGCTCGGCGGGCTGGCGCTCAAGCCCTGGCGGGTGGCGGAGGCGGAAGCCGCCCTCGCCGGACAGGCGCCCTCCCCCGAAGCCTACGCCAAGGCCGCCGATGCGGCGCTCGCCGGCGCCAAGCCCACCGGCGAGGCCAACGCCTTCAAGATCGAACTCGCCCGCCGGGTGGCGATCCGTGCCCTGACCCAGGCCGCCGCCGGCACGCCCGCCCGGATCCCGGCGCTCCCCGCCTCCCCGTTCGGCATCGTCTGACCCGTGCGGCCAGGCCGACACGGGGTTCCCGAAGGGCGTGACCCTTTGGTGGGGTGTCGGGGTGAAGCCCCGACGAACGGCTCCCCCACCCCCTCGAAGGGGGTGGGGGAGCCGTCTGCAGGGCCCTGCCCTGCACCCGCGAAAGGACGCGGTCCTTTCGAAACCCTGACTTGCGTGATCCCGCGCACCGGTTTCATCCATCTGAGGAGACCCGCATGACCGCGACCGCCTCGAATCTCCCCGCCGGCGGCATCCGCCACGGCTCCAGCATCGGCCAGCCGCTGACCCGGCGCGACGGCCCGCTCAAGGTGACGGGCCAAGCCCGCTTCTCCGCCGACAACCTGCCCCCCGGCACGCTCCACGCGGCGCTCTGCGTCGCCCGGATCGCCAAGGGCCGCGTCACCGGCCTCGACGTGGCCGCCGCCGAAGCGCATCCCGGCGTCGTGGCGGTGATGACGCCGCAGAACGCCCCGAAGCTCGCCAAGGACCCGGACGCCAAGGACGGGCCGTTCACCTTCCGCCTCGACCTCCTGCAGAACGACCGCGTCCGCTACGCCAACCAGCCGATCGCGGTGGTGGTCGCCGAGACGCTCGAGGCGGCGACCGAGGGCGCCCGGCTGCTCGCCCCGACCTACGCGGCCGAGACCCCGCGGATCGGCCTCGATGCGGGCGACGTGTTCACGCCCGATTCGGTCGGCGTGGGCGCGCCGCCGGTGGAGACGGACGGCGACGTCGAGGCGGGGCTCGCCGCCGCATCGAAAACGATCGCCGCGACCTACGAGACGCCGGCCCAGTATCACAACGCCATGGAGCCCCACGCGGCCGTGGCGAGTTGGGACGGGGATCGCCTGTCGCTCCTCATGCCGACCCAGGCGCTCGCCATGTCGCAGGGCCGCCTCGCCGGGCTGTTCGGCATCAGCCCCGAGGACATCCACATCGACAGCCCCTATCTCGGCGGCGGCTTCGGCTCGAAGGGTGTGCCCGCCGGGCCGCAGGTACTGGCCTGCATGGCGGCCAAGCTCGTCGGCAAGCCGGTGAAGCTCGTGCCGACCCGGACCCAGATGTACGGCCCGATGGGTCATCGCGGCCCGACCCGGCAGACGCTCCGCCTCGGCGCCGACGCGGCCGGCAAGCTCACGGCCCTCGACCACCACATCCTCACCGCCTCGTCGAGCTTCGACGACTTCTTCGAGCCGGCGGGCCGGGCGACCAGCACCCTCTACGCCAGCCCGGCCCTCGCGATCCGCCACGAGGCGGTGCGCCTCGATACCGGCACGCCGCTGTTCATGCGCGCCCCCGGCGAGGCCACCGGCAGCGTCGCCCTGGAGAGCGCGCTGGACGAGATGGCGTTCGAGCTCGGCATGGATCCGCTCGAGTTCCGCCTCGCCAACTATGCCGAGGTCGAGCCGATCACCGGAAAGCCGTTCTCCTCCAAGGCCCTGCGGGAGTGCTACCGCCGCGGCGCCGAGGCCTTCGGCTGGGCCGGGCGCCCGCTCCAGCCCCGCCAGACCCGCGACAAGGACGGGTTCCTGGTCGGCACCGGCATGGGCACCGCCACCTTCCCGGCGCTGATCTTCGAGGGGATGGCCCGGGCCGAGATCCGCGCCGACGGCACCGGCACGGTGGAACTCGGGGCGATCGACATGGGCCAGGGATCCTGGACGGCGCTCGCCCAGATCGCCGCCGACGGGCTCGGGATCGGGATGGACGCCCTCACCTTCCGGATGGGCTCCTCGGACCTGCCGAATGCCGGCATCGCGGGCGGCTCCGGCCACACCGCGACGGCCGGCGGCGCGATCCACGCGGCCGCCGCCGACGTGATTCGCCAGCTCACGGATCTCGCCACCAACGACCCCGCCTCCCCGCTCTACGGCGCGGGCAATGCCGGCGTGACCGCCGCCGACGGGCGCCTGACCCGGCGCGACGACCCGGGCCGGGGCGAATCGATCACCGACATCCTCAAGCGGGCCGGCCGGGCGAGCATCGAGGGCCAGGGCAAGGCCGGGGCCGATCCGGCCGCGCAGGCGGCCTACGCGATGCACGCCCACGGGGCGGTCTTCGCCGAGGTGAAGGTCGATCCCGATCTCGGCCAGATCCGGGTGAGCCGCCTCGTCGGCGCCTTCGCGGCGGGCCGGGTGATCAACCCGCGGCTGGTCCAGAGCCAGTATTACGGCGGGATGATCTGGGGCATCTCCTTCGCGCTCCACGAGCGGGCCGAGATGGACCCGCGCACCGGCCGCTTCCTCAACGACAACCTCGCCGAATACCACGTGCCGGTGAACGCCGACATTCCGGCGATGGAGGCGATCCTGGTCCACGAGGACGATGCGGTGGTGAACAATCTGGGCGTGAAGGGCGTCGGCGAGATCGGCATCACCGGCACGGTCGGCGCCATCGCCAACGCGATCTGGCACGCCACCGGCGTGCGGGTCCGCGAGATGCCGATCACGCTCGACAAGCTGCTCGGCTGATCCCGCCGTCCGGGCGCGTAAACTCAGACAAGTTCGGCGATCTGAAACACCCGACGCATCGCAGGACGATGCGTCGGGGTGACATCTCCCTGACGTGCGGCTATTCAGCGCGTCGCGCATATGTCGTACATATGCGGGTCGATCGCTCCGAAGAGGCGGCGGCCGCAATCAGGGGGGATGTGTCATGAGGGAATCGGTTTCCATCAAGGCTTTGCTCGTGGGCGCGATGCTCGCGTGGGGCGGTGCGGCCCAGGCGGCCGCGCTCACCGTCGGCTTCTCGCAGATCGGCTCGGAATCCGGCTGGCGCGCCGCCGAGACCACGGTGACCAAGGCCGAGGCCAAGAAGCGCGGCATCACCGTCAAGATCGCCGACGCGCAGCAGAAGCAGGAGAACCAGATCAAGGCGATCCGCTCCTTCGTGGCGCAGGGGGTCGACGGGATCCTGCTCGCACCGGTGGTCGCCACCGGCTGGGATGCGGTGCTCAAGGAGGCCCGGGACGCCAAGATCCCGGTGATCCTGCTCGACCGCGACATCGACCCGTCCGGCAAGGATCTCACCCTCACCGCCGTCACCTCCGACAGCGTCGAGGAGGGCCGCGTCGCCGGCACTTGGCTGGCCAAGACGGTCGGCGACAAGCCCTGCAACGTGGTCGAGCTCCAGGGCACGGTCGGCGCCAGCGTCGCCACCAACCGCAAGAAGGGCTTCGACGCGGCCATCGCGCCCCACGCCAACCTCAAGCTCGTGCGCAGCCAGACCGGCGATTTCACCCGCGCCAAGGGTAAGGAGGTGATGGAGAGCTTCATCAAGGCCGAGGGCGGCCACGCAATCTGCGCGATCTACGCCCACAACGACGACATGATGGTCGGCGCCATCCAGGCGATGAAGGAAGCGGGCCTCAAGCCCGGCAAGGAGATCCTGACGGTCTCGATCGACGCGGTGCCCGACATCTTCAAGGCGATCGCGGCGGGCGAGGCCAACGCCACCGTCGAGCTGACCCCCGACATGGCGGGCCCCGCCTTCGACGCCCTCAAGGCCTATAAGGAGAAGGGCACCGTCCCGCCGAAGTGGATCCAGACCGAGTCGAAGCTCTACACGGCGGCCGACGATCCGCTGAAGGTCTACGAGAGCAAGAAGGGCCTCGGCTACTGACGCGCCCCGCGCCGTGATCCCTGCGAGCGGTCCCGTGTCCGACACGCCCCTTCTCAGCGTCCGCGGGCTCTCCAAGAGCTTTGCCGGGCACCAGGCCCTCGCGGGGGTCGACTTCACCCTGCGCCGGGGGGAGATCCACGCTCTGCTGGGCGAGAACGGCGCCGGCAAGTCGACCTTCATCAAGACCGTGACCGGGATCGTCCGGCGCGATGCCGGCGAGGTCCGGCTCGACGGCGTGCCGATCGCGCCGCGCTCGGCGGAGGACTCCGCCCGGGCCGGCATCGCCACGGTCTACCAGGAGGTCGGCCTGCTGCCGAACCTCACCGTGGCGCAGAACCTGTTCCTCGGCCGCGAGCCGACCCGGTTCGGCCTCGTCCGCGGCCGGGCGATGCGGCGGCGCGCGTCGGAACGCCTGGCGGCGTTCGGCCTGTCGATCGATGTCGGGGCGCCGCTCGGGAGCTTCCCGGTGGCGGTGCAGCACCTCGTGGCGATCGCCCGGGCGGTGGACCTCTCGGCCCGGGTGCTGATCCTCGACGAGCCGACCGCGAGCCTCGACACCCACGAGGTGACGGTGCTGTTCGGCGTGATGCGCCGGCTCGCCGAACGGGGCATCGGCATCGTGTTCGTGACCCACTTCCTGGAGCAGGTCTACGCGATCACCGACCGGATCACGGTCCTGCGCAATGGCCGGCTGGTGACCGAGCGCGAGACCGCGCAGTTTCCGCGCCTCGACCTCGTGCGCACCATGCTGGGGCGCGACCTCGCCCAGGACGAGGCGCGGGCGGAGACGGGGCCGCGGGCCCGGCGGGCGGAGGCCGGGCCCCCGGTCCTGCGCGCGGACAAGCTCGGCAAGGCCGGCTATCTCCGGCCGGTCGATCTCACGGTGGCGGGCGGCGAGGTGGTCGGGCTCGCGGGCCTCCTCGGCTCCGGGCGGACCGAGACGGCCCGCCTGCTGTTCGGGGCCGAGCGCCCGGATCAGGGCCGCATCCTGCTCGACGGCAAGCCGACGCGGATCGCCGGCCCCCGGGACGCGCTCAAGCACCGCCTCGGCTACTGCCCGGAGGAGCGCAAGACCGACGGCATCGTCGCCGACCTGACCGTGCGCGAGAACATCGTGCTGGCGCTCCAGGCCCGGCAGGGCCCGTTCCGGCCCCTCGGCCGGGCGGCGCAGGACCGGATCGCCCGCGACTTCATCGCCAAGCTCGACATCCGGCCGCCCGACCCCGAGCGGCCGATCGGGCTCCTCTCCGGGGGCAACCAGCAGAAGGCCCTGCTGGCGCGCTGGCTCGCCACCGAGCCGCGCCTGCTGATCCTCGACGAGCCGACCCGGGGCATCGATGTCGGGGCGCATGCGGAGATCATCCGGCTGATCCGGAGCCTGTGCGAGGCGGGCCTCGCCCTCCTGGTGATCTCCTCCGAGCTGGAGGAGATCGTGACCTATTCCGACCGGGTGATCGTGATGCGCGACCGCGCCCAGGTGGCCGAACTCGCCGACGGGGCGATCGACGTCACCGCCATCCTCCGGGCGATCGCCGCGGAGGTGGCGCCCGCTTCCGTGACGGAGCCCGCCTGATGCGCGCCCTCCGGGCCGGAGCGCCCCAGCTCCTCGCCTTCCTGGCGGTCCTCCTGGCCGACCGTCTGGTCGCGCCGCAATTCCTCGCCGTGCATTGGCAGGACGGGCGCCTGTTCGGCAGCCTCGTCGACGTGTTCAACCGCGGCGCGCCGGTGGCGCTCCTGTCCCTCGGCATGGTGCTGGTGGTGGCCACCGGGGGCATCGACCTGTCGGTGGGCGCCGTGATGGCGATCGCGGGCGCCGTGGCGGCGAGCCTCGCCGACAGCCAGCCGCTGCCGGTGGTGCTCGCGGCGGCCTTGGCCACGGGGCTCGTCTGCGGGCTGTGGAACGGCCTCCTCGTGGCGGTGCTGCGGATCCAGCCGATCGTCGCCACCCTGATCCTGATGGTCGCGGGCCGCGGCATCGCCCAGCTGATCACCGAGGGGCGGATCGTCACCTTCGCGTCCGCCGACCTCGCGTTTCTCGGCGGCGGCGCCCTCCTCGGGGTGCCGATGCCGGTGGTGCTGGTCCTCGGCATGCTGCTCGTGACCCTCGCCCTGGTGCGCGGCACCGCGCTCGGCCTGATGATCGAGGCGACCGGCGGCAATGCCCGGGCGAGCGCGCTCGCCGGCATCGACACCCGCGCGGTGACGCTCGCGGTCTACGCCTGGAGCGGGTTCTGCGCGGCGCTCGCCGGCGTCGTCGCGGCGGCCGACATCCTGGGGGCCGACGCCAACAATGCCGGGCTGTGGCTCGAACTCGACGCGATCCTGGCCGTGGTGGTGGCGGGCTCCTCGCTCCTCGGCGGCCGGTTCAGCCTGTGGCTGGCGGTGCTCGGGGCCTTCCTGATCCAGGCGATGAACACCGGGATCCTGCTCTCCGGCCTGCCGCCGGAACTCAACCTCGTGGTCAAGGCCGCGGTGGTGCTGGCGGTGCTGCTGCTGCAGTCGCCACGCCTCGCCGGCCTGTCCCTGCTGCTGCGGAGCCCGCGATGAGCCGCAACCTTCCGGTCCTCGTGGCCGCGCTGCTGTTCGCGGCCGGCTACGGCCTGTGCGCGACGCAGTACCCCGCCTTCCTGACCACGCGGGTGGTCGGCAACCTGCTCACCGACAGCGCCTTCCTGGGGATCGTGGCCGTCGGCACCACCTTCGTGATCATCGCGGGCGGCATCGACCTGTCGGTCGGCTCGGTGGTGGGGTTCACCACGGTGTTCCTGGCGCTCGCCATCACGCGCTGGGGCCTCCCGCCGCTCGCAGCCTTCGCGCTCGTGCTCGCCGCCGCCGCCCTGTTCGGGGCCGCGATGGGCGCGCTGATCCACGTCTTCGCGATGCCGCCCTTCATCGTGACGCTGGCCGGCATGTTCCTGGCCCGGGGCGCAGGCTTCCTGCTCTCCACCGAGTCGGTCCCGATCGACGCGCCCCTGTACGGCGCGGTCTCCGATCTGTCGCTGAGCCTGCCCGGCGGCGGCTGGCTGACCCTGACCGGGGGGATCATGCTCGCGGTGTTCCTGGCGGGCGGGGTGCTGCTCCACGCGACCCGCTTCGGCGCGACGGTCTACGCCCTCGGCGGCAGCCGCCAGACCACGGCGCTGATGGGGGTGCCGGTCGGGCGCAACACGATCGCGGTCTACGCCCTGTCGAGCCTGCTCGCCGCCCTCGCCGGGATCGTGTTCTCCCTCGACACCGCCTCGGGCACGCCGCTCTCGGCGGTGGGGGTGGAACTCGACGCGATCGCGGCGGTGGTGATCGGCGGCACGCTGCTGACCGGCGGCCAGGGCGGCCTGCCGGGCACGTTCCTCGGCGTGATGATCGGCGGCCTGATCCAGACGGCCATCACCTTCGACGGTACCCTGTCGAGCTGGTGGACCAAGATCGCGACGGGGCTGCTGCTCTTCGCCTTCATCGCCCTCCAGCAGGGCTCGGTGGCGCTGGCCGGCCGCGCGGGCCGGCGGGCCCGGGCTTCGGCCGGGGCGCCGGTCGTCCGGCCGGCGGAAGTTCGGGCCTGATCCCGGGTTTCCAAAGGGCTGTGCCCTGTCGTGGGTCGTCAGGGCAAAGCCCTGACGGTCTCGGGCGGAGTCCTGGTGCCGCGAAAGGTCCCGACCTTTCGAAACCACGACCTGATCCGACCGTGATCGGCTAAAGATTTTCCCGTCATCCCGGCCTATGGTCCCCGCCCGCAACGCCCTGCGACGGAGGAACAGACCGGCATGCCCCTCACCAGCGACATTCGCGGCGTCGTGCCGATCGCCCCGACGCCGTTCCACCCGGACGGCCGGATCGACGAGACCTCCCTCGACCGGATGACCGACTTCTTCGGCGCGGCCGGCGTCGACGGCCTGACGATCCTCGGCCAGCTCGGCGAGGCCGGCAAGCTCGACCACGCGGAGGGGATCGCGGTGGCCAAGCGGGTCCTCGGGCGCACGCGGCTGCCGGTGATCGTCGGCGTCACGGCCCCGGGCTTCGCGGCCATGCGCTCCCTCGCCCGGGAGGTGATGGAGCTGGGCGCGGCCGGCGTGATGATCGCCCCGCCCAACACGCTGCGCACCGACGATCAGGTGGTCGGCTATTTTCGGAATGCCGCCGAGGCAGTGGGCCCGGACGTGCCGTTCGTCCTTCAGGATTATCCCCTCACCTTCTCGGTGCAGATGAGCCCGGCGGTGATCCGTCGGATCGTCATGGACAATCCCTCCTGCGTGATGCTCAAGCACGAGGACTGGCCGGGGCTGGAGAAGATCTCGACCCTGCGCGGCTTCGAGGCGGACGGCTCGATGCGCCACATCTCGATCCTGGTCGGCAATGGCGGCCTGTTCCTCGATTTCGAGACCGAGCGCGGCGCCGACGGCGCCAATACCGGCTACGCCTTCCCGGAGATGCTGGTCGATGTGGTCCGCCTCGGCCGGGCCGGCGAGCGTGACGCCGCCCACGACCTGTTCGACGCCCACCTGCCCTATCTGCGCTACGAGCAGCAGCAGGGTCCGCTCGGGCTCGCGGTGCGCAAATACGTGTTCCAGCGCCGCGGGATCTTTGCCTCCGACGCGCAGCGCAAGCCCTCGCAGGCGCTCACCGCCACGGCCAAGGCCGAGGTCGAGTACCTGCTGGCCCGCCTCGCCCGGACCGACAGCCGGGCGCGGCTCGCCGGCTGAGGCTGGAGAGCGGGCGCGCCGGCGGGCCGTGACGGCCGCGCTGGCCCCGACCGCCTCCGCGCGCGCCCGGGTCCGAGCGGGACGCGTCGCGACTCGGCCGCAGGCCCGCGCGCGGCCGTTCCCGACCGGAGCGGAACCGCCTGGAGGCGGCGTCGCGCAGGACGCGTCGAGTCGCCCCGCCGACGCGGCTGCGGGAAAGCTTTATCGCGCCGGCCCGTTGGGCTAACGCCACCCGATCTCTGCCCCTGACGCGCCCGGTGGGATCCCCCGCGAAAGACCCGATGGCCAAGCCGCAACCCAAGCCGCAACCGAAGCCCCCCGCCCCCGCCGCCAGACAGCAGGTCGCGCGCTTCGCCCTGCCGAAATCCTCGGCCCTCGCCCAGGCGATCGACGCCCTGAAGCGCGGCGACAGCCCGGTTCTGGCGAGCGCCCCGGAGGGGTTCGACGCGCTCGCCCTCGCCGACCTCGCCCGCGCCCTGGCGCCCACCGTCGACGCGCCGGCGGTGCTGGTCCATGTCGCGCGCGATTCCGGCCGCTCGGCCTCGTTCCAGGCGGCCCTCGGCTTCGTCGCGCCCGAGATGGACGTGATGAGCCTGCCGGCCTGGGACTGCCAGCCCTACGACCGGGTCTCGCCGACGACCGCGGTCGCGGCCGCCCGGATGACGGCGCTCGCCCGCCTCGCCCGCACCCGCTCGGCCGAGGACAGGCCGCGCATCCTCTGCACCACCGTCAACGCCCTGGTGCAGCGGGTCCCGCCCCGCGCCCACATCGCCCGGGAGGCGTTCTCGGCGGCGATCGGCAACGTCGTGGCGATGGACGACGTGGTGGCCTGGGTCGAGGCCAACGGCTTCCTGCGCACCGGCACCGTGCGTGACACGGGCGAATACGCGGTCCGCGGCGGCATCCTCGACCTCTCGCCCCCGGGGCTGGCGGCGCCGATCCGCCTCGACTTCTTCGGCGATACGCTGGAATCGATCCGCGCCTTCGACCCGGAGACCCAGCGCACCACCGGCCAGCTCCGCTCGCTGGACCTGATGCCGATGA
The DNA here is from genome assembly GCF_038442355.1 of Methylobacterium guangdongense. Classification (NCBI taxonomy): domain Bacteria; kingdom Pseudomonadati; phylum Pseudomonadota; class Alphaproteobacteria; order Hyphomicrobiales; family Methylobacteriaceae; genus Methylobacterium; species Methylobacterium guangdongense. The sequence continues at coordinate 17,487 of NZ_JBBXMX010000021.1, forward strand.
GCGAGGTCCAGCTCACCACCGAGACGATCCGGCGCTTCCGCCAGAACTACATCCAGAGCTTCGGCGCGGCGACCCGGGACGACCGGCTCTACGAGACGGTGAGCGAGGGGCGGCGCTATGCCGGCCTCGAGCACTGGATGCCGCTGTTCTACGACCACCTCGACACGCTGTTCGACTATCTCGGCGGCGTGCCGCTGGTCTTCGACCCGCAGGTGGAGGACGCGGCCGCCGAGCGGATCAGCCTCGTCCAGGACTATTACCAGGCCCGCGAGGGCGCGATGAAGACGCCGCAGCCCGGCGTCGCCCCCTACAAGCCCCTGCCGCCCCGCGCCCTCTACCTGACCCCGAACGAGCTGAAGGAGCGGATCGCCACCGCCACCGTGGCACGGCTGACGCCCTTCGCGCAGCCCGAATCCGCGGAGCGCGCCGTGATCGATTGCGGCGCCAAGGCGGGCCGTAGCTTTGCGCCGGAGCGGGCCGACGAGAATGCCAGCGTGTTCGACGCCGCGGTGGCGCATATCCGCGACCTCCAGGGATCCGGTCATCACGTGATCCTGGGCGCGTGGTCCGACGGCTCCCGCGACCGGCTCTGCGGCGTGCTCACCGATCACGGCCTGAAGAAGCCGGTGGCGATCACGCGGCTCACCGACGTCTACGCGCTCAAGCGCGGCACCGACGTGGCGGTCGCCGTCTGGGGCCTGGAGGCGGGCTTCACCGCGGGCGAGCTCGCCGTCGTCTCCGAGGGCGACATCCTGGGCGACCGGCTGGTCCGCCAGAAGCGCAAGGCCAAGCGGCCCCAGGACGTGATCCTGGAGGTGCAGGCGCTCCAGCCCGGCGACATCGTGGTCCATGCCGACCACGGCATCGGCCGGTTCGTCGGTCTGAAGACGATCCACGCCGCCGGCGCCCCGCACGATTGCCTGGAGCTGCAATATACCGGCGGCCTGCTGCTCCTGCCGGTGGAGAATATCGAGCTCCTGACCCGCTACGGCTCGGAGGATGCCGAGGTCGCCCTCGACCGGCTCGGCGGCGGCGCGTGGCAGGCCCGCAAGGCCAAGATGAAGCGCCGCATCCTCGAGATGGCGGGCGAATTGATCAAGGTCGCGGCCCAGCGCTTCGTCCGGAAGGCCCCGGCCCTGCAGGCGCCGGAGGGGCTCTACGGGGAGTTCGCGGCCCGCTTCCCCTTCGAGGAGACCGAGGACCAGGCCAACGCCATCGACGCGGTGCTGGACGACCTCAATGCCGGCCGGCCGATGGACCGGCTGGTCTGCGGCGATGTCGGCTTCGGCAAGACCGAGGTGGCTTTGCGCGCCGCCTTCGCGGCGGCGATCTCCGGCAAGCAGGTGGCGGTGATCGTCCCCACGACCTTGCTGGCCCGCCAGCATTTCCGGACGTTTGCGGAGCGCTTCAAGGGCCTGCCGGTTCAGGTGGCGCAGCTCTCCCGCTTCGCCTCCGCGGCGGAGATGAAGCAGACCCGGGCGGGGCTCATCGCCGGCACGGTCGACATCGTGGTCGGCACCCACGCGCTGCTCGCCAAGAACATCGCCTTCAAGGATCTCGGCCTGATCATCGTGGACGAGGAGCAGCATTTCGGCGTCGCCCACAAGGAGCGGCTGAAGGCGCTCCAGGCCGATGTCCACGTGCTGACGCTCTCGGCGACGCCGATCCCGCGCACGCTGCAACTCGCCATGACCGGGGTGCGCGAGCTGTCGATCATCGCGACGCCCCCGGTCGACCGGCTGGTGGTGCGCACCTTCGTGACGCCCTTCGACCCGCTGACCATCCGGGAGGCCCTGCTGCGCGAGCGCTACCGCGGCGGCCAAGCCTTCTACGTGGTGCCGCGGATCGAGGATCTGGCCGAGGTCAAAAAGTTCCTCGATGCCGAGATGCCCGAGATCAAGGTCGCGGTCGCCCACGGCCAGATGGCGGCGGGCCAGCTGGAAGACGTGATGACGGCCTTCTACGAGGGCAAGTTCGACGTCCTGCTCTCGACCACGATCGTCGAATCGGGCCTCGACATCCCCACCGCCAACACGCTGATCGTCCACCGGGCCGACATGTTCGGCCTCGCCCAGCTCTACCAGCTGCGCGGCCGGGTCGGCCGGTCGAAGGCGCGCGCCTATGCGCTGTTCACGACCCCGGCGAACCGCCAGCTCACCGCCCAGGCCGAGCAGCGCCTCAAGGTGCTCCAGAGCCTCGACACGCTGGGCGCGGGCTTCCAGCTCGCCTCCCACGACCTCGACATCCGCGGCGCCGGCAACCTCCTGGGCGATGCCCAGTCGGGCCACATCAAGGAGGTCGGCTACGAGCTCTACCAGCAGATGCTGGAGGACGCGGTCACCGCGCTCAAGGCCGGCATCGAGGACGTGCCCGAGGAGGCGTGGTCGCCGACCATCGCGCTGGGCGCGCCCGTGACGATCCCGGAGGATTACGTCGAGGATCTGGGGGTGCGGCTCGCCCTCTACCGGCGGCTGGCCACCATCCAGGACGATGCCGAGATGGAGAGTTTCGGCGCCGAGCTGATCGACCGGTTCGGGCCGCTGCCGCCGGAGGTGGAGCAGCTCCTCAAGATCGGCACGATCAAGATCCTCTGCCTCAAGGCGAACGTCGAGAAGGTCGAGGCCGGGCCGAAGGGCGTGGTGGTCCATTTCCGCGAGCGGTCCTACGCCAACCCGCAGGGGCTCGTGGCCTACGTCGCCGAGCAGGCCTCCTTCGCGAAGGTGCGGCCCGACATGAGCGTGGTGTTCGTGCGCGACCTCAACACCATCCCGGCCCGGCTCAAGACCGCCACCGAGGTGTTGCGCAGCTTGGTGAAGATCGCCGAGCGGGGGAAGAAGGCGGCGTGAGGGACGGGGCGAGTCGCGCTCCTCTCACCTGCCCCTTCATCGGTAAGATATTCACGCCGCTCTAGCCGCTGGGCTCTCTCCTCCCCCTTGCGGGGAGGAGTTTGGGGATCGCAGATCCCGCGTGGGGGTGGTGCAGAAGGCACCGGAACGCTCGATCCTGAACCACCCCCACCCCTGACCCCTCCCCGCAAGGGGGAGGGGAAAAGCGCCCTCCTTTCAGGGAGGCGGACAGTCGCACGATCATTGCACGCTCGGCGCATCTCTGCTCTCTCCCTCGGTGAAGCCCAGGAGACGCGTGGATGGCAAACCCGGCGCAGGTCACCGGCGCGCCCGAGCCGGTGAAGGCCGCGACAGGCGCCTTCCTCACGCCCCTGTTCACCGACCGGCGGGTCGCCGCGGTGCTGGGCCTCGGCTTCGTGCAGGGCATCCCGTTCCTGCTGGTCTACGCGACGCAGTCGGCGTGGCTCGTCCAGGCGAAGGTGCCGCTCGCCACGATCGGGCTGATGAGCGAGCTCACCATCGCGTACAAGCTGAAGTTCCTCTGGGCCCCGTTCCTCGACCGGCACGACGCGCCACTGCTCGGCCGCTGGCTCGGGCGCCGCAGAGGCTGGATCGTCGCCACGCAGATCCTGGTGGCGCTGGCGCTCGCGGGCGTCGCCTTCGGCGATCCGGCCCACTGGCTCGGCTGGACGGTGGCGTTCTCCCTGGCGCTCGGCGTCGCGGGCGCCACCCAGGACGTGGTGATCGACGGCTGGCGCATCACCGCCGCGCCCCCGGAGCAGCAGGCGCTGATGTCGTCGTGGTCGGAGATCGGCTACCGGATCGGCAACCTCGCGGCGGGGGCGGGCGCCCTCTACCTCTCGGATGCCTATGGCTGGCGCGCCGCCTACCTGTGCATGGCCGCCCTGATGGCCCCCGGCACGATCGCGGCCCTGCTGGCGCCGGAACCCCCCGCCCCCGAGACGCCGGCGAGCGGCGGCTTCGTCGAGACCGTCTGGGCGCCGATCCGCGACCTCCTCGCCCGGCTCGGGCCGCTGGCCGTGCCGGTGCTGGCGCTGGTCGCGGGCTTCCGGATGCCCGGCTACGTGTCGAACGCCATGGCGATCCCGCTGTTCAAGACGCTCGGCTACTCCAACACCGATATCGCCACGGTGACCAAGCTGTTCGGCTTCTGGATCGCGCTGGGCGGCACCTTCCTGGCCAGCGCCATCATCCCGCGGATCGGCATGATGGCGAGCCTGCTGATCGGCACCGTCACGGCCTCGGCCTCGCACCTCGCGCTGGCCTATCTCGCGTGGCACGGCGGCCATGGCGGGGCGGCGTTCTGGACCTTCGCGGCGACGGTCGGGATCGACGGCTTCGCCTACGCCTTCGCGTCGATCGTGCTGATCACCTACATGTCCCGGCTCTCGGCCACCGCCCATGCGGCGAGCCAGTACGCCCTGCTGACCTCCCTCTGCGCCCTGCCGGGCAGCCTGCTCGCCGGGTTCTCGGGCTTCGTGATCGAGTGGACCGGGTTCCCGTGGTTCTTCGTCGGCACCTCCCTGATCGGCGTGCCGGTGGCCCTGCTCTGCCTGTTCGTCGCGCATCGGCACGGGCCCATGGAGGCGCCGATCGACGCCCCCGAACCGGCGCCCTGAACGCGTATCTGCGGCGGCGTGCGCGTCTTCAGCAAGACTTAACCATAAGGCGGCTTACTGGGACGGACGGTTGATGACCTTCCCAGATGGGCAACCCAGGCCACGCGTGCGGACACGGCGTCCGCGGGCGAACGGCGGCGGCTGCCCGCGGGGAAGCGCGTAGGCGAGTTCCCCGAATGGCCCAGGCTGCCTTGTCCCGAACCGCGTACCGCGTCGCGCAGCCCGCGCGGATGGCGCCCCAGCGCATCGTCTACGTGGAGACCCCCTACGATCCGGTCGCCCGCACCCGGGCGCCCTATCCCAGCGCCATGCGGCGCGCCCGCCGCCGGGCCCGGCTGACGGGCCTCATCGGCCTGACCGCCATGACCCTGGCCGGCTGGGCGATCCTCAGCCAGCCGCAGGGCCCCGCCCCCGCCGAGCCCCCCGCGCTGCGGCCGGCCCTGGCCACCGCGCCGCACGCCGCGCCGCAGCCGAACATCGCCTGGATGCTCGATCCGAGCCCGGCCCTGGGCTCCGGCGCCGCGACCGATTTCGGCAGCGCGGCGCTGCCGACCGCGTTCCAGGTTGCCACGGCCCCGGTTGCGACATCCCAGATCGCCCAGTCGGAGCCGTCCCCGGCGGTCCGGGAGATCGCCCGGCAGGTCGCCAAGGCCGAGCAGATCAAGGCCGAGCAGATCAAGGCCGAGCAGATCAAGGCCGAGCGGACCCGGACCGCGCAGGCTGCGAACACGCCGGCCGCGTCCGAGCCGGCATCCGCGCCCCTGCGGCTCGCCGCCGTCGAGCCGACGCCCGCCGCGCTCGCGCCCGCCCTGGTGCCGCTGCCGGTGGCCCGCCCGGCCGAGCTGCGGCCGCAGCCCGCGACCCCACGCGCCGCCGCGCCCGCCCGGGTCGCGGCCCGCGCCCTGCCCCGCACCCGCGACGTGTTCCGCGCCGCCATGGCGGAGGAGCCGTCCTTCTTCGAGAAGCTGTTCGGCGTCGGCGCCGCCGCGCCCCGCGAGCAGCCCCGCCAGGAATCCCGCCAAGTCCTGGCCTATGCCAGCCCCGATACCCTCCCGCAGGCGGCCCCCCGCACCCGGATCAGCCCGGAGCCCGAGTCGGTCGCCGGCACGGCGGTCTACGACATCACCGCCCGCACGGTGACGCTCCCCTCGGGCGAGGTCCTGGAGGCCCATTCCGGCCTCGGCGAGGCCATGGACAACCCACGCTTCGTCCACCTGCGCATGCGCGGCTCGACGCCGCCGGGCACCTACATGCTGACCGAGCGCGAGCGCCTGTTCCACGGGGTGCGCGCCATCCGCCTGACCCCGGTCGGCGGCAGCGGGTCGATCCACGGCCGCGACGGGCTACTCGCCCACACCTACATGCTGCGCCAGCCCGGCGCCTCGAACGGCTGCGTCTCGTTCCGCGACTACAACCGCTTCCTGCAGGCCTTCCTGCGGGGCGAGGTCCGGCGCCTCGTGGTGGTGGCCGGCGACGGCGGCCTGTTCGGCCGGGTCGGCATGGGCGAGCGCGGCGGCGGCCGAGGCTGACCGCTTCCTCATGACGGGTTTCCAAAGGGACTTGTCCCTTTGGTGGGGTGCCGGGGTGAAGCCCCGACGAACAGGTCAGAGATCCCCTTCCGGGGGTCTCTGACCTGTTTTGCAGGGCACTGCCCTGCACCCGCCAAAGGACTCGTCCTTTGGAATCCAGGATTGTGTGCGGGGCCGTGCCAGTGTTCCCGATTGCAATGCGATCGGGAACGGCTCTAACGGGAGCAGACGCCAGCCCCCGACAAGAGGCCCCCGATGAAACTGCCCCGCCGCTTCTTCCAGCCGCTCGCCACCGGCGCGCCGGCCCCGTTCCGCGAGCTGCCGGTGCGGCTGGAGCGGATGATCCACTTCGTGCCGCCCCACAACGACAAGGTCCGCGCCCGGGTGCCGGAGCTCGCCGGCACGGTCGACGTTGTGCTGGGCAACCTGGAGGACGCGGTCCCCGCCGACCAGAAGGAGGCGGCCCGCAAGGGCTTCGTCGCCATGGCGCAGGCGACCGACTTCGCCGCCACCGGCACCGGCCTCTGGACCCGGATCAACGCCCTCAACTCCCCCTGGATCTTGGACGACCTGTTCACGATCGTGGCCAAGGTCGGCAACAAGCTCGACGTGGTGATGGTGCCCAAGGTCGAGGGGCCGTGGGACATCCACTACATCGACCAGCTTCTCGCCCAGCTCGAGGCGCGCCACGGGGTCACGAAGCCGATCCTGGTCCACGCGATCCTGGAGACCGCCGAGGGCGTGGCCAACGTCGACGCCATCGCGTCGGCCTCGCCGCGGATGCACGGCATGAGCCTGGGCCCGGCGGATCTCGCGGCGTCCCGCGGCATGAAGACCACCCGGGTCGGCGGCGGCCATCCGGATTACCGGGTGCTGAGCGATCCCTCCGGTGACGCCCCCCGCGCCACCGCCCAGCAGGATCTCTGGCACTACACGATCGCCAAGATGGTCGACGCCTGCATGGCCAACGGCATCAAGGCGTTCTACGGCCCGTTCGGCGACTTCTCCGATGGCGATGCCTGCGAGGCGCAGTTCCGCAACGCCTTCCTGATGGGCTGCGCCGGGGCCTGGACGCTGCACCCGAGCCAGGTGGCGATCGCCAAAAAGGTCTTCGCCCCGGATCCGGCCGAGGTGGCCTTCGCGGCCCGGATCGTGGCGGCCATGCCGGACGGCACCGGCGCCGTGATGCTCGACGGCAAGATGCAGGACGACGCCACCTGGAAGCAGGCCAAGGTCATCGTGGATCTGGCCAAGCTCGTGGCCGCGAAGGATCCGGAGCTGGCGGCGGTTTACAAGCTGGGGTGAGCGGGGACTGGATTTGCGCGACGTGCGCAGCACAGCGGTGACAGGATGAAACGTGGGTCCCCTCTCCCGTGCGGGAGAGGGACAGGGTGAGGGATCAGGTCTGTCCGGATGAGGTGTAACCTGACAGCGCGTCGATGGCGTGCCCTATTCTGAGCGTTCTCGTCCCTCACCCCAACCCTCTCCCGCACGGGAGAGGGGGCGCGTTGCGCTCTGCCGCGAGCCTCGGTGTCCGAACCGACGCGGGCAGTTCGTCGGGCCAGGCCCGCGCAAGCGGGGACACCGTATCACCCCTGGATCCGCAACTGCGTTGCTGGAGCCAAGCGGTGACCCGATCAATTCCGCGCGCCCGCAGCCTACGGCGAAAGCAGACAAGCGCGGAGGCCAAGCTTTGGCGCCTGTTGCGCAACCGCGCGCTCAACGGCTGGAAATTCCGCCGCCAGCACCCGATCGACCGGTTCGTCGTCGACTTCGCCTGCACCGAGGCCAAACTCATCGTCGAAGTCGACGGGGCGACGCATTCCACGGCTGCCGAGATCGCCGGGGATGCCGAGCGGACCCGAATCATCGAAGCCTGTGGCTTCACCCTGCTGCGCATCACGAATGCGGCCATCCATGAGAATCGCGACGGCGTACGCGAAACGATCCTGGCGGCCCTCGAACGCCGCGAGACCGTGTGATCACCCCCCGAACCGCGCCCGATAATCCTGCGGCGTCGCCGCGACATGCCGCAGGAAGCTCCGCCGCATCGTCTCCTCGGAGCCGAAGCCGCAGACCTGAGCGATGCGCTTGACCGGCTGCGCGGTCTCGGCCAGCGCCCGCCGGGCCGCCTCGACCCGCAGGCGCTCCACGGCCTTGGCCGGGGTGAGGCCAGTCGCCTCGCAATAGCGCCGGCTGAGGCTGCGCTCGCTCATCCCCGCCGCGGCGGCGAGGGCCGGCAGCGAGAGATCCCCCGACAGGTTCTCGGCGATGTGGGCGTGCAGCCGCCCGAACCGCTCCTCCCCCGCCTGGAGCGCCAGCGCCGCGCTGAACTGTGCCTGCCCGCCGGGGCGCTTCAGGAACATCACGAGGTGGCGCGCCACCGCGAGCGCGAGCGGCCGGCCCAGATCCGCCTCGACCAGCGCGAGCGCCAGATCGATCCCCGCCGTGACCCCCGCCGAGGACCAGACCGGGCCGTCGCGCACGAAGATTGGATCCGGCTCGACCCGGACGCGGGGATAGCGCGCCGCCAGCGCCGCGCAATGCGTCCAGTGGGTCACGGCCCGCCGCCCGTCGAGCAGCCCGGTCGCGCCCAGCAGGAACGCCCCGGTGCAGACCGAGGCGACCCGGCGCGCCCGTCCGGCCCGGGCCCGCACCCAGGCGACGAGGGCAGGGTCGTCGCAGGCCGCCAGGACGCCGGGGCCGCCCGCGATCACCAGCGTGTCCACCGGCGTGTCGTCGCCCGGCAGCGGCTCGGCCACCAGCCGCAGGCCCGCCGAGGCGGTGAGCACCGGCTCGCCCGCCGCGATCACCCGCGGCGCGTAGGGTTGGCCGAGCCCACCCCGCTCGTTGGCGGTGGCGAAGACCTGGAGCGGCCCCGCCACGTCGAGGAGCTGCACCGAGGGGAAGGCCAGCACCTCCACGGGCCGCGGGGCATCTGGCGGAAAACGAGGGCTCTTTGTCATTCGCGCCAGAGCGTGCCGCGGTAGGGTCGCCCTGTCCACCCCGGAGGCCTGCGATGATCCCGCCCGACAGACACCTGCAGATCGGCTCGCTCCTGTTCGAGGGGCTCGACCAGATCGACCTCACCGGCCCGTTCGAGATCCTGGCCCGGATCCCGAACAGCACCTACCGGATCTACGCCGCCGCCCCCGATCCGGTGCGCGACGTGCGCGGCCTGCGGATCCTGCCGGACGCGACCCTGGACGCCGCGCCCCGGCTCGACGTGCTCCACGTGCCGGGCGGCCAGGGCCAGGAGGCGCTGATGCGCGATCCGGCCGTGCTCGGCTGGATCCGGCAGCAGGCGGCGGGCGCAACCCATGTGCTGTCGGTCTGTACCGGCGCCCTCCTCCTCGGCGCGGCCGGCCTCCTGGTGGGGCGCCGGGCCACCACCTACTGGAACGCGGTCCACCTCCTGCCCGCCTTCGGGGCCGAGCCGGTGGATGCCCGGGTGGTGATCGACCGCGATGCACAGGACCGCACCTGGGTGTTCGCGGCCGGCGTCACCGCGGGGATCGACGGCGCCTTGCAGCTGGCTGCCGAGCTGCGGGGCACGGAGACCGCGCAAGCGATCCAGCTCGGGATGCAGTACGCCCCCGAGCCGCCCTTCGACAGCGGCAGCCCCCGCACCGCCCCGCCCGCCATCGTCGCGGCGGCCCGGGCGCGCACCGCCGACCTCACCGCCCGGCGCGAGGCCACGGCGCGGGCGATCGCCGCCGAACTCGGCATCCGGATCCCGGAACCCGCGCCCGCCCGGTGACAGGCCCCGTCATCGGTCCTATCTGTCCCCTCTGGACGGACTGAACCATGACGGACGTAACCCTGAGAACCGCGAAATTCGCGATCGGCGCCGTGGTGCGCCACCGGATCTACCCCTTCCGGGGCGTCGTGTTCGACGTCGACCCGGTCTTCGACAACACCGAGGAATGGTGGCTGTCGATCCCCGAGGAGGTCCGGCCGCGCAAGGACCAGCCGTTCTACCACCTGCTGGCCGAGAACGCCGAGACCGAATACGTCGCCTACGTGTCGGAGCAGAACCTCGTGCCCGACACGTCGGGGGAGGCCCTGCGTCACGCCGGGATCGCCGAGATGTTCGTGCGCGACGATGCCGGCGCCTACCGGATGCGCGCCCGGGCCACGAACTGAGCGGGCGCGGGCTTCCGTAAGCTCCCGGCAAGGCCGGAGCGGTAGCCTCGCGCGACGGCGGGTGCCGTTGCACGAACCCGCCGCCATGGTCGCCCGCTCCCGAAAAGCCGCCCTGCTCCTCGCCGCCGGCCTGCTCGGCACCCCGGCCCGGGCCAACGACAGCGCCGCCGAGCTCGATGCCGGTGGCCTCGTCCTCCGGCGTGAGCCCGGCATCGCGCTGGCACGTGAGGATCTGTCGATCAGCCGCGCGCGGATCGACGTGGCCTACGTGTTCCGTAATCAGACGGACGAGCCGCGCACGGTGCGGATCGCCTTCCCGCTGCCGCCGATCGACGGGCGCGAGCTCAGCTTCTCGGCCCTCAAGCTGCCGCAGCCCGAGCAGGCGAATTTCGTCGGCTTCACCGTCACGGTGGACGGGCGCCCGGTCGAGCCGGCGCTGGAGGAGCGCGCCTTCGTGGGCGAACGCGAGGTGACCGACCTGCTGCGCCGCCACGGCCTGCCCCTCAACCCGCTGCGCGTCTCCGAGCTGGAGGCCGCCCGGAAGCGGATCGACGCGGCCACCTGGGCGGAGCTGGTCAAGGCCGGCCTGTTCCCCGACGCCGAGGGGATGACCGAGGGCCTGTGGCGCAGCGAGGCGAAGTTCTTCTGGTCGCAGACCTTTCCGCCCGGACAGGATGTCCGGATCGGCCACAGCTACGCCCCGGTGAGCGGGTTCCACCTGCTCGATCCTAAGGAAGCGTCCCGCGACAGCTACCGGGCGACCTACTGCCTGGACGATGCGGGGCTCGCGGCGGTCCGGCGCCTGCACGCCCAGGCGCCCAGCGAGAGCGGCCATCTACGGGCCTTCGTGGTGCCCTACATCGTGACCACGGCACGCAACTGGGCGGCGCCGATCGGGCGCTTCACCCTGACGGTCGACAAGGGGAATCCCGAGGCGGTGGTGAGCTTCTGCCGCGCGGGCATCCGGAAGACCGGGCCGACCACGTTCCGCTGGGAGGCCCGGGACTATGTGCCGGACCAGGACCTGCGCGTGCTGTTCGTCCTGCCCGGGCCGGGCCCGACGGGGATCCGGTAGGGCAGCCGCCGTTCGGGACACGGCGCAGTCCAGGCCCATCACGCGCCCTCCCTCCCCCGCAGAGGGGGGAGGGAGGGCGCGGATCCGGCGCTCGATGCCGATGACGGTCTAGAGATATCGAAACCCGCACACGCGAAGGGCCGGACCTCGCGGCCCGGCCCCCCGGAAAATCCCGACCCTGCGGCCGGCTTACTTCGCGGCCGGAGCGGCGCCGGCGGCGGGTGCCGCACCCTGCTGCTGCTCGAGCTTCTTGCGCATGTCCTCGGAGCGCTTCTCCAGCTCCGCCTGGAGCTTCTTCTGCTGCTCCTCCAGCACCTTCGGGTCGATCGCCGGGCCGTCGAAGGCCTTGCCGAAGCCGGTCAGCGGCACCGCGAAGGTGACCTCGCGCTGGGTCTGGTTCTGGACCGAGACGTTCAGCGTCGTGCCCTTCTTCATCGCCGCGACGACGCCGGCATCGACGCCCCCGGCCTCGGCGAAGCAGCCGTTCGGGAAGCAGACCGCGAAGCGGCCGGGCGTCGCGGCCTGGCCATCGACGTTGAAGCGGATGCCCGGCTGCAGCAGCAGGCCGAGCGGCAGCAGGTAGCGCACCACGCGCACCTCCTGCTTCTGGGCGGGGTTCTTCATCTCGTAGACCGCCACCGCCAGCACCGGCTGGCCCTGGTCGGACACGAAGTCGCGGGTCGTGTAGCAGATGTCGGTGCCCGAACCCTGGTCCTTGCCGCAGACCTTGGTCCAGTCGGCCTGGCTCGGCTCGGACTTCACCGTCACGATCTGCGGGCCGGTCTGGGCCGCTGTGTTGGCGGCGGGGGTGCCCGGAGCGGTCGGCGCCGGCGCGGTCGGAGCCGGGGCTGCGGGCTTCTTCGGCTGCGCCAGGGCCGGGGCGGCCGCGAGGCCGAAGCCCACGAGACCGAGGAGGGCGGCGCGCGCGAACGTCGCGGGGCGGGTGAAGGACATCGGCTCTGACCCCTTGGAAGCGATACGGTGTGACGGGTTGATGCGGAGTCGGCCTGGCGGCCGGTCCGCCGGACCGTCCGGACGCGCGCCGCAACGGCGTGCCCCCCGGAACTCCGGATGAATCGGTCCGGCCCTCGGAGGGGACGGGCGCCTGACTGCGCGCATCTCCCGCCCCGTTGGCCGGGCGGCCTGCCTTTCCCCTGGAATGAGGCGAAGGCATGACACCGCGGCTTGACACCGCGACCTGACGGGCAGGTGATCACCCTCCGGGCCGCGGCCGGCCTCCGATAGGCCGGCGTTCGCTTGGCCGCAAGCGGGCCGTCGCACGAGCCCGTGAGCGGGGCGCGGGATCGGCCCGGCGCATTCCGCCGGGGCCGGTCGTCACCCGGCGGTCTTAGCGGTCGGTTAACCGTAATCGGCCGACCATGCCGGCGATTCTTCAGTATCGGTTTGGGGGGCGGGTTGAGCGCGTTCGCGGTGGCCGACAGGGCGGTCGAGGCCGCACCGGACGCGTCCGCGCGGTCCGGCGGCGGCCTATCCGGCTGCCTGTTCGCGGCTGCGCGCACCGCGCCGCAGCGCACGGCCCTGCGTGATTCGGGTGACCGGGCCGCGTGGTGCGGGCGCCCGGCGATCACCTGGACCTACGCGGCCGCCGCCGAGATCGTCGGCCGGCTCGCCCGGGGGATCGGCGCGTGGCGGCTCCCGGCCGGCAGCCGGATCGGCCTGTGGTTCTCCGGCGGCGCCGAGGCGGCCCTGGCCCACCTCGCCGTGGAGGCGGCCGGGCACCTGCCCTGCGCGATGCCGGCCGCCTGGGATCCCGACCAGCTCGCCGCCGGGATCGAGGCCGCCAACCTCCTGGGTGTGCTCACCGAAGGCCGGCGCGGGGCGCGCCGACCGGCGGAGGAACTCACCCGCGCGGCCATGCGTCAGTTCAACCTGCGCTATCTCGCCGCTTTCGGCCCCGGCGTGCCGGACGGGGTGATCAGCCTCGACGCGATGGCGCTGGAACGCGGCGTGGCCGAGCCGGTCGCGAGCCTCGGCCTCGTGACTTTCGAAGGCAGCGACCCCGAGCGGCCGGTCTACCGGAGCGCGGCGGCGCTCGCCGCTGCCATCGCGGCCCATGGCGACGCCCTGCCGCTCACCGCGGACGAGCGGATCCTGACGCTGCTGCCCGCCCACGACCTGCGCGGGCTCGTGACCGGCCTCGGCGCGGCGCTCGCGGCCGGTGCCGGCCTGGAGACGGTGATCCCCTTCGAGGAGGCCGGCTTCCGGACGGCCCTGCTGCGACCCGTGCCGACCCGGCTGGTCGTCCCCGCCCTGATCGAGCCGGCGCTCGCCGCCCTGCCGCTGCCCTGGACCGTGCGGGCCCTCAACGTGGTGCATCGGGCCCCCGCGACCCTGACCCACCGCGCTGCGGCAGATGGTGACAAGCCGCGCCTCGATTCGCTGGTCCTCGGGGAGACGGCGGTCATCACGCGTCCCGGCCTGTCCGACCTCGCCGCGACCCTGGCCCATCCGGACCGCGCGCCCCTGCCGCCGGCCCTCCTGGCCCTCGCGCAGGGACGCGATGGCGGCCTCGCCTGCCGCGGGCCGGCCTGCGCGTCGGCCCCCCTGCCCCGCGGTGCGACGCCGGAGACGGATTCCTGGGCGTGGCGCGATTCGGGGTACCGGCCACTTCAGTCCGGCGCCGCGATCGGCGTCGCAGCCGTCTGAACGGCAGCCTCGCGGCGGTTCATCCGGCGCTCAGGTGCTGCGGCTAATCTCGCATCTGCACACGGACCAACGGATCCGATCGGCCCCCTCGCGGGTTCTGCAACGGATTGTGGTCATGGCTACCTTTTCAAGCCGTGCCGGATGGAGTACCGCTCAAGCTCATGGGTGCGCTGCAACAAGTGCTCGTGGTCGATGACGGCGTCCGCGCCGTGGACCGGTCCCTCTCGGGCGAGCTCGCCAGTCTCGGCTACGCAAGCGTGACCGCCTCCATGGAGGCGGCGGACGACGTGTTGGCCGTGATCGCGCGGCCGGCGGCCGTGCTGCTGCAGGCCCCGACCCGCCGGGACCCCGCCTATGCCCGCCGCGCCGCAAAGCTTCGTTCGCAGCTGCGTGAGTGCGGCATCCCGGTGATCCTGATCGGCGATTCGGCCGAGCCCCGGGCCGGCGGCCCGGTCGACCTCGCCACCCGCCTCGGCGCCTACGTGGCGGCGCAGCCGGAATTCTGAACTGCTTCCGTATTGATTGGGGGGTAAGCCCCTTTCACCGCGCCCCACGCATCAGTTCCGGCGCGCCGAGCCGGGGCAGCACCCCCTCCCGCATCACCAGCCGCCGCAGCGGCCCGAGCTGGCCCATCACCAGCAGGCCGAGGCCGCGCAGGGCGTCCACCGGCAGCAGGTCGGTGAGCAGGCTGCGGTTGAGGAGATCGACCGCGGCGGTGCGCGCCGCCGTGTCCACGCGCCGGGCGCTGGCGTAGGCGTCGAGCACCGGACGGGAGCCGGGATCCCGCCCGTCCCGGGTGGCGCGCAGCACCCCGTCGCGCAGGGTCGCGGCGTCGCGCAGGCCGAGGTTCAGCCCCTGCGCGCCGATCGGCGGGAAGACGTGGGCCGCCTCCCCGATCAGCGCCAGCCGGCGCGCCACCGGCGTCGCCACCGCGAGCCCGCGCATCGGCACGAGGCCGCGCGGACCGTCGACCCGCATGGCGCCGAGCATCGCCCGGGCCTGCCGCTCCACCGCCTGCCCGAGGGCGGCGTCGTCGAGGGCCGCCAGCCGCCGGGCCGCGCCCTCCCCGGTCACCCAGACGAGGCTGGAGCGATGGCCCCCCGGCAGCGGCACCAGGGTGAAGGGCCCCGAGCGGGTGTGGAACTCGGTCGACACGTCCCGGTGCGGGCGCTCATGCGCCAGAATCGTGGTGATGGCGCTCTGCGGGTAGGTCCAGTCGCGCACGCGCAGGCCGCTCGCGGCCCGCAGCGGCGAGCGGCCCCCGTCGGCCCCCACCACCAGCCGGGCCTCGACCGCCCCGCCCGCCGCGAGGGTGATGCGGGCGGCCGATTCGCCCGCCACCGCGCCGGCGCAATCCGCCTCGACCAGGGTGAGGTTCGGCTGGGTCCGGGCGCGGGCGCGCAGGCTCTCGACGAGGCGCGCGCTCTCGACGTTCCAGCCGAAGGCGTCGAGGCCGATCTCGGCGGCCTGGAAGCGCACCGGCGGCGGCCGGAACAGGCTGCCGGTGTCGTCGATGATCTGCAGGGTGCAGAGCGGGCTCGCCTGCGGCGCCACCGCGTCCCAGGCGCCGAGCGCGTCCAGGAAGCGCACCGACCCGTCGAGCAGCGCCACGGTCCGCCCGTCCGCCACGGGGGCGTGGCGGCCGACGAGGGCCGTGGGAATCCCCTCGCGGGCGATGGCGAGCGCCGCCGCGAGGCCCGCGGCCCCGGCGCCGACCACGGCGACCTCGAATCGGTCCTCTCGCGTTTCGGACATGACTCCCCGTACGGCTTACCGACCCGCCGATCTCCACGGCGCAACGTGCGGCTTCTATCTGCGCCTTCCCGCGCTCCTGCCAAGGGCGCCGCCATCCGGCCCAGGCGGGCCACGGCGCCGCAGCCGCCCTGTCACCCCAGGAACGCCGCCAGCTCCGAAAAAACCTCGTCCGGCCGTTCCTCCTGAAGGGTGTGGCCGCACTCGAGCGCCCGCCCCGAAACATCGGTGGCCTTCTCGCGCCACGTCTCCAGCACGTCGTAGGTCTGGCCGACCGTGCCCTTCGCGCCCCAGAGCGCCAGAAGCGGCGCCGTGACGCGCGCCTGCGAATCGGCCGCGTCGTGCTCCAGGTCGATCCCGGCGGCGGCCCGGTAATCCTCGCAGATCGCGTGCCGGCAGGCGGGGTCCGCGTAGCAGCGCAGATACTCGGCGAACAGGTCCGGCGGCGTCGAGCCGGGGGTCTTGGATTGCCCCTCGACGTGGTGGCGCAGGAAGTATTCCGGGTCGGCCCCGATCAGCGTCTCCGGCAGCGGATGGGGCTGGATGAAGAAGAACCACCAGAAATAGCGGGTGGCGAAGGCCTTATCGGTGCGCGCGTACATGGTCGCGGTCGGTGCGATGTCGAACAGGGCGATCCGCTCCACGGCCTGCGCGTGATCCAGGGCGAGGCGGTGGGCGACGCGCCCGCCGCGGTCGTGGCCGACCACCGCGAATCGGTCATGGCCGAGCGCCCGCATCACCGCCACGGCGTCGGCCGCCATGGCGCGCTTGGCGTAGTTGGCATGGCGCTCGCCGCCCGGGGGCTTCGAGGAATCGCCGTAGCCGCGCAGGTCCATGGCCACCACGGTGCGGGTCTCGGCGAGGCGCGGGGCGACGTGCAGCCACGTCGACAGGGTCTGCGGGTGGCCGTGCAGCAGCAGCACCGGCGGCCCGGAGCTCGCCGGCCGGGCGCGGCCCGCCGCGCGCGCGTGGATCGTCACCCCGGGGGCGGTCTCGATCCGGTGCCGGTCGAAGCCCGGCAGGAAGTCGCTGGCCATGGATATCGGTCCCCATCCTGACGCACTGGCGCGCCGGGATGCACCGGATGATAAGGCGCCTCCGGCACCATGTCCGCCGAACCGCCATGACAGATGCACGCGCGACTCAGGACCTGTCCGTGAGAGACCCCGACGCCGCCGAGGCGCCGGAGGAGGCGGCCGCGCGCGCCGAGGCGCCCTCGCTCCGCCCGAGCCTCCTCGATCCGCTGTTCGCCCCGGCCCAGTCGCTGCCGGGCATCGGCCCGAAGATGGCGCCGATGATCGAGAAGCTGCTCGGCACCCCCGAGCGCGAGGCCCGGGTGGTGGACCTGCTGTTCCACCTGCCCCAGGGTGGCGTCGCGCGAAAGCTCATGGGTTCGGTCGGCGAGGCGCCGACCGGCGAGCCGGTCACCCTCGGCGTCACCGTGGTGGAGCACCGCCCGGCCCAGATCGGGTCCGGCAAGCGCCCGCACCGGGTGGTGGTGGAGGATGCCTCCGGCCACGACATCACGCTCGTGTTCTTCGGCATGCCCCGCCCCCGGGTGGAGAAGATGCTGCCGCTCGGCGCGCATCGCTACATCACCGGCCGGATCGACCTCTGGGACGGCACCCGCCAGATGGTCCACCCGTCGCGGATCGTGGACGAGGCGGGTTTGGCCGAATTGCCCGCCGTCGAGCCGGTCTACGGCGCCACCGAGGGGCTGACATCCCGGGCGATCAACAAGCTCGCGGTGGCGGCCCTCGACCGGCTGCCCACCCTGCCGGAATGGCAGGATGCGGCGTGGCTGGAGAAGAACCGCCTTCCGCCCTTCGCGGACGCGCTCCGCCTGGAGCATCGCCCCGAGGAGGCGCCGCCGAAGGCCGAGGACCCGCTCCAGCCGCCCCCCGCGACGCCGTCCCGGAAGCGGCTCGCCTACGACGAGCTCCTCGCCTCGCAATTGGCGCTGGCCCTTCTGCGCGCCCGCCAGCG
Organism: Methylobacterium guangdongense; assembly: GCF_038442355.1. Lineage (NCBI taxonomy): Bacteria > Pseudomonadati > Pseudomonadota > Alphaproteobacteria > Hyphomicrobiales > Methylobacteriaceae > Methylobacterium > Methylobacterium guangdongense. The sequence continues at coordinate 35,128 of NZ_JBBXMX010000021.1, forward strand.
GCGCAAGGCCGGGCGGGTCAATGCCGGGGACGGCACCTTGAGCGCCCGGATCGAGGCCGCCCTCCCCTTCGCGCTGACCGGCGCGCAGGCCCGGGCGGTGGCGGAGATCCGCGCCGACCTCGCCGCGCCGCGCCGGATGCTGCGCCTGCTCCAGGGCGATGTCGGCTCGGGCAAGACCGCGGTGGCGTTGCTCGCCACGGCGTCGGCGGTCGAGGCCGGGCGTCAGGCGGCGCTGATGGCCCCCACCGAGATCCTGGCCCGGCAGCATTTCGAGCGGCTGAAGCCGCTCGTCGGGGCTTTACGCCTGCGCCTGATGACCGGCCGGGACCGGGCCGCGGAGCGCAAGAGCACGCTCGCCGACCTCGCGGCGGGCGAGATCGACATCCTGGTCGGCACCCACGCCCTGTTCCAGGAGGCGGTGACCTTCCGCGACCTCGGCCTCGCCGTGGTGGACGAGCAGCACCGGTTCGGCGTGCACCAGCGCCTCGCGCTGGGCGCCAAGGGCGAGGCGGTCGACTTCCTGGTCATGACCGCGACGCCGATCCCCCGCACCCTGGCGCTGACCTTCTTCGGCGACATGGACGTGTCGATCCTCGACGAGAAGCCCGCCGGCCGGCAGCCGATCCGCACCATCACGCTGCCGACCGAGCGGATCGACGAGGTGGTGGCCGGGCTGGCGCGGGCGATCGCCGGGGGCGAGCGGGTCTACTGGATCTGCCCGCTGGTCGAGGAATCCGAGTTCATCGACCTCGCGGCCGCCGCCGAGCGGTTCGACGACCTGAAGCAGCACTTTGGCGACGCGGTCGGGCTGATCCACGGCAAGATGCCCGGCCCCGAGAAGGATGCCGCCATGGCGCGGTTCGCCGCCGGGGAGACCAAGCTGCTGGTCTCGACCACGGTGGTGGAGGTCGGTGTCGACGTGCCCGAGGCCACCATCATGGTGATCGAGCACGCGGAGCGGTTCGGGCTGGCGCAGCTGCACCAGCTCCGCGGCCGGGTCGGGCGCGGCTCCAAGGCTTCGTCCTGCCTGTTGCTCTATCGGGGGCCCCTCGGGCAGGTGTCGCGGGCGCGGCTCGAGATGATGCGGTCGAGCGAGGACGGGTTTCGCATCGCCGAGGCCGACCTGAAGCTGCGCGGCGAGGGCGAGGTGCTGGGCACGCGGCAATCTGGCCTCGCGGCGTTCCGGCTCGCACGGTTGGAGAGCGACGGCGCCCTGCTGGAGGCGGCCCGGGACGATGCCCGCATGATCGTCGAGCGCGATCCCGGCCTGAAGAGCCCCCGGGGGCAGGCCTTGCGGGTGCTGCTCTACCTGTTCGAGCGCGAGGCGGCGATCCGGCTGATCGGCGCCGGATGAACGAATCCGTTCAGGAAAGCCGCGCGTTCAGGAACGGATCGGTGCCGGAGGTGCAGATCCGCACGTCGATGCGGCAATGCCACAGCCGTTCCGGAAGATCTTTGCAGATCAGAGGTTTAGCTGCATAGGCTGGAAGCGTGGCCGGGCCGGCCATGGCATCCGGGCAGCCGCGGACAAGGGCTGTGACCTTGCATCAGCCACAATCGTCCCTTAACTGTAGATGAACGAATGGCCCGGTAAGCCGGGACATCACGGACGAATCTGGAGGACGAACATGTCGAACGGACTGTTCCAAAACCTGCCGGGCTCCAACGAGATGGCCGGTCTCTATGCCCTGCCGACGGAGCCGTGGCTGCTGCCGATCTCGGATCGCGCCGTCGAGGCCGCGGGCAAGTCGGCCGAGGAGCTTCAAGCCGCCGTGCGGCGGGCCGCGCGCCCGTTCTGGATGGCTGCCAACGGACTCTGCATCGCCCTGGGCCTCGCCCTGGTCATGCAGTGCGCCACCGGTTGGATGCCGACCGCGCCGCGCAGCGCCGTGACGGTGGCGCAGGCGACCCCGCCGACCATCGCGCCGCAGACGGCCTCGCTGCAGCGCTGAGCCGCTCCGACAGGACGGAATGAACGGGGCCGGTCCGCAGGGACCGGCCTTTTTCGTGCTTGGGTGCCGCGCGACGCCCATCGCGGCTCTGGTCCCCCAGGACTTCTGGTCCCCCGAGGACTTCTGGTCCCCCGAGGACTTGGCACGATCCGCGCTCCCGGCGCATCGTGACGGGGGAACGGGGAGAAGCCGATGCGCGCGGTGTTCGTGGATGCCAGCGAGACGCTGGCGGCGGTGGCGCGGCGCCTGCTGCGGCCGGACGACCCGCCCTTCGCCATTCACGAAGAGCCCGCCATCACCCCGCAGGACCTGCCCGGCCTCCTGGCGGGGGCCGAGATCGCGGTGATCGACCACACCGCCCTCCCCCTCGACGTGGCCCGGGCCTGCGCCGGGCTCAAGCACGTGGTGTTCCTGGGTACCGGCGCGCGCAGCTACATGGACCCGGAGGCGCTTGCGGCCGAACTCGGTATCACGGTTCACACCATCAAGGGCTATGGCGACACCGCGGTCGCGGAATGCGCCTTCGCGCTGATGTGGGCGGCGGCCCGGGGCCTGGCCGAGATGGACCGGGCCATGCGCGCCGGGTCCTGGCTGCGCAGAGAGGCGATGCAGCTCACCGGCAAGACCGTCGGCCTCGTCGGGTTCGGCGGGATCGCGGCCGAGATGGCGCGACTGTGCGGCGGCGTCGGCATGCGGGTGCTTGCGTGGAACCGCACCCCGAAGGCGCATCCTGGTGTCACCTTCGTTCCCCTGGAGCACCTGCTCGCCGAGAGCGACGTGGTCTCGCTCCATCTGCTGCTGACCGACGAGACCCGGGGCTTCCTGTCGGCCGCCCGCATCGCCGCGATGAAGCCCGGCGCCCTCCTGATCAACACCGCCCGGGGCGCGGTCATCGACGAGGACGCCCTGATCGAGGCCCTGCGCACGGGCCATGTCGCGCAGGCGAGTCTCGACGTGTTCACGGTCGAGCCCCTGCCGGCGGATCACCCGCTGGCCGATCTGCCGAACGTCACCCTCTCGGCGCATTCCGCATTCCGGACGCCCGAGGCCAGCGACAACCTGATCGGCGCCGCCCTCGACCATTGCCGGCGGATCGCCGCCGGCTGAGGGCGCTCCAGTCCTGGTTTCGAAAGGGCGTACCCTTTCACGGGTCCAGGGCAGAGCCCTGGTCGGGGCTCTGCCCCGACACCCCGCCAAAGGGCTTCAAGCCCTCTGGAAACCCGGAATTCAGGCGCTCAGTGCTCGGTGCCCGGCATGTTCGGCCGCGGCTCGCCGCCATGGTGGTGGATCACGTTGGAGCGCTCCGGGCTGCCCTTGGCGTCGGCGACCTGCTTCCGGGCCGCGGCGGCCAGGAACCAGATCCCGCCGAGCGTCCCGAAGGCGAGGATCATGAGCGGAAATCCCTGACTCATCGCGGTGCCCTCCTCGACGATGGCCCGCAGGCGTGCGGGTTTGCATCATCGTGCCGGCCTTGCCGGCGCGATGAATGATAACGCACGAACCCGCCGCGCGTTCAGATCGCACGCGCGCGTTCCGGGACGCCCCGCCGTTCCGCGTCCCGCCGCAGGGCGGTGAGCACCACGAACATCAGCCCGGCCCCCACCGCGAGGCAGATGGACAGGAACAGCATCGGCACGAGGTCGCTCCGGGTCTGATCACGGATGAACGGCACGGCGTTCTGCGCGATGAGGCCGCCGAGATTGCCCACCGAGTTGATCGCCGCGATCCCGGCCGCCGCCGTGGCGCCGCGCAGGAAGGTCCCGGGCATCGACCAGAAGACCGGCTGCGCCGAAAAGGTCCCGGCCGCCGCCACGCACAGGCAGGCGAACTTCACGGCGTTGCCCGGCAGGACGACGGAGAGCGCGAGGCCCGCCGCGCCGACCAGCGCCGGCCCGACCACGTGCCAGGTCAGCGCGTTGCCCTGCGCGCCGGTGCGGGCGGCGTGGCGGGGCACCCACCACAGGGCGACGGCCGTGGCCGTCCAGGGGATGATGTTGAGCAGGCCGTTGGTCAGGTTCGAGACGCCGAACCCCTTGACCACCGTGGGCAGCCAGTAGCCGAGGCCGTAGGCGGCGAGCGGCAGGAACACGTAGATGCCCGCCAGCATCAGCACGCGCCTGTCGAGGAGTGCCGCGAACGGGTTGCCGTGGTCGACATGGCCCCCGGCCTCGTTCTCGGCCTTGAGCGTCCGGCTGAGCCAGCCGCGCTGGGCCTGCGACAGCCAGGGCGCGGTCTCGGGGCCATCCGGCAGCACGGCCAGCACCACGAAGGCCATCAGGATCGCCGGCACGCCGGTGGCCAGGAACACCCATTGCCAGCCCGCCAGCCCCCAGATCCCGTCGAGGCCGAGCAGCGCCCCGCCGACCGCCGCACCGACCGCGTTGGCGATGGCGCTGGCGATCATGAACCAGCCGATCATCCGCGCCCGATGGGTCTGCGGGAACCAGAGCGTGAGGGCGAACAGCACGCCGGGGAAGAAGCCGGCCTCGGCGACCCCGAGCAGGAAGCGCAGCCCATAGAACATCGCGGCGTTCTGGGTGAAGCCGAGGAGCACCGTGACGAGGCCCCAGGTGATCATGATCCGCGCGAACCAGATCCGCGCCCCGACCCGCTCCAGAAAGACGTTGGCCGGCACCTCGAACAGGAAGTAGCCGAGGAAGAACAGCGAGGCCCCGAGCCCGTAGGCGGTCTCGCTCAGCCCCAGGCTGCCGACCATCTCCAGCTTGGCGTAGGAGACATTCTGCCGGTCGATATAGGCGATCAGGTAGAGCAGCCCGAGGAGCGGCATCAGCCGCAGGGTCACCGTGCGGACGGTGCTCGCGGCGAGATCCGCCCCGGGCGGGGCTTGCGTGGACGGCATCGGCGTTCCTCTGGGCGTTCCTCTGGGCGGTCGCGGCCCTTCGTGGCGAGGGCCGGCAAATACGCAGAGTAATCTCTGGCTCAAGGTCCGGCTACCGCGCAAGCGCGAGGAGGCGATCGCAATCGACATGGGCCGCGATGTGCCGCGCGAGCCCGTCCAGCGCCGCCTCGACCCCGGCCTCGTAGCCGGCCCCCGCCGAGGCCGTCCCGAGGCGCGCGAGCCACGCGGCCCGCTGGGCGTCGTCGGCGAACAGGCCGTGCACGTAGGTCCCGGCCACGTGCCCATCCGCCGAGACCGCCCCGTCGAGGCGCCCGTCGGCGAGGCGCAGGAGCGGCCGGGCCGCGTCGGGCCCCTCGGTGGCGCCGATATGCATCTCGTAGCCGGAGAACGGCACGCCGTCGGGCAGGCTCGTGCCGGTGACGGCGACGAGGCGCTTCTCCGGCGTCATCACGGTCTCGACGTCGAGGAGCCCGAGACCCGGCACCGTGCGGGGCGCCCCCTCGATCCCATGCGGGTCGGCGAGGCTTTGGCCCAGCATCTGGTAGCCGCCGCACAGGCCGAGCACCCGGCCGCCCCGGCGGACATGGGCGCGCAGGTCGATGTCCCAGCCCTCCTGGCGAAACGCCTCCAGGTCGTCGATCGTGGTCTTCGAGCCCGGCAGCAGCACGAGGGCGGCCTCGGCGGGGATCGGCGTGCCGGGCCGGACCAGCACCACCGACACGCCGGGCTCCGCCCGCAGGGGATCGAGGTCGTCGAAATTGGCGATCCGCGGCAGCACCGGCACCGCCACCGTAACGGCGCCTTGTCGGCGCGATTCCGAGCCCGCGAGCCCCAGCACGTCCTCGGCCGGCAGGCGCGCGGCGGCGGGGAAATGCGGCACGAGGCCCAGCGCCGCCCAGCCGGTCCGCTCGGCGATCAGCCGCATCCCGTCGGCGAACAGGCTCGGATCGCCCCGGAACCGGTTGACGATGAAGCCCACGATCATCGCGGCATCGTCGGGATCGATCACCGCCTTGGTGCCGACGAGGCTCGCGATCACTCCGCCCCGGTCGATGTCGCCGACGAGCACCACGGGCGTATCGGTGGTCCGGGCGAAGCCCATGTTGGCGATGTCGCCCGCGCGCAGGTTCACCTCCGAGGCCGAGCCCGCGCCCTCGACGAGGATCAGGTCGGCCTCGTCCCCGAGGCGTGAGAAACTGTCCAGGACGGCGTCCATCAGCCGGGGCTTCCAGGCCTGGTAGTCGCGGGCCTTCACGGTGGCGACCATCCGGCCCTGCACCACCACCTGGGAGCCGACCTCGCTCTGCGGCTTCAGCAGCACGGGGTTCATGTGGACGGAGGGCGCCACCCGGGCGGCCCGGGCCTGGAGCGCCTGCGCCCGGCCGATCTCGCCGCCATCCTGGGTGACGGCGGCGTTGTTCGACATGTTCTGCGGCTTGAACGGCCGGACCCTGAAGCCCCGCTGCGTGAAGGCGCGCGCCAGCCCCGCCACGAGCAGCGACTTGCCGACATCGGAGCCGGTGCCCTGGATCATCAGGGCCTTGGTCCGCGGCGGGCTCAGAACTCGATCCCTTCCTGCGCCTTCACGCCGGCGGCGAAGTGGTGCTTCACGCTGCCCATCTCGGTGACGCAATCGGCGGCCTCGATCAGGGCCGGCTTGGCGTTGCGGCCCGTGACCACGACGTGCAGATCCGGCCGGCGCCCCCGGAGCGCGGCCAGCACCGCGTCGAGGTCGAGGTAGTCGTAGCGCAGCGCGATGTTGAGCTCGTCGAGGACGAGGAGGCGGATCGTGGGATCGGCCATCAGGCCCGCGGCGACGTCCCAGGCGTGGCGGCAGGCGGCGATGTCCCGGGCCTTGTCCTGCGTCTCCCAGGTGAAGCCCTCGCCGAGGGTGTGCCAGACGACCCGTTCGCCGAAGGCCGCCACGGCATGGCGCTCGCCCGTGTCCCAGCCGCCCTTGATGAACTGCACCATGCCGACCCGCCAGCCCCGGCCGAGCGCCCGCAGCATCAGCCCGAGCGCGGCCGTGCTCTTCCCCTTGCCGGGGCCGGTATGGACCAGCAGCAGGCCCTTCTCGAGGGTCTTCTCCGCCACCTCGGCGTCCTGCACGGCCTTGCGCTTCTCCATCTTGGCGCGGTGGCGGGCTTCGTCCTCGTTCATGCGGGGGCTCCGGGTTTGACGATGAGGGGCAGCCCGGCGACGGTGAGCACGACCCGGTCGGCCTCGGCGGCGAGCCGCTGGTGCAGACGCCCGGCCGCGTCGCGGAAGCGGCGGGCGAGCGCGTTGTCGGGCACGATCCCGAGCCCGACCTCGTTGCCGACCAGCACCACCGGGCCGGGCGCGCCGGCGCAGGCTTCGAGGAGGCGCGCCGTCGCAGCGTCCAGATCGGCCTCGGCGAGGATCAGGTTGGTGAGCCAGAGGGTGAGGCAATCGACCAGGACGGGCCCCTCGGCCTCGGCCACGGCCTCCGGCAGGGCGAGCGGCACGTCGCGGGTGCGCCACGCCTCCGGCCGCCGTGCGCGATGCTGGGCGATGCGATCGACCATCTCGGCGTCGAAGGCCTGGGCGGTGGCGAGATAGAGCCAGGGCCCCGGGCAGGCCTCGATCAGCCCTTCGGCGTAGGCGCTCTTGCCGGAGCGCGCCCCGCCGAGAACGAAGGTCATGCGAGGAGGCGGTTGCGGCATGGCTCTCCATCGCCCCAAGCCGGCCCGCGGTCAAACCCGAGCGGTGTGGCGCTTCAGCGGTTGCCGGACGCCCCCGGTCCGACTATAGAACCCCGGCCTAGCCCAAGCGCCCTTCGTCTAGCGGTCCAGGACGTCGCCCTTTCACGGCGAAAACACGGGTTCGATTCCCGTAGGGCGCGCCAATAAAATCAAGCACTTAGCTTGGTTTTTCGAGCTGGCTCACAGTATCGTCTCACATAGTCATCGCTGCGTGCTACTCGCGGATTTGCCAGCTGCGGGCGGCCGGTGAGTCAGCTAAATCGTGATGCCGCTGCCTAAACACAGCGGATGCTGACCCTAAGCCGAACTTCAGGATGTCCGCTTTTCAGCGCGAATGGCTGAGCTGCGGATCGAAACGATACCGAAAGTTCGGATCTATCCAGCCCCCCTTAGCTGGAAGAAACGAATACCTTCTACTCTGAGATTGCCCTCACCCTAGGCACGTGAGGGCGGCGCAACGTACGAGATGGTCGCCGAGAGCCGCCACAAACACTCTTAGCGGACCTTCTCACAGCGACATGAACCCTTAAGGACCTAGGCGAAGCCGCTACGCTCCAGCTGTGCTCGTGTCGAGAAACCCTACCCGGTGTGCGCCGCGTCGGGCTCGTAAACGTGCGCACAGGAAAGCTCTTGAAAGTGGCTCATAGCGGGTTAGGCGGGGGGCGGGCCGCTCTGTTAAAAGGACAGCGGCCCAAAACTCGGCTTGAGCCCCGTTCCTGTTCCGTTCATGGTCGCTGCTAAAATCCGGCCTGTGAACCACCGGATGAAGCTGCTGGAGGACCATGGCGCGCCCTTATGCGAACGAAATGTCGAAACTGGGTGAGACGTTCGCCTGGGCGGCTGCGGCCGATCTCAAGGCCATGCGCCGCGCCGTCCGCACTGCTGGTCGCTCGTCGCTCCGCGCCATCGGGTCAGGCGGCTCGCTCACGGCGGCTCACGCATTAGCTGCGCTGCACCAGCGCTTTACCGGACGGCTGGCCGCGGTCGCCACGCCCCTTGAGGCCACCGATGAGCCGCTCGACCCGAGTGTTGCGACGTGGCTCCTCAGCGCGGGCGGCGGCAACGTCGACATCATGGCGGCGGCGAAGGGGCTGATCCTGCGCGAGCCTCGGCAGCTCGGCATCCTGTGCGGCCGCGAAGACAGCCCGCTGGCCGAGCTCTGCCGCCAGCATCCGTTCGTCGACCTGATGCTCTACCCTCCGCCAGCGGGCAAGGACGGGTTTCTCGCTACCAACTCTCTCCTCGCATTCACGGCCGTCCTCACGCGCGCCTACGCTAGTGAATTTGGGGCCGACGCCGACTGGGACGACGCAGCCGCGCATCTGGAGGCGCTGCTCGTGGAAGCCAGTGGCACTGTCGCCGCATGGGAGGCGGCGACGGCGCCGCTCTGGGCGCGATCGACCACCCTTGTCCTGCACGGCCCCTCCACCCGAATCGGCGCCGTAGACCTCGAATCTAAATTCACCGAAGCGGCCATCGGCAACCTGCAGGTCGCGGACTACCGCAATTTCGCCCACGGCCGTCATCATTGGCTCGCCAAGCGCGGGGAGACGAGCGGCGTGCTCGCGTTCGTCACCGAGGCGGATCGGGTCCTTGCAGAGCGAACACTCGAGCACATTCCGGCAGGTATTCCCCAAGCACGCATTGAGCTCGCCAGTGGGCCGAGCGCTTGTGCTCTGGCATCGCTGGTGGCGGCGTTACGGATCACGGGGTGGGCCGGGTTCACGCGCGGTATTGATCCAGGCCGCCCAGGCGTACCCGAGTTCGGGCGCAAGCTCTACAACCTTTCACTGCCTAGGTCGCGCCGCAGCGCCACGCCGGGTCGCCTGAGCCCGCGCCAGGCCGCCGCGATCGCGCGGAAGTCGGGCGTGAAGCCCGGCGATCTGGCGGTCTCTGGCGAACTCGACCGCTGGCACGAAGCGCTCACAGGGTTCGAGAGTCGGCTGGCCGAGGCGCGCTTCGCCGGGATCGTGCTCGACTACGATGGCACCGTGGTCGACACGCGCCACCGGTTCGAACCCGCCCCAAAAGCCATGATCGCCGAACTCGCTCGCCTTGCAGATGCAGGCGCGAGGATCGCCGTGGCGACGGGACGTGGTCGATCGGTGCGGCTCGACCTGCAGAAGAGTCTTCCTCGCTTACTGTGGCCTCGGATTCTGATCGGTTACTACAATGGCGCCGAGGTGGCCTCGCTCGATGACGACGGAACGCCAGACGGGTCGGCGAAACCTTGCGCCGCCCTCCTGCCGCTTTCCGAGGCGCTGCGTCGTCAACCGGAACTCGCCGAGTGCGCGCGCCAGGAGGATCGCCCGTTCCAGATCACGCTGGAGGCGACCCGCGTGATGCCGGAGAGCCGCCTCTGGGACCTGGCCCGCCAAGTCATTCTCATCGCTAGCGCCGAAGGGGTTAACGTGACCCGTTCCAGCCATTCGGTGGACATCGTCGCGAGAGGCGTCTCAAAGCTGAACGTCATTCGTCGATTACGTGAGTCGGTCGGTGACGAGCCGATCCTCGCCATTGGGGATCGCGGCCGCTGGCCGGGCAACGACTACGAGCTGCTGCGTGAGCCATTCGCGCTGGGTGTCGACGAGATCAGCGTCGACCCCACGACCTGCTGGCACCTCGGCGAGCCCGGGCAGCGCGGCCCGTCCGTCACGTTGGATTATCTGACCGCGCTCGAGGTGGAGGGCGGGCGTCTGCGGTTCGCCCAAGGATCGTTTCGATGAACCAGGACCTCGCTCTCAAGGTCCTCGGCCAGATCATGAACTGGAACGACGACCGCGCCCGCCAGGAGTTCCAGTGGCTCAGGCTCATGGCGCGCCTAAAGTACGACGGCTATCGCGATTTTCAGGCGGGCATGCGGTTCATCGAGAGCCTCGCCACGTGGCTCCAGCAGTTTGAGCCGCACGAGCGGGAGACCGCCTATGCGTTCGTGCGCAACACCCTCGTTTACATCGGCACCGGCGAAATGCAGCGGCTAGTGGAGCAGTTCTACCCGCGGACAGTTCGCGACCGCCTGATCCGCACGGTCGCCGCTGAACGCGGCATGCCGTCCTACCGTGTTCTCGCCGATCCGGAGGCCCGCGCGGCCGGTGAACGTCTGCGCCGCCAGACTTTGTTCATGGGCCTGAGCGACGGGGCGAGGATCGACACGATCCGCCACGCCAACGCCGGCCTTCTCAACAACGAGCAGCTCGTCCAGGGCACGCAGGTGGACACGGAAAAGTGGAGGGACCTACTCGACAATCTCCGCAGTAACCTGGGCGACCCTAAGGCGCGCTTCCGCCTTGTCTACCTTGTCGACGACTTCGCCGGCACGGGCACCTCGTTCCTGCGATATGACGAGAAGAAGGAGAAGTGGAAGGGCAAGCTCCTCCGCTTCAAAGACTCTGTCCAGAATGCGACGGAGGCGTTGGAAGGAGACGCGCTGTTCGAGGACGGCTGGGAACTCTGCATCCATCACTATGTCGCGTCAGCGGCGGCGGCTCAGGCAATCGAGGGTCGTTTGGCCAGGACGGCCGAGGTGTTTGGCGCCGGTTGGGCCCGCGCTATGCACGCCTCCTTCGGCACAATTTTGCCGCCCGACCTGCCGATAGACTCGGTGCCCGGCCGCTACGACGACTTCCTAAAGCTCACCGAGTCGTACTACGACCCCAAGATCCGGACGAAACACACCGACGTCGGCGGCGCGACTCATCTCGGTCTCGGGTACGGCGCGTGCGCGCTTCCGCTCGTGCTCGACCACAACACGCCCAACAACGCGGTCGCCCTACTGTGGGCGGAGACCGATGGCGGCGATCGCGAAGGCGTCAACGCGCCAGCCATGCGTCCGCTCTTTCGGCGGCGCCAACGGCACGCGTAGGGGGACGCAACATGGCTAACCCTTTCGAAAAGCGTGCGACCGAGTATCTCAGGGACGACGAAGCTTTTCTCGCCGTCGTCACCCCTGAGCCCCTCGCCACCTTTTTCCAGAAACCTGCCAAGGAGGGGCGACTTTACGACCGCTTGGCGATTATCATCGGCACGCCCGGCAGCGGCAAGACCACGCTGGCGCGCCTCTTCCAGTTCACGACGTTGCGGACGCTGCTGCGCAACCGCGGCATCACGAGCTACAAGCCATTGATCGACACGCTCACCGCCTGCGGGGCGATCGTTGACGAGCGGCCGACGCTTGTCGGCGGACGGCTTCCGCTTGAGGCGGAGTACCGGGAGTTCTGGGAGTTCCCGTATTCTGATGACCTCAAGACGGGTCTTATGATTGCGCTGCTCCAGGCCCGCACTGTGCTAGCCTGGCTGCGCAACATTCAGGCTTCGGGCGTGCTGCTCGAGCACGTGGAGATCGTCCCGCGCGTGGATGCCGACGCCGCGCTGGCTGCCATCGGCGGCACCGCCGGGCCGGCTCTGCTCGCCCGCGCCCGGGAGGTGGAGTTCGCCATCTACCAGATTTCGGCCGCGCTGGTGCCGCCGGACGTCGAGGACATCGACCGCGAGGCGGTGGCGGTCTACCGCCCGTTCGATGTGATCGAAGCGTTTCGGATCGCCGACGGCGCGGCGGTGCTCGAACTCCGGCCGTTGGTCATCTTCGACGACGCCCACAGTCTGCATCCCACCCAGCTCGCAGCCCTCCGCCGTTGGCTCACCCGGCGTGAGCTGAAGGTGGCGCGCTGGGTGCTGACCCGCCTCGATGCGCTGACACCCGGCGACGTGCTGCTGGACCGTGCGGCGGACGCTGAGGAACCAGGACTGAAACGGGCGCGCGAGATCACCGACATCTGGATGCAGAGCGGCGAGGAAAGAGGCAACCAACGTCGGGCCTTCCGCAAAATGGCGAAGGACATGGCGGGGCGCTACCTGAGCCAGATGGAGGTCTTCAACAAGCGCCGCCTGCACAGTCTAGGCGATCTCCTGTCAACGACCTCCGAGGTGATCGCACCCGGGAAGCGCGTCAAGCTTGCCGAGCACGTCGATGCGCTGCAACGCCGATACGGCGTGTCGGCGGAGCGGCGGCGGGGTCTAGAGAGAGAGATCGACGACTATCTCGCCACCGCCGAGGACAACGGTGAGGATCTGCGTCTCGGCATGCTTGCGGTTCTACTCGAGCGTTACGCCAAACGCATCCCGCAACGCGGCCTGTTCGAGGAGGCCGACGGCGACGCCGAACCCAGCCGCCCGTTGACGGCGGACGCAGGGGTCGCTGACGGCGCTCGAATCCACCTCCTTCACAGGTACGATCGGCCCTACTTCTTCAGCATCGACACGCTCTGTGACGCGAGCTCCGAGAATGCTGAGCAATTTCTGCAACTGGCTGCGCGGCTCGTCTCGCAATCGGAAACGCAGCTAATCCGGCGAGGCAAGGACGCCATGCTGGCAAGCGGCGTGCAGAACAAGCTGCTCCGTGAGCGGGCGAGCGAGATGGTTCGCGAGTGGGACTTCCCGCAGTTCCAGCTCGTTCGACGCCTCGCTGACGGGCTTGCGGCCGAATGTCTGGCGAAGAGCCTGGAAGGCAATGCGTCCCTCGGCGGCGGTGCCACCGCGTTCGGCATCCTCCAGGAGGAATTCGACGCCATCCCCGAGACCCACCCGCACCTTGCGAGGGTTCTACAATTCGGAGTGGCCTACAACGCCTTCGTCCTCGTACCCAACCACGGCACCAAGAAGCGGCTATGGTGTCTGATCGAGCTCGGCGGCGTCCTGCTTCTCCACCACGGGCTGACTCTAAAGCGCGGCGGCTTCCTTGAGCGGCGGACCGACGATCTCGTCCGCCTGCTCGCGGAGGTCTGAGGTGACTCGCCTGCGCCGCTGGGATCCGTGTGTCGCTCACCGCGGGGGAGAGGTGGATAGCTTCCTTCCCGACTACTTCGCCCAGGAGGATCGCCGAATCCTCCTGCTGGCCGGCGCCGGCTTCGATCCGCGCTCGCGCGCCGTCGCTTCACGGCTATCTGAGGTCGGAGCGTCTGTTCGGGCTCTTTTCATCAAGGAGAACCGACCGAACCCGCCTCAAGGCCAGGTTGATCGAGCGGGCGCCAACACGACGGCGCTACTGGCGGCCGTTCCTGAGCGGGAGATCGTGCCGGTGGAGATCTTCGGTCCCGACGGCGCCGTCATCGGCGGCCGCAACATCATCGGGATCCTCAACCGGCAGAACTTCGAAGGCCTGACCGACATCGTCGTCGACGTCAGCGCCCTGTCGGTGGGGACGAGCTTTCCGATCATCCGGTACTTCGCCGAGCGGATCGGCCGCGGCAGGGGACCGGCCAACCTGCATGTGTTCGTCGCGCACGATCCTCGGCTCGACGCCGATATCCGTTCGATCCCCAGCGACGCGCCGGGCTATGTTCATGGCTTCAAGGGCGGCTCGACGCTGTTCGCCGCCGCCGAAGCGGCGCGGCTCTGGCTTCCGCAACTCGCGAGCGGACGGCGGGGCGCGCTCGGGCGGCTGTACGACTTTGTCGAGCCGCACGACACCTGCCCCATCCTTCCCTTCCCGGCGAGCGACCCGCGCCTCGGCGATGCCCTGGCTGCGGAGTACATTACCGAGCTGGAGAGCACCTGGTCAGTGGACACGCGCAACATCGTTTACGCCGACGAAAGCGATCCGGTGGATCTTTATCGGACGATCCTGCGGCTGGATGACTTGCGTCAGCCGGTCTTCACTGAAACCGGCGGCTCGATGCTCGTCCTTTCGCCGCTCGGCAGCAAGGTCATGGCACTCGGAGCATTGATGGCGGCGTTGGAGCGTGATTTGCCCGTCGCCCACCTCGAGCCGATCGGCTACGAGATGGAGGGGTCGATTCTGGCGGAAATCGCCGAGCCGCATCTTGTTCATATCTGGCTGGAGGGTGAGATTTATCCTCGGCCGAGATCGGCGTTGTTGGCAGAAGGGAAGAGTGCGCCATGACTTCTGTCACAAATCCTAAGGTTTTCGGGGCTGGCCTCATCGCGCTCGACTTGGTAATTGGTCCCGATCCTGGCGAGCCAGTTCGCTCCTGGGCCGGTGGGACGTGCGGCAACGTCCTGTCGATCTTAGCTTTCCTTGGTTGGGACGCCTACCCGATCGCGCGCATGAACGGCGATCCGGCATCCGATCGCGTGCGCTCGGATATGGCTCGGTGGGGCGTTCATCTGGACTGGGCGAACTGCGCGCCGACGAGTCACACGCCCATCATCGTTCAAGAGATCCGCCGTGGACGGGACGGTCGGCCCAAGCACCGCTTCTCGTGGGCGTGCCCGCATTGCGGCGAGTGGCTGCCGTCATTTAAGGCGATCACCGTCACTGCGGCAGACGCGATCAAACCGGCGCTCGACGGCGCGTCGGTGTTTTTCCTGGACCGGCTCTCGCGTGCATCGCTCACACTGGCTGCGGAGGCTTCATCCCGGGGTGCACTGGTTGTGTTCGAACCATCGGGCAAATCAACGGACAAGCTGATGGCGGAGGCAATCGCACTTGCCCATGTCGTCAAGTACGCCGACGAGCGGTTGACAGGCATCGAGGGCGTCATGGCGGATAGCTCGGCCACGCTGCTCGAAGTCCAAACATTGGGTGAACAGGGCCTCAAATATCGTCACCGGCTCAATAGAGGCGTGTCCGATTGGGAGCAAATGAGCGCCATCCCTGCTCCACGACTTGCGGACACTTGCGGATCCGGCGACTGGTGCACCGCTGGCTTCATAGCTAGAGCGGCCGTCGGGGGACAGGATGGGCTGCGCAGGATCGGCACGGGTGGCGTCCAGTCAGCTCTGCGATATGGACAGGCGCTCGCCTCGTGGAATTGCGGCTTTGAAGGTGCGCGTGGGGGGATGTACTCGGTCCAACCAGAAGACTTCGCTGTTCAAATTGACCAATTGGCGGACGGCCAGTTTGACGCGCCAATGGGTAGAACCATCGAGACCGCCTCCGCCCAGCCCATAGGGTGTCCGGCTTGTCCGCCAAGCCCTCTGGCAACCCGCGCCGCCCGAAGTGGACGTCGGAAGCATGCAGCTTGATGGTGAGCTGAGCAGCCTCGATCAGTGACCACAGCCAGTCGGTTTCGCGCTTGCTCCTTGATCATCGCGGGAATGGCGATGTGAACGTAGTCCATTGAGCTAATCTAACTCGCCTGGGGGCAGAAGTCATGTTCTCTGCAATAACACCCCTCGCGCAATCTGCGCGTGACATAGATTGCGCAACAGCTTTAACAAACACGGTCTCATGCGACCGAAGCGATTAGCCAGCGAGGCCATAGTACATGTATCGAAAATCTTCGTTTGCGTGACTGTAGGTGTCCGCTTTCCGGCAAGTACCGGAGCTCCGCTTCTGGCGCGAAGCTGAGGTCGGCTGAGCCGTAAAGTTCGGCAGCTTTGCGCCCATTTCGGTCATTCAGGTGGCCCTGACGAAGTCCCGTAAGCGGACGCTATCAGCTGTGATCGGCCGTTCGCGTCAGGAACGCTACGGAATCTCATAGCATTTTAAACTTACGTATTGTCTATTATGAGTTGGGTTTTGTATAGATCATTAAGTCATCAATTTGATCGAAAGTAGATAGGATGTAGCTGCGACGAACAGGCGTTGTGAACCAGGACCACCGAACGCGCAGTTAGAAGGTGTGGCTGGCGTCGGGATGAAACCGAGGCGGACGCCGTCCGGGGCGTAGATGTGTATCCCATCTCCCGCGGTGGTCCAGACCCAGCCACGCTCGTCGACTGCGAACCCATCCGGGTAACCATGGTCTGTCCGGCAGAACAGGCGCCGGTTCGATAGGGTGCCATCCGCGGCCACGTCGAACACCAGGATCTCGTGGGTATCACGCTCATGACCCCCGATGATCTCACCGAGCGAGCGTGCCGTGTCAGATACGTACAGCCTGCGCCCATCGGGGGAGAAAAACAGGCCGTTCGGCTGTTCGAAATCGGCCATACGGCGCAGCGACCCGTCGCGCGGGTCGAAGCGGTAGACGCTGCGGTGGTCGAGGTCCGGATCGACGATGCTGCCCTGGTTCGGCATCAGGATGCCGAAGATCGGATCGGTGAACCAGAGCGCGCCGTCCGCCGCCACGGTGACGTCGTTGGGCGAATTCAAGCGCTTGCCATCGTAGTGCGTGATGATCGGCTCGGGCCGACCGTCCCCGTCTGAGCGACTGATGCAGCGCCGTCCATGCTCGCAGTGGACCAGGTAGCCGTCCGCGCCGAGGGCATTGCCGTTCATGAACTGCGTGTTGTCGATGGCCACCTCGACCCGGCCGTCCGGATACCACGCCAGGAGGCGCCGGTTCGGCACGTCGGACCAGACGAGGCGATCCCGCGGCGTGTCCCAGACCGTGCCTTCGCCGTGTAGAGTGAAGGTGTAGAGCACATCCCATTCAGCATCAGGCGAGAGCACGGCGGCCAACCGGTGATCATGCACCTCGACGCAAGTGAAGCCGTCGATTTTGCCCGGTCGACCGGGCCGGCGGAGCATGCGCCCGGGTGAGAGGGTTCTGTCCTCAGACATCGGCTTGTCCTCGATCAGCGGAAGCGCCCGGGCTGGTTTACAGTGGGCTCGACGTCGAGGCCGGTGACGATCATCGTGCACGGCTCATCGCCGACCGTGCCGGAAAGATGGCCCTTTTTGCCGTCTCGCTCGCGGGTGTTCTGGTCCTCGCCCATCATCAGCTCGCCCGGACCCATCTCGACCCGCGTGCCATCCATGGTCTCGACGAACCAGCGTCCGGACAGGATCGCGATCCACTGCGGCTTCGGGTTCTCGTGCCACTGCCCGACCCAACCGACCGGCAGCACCGTGAAGGTCACCGCAGCCTTCGACGGCTCCTGCTTGGCGTTCCACTGCGGCGCCGTCTCGGGGTTCACACCCTCGAACTTGAACGCGGAGATCTCGAACAGTGTTTGGCGGCTCAAGCCGTCGGCATCGGTATAGACGTGCCAGTACGGCAGCGTCGGTGGCGTTCCCTGGTCGTGTTGATCGGACATGCTCACAGGTCCTTCAGCGATGGTCGAGGATTGGAGTGATGCTACTCGGTCCGTTCGAGAGAGGACGCGCCGCCACTTGCGAGACAGGCTCGTAGTTCCCGCCGATCACCACGAGCAAGAGGCCGCCGACCAGACCGAAATTTTTGAAGAAGTCCCAGAGATGCGCCCGACCATCGCCGTTCTTCGACCAGAAACGCGGGAACCTCCAGAACTGGTGGTACAACAATGCCGTGATCACGCAGAACCCGGCGAGAACGAATGCCGCGGCACGGTCCCAGAGTCCGATCACGATCAGAGCCGGCGTGATCGCCTCCACGGCGATGCCGAGGATCAGTAGCAGCGCTGGAAACGGCAAGGGTCCGGATTTCGCCTGATCCATCGCCTCGCCCCAGTGGACGATCTTGTCGTAGGCGCTCAGGGGAAACATGCTGACGAGACAGATTTTGGCCAGGAGAGGGACTGCAATCAGGTCGAGCCAAGTCATGCTAAGGTCTTCGGGAAGGGCACAGGTCGCTCCAGCGCAAAATGTTTGACGGTACGATTGCGGTGCTCAACGTCACTTCGATCCAGGAGTTTCCCCGGTTTCGTATCGCACCGGGAGGTAGGTTGAGCTTCGTCAGCACGATCCCGTGAGCGCCCGATACGGAACGCCTCTATCCGCACGATGTTGCGCGAGGACGGCTTTCTCAACACGCCGTAGCGCCGGATTGATCGATGCCTCAGGACCACTACGACGTCATCGTCATCGGGTCTGGGCCCGGCGGCGGTTCACTGACGGCACGGCTCGCCGATACGGGTAAGCGCATCCTGCTGTTGGAGCGTGGCGATTATCTTCCGCGCTCGCAGGACAACTGGTCGGCCAAGACCGTTTTCGTGGACGGGGCCTACCAGGCGCGTGAGACGTGGTACGGCGGTGATGGACGGTCATTCAGCCCAGCGTTGCATTATTACGTCGGAGGCAACTCGAAGGTCTACGGTGCCGCCTTGTTCCGCCTGCGCGAGCGAGACTTCGGCGAGGTTCGACACGTGGATGGGATCTCGCCGGCTTGGCCTGTTTCCTACGCCGAGTTCGAGCCGTATTACGCACAGGCGGAGCGACTGTTTGCCGTCCATGGCACACGCGGTGAGGATCCGACCGAGCCGTGGTCGAGTGGACCCTATGATCATCCGGCCGTCAGCCACGAACCGCGCATTCAGAAGCTCTCAGAGGATTGGTCAGGGGAAGGGCTGCACCCATTTCACCTGCCGCTCGGGATTAAGCTCGACGAGCGCGGCGGTCGGCCGACCCCCACCAGCATCTGCATCCGCTGCGACGCCTTCGACGGCTTTCCATGCTTGCTGAACGGCAAGGCCGATGCCCAGGTGATGACCGTCGACCCGACGTTGGCCAAGCACGACAACGTCACGCTGCTGGTCAACGCCTACGTCTCGCGGCTGGAAACCGATCCAGCCGGCCGCACCGTCACCGGGGTCTGTGTGACCCGGGAGGGCCGAGAAGAGCGCTACAGCGCCGACATCGTCGTCGTCGCCTGCGGCGCACTCTCTTCCGCCCTGTTGCTCCTGCGTTCGGCCAATGCCACGCATCCGAACGGCCTCGCCAACGGTTCCGATCAGGTCGGGCGCAACTACATGCGCCATAACATGTCGGTATTGATGGCCTTGTCGAAGGAGGCGAACGACACCGTTTTCCAGAAGACGCTCGCGGTCTCGGATTTCTACTTCGCGTCGAAGGACTGGGAATACCCGATGGGCCTGATCCAGATGTGCGCTAAGACGCATCCGGACCAGATCCGCGGCGAGGAATTTCCCAAATGGACCGGCTTCCTGCCGAACGCCCCGTTCGACATGGTCGCGCGCCACTCCATGGACTTCTGGCTGCAGAGCGAAGATCTGCCACATCCCGACAACCGGGTGATGCTCGATCGCGATGGCCGAGTGATCCTCGACATCGAGGAAAACAATCGCGAGGCCCACGATCGCCTGCGAAGCAAGCTCTCCGACTTGCTGCGGCCCGGGGGCGCCTACACCTACCTGTTCGAGCGCTCGCTCTATCTCGGTAAGAACATCCCTCTGAGTGGCACTGCCCACCAGGCCGGAACGCTCCGGTTCGGCCCCGACCCCAAGAGTTCGGTGCTCGACCTGAACTGCAAGGCGCACGAGCTCGATAATCTCTACGTCACGGATGCGAGCTTTTTCCCGTCGATCGGGGCGGTCAATCCGACGTTGACGATCATCGCTAACGCACTCCGGGTCGCCGACCACATCAAGGGGCGACTCGCCGAGTAGACTCCTTATTCTACGATGTGCGAGCCGAAAGACGCGTCAGGGCGAGACACGCAGTACCTGCTGCGCCGAGGAGATTAGCTTTGAGCAAACCTATCGAGAGCTATGCCCTGATCGGCGATGGCGAGACCGCTGCCCTCGTCGCGCGGGATGGCTCGATCGATTGGCTCTGCTGGCCGGATTTCTCCGACGACGCATGCTTTTGTGCGCTTCTCGGAACCGATAGGAACGGCCGCTGGTCGATCGCACCTCGGGCGCCGATCAACGACATCGCACGTCGGTATCGCGGCGACACGATGATCCTCGAGACCGAGATGAGGACCGCCGACGGAACGGTTCGGATCACCGACTTCATGCCCATCCGCGAGACGATATCGGCCGTGGTCCGCATCGTCGAGGGATTGTCCGGCACCGTCGAGGTGGACTGGGAGGTGTGTCCGCGCTTCGATTACGGTGCGCTGGCGCCGTGGTGGGAGACGCATGACGGCGGTGCCGTGGCTGTGGCCGGACGACATCATCTAACCCTGCATACGAGCGTGCCTGTCGGTGTATCGGACGGCGGAGCGAGAGGGACGTTCAAGCTGCGCGAGGGCGAACGCCATACGTTCGTTCTCACCCGCACGGCGTCCTGGTGCGGCGACGCAAAGCGCCTCGACGCCGACGCCGCCCTCAAAGCGACACAGGCACATTGGGAAGGATGGATTTCGGGGTTCGATGCCGCGCGCACCCGTTGGCCCGGCGCGGTCAAGCGGTCGTTGTTGACGCTGAAAGCCCTGACGCACGCGCGCTCGGGTGGATTGATCGCCGCACCGACCACGAGTCTGCCGGAGGTGCCGGCCGGTGGCATGAACTGGGATTACCGTTATTCGTGGCTGCGGGACTCCACGTTCACGCTTGGTGCCTTCCTCAATGCCGGCTTCAAGACCGAGGCGACGGCGTGGCGCGATTGGCTCTTGCGTGCCATCGCCGACGATCCCGACGCGCTCCGGATCATGTATCGCGTCGATGGGTCCAGGCACCTGTCCGAATGGACCGTGGACGCGCTGCCGGGCTACCGGGAGGCGCGCCCCGTGCGCATCGGTAACGCCGCGTCCACCCAGAAGCAGCTCGATGTCTACGGCGAGGTTTTGGACACCTTGGCCCTGGCGAGACGCGTCGGCATCGTAGCGACGGACCATCAGCGTGTCGTCGAGCGGCGGCTCGTCGAACACCTCGCCCAGATATGGCAGGATCGCGGCGCCGGAATCTGGGAGTCGCGCGGGGATCCGAAGCGGTACACCTATTCCAAGGCCATGTGCTGGGTCGGCTTCGACCGGGCGTTACGGCACTGCGAGATGCCTCGGGACCTTCATGCGACCCTCACGGCGAGCCGTGACAGAGTGCACGCCGAAGCCTGCCGCGAGGGATGGAGCGCTGGCCTCGGCAGCTTTACGCAGAGCTACGGCAGCCCGGAGCTCGACGCGAGTCTCCTGCTGCTGCCGCTCGTCGGCTTCCTGGGGGTCGAGGAGCCGCGCATGGCGGCGACGATCGAGCGGATCAGGACGGACCTCGACCAGGACGGTCTGATCCGGCGCATGCGTGCGAAGGGGGACGCCAGCGACGAAGGGGCGTTCCTGCCGTGCTCGCTGTGGATGGCCGATTGCCTGCGCCTCCAGGGGCGCAATGAATTGGCCGAGGCCTATCTCGAACGGGTGCTCGGCGTGGCCAACGACGTCGGTCTCCTCTCGGAGGAGTACGACGTACCTGGCCGATGTCTCGCCGGGAACTTCCCCCAGGCCCTGACACATCTCGGCGTCGTAAACACGGCGTTGGGCCTCTGCGGACCGGTCGTCGATCGCGGCGGGGGCTGAGCGTGCCATTGCATCCATCACGATCCCGTGGACCGGCGAACGCGATCCCGTCGTGCGTCTTGCCGGGAAGGGGCTGAGAAAACGCCGAGCGAGCGTCGGCCGCCATCACCGAGGAGACGAATGGCATGCCTGACGTGGTTCGCCATGCTGGCCCACCGGATCCGGTCGCGCATGTCGATGCGCCTCGGGCACTCGATCCCCGCTTCGCCGAGGTCGTGCCGCACGACGCCCGGCTCGTCTCCCTTTATGATCAGGCGACCTTCAGTGAGGGCCCGGTCTGGTGGCCGGCTCGGCGGATGCTGATCTGGTCCGATGTCGAGGGGCGCCGTGTCCTCGGCTGGCGCGACGACGGCTGCGTCGAGGTCGTCGTCGATGCGACGCCGTTCATCAACGGCCACACGATCGACCGCGACGGCGCGCTGATCCATTGCGAGCATGGCACTCGACGCCTGTCTCGGACGCTGCCGGACGGGCGTTACCAGGTCGTGGTCGATACGTACCAGGGCAAACGCTTCAACTCGCCCGACGATGTCGTCTGCGCCGACGACGGTGCGTTGTGGTTCACCGATCCCGCCTACGGCCTCGTCCTACCGAAGCAGGGCGCACTCGCCGAACCCGAACTCGATCATCAAAGCGTCTATCGCTTCGATCCGAATACCGGGGCGGCGGTACGCATGGCGGACCTCGAGCAGCCCAACGGTCTCGCCTTCGCTCCCTGCGGACGAACGCTCTACGTCACCGACACCTCTCGCTCCCTCGGCGGGGATCGGCATACGATCTTCGCATTCGAGGTCGCCGAGGGACCGACGCTCGCAAACCGACGCGTCTTCGCCGAGGTCGAACCCGGCATTCCCGATGGCCTGAGGACCGACAGCCGCGGTTGGATCTGGACGAGTTCCGAGGCCGGGATTCAGGTGTTCTCCGCCGAGGGACACCGGCTCGGGCTGATCCCGACGCCGCAGGTGTGCTCCAACCTCTGCTTTTCGCCCGACGAGCGAAGGCTCTTTATCACGTCGAAGCAGCACCTCTACGCTATCGACCTCACGCATGGGGCAGGCTGACGTCACTTCACGGGATCGTTTGGTCGCTCGCAATCGAAATAGGAACTGTGCATCGTGAGACCGGTTAGCTGGGAACGATAGCGCACTAGGATCCGATATATCGCATCGCACCGACATAATTTGTCTATGCGAGGCTATCGATGCGCATTTTTCAGGGATTCGACATGGCCGACACCGTCGCCGACTTCTTCTGGAAGCGTCTCGCCGAGTGGGGCGTGAAGACGATCTTCGGCTACCCGGGTGACGGCATCAACGGCCTGCTCGGCGCCATGCAGCGCAACGACCTGCCCTTCGAGTTCATTCAGGTCCGCCACGAGGAGATGGCCGCGTTCATGGCTGCGGCCTACGCCAAGTTCACCGGCGAGGTCGGCGTGTGCATGGCCACCTCTGGCCCCGGCGCGACGCACCTGCTCACCGGGATGTACGACGCGCACATGGACCACGTGCCGCTGCTCGCCATCGCCGGCCAGCAGGCGCGCAACGTCAACGGCGCGCATTACCAGCAGGAGTTCGACCTCACGAGCGTCTTCAAGGACGTCGCCGCCTACGTGCAGCAGGCGTCCTCGCCCGCGCAGGTCCGTCACATCGTCGACCGCGCCATGCGCATCGCCAAGGCCGAACGGAAGGTTTCGGCCATCATCCTGCCGAACGACCTGCAGGACGTCCCCTACGAGGCGCCGGTGCGCAAGCACGGCAACACCTTTTCGGGTGTCGGTTATACCGCCCCCAAGGTCGTGCCGTTCGACGCCGACCTGCGCAGAGCCGCCGACGTGCTGAACGCCGGCAAGAAGGTCGCCATCCTGGTCGGCGCCGGTGCGCTGCACGCCACCGACGAGGTCATCGCCGTCGCCAACAAGCTTCAGGCCGGCGTCGCCAAGGCCCTCCTCGGCAAGGCGGCTCTCCCCGACGACCTGCCTTTCGTGACCGGCACCATCGGCCTGCTCGGGTCCAAGCCCTCGTCGGACATGATGGAGGATTGCGACACCCTGCTGATGATCGGTTCCGGCTTTCCCTGGGCCGAATTCCTGCCGAAGGAGGGGCAGGCCCGGGGAGTACAGATCGACATCTCGCCGGAGATGCTATCGCTGCGCTATCCGATGGAAGTGCCGCTGTGCGGCGAGTCCGCCGAGACCTTGCGCGCCCTGCTACCGCTGCTAGACCAGAAGAAAGAGGGCGGCTCCTGGCGGACCGGCATCGAGAAGGGGATGGTCTCCTGGTGGAAGGAGGCGGAGGACCGGGCGATGGCCAAGGCCAATCCGGTCAACCCGCAGCGCGTCACGTGGGAGCTATCACCGCGCATGCCGGAGCGGGCGATCATCACCTCGGATTCCGGCTCCTGCGCCAACTGGTTCGCCCGCGACTTGAAGATGCGCCGCGGCCAGATGTGCTCGCTGTCGGGCGGCCTCGCCTCCATGGGCGCGGCGGTGCCCTACGCCATCGCGGCCAAGGTCGCTCATCCCGACCGGCCGGTGATCGCGCTGGTCGGCGACGGCGCCATGCAGATGAACAACATGGCCGAGCTGATCACCGTTTCGAAGTACATGCATCGCTGGTCGAACAAGACCTGGATCTGCTGCGTGTTCAACAACGAGGATCTGAACCAGGTCACCTGGGAACAGCGGGTGATGGAGGGTAACCCGAAGTTCGAGGCGTCACAGGACATTCCGAACGTGCCCTACCACAAGTTCGCCGAGCTGATCGGCCTCAAGGGCATCTACGTCGACGATCCGCAGAAGATGGGCGCGGCCTGGGACGAGGCGTTGGCGAGCCCGGTGCCGGTGGTGCTGGAGGTGAAGACCGACCCCGAGGTGCCGCCGCTGCCGCCGTTCTTCACCTTCCAGCAGGTGCAGAACTTCATGTCGATGCTCGGCAAGGGAGACCCGAAGGAGCGGCACCTGCTCGTCGACACCGCCCGGCAGGTGCTCAGCGCCGTCCTTCCCGGCGACAAGAAATAGGATGGAGGGGGGCGACTGCCCCTTCCGCAAAGCCCATGGCAAACCAAGCGACCATCACGGCGGTGCGGGCACGCTCCTTCACCGTCCCTACCGACGCGCCGGAAGCCGACGGCACCTTCGTGTGGGAGAAGACGACGATCGTCGTCGTCCATGTCGAGGCCGCCGGTCAGATTGGCCTCGGCTACAGCTACACCGACGCGAGCGTCGCCGCCCTGATCGGCGAGACGCTGGCGTCGGTACTGGAGGGAGGTGATGTCTTCGACATCCCTCGGCTCAATGCGGCCCTGTGGGGTGCTGTGCGCAACCTCGGTCGGAGCGGTCTCGCCGCCAGCGCCATCTCAGCCCTCGACGCGGCCTTGTGGGACCTGAAGGCACGCCTCCTCGACCTGCCTCTGGCGCGGCTGTTCGGTCTCGCCCGCGACACGGCCGAGATCTACGGCAGCGGCGGTTTCACCTCGTACGACGACCGGCAACTGAGCGCGCAGCTCGCGGGCTGGGTCGAGCGGGAAGGCTGTCGGGCGGTCAAGATGAAAATCGGTAGCGAGCCGGAGCGCGATCCCGCCCGAATGGCGGTTGCGAAGCATGCCATCGGTGAGGCCGCGCTGTTCATCGACGCTAACGGCGCCTTCACCCCGAAACGGGCCTGCGCGTTCGCGCAAGCCGCCGCGGCGTTCGACGTGGCGTGGTTCGAGGAGCCGGTGACGAGCGACGATCCCGCCGGCCTCGCGATGGTCCGTTCGCATGTACCGGTCGGCATGGAGATCGCGGCCGGGGAATACGTCTACACACCGGATGATATGCGTGGCCTACTCGCGGCCGGCGCGGTCGATGTGGCGCAGGCGGATGTGACCCGCTGCGGCGGCTATACCGGTTTTCGCGCCATCGCCGCGCTGTGCGCGGCGGCGCACGTCGACCTGTCCGGCCACTGCGCCCCAGCACTCCACCTGCCCGTCGCGGTCGCGGTTCCCCGTTTCCGCCACCTCGAATGGTTCCATGATCACGTCCGCATCGAGCGGATGCTGTTCGATGGCGCGCCCGTGGCACGTGACGGTTTCATCGCCCCGGATCTCTCGCGGCCGGGCAACGGACTGACGTTCAAGCACCAGGATGCAAAAGCCTATGCCGTCTGAGGCGGGACCAAACGACGCCCGTGAGGGCAGGCTTCCCGGCGTGAGGCCGCGGACGGCGCCCGTGCGGTTTGAGGCGGAGGTCCATCCGGTCGTGGCGCTGGCCCTCGTCGCGGTCGGAGCCGGTGTGCTGACCTGGTTCGCGGCGGGTCGTTCGAAACGCATCGGCCCGCCACCGCACGGGGGGCGTCAGGTCCGGACGGAAGGTGAGCGCCGCTACCGCGAGCGTGGGACGGAGGTCACCGCGAGCGCGGCGCAGCGCCTGAACCACGCCTCCTCGATGCTCGCGGCCTCCGTGCTATTCGACTCCGGCCTGGAGCATTACCGCGGGCAGTTCTTCAACAGGGCGATGTACACGCCGATCATCGCCTCGACCGTGACGCTGGCCTCGTCCCTGCACGGGGCCGGCGACACCGATCCGGGACGCTCTCACGTGCGCCATGCCGTGCAGGCGATGGCCGGCGTCACCGGCCTCGTCGGGTTCGGCTTCCACGCCTGGAACGTTGGCAAGCGCGAGGGCGGCTACTCCTGGCAGAACCTGTTTTACGGCGCGCCGATCGGTGCCCCCATGGCGTTGACGCTCGCCGGTATCCTCGGCGTCGCAGCCGAACGGGTGCGCGACGCCGATCCGGACGCGCCCGAACTCGCTGGCGCGCCGGCCGGCCGTACTCTCGCGTTGGCGACCGCCGGGATGCTCGTCGGCACGACGTTGGAAGCCGGCTTGCTCCACTTCCGCGGCGCTTTCCAGAATCCGGCGATGTTCGTGCCCGTGACCCTGCCGCCGCTCGCCGCCGCGATCCTAGCGGGCGCTGCCGTGGCGGAGCCCGGCCGGCCGCACGGAGCGGCGAAGGCGGGGATGTGGGCGGTCTCCGCGATGGGTGTGCTCGGCGTCGCCTTCCACGCCTACGGCGTCCAGCGGATGATGGGCGGTTGGGGCAACTGGCGCCAGAACATGATCGACGGGCCGCCCCTGCCAGCACCGCCCTCGTTCTCCGGCCTCGCGCTCGGGGGCCTCGCCGCCCTGGAACTGCTGGAACATCGGCGACGCTGAACGGCGCAATCAGTGCAACCCACGCTCAGGATCGAAGACATTGCACCCGAGACGCGATCTCTACCCGGGCTACGACGTGCTGGACAAGCGCGACGGCCCCTCCTGGAACGCCAAGACGCGGGACGTGCTCGCGGAGCGTCTCGGCATCGGCCCCGAGACACATCGCTTCCTCGACGATGCGGAGTGGACGACGCTGAAGGCCGTCTGCGACCGCGTCGTGCCGCAGCCCGCGGATCGCGCCGATCCGATCCCGGTGGCGGCGCTGATCGACCACAAGCTCGCCACCGGCGAGCACGACGGCTATCGTCATGCAGATCTTCCGGACCAGGGCGAGGCCTGGAGACGGGGCCTCGCGGCCCTCGACGCTGAGGCACGCGCCGCCTACGGCGCCGGCTTCCACGAACTCGGCGCCTGGGCGCGCGACGAACTGCTCAAGGCCGCCGAGGCCGGCAAGCTGGCGCACCTGGCCTGGGGGGACATGCCGCCGGCCAAGTTCTTCTCCGAGCGCGTCCTGGCCGATGCGGTCAAGGCCTACTACGCCCACCCCACCGCCTGGAGCGAGATTGGCTTCGGCGGTCCCGCGAGCCCGCGCGGCTACGTCCGTATGGATTTCGACCGCCGCGATCCGTGGGAAGCCGCCGAGGCCGAGTCCGGACGTGAGGCCGAAGCCTTCATCGAGAACCGGCGCATCGGTCGCTGAGGACGGGTCAGATCATGCGACTTTCCGGAACCGGCAACGCCGCCGACAACCCGCGTAGCGCCACGCCGGGCGACGACCCGATGCACGCCCCCCGCGCCCGTGACGGCCGTGCGCCCAACGTGATGCGGATGGGTGAATGGGTACCGATGCGCCAGCACGCCGACGCGGAGGAGGTCGACTTCGTCATCGTCGGCACAGGCGCGGGCGGCGGGACGCTGGCCGCGCGCTTGGCCGAGCACGGCTTCTCCGTCGTGGCGATGGATGCGGGGCCGTACTGGCGCCCGCTGGAGGACTTCGCCTCGGACGAGCGCCATCAGTCGAAACTCTACTGGACGGACGAGCGCATCGTCGACGGCGACAACCCATTGCAGATGGGCTCGAACAATTCCGGCAAGGCGGTGGGCGGCTCGACGGTCCACTACGCCATGGTCGCGCTGCGCTTCCGGCCGGAATGGTTCAAGTCGCGTACGCTGCTCGGTTACGGCGCGGACTGGCCGCTCGATTGGCGCGAGATGTGGTCGTACTACGATCAGGTCGAGGACGACCTGAAGATCTCGGGCCCCGTCACCTATCCCTGGGGGCCGAAGCGCCCGCGCTACCGCTATCGGGCGCACGAGTTGAACGCAGCGGCCAAGGTGCTCGCCCGCGGCGCCGAGGCGATGGGCATCGACTGGACGCCGACGCCGCTGGCCACGGTCTCGGCCCCGCGCGGCGATAGCCCGCCGTGCGTCTACCGCGGCTTCTGTGTCGTCGGCTGCTCCACGAACGCCAAACAGAGCGTGCTCGTGACCTACCTGCCGCGCGCCCTCGCCGCGGGCGCCGAGATCCGTGACCTCGCCATGGTCGGGCGCATCGAGACGAAGAACGGACGCGCCACCGGCGTGCACTACTTCCGCGAGGGCCGCTGGCGGTTCCAGCGGGCGAAGAACGTGGTGGTGGCGGGCTACGCCATCGAGACGCCGCGCCTGCTGCTGATGTCGGCCAACCGCGAGTTCCCGGACGGCCTCGCCAACTCCTCGGGACTGGTCGGCAAGAACCTGATGGTCCAGGGCAATCAGGCGGTGTGGGGTGATTTCGAGGAGGAGATCCGCAGCTACAAGGGTCCGCCCTCGCTCGCGGTGACCGAGCACTGGAACTACGAGGACCGGGGCAAGGATTTCCACGGCGGCTACTGCTACATGAGCCAGGGGCCGCTACCGACCCAGTGGGGCAGTACCCAGGCCGGAGCCCACGGCCTGTGGGGCGAGGCGCTCGTCTCCGAAATGCAGCGCTACAACCACGTCGCCGGGCTCAAGATCGTCTCGGAATACCTCGCGCAGGAACGCAACCGGGTGACCCTGACCGACGAGACCGACCAGTACGGGCTGCCGATCCCGCGCATCACCTATTCCTGGTGCGACAACGACCGGGCCATGAACCGCCACGGGCTGAACTTCATGGGTCATGCGCTCGCGGCGGCCGGCGGGCGCAACATCTGGGAACAGGGCGACGACACCAACCATCTCTACGGGACGGCACGGATGGGCAGCGACCGGCGAACATCCGTGGTAAACGGGGATTGCCGGTCCTGGGACATCCCCAACCTCTGGGTCTGCGACGGCTCGGTGTTCCCGACCACCGGAGGGGTCAACCCGTCGCTGACGATCCAGGCGATCGCCCTGCGTACCGCCGACCGCATCAAAGCGATGGCCCGGGGCGGACACCATCGCGATGTCTGAGGCGACCATCGCTAAGCTGTGCCCCGTCGGAGGAGGTCGCCGGGCCCGGGCGCTCCTTCGCCTCGCATCGTCTTTCACCGTGACCGCGGTGTTGCCGCTCGGCGGTTGCGGCGTCCTCGATCACGGGATGCTCGGCGCGGCCGGCCCGGTCGCCGATCAGACGCGCAGCCTGTTCCTGACCGTCTGCATGATCCTGATCTTCGTCGTCGGGCCGGTTTTGGTGCTGACCCCGATCTTCGCTTGGCACTACCGCCTGTCCAACACGAAGAGTGCCTACCGCCCGCAATGGGGCTTCAACTGGCCGCTCGAAGGGCTGATCTGGATCCCGCCGGTGATCATCGTGGTGGTCCTCGCCGTGTTCCTATGGCGGGACACGCACCGGCTCGACCCGTACAGACCGCTCGCCTCGTCGTATCCACCGGTCGAGGTGCAGGTGGTCGCCCTCGATTGGAAGTGGCTGTTTATCTACCCCGATGATGGCGTGGCAAGCGTCAACAAGCTCGTCATTCCCGCCGGACGCCCGGTCCACCTCAGCCTGACCAGCGCCACCGTGATGCAGTCGTTCTTCATCCCGCAACTCGCCGGTCAGATCTACGCGATGGCCGGCATGACCACGCAGCAGAACCTGGCTGCAGACGCGCCCGGCACATACCGCGGCGAGAACATGCAGTTCAACGGCATGGGATTTCAGAACCAGAAATTCCCCGTCGTGTCCGCAACGAACGACGATTATCGAGCGTGGCTCGCCCAGGCCAGGGCGAGCGGTAAGACTCTCGACATGGCCGCCTTCCAGACCCTGTCGGCGCGCTCGGTCCAGGATGTGCCGAGCCAGTTCGGCTCAGTCGCCCCGAACCTGTTCCGGTCGATCGTCTCCTTGAATGACCCCGGCATGCACGCCGCCCATGGACCGGAACACCGATGACCGACGCCGCGATCCAGTACGCCCTCTTCGGCCGGCTCGATGCGAAGGCCTTTCCTTTCGTCCGCGCCTGGGAGAACCCGAACCTCAGCGAGATCATCGGTGCCGCCGCCGGTGCGATGGTGGTGATCGGCGCCGTCGCGCTCGTGACGCTGCTGACTTGGAAGCGGTGGTGGCGACCGCTGCTCCTCGATTGGCTGACCAGCCTCGATCACAAGAAAATCGGCATCATGTACATCGTGATCGCCGGGGTCATGCTCAGCCGCGCGCTGATCGAGGCGGTGCTGATGCGCACCCAGCAATCGCTCGCCGTCAACGCGCCCGGCATCGTCGCGCCCGAGCATTTCGCCCAGCTGTTCAGCACGCACGGCACCATCATGATCTTCTTCATGGCGATGCCGTTCCTGACCGGTCTGATCAACTATGTCGTACCGCTGCAAATCGGGGCTCGGGATGTCGCCTTCCCGCTGCTCAACTCGATCAGCCTGATGCTGACGGCCGGGGGCGCCGGTCTCGTGATGATCTCCTTGGCGGTCGGGGAGTTCTCCACCGGGGGTTGGTCCGGGTACCCCCCTTACACGGAGACCGCGTTCCAACCCGGCGTCGGCCCGGACTACTGGATCTGGGCGATCACCCTGTCCTCCCTCGGCACGACCTTCTCGGGGCTGAACTTCGCCGCGACGATCTACAAGAAGCGGTGCCCGGGAATGCATCTCACGCGCATGCCGCTGTTCTGCTGGACCGCGCTCTGCACCTCGATCCTGATGATCTTCGCGATGCCGCCGCTGACGCTCGCGACCGCCCTTCTCGCCCTCGATCGTTATCTCGGTTTCCACTTCTTCACGAACGATCTCGGCGGCAACATGATGAACTACGTCAACCTCTTCTGGTTGTTCGGCCATCCGGAGGTCTACATCCTCATCCTACCCGCGTTCGGGGTCTATTCCGAGGTAATTTCTGCGTTCTCATCCAAGGAGCTCTACGGCTACAAGTCGCTCGTCATCGCCACGATGGCCATCGGCGTACTGTCGTTCACGGTATGGCTGCACCATTTCTTCACCATGGGCCAGAGCGCCAACGTCAACGCCTTCTTCGGGGTCGCGACCATGACGATCGCCGTACCGACCGGGGTCAAGGTCTACGACTGGATCTGGACGATGTTTCGTGGCGAGCTCCGCTTCACGCCACCGATGCTGTTTTCCGTCGCCTTCATCATGACCTTCGTGCTCGGCGGCATAACCGGCGTGATGCTCGCAATACCGCCGATCGATTTCGTCGTGCACAACACCGTGTTCCTCGTGGCCCACTTCCACAACGTGCTGATCCCCGGCCTGCTCTACGGGATGATCGCCGGATACCAGTACTGGTTTCCGAAGGCGTTCGGGTTCCGGCTCTCGGAAGGTTGGGGCAAGGTCTCGTTCGTGTGTTGGGTGGTGGGCTTCTATCTCGCCTTCATGCCGCTCTACGTGCTCGGGCTCGGCGGCATGGCGCGGCGCTCCCAGGCCCTCTTCGACCCGGACTACCGGCCATGGCTTCTGGTCGCCGTGATCGGCGCTTTCATCCTGCTCGCCGCTCTGGCGACGCTGTTCGTGCAGCTCTGGGTCAGCGTGCGTGACCGCGAACACAACCGCGTGCCCGTTGGCGACCCGTGGGACGCGCGCGGTCTCGAATGGTCGATCCCCGCGCCACCGCCGGAGTACAATTTCGCCACCATTCCTCGGGTCTACCACCTCGATGCCTTCTACTGGCACAAGGCGCGCGGAGACGCGTACAAGCTCGCCGACGCCTACGACGATATCGAGATCCCAAAGAACAGCTGGATCGGGCCGATCGTCGGTGTCGCTGGGGCGGTCTGCGCCTTCGGCTTGGTCTGGCACATCTGGTGGATGACGAGCCTCGGGTTCGCAGCCGTCTGGTTCGCGGTGATCGCGCGCAGTTTCGTGCGCGACACCCACCGTACGATCCCTGCGGCTGAGGTCGAAGCGAGCGAGCGTCGTTGGCTCGCCCTGGCAGCCAGGACGCGACCAGTGCCGCGTCAGCTCGAGGAGAGCTCGGCCAATCTCGGCCTCGCGGAACCCTTCCCGCCGGAGGTGACGGCGTGAGCGGTCCGCAGCTGAAGCACATCGGGCTGAACCTTCGCAGCTCGGACGAACTCGAACCCGGGGAGGCCGAACTCGGTCTTTATGGGTTCTGGATCTTCCTGATGAGCGACGCCGTGTTGTTCGCGCTGCTGTTTGCGATGTACGGCACGCAGCTCGCCGCGACCGCTGGCGCACCCGGACCGCAGGCGGAGTTCAAGCTCGGCAGCGCGTTCGTCGAGACGTTGATCCTCCTGACGAGCAGCTTGACCTTCGGGCTCTCGGCGATCGCGATGAAGTACGATCGGACGCGAGCCGGCCTCATCGTCTGGCTGTGTGTCACCCTGGTCCTAGGCCTGACCTTCCTCGGCTTCGAGGTCAGCGACTTCGCGACGATGTTCCGCGACGGCGCCACGCCGGATCGCAGCGGCTTCCTCTCGGCGTTCTTCGCGCTCGTCCCCACGCACGGACTCCACGTCACAGCGGGTTGCATTTGGATCGTGGTGATGCTCGCTCAGATCGCGGTCTACGGGACGGACGCACGGGTCAAACTCGACCTGCTCAAGCTCGGCCTGTTCTGGCACTTCCTCGACATCATCTGGATCGCGATCTTTTCGGTCGTCTACCTGCAGGGTAAGCTCGGATGACGACACGGGGCCAGTACAAGGGTGTCATTCTGCTCAAGGCCATCGCCGCAGCGGCTCTGTTCGGCGTCGCGAGAGCGTCGACCGGCGCAGCCAAGCGGGAGCCGGAACATGGAGCCGGAGCTTGCACGGGAGATGACGAACGCCATTCCAAGCGCAGCGATTTGGTCACCTACGGCGTCGGCTACGTCCTGGCGCTGCTGTTGACCGGGGCTGCGTTCGCCGTCGTGATGTGGGGTTGGGCGACGGGAGCGACCGCCCTCACGATCGTCTTCGGCCTGGCGTTGATCCAGGCGGTCGTGCACTTCCGGTGTTTCCTGCACATCGACTTGCGGCGATCACACCGCGACGACCTGCAGCTGATCTTGTTCTCCACGCTGATCGTCTGCCTGATGGTGGGTGGCACCCTCGTCGTGCTGCTCAACCTGCGCATGCGGATGATGTAGCCGGTCCAGGTACCATCCAATCAATCTATCGAAGCCGGCGGTGCGTCTCCGAGGTTCTCGCGATCGATAGGGCGCCGAGGAACGCCACCCCGAGCGCGGTAGCGATGCCGAGCTTCAGCCAGCGAGGGTCGGTGGCCGGCACCGTGGTGAGCGATCGATCGTCGAAGCGGCCGTGCGCACCGGGATCGGTATCGACCGGATCGTACAGGTTGTCCGGCCGCCCTTCGAGCGCCGCCTGGCTGGTCATCTCGCCGCGATAACCGTGTCGCGCGAGATATCCGTCGATCCATCCGGGGATGATCATGTTGCCGATGATCGCCTTCCAGGTCGGGAAGCCGATCCAGAGCTCGCGAGGCGCAGTGTGCGCGGCGCTGTAGACGTGGCGTGCGATCGCCTCGGGCTGGTAGATCGGCGGCACCGGCTCCAAACGCCGCGGCATACGCGTGCGCGCCCAGTCGAATTGTGGCGTGTTCACCGCCGGGAGCTGCACCATCGTCAACCTCACGCGGCTGCCGTCATGCAGCAGCTCGCTGCGCAGGCTGTCGAGGAAGCCGCGCACGGCCGCCTTGGCCGCGCAGTAACTCGATTGCAGAGGAATCGAGCGGTACGCCAGGGCCGAGCCGATGCAGACGATGGTGCCGGCATCGCGGCTCTGCATGTGCTTGAGAGCGGCGAGCGTGCCGTGGACCTGTCCAAGATAGGTCACCTCGGTCGCGCGTTTGTACTCGTCCGGCGAGGTCTGCTGCACGGGGGCGTAGATCGTCACCATGGCGACGTTGATCCAAACGTCGATGCCGCCGAACTCCTTTACGGTCTCGTCGGCCGCCCGCATGACGGCATCGGCGTCCGCGACATCGACCTGGTGAGCTTGCGCTCGGCCGCCAGCCCGCTCGATGTCCCGGACCGTACCTTTCAGCCCGGCCTCCCCGCGTGCCAAGACGGAAACGTTCCAGCGGTGCCGAGCAAACTCATGAGCGATCGCCCGTCCCACGCCGGCGCTAGCGCCGGTCACGACCACGGTGGGACGTCCATTATCTGTGCTCTTTTGGGTCATCGATCACTCATCAGAACTGGCTTGGACATTTTCCTATCCATGGGAGACCAACGCCTCAGGTCATCTCGCGTTCGCATTCCACCAGCGCTGTTGCGTGCCTTCTTCATAGACGGGGTTCGTCTCAATTGAAGTCGTTGCTTGGGGGCGGGCCTTGACCCTGACCCAGCAAACTGGTCCGCGCTGAGCGCAAGTTTTTCGGGCATCCTGAACCCTAAGGAGGGTGGATGCCATGCCCCGCAAACGCTTCACGAACGAGCAGATCGCCTTCGCCCTGCAACAGGCGGAGAACGGCGCGACGGTGGACGAGGTCTGCCGGAAGATGGGAGTGTCTGAGCCGACATTTTACCGCTGGAAGAAGCAGTTCGTCGGCATGGGCGTGCCGGAGATCCGGCGGTTGAAGCAGCTGGAGGACGAGAACAGCAAGCTCAAACGACTGGTGGCCGACCTGACGCTGGACCGCTCCATGCTGCAGGATGTGCTCAAGCGAAAGTGGTGAGGCCCGCCGCTCGCCGCGAGGTCGCCGGTCACCTGCAGGTGGCCTACGGCATCAGCGAGCGTCGGGCCTGCCAGGCCACCGGTTTCGGCCGATCGTCCCAGCGTTACAGGAAGCGCTCCGACCCGCAGGTGGCACTGCGGATACGGCTGAAGGAGCTCGCTGCCGCACGGGTGCGCTACGGCTACCGACGGCTGCATATCCTGTTGCGGCGGGAAGGCTGGGAGGTGAACCACAAGCGAACCTACCGGATCTACCGGGACGAGGGACTGTCGATCCGGCCCAAGCTGCCCAAGCGCAAACGGGCCTGGCGCTACCGGCAAGGGTGGCCGGCGATCGGAGGTCCAAACGAGGTCTGGGCCATGGACTTCATGTCCGACCGCCTGTTCGACGGACGTCCGTTCCGGATCCTGACGGTCGTTGATTGCCATACGCGAGAGGCGCTCTCGCTTACACCGAGAGCCAACTTCCGCGCCTTCCAGGTGACCGAGGCCCTGGACGCCTTGGTCCGCCTGCGGGGGCGGCCCAAGAACCTGCGGGTCGACAATGGACCGGAGTTTGCCGGGCGCATGCTCGACCAGTGGGCGTACCTGAACGGGGTCGAGATCGACTTCTCACGACCGGGCAAGCCGACCGACAACGCCTACATCGAGTCGTTCAACGGCCGCCTACGGGCAGAGTGCTTGAACGCTTCGTGGTTCCTGTCGCTGGCCGATGCCCGCGAGCGCATCGAGGACTGGAGGTGCCACTACAACGAAGATCGACCCCATACGGCCCTGGGCGGCTTGACGCCCCGAGCCTTCGCCAACCAAGCTGTCACAGCCCGAGAACTTGCATAGGCCGTGGACCACAAACAGGGTCAACTCCAGCCTACCGTGCACTAACTTCACCCTTGGATCACCCTGTGGGGGCCGATCAGCAGAGGAGACTCCCTTTCCTAGGCCGGCGGCGCGGTTCGAGGTGAGCAGGTCTGCTTTCACTACCGACCTTCTCCGAAGCGGCAATTCCGCTCACGGCCAGACTACGTCACAGCTGATCGCCATCGTGCTCAGAACCGGACATTCGGCTTGGCGCCCATTCGAGTAATTGAGCCGAATGCCACGCCGCCTTAGAAGCAGACGTCGCAGAAAGGAGAATCAGCTTGGGGTGCTTGTAGATTTTACGACGGCCCCAGTGACTGCGATCTCGGCCGCGCTCAGCCGATCCCGAGACCTCGGATGAGCAGGACCGCGATGGCCAGGAGCACGAGCAGCGAAGCGGTGACCGCCAGCGTCACCCGGCCGCCGACCTGCGCCAGCACGCGCACATCGACGCCAAGACCCAGCGCGGCCATCGACACGATCGTCAGGAAGCCCGCGATCCGGGCCAGCGGCCCGACCGCGCCGTCCGGGATCAGCCCCAGCGAGCGCAGCGAGGCGAGCGCCAGGAAGCCCAGGATGAACCACGGCACCAGCTTGAAGAAGCCGAGCCGGCCCGGCGCGGCCTTGCCTGTCGCCCCGGCCGTCGGCAGGCGCGGGGCGAACAGCGACAGTGCCACCACCACCGGGCCGAGCATCAGCACCCGCACGAGCTTGACCAGCGTGCCGACCTGCGTGGCCAGCGCGCTCACCGGCACGGTGGCGGCCAGAACCTGCGGCACTGCGTAGACCGTCATCCCCGCCAGCACCCCGTACTGGTGCTCGCTGAAGCCGGCCAGCGGCACGAACAGCGGCAGGCCCAGCACCATCAGCACGCCCAGCACCGCGGTGAACGCGATGGCCGCCGCCACGTCCCGGCTGTCGGCCCCGATCACCGGCGCCACAGCCGCGATGGCCGAGTTGCCGCAGATGGCGTTGCCGCAGGCGATTAGCAGCGCCATGCGCACCGGCAGGCCCAGCGCGCGGCAGAGGGCGCAGCTCGCCAGGATGGTCAGCGCCACCGCCCCGACGATACCCGCCAGCAGCGCCGGCCCCGAGGCGACGATCGCCCCGAGGCTCACCGAGGCGCCGAGCAGGGTGACGGCCACCTCCAGCACCTGCTTGGCCGAGAAGGCGATCCCGGCCTTGAACCGCGTCCCCGGCACCCAGGCGGTGCGCACGGCCGTCCCCAGCAGGATGGCGAGCACCAGCGCCTCGACATAGGGATGGCCGGTCAGGCTCTCCTCGCCGGCCTGCAGCGCCTGCGCCGCCCCCGTGATGAGGCAACACAGCACGAGCCCCGGCAGCAGGCTGCCGACCGCCCCGGCCCAGACGGATCCGCGAGCGCGGTCGGCGGGTCCCGCAGCGAGGCGGTCGACGGTCCTGGCTGTCATGACTGCTCCCTGCCGGCCCCGGCCCTTCAGTAGGTCGCGCCGAGATAGGCCGCGATGGCCGCGGCCTGCTGCGCCGCGATCGGGGCGCGGTAGACCTTGACCATCTTGGCGACCTCCGCGTCCCAGAACGCCGGCCCCTTCCCGGGCGGCTGCATGGCGACGTAGTCGGCGGAATGGCAGGTCTGGCAATTCTCCTGCGCCGCCTGGAATCCGGCCGCGTGGCCGGCATCCGGGGGGGCCTTGAACTGCGCGGTCGGCTCCGGCAGCGCGTAGTTCTCGGGGGCGGCGAGCGCGGCCGTCCCGGCAAGCGCGAGGCAGAGGGCGGGCAACGCGGTGAAGCGGGGCATGTCGATCTCCCTCAGGCCGCCCGCACGCGGGTGGTCTCGACGACGTTGCGCATGTAGCCGGCCGGGTTCCAGCGCGGCTCCATCGGCTGCGTGCCGCCGTCGTTGCCGGTCGCCCGGACGCGCAGGGCATGCGGGCCCGGCGCCAGATCGGCCTCGGCGGTCCAGGCGCGGAAGGCGTAGCGGCCGAGATCCTGGCCGAGCCGGGCAGGGCTCCAAGTTCTGCCGTCGTCGGTGGAGATCTCCACCGCCTTGATGCCCGATCCGCCGTCGAACGCGATGCCGCGCAGCGGCACGCGGCCAGCCTTCACCTGCGCGCCGTCGGCGAGGTTGGTCACGAAGGAGCGGACGTTGAACCGGCCGATCGGCACGGTCTTGTCCGGCGCCTTGCCGGGTTCGGTGCAGGCGCAGGCATTGTCGGGGATGCGGTAGGCGGTCTTCATCCAGAAGCCCTCGAAGGGCTTGTCGAGCACCGTGACGGCGTTGAGGTGCTTGACCCAGTAGGTGCCGTAATAGCCCGGCACCACGAGGCGCAGGGGGAAGCCGTTGAGCCAGGGCAGGTCCTGCCCGTTCATGCCCCAGGCCAGCAGGACCTCGCCGTCATTCGCCTGATCGAGGGGGAGCGCCTTGGTGAAGTCGGGCGTCTCCGGCAGGACCGGCCCGTCGAGGCCCCCGAATGAGACCTGCACGGCCCCGGCCTTCACGCCCGCCCTGTCGAGGACGCTCCTGAGCGGCACGCCGGTCCAGCGGGCGCAGCCCATGGCGCCGTTGGCGAGCTGGCCGCCGGCCATGCGCGGCTCGAAGAAGCCGCGGGAATTGCCCGAGCACTGGTTGACCGCGGCGATTTCGATTGCCCCCGGTAGGGCCTTGATGTCGGCCAACGATAGGTCGAGGGGCCGCGCGACATGGCCGGTGACCGCGACGCGGAACGCCTGCGGGTCGATCGCGGTGGGGATGTCGGCGAGGTGGTAGCGGACGAAGAAGGCGTCATTGGGCGTGATGGCGCCCTCGTCGAACACCGCGAACGGCGTCTCCAGTTGCGGCGGGCGGGCGGTCATTTGCAGGAGCGGGCGCTTGCCCGGATAGGCCACGAGCGGCCGCTCGCCATTGCCGAACGGCAGCGCAACCTCGTCGGCCATGGCGGAGCGACCGGCGAAGGCGATGGCGCCTGCACCGAACAGAACATCGCGTCTCAGCATTTTCTTCGCATCCCACGATCTTGTTGACGTCACCGTACGAACCGCCGGACGAGCCTCGATTCCGACGCTCCGTGTTGGAGTGCGGCAAAGCTGCCTAGGACGATGAGGTCGAGTCAGGGTCGGAACATCAGTTCCGCCTTATCCGTCGAGTCCGAGCCCGAGGAGCCGGTCGGCGTTGCGCCAAAGCGCAGCGTCGAGCGCTGCCTCCGACAGGCCGAGCATGCGGAAATCCTCGACGCCCTGACGCATCGGCCGGAACGGGAAGGATGAGCCGAAAAGGAACTGGTCCCTCATCGGGCCGTTGGCCGCCTCGATGTAGAGCTGCCCGCCCGCCGCAAAGGTATACATATCTGGCGAGACATAGACGTTCTCATTGCGGAACGCGACGGTGACCATGTCGGCGACGTTCGGATAGAACCCGTGGCAGCAGACCAGTGGCAGCTTTGGGAATGTCTTGGCGACGCGATCGACAGCGAGCGGATCGTTCAGTCGCAGATCCGGCGTGGTCGGGCCCGACATCACGAAGGCAGGGACCTTTAGCTCCTGGCACAGCTCGTAGAGTGGCATCAGACGTTCGTCGTCGGCGCGCATGCCCTCTGCGTAGAAGCCGGCATCGAGGTTGATTGCTTTGAAGCCGAGCTCCGTCACCGCGCGCCGAGCCTCAGCGACACTGGCGGCGCGGCCGAGTTCGATTGGATCGACCGAGGCTATGCCGATCAAACGCCTCGGATCGTGCCGGGCGACCTCGGCCAGCGCATCGTTGGAGACCCGTACCCCCGGCACCGAGCGGGCGACCATGATCGCTACATCGATCCCGGCGTCGTCCATCTCTGCTTTGAAGCCGTCGACGCTCATGCCGCGGGTGAAGTGGTCGATCTCATGGTCGTGGGTACCGACCCGCTTGTTTAACCAGCGCACCACCCCGTAGGACGGCGACTGCGGATCGGCGCCGAAGAAGGCGTGCAGGAAGGTCGGACGGCTACGCATGTCGACGACGGGCATTGTTCTTGACTCCACAATAGGAAAGCGGGGTCCGCGCGCTGCATTCGAGCGCGCAGGATTGATTGGACGTCAGTGGGAGACGGCTTCGAGCACTTTGCCGCGGGTTTCGACGCCGAGGGTGAGGACCAGGATGGCGGCGATCAGAAAACCCCCTGCACCGACTTGAAAGGCGGTGGCCGGGCCGTAATCGCGCACCAGCACCGGCACGATCATCGGCCCGAGGATGGCGCCGATCCGCCCGAACGCGGAGGCGAAGCCCGCACCTGTTGCCCGTGCCCGGGTCGGATACAGCTCCGGCGTGTAGGCATAGAGACAGCTCCACATACCGAACATGAAGAACTGCATCACGAAGCCGGTGACGAACAGCCAAGTCTGGTCGACGGCGTTTCCGTAGACGTAGGCTGCCACCGCCGCGCAGATCAGGAACGCCGCCGTCGTGGCCTTGCGACCGACCTTCTCAAGCATCAGTGCCGCGGTGAAGAAACCGGGGATTCCCCCGACCGTGATCAGGGTAACGAAGCCCACCGAACCGACGATTGAGAAGCCGCGTTCCTTGAGCAGCACCGCGATCCAAGAGTTCAGACCGAAGAAGCCGATCAACGCGAAGAACCACATCCCGAAGGCCATCACCGTCCGCAGCCGGTACTCGGGCGAGAACAGCGTCGCGATCGGGTTCTGGTGCGGCACAGGCGCAGAAGCCGCAGCGGCAATGGACGGGGCGACCGGCGGGAGGGGTTGACCCGTCGAGCGCTCGACCTCGCGCTCCATCATCGACATCACCGCGTCCGCTTCGGCATGGCGCCCGTTATCGGCGAGCCAACGCGGTGACTCCGGCATAGAGCGACGAACCACGAGCACAACCATCGAGAGGAGACCCACGATGGCGAAAGCCCAACGCCAGCCGAGATAGGGCAGCACGAAGAAGCTGATCGCCCCCGACAGCACATAGCCGATCGCCCAGAAGCCCTCCATGAAGGCGATATACTTGCCGCGCACATTGGCGGGCACGATTTCCGAAACCATCGCCTGGGCCACCGGTGCCTCGCCGCCGACGCCGACACCGATCAGAAACCGGCAGACCATCAAGGCTGTAAGGCTCCAAGCCGCCGCCGCAGCGAGGCTGGCGAAACCCCAGACCAGCATCGTCACTTGGAACACTGTCTTGCGCCCGAAGCGGTCGGAGGCAGTTCCGGCGATCACGTTGCCAACGAGCTGCCCGGCGAAGGTCATGGCGGCGAGTTGGCCGGCCTCGGTTGGTGTTAGCCCGAAGGCGACGACGATCGAACCTAGTAGGAAGGTGAGAAGTGCGACGTCGACCTGGTCGACGAGCCAAGCTGAAGCGATGATCGCGAAGATCTTGCGCTGGTAGCCCGACATCGGCAGCCGTTCGAGCCGACCAGCGATGTCGGAGGTGGCCGCCGCGGCGGCCCGGTCGGAGGTGGTCAGTTCGATCCCCAATCCGATGGGGGAGTCAGTGGCAAGATGCATGGCGTTCACTCCCTGAAACGCGGCTCCATGGACGCTCAAGGCCTATGCTTGCAGCGACCACTGAACTCGTTCGATCTGCAAGCTCGCGCATCCCACCCGCTCGGGTGGGGCTCCGGCTGTGCATTATTTTTCTTTTTGTAATTTGATTCGTAGTTGGAACCTTCCCCATTCCGGCAGATCGGCGCAAATATAATTCTCTTTTAAGGGTATAACTTCGAGTTATGGCTCTCAACCTCCACCTTCTGCGATTTTTCTTCGCCGTGGCTCAGACAGGCAGTTTCTCCCGTGCGGCCGATGAGCTGAATGTCAGTCAACCCGCCATCTCAAGAGGCGTGCGCGACTTCGAGCTTCAAGTGGGCTGCCGGCTACTCGACCGGGGTCCGCGCGGCGTCCGGCTCACTCGCGAGGGTGACGCGCTGTTTAGGCATGCGAAGACCCTGTTCGCGATGGAACGGTCCGCTGAAGATGAGTTACGGTCATTACGTGGATTAGGCAGTGGTTATCTGCGTATTGGTGCCAGTACAACGATTGCGACTTATATGCTTCCGAAATATCTTGGCGCCTTTCATCGTACATATTCCGGAATCGATCTTAGTATCACGAGCGAAAACACCCGTTCAATTGCAGGTCTGTTGATGAAGCATAAAATCGATGTCGCGCTCGTCGAGGGGCCCGTCGATGTAGCGGGTATCGTCAGCGAGGCTTGGATTACGGATGAGATGGTGCTGATCACCTCGGCAGACCACGCTTTCGTGCACGATGATGAACCGATCGACCCCGTCCGGCTTGAGAGTGAGACTTTCATTTTTAGAGAGCCGGGATCGGGGTCGCGTGAGGTGGTTGCAGAGGCCCTAAAGGCGAACGGGGTTAATCCCGTTCGCCGACTTCATGTTGGGAGTACTGAGGCAATCAAACAACTCGTCGCAAGTGGCGTCGGAGTCGCAATTACATCTGTTGCTACCATTCGTGATCAAGTTACATTGGGTACTTTGGTCGCCATCCCAATCCGTCATATGCGGGTTGAGCGTACCCTATGGCGGCTTTCTGTCCCGGGACGGTTAGCAAATCCCGCTACGATCGCTTTCGAGGGCCTAATAAAGTTTTGATTAATCTCATTAACGTATAGTAGTTTACGTCAAAAATTGTCAATTTATATGCGTGCTGTGGTGTTTCTAGCACTAACCGGGCACTTTGAGGGGCGGTGGGCGTTTTGATCCTGCGGTGGCACTGCGGGAGATGTACATGGGCGAGAGACCGTCGGGGCAGGATCTCGATGCGTGGCTGGCCCCGTTTCTGGCTGCGATGGGTCGCAAGACGCGGGGGACTTGAGCGCCGCTGTACCTGCGCGGCCTGCTCGGCCCCGGGGATCGCAAGAGCCTGCAGCCGATGGCCGCCCGTCTCGGGCTGCCGGGTCACGACCAACTGCAGCACTTCATCGCCAGCCCGGCCTGGGACGACGGCCCGCTCTGGGCGGAACTCACCCGTACCGCGGACCGGCTGGTCGGCGGATCCGACGCCTGCCTGGTGATCGACGATACGGCGCTGCCGAAGAAGGGCAAGCGCTCGGTGGGCGTGGCGCGCTAGTACTGCGGGCACCTCGGCAAGAAGGCCAACTGCCAGTCGCTCGTCTCCCTCACCCTGGCGCGAGGCGAGGTGCCCGTGCCGGTTTGCCTGCACCTGTTCCTGCCGGAGGAGTGGGTCGCCAACCCGAAGCGTTGTGAGCGGGCAGGTGTGCCCAAGGCGGCGGTTGTGCCGCAGAGCAAGGGCGAGATCGCGCTTGCCGAACTCGACCGCCTGCAGGCCGAAGGCGTCCGCTTTGGTGTGGTACTGGCCGATGCCGGCTACGGCTGTAGCGCCGTGTTTCGGCATGGCCTCGACGCGCGCGGGCTGACCTGGGCGGTGGGGATCGCCAAGAACCAGAAGGTCTACGATCCCGACGTGCGGCTGGTGGAGCCGGGCGGGAGGGCGCGCAGAGCTGTGCCGGATCAGGAGCCGCAGGAGGCCGAGGCGGTTCTCGCTGCGCTGCCGTGGCGGCGCGTGACGTGGCGGCAGGGCACGAAGGGCGCGCTCGCGGCCCGGTTTGCCATGACCCGCGTGCGGGTGGGCGACGGTCCGATCTGGGGCAACAACCGCCATCTGCTGGGCGCCGAGGTCTGGTTGGTGGGCGAGTGGCGCGCCTCGGGCGAGCGCAAGTACTACCTCTCGAACCTGCCGCCCCGCACGACC
This sequence comes from Methylobacterium guangdongense, assembly GCF_038442355.1. NCBI lineage: Bacteria > Pseudomonadati > Pseudomonadota > Alphaproteobacteria > Hyphomicrobiales > Methylobacteriaceae > Methylobacterium > Methylobacterium guangdongense. The sequence goes on from NZ_JBBXMX010000021.1 coordinate 78,533, forward strand.
CGGCGCGCCCTGGCCGGCACAATCAAGGCGCGCTGGGTGTGCGAGGAGGGCCACCAGCAGCTCAAGGAGGAACTGGGCCTCGACCACTTCGAGGGCCGCTCCTGGACCGGCCTGCACCGGCACGCGCTGATGACGTGCATCGCCTGCGCCTACCTGCAGCACCTGCGCCTGGCTGGGCCCGACCGGACGGATGGGGGAAAAAAAGGTGGCCGGCCTACCGGGACCGCCACCGTCTCCGAGCCTGCCCGCCGTGCGGCAGGCCATCATCGGCCGCCTGTTCGTCGGCCTCATCCCACCGGTGCGATGCCCGCACTGTCGCCGCCGCTTCCGGCTGCCGTCTGACCTCAAAGTGCCCAGGTAGTGCTAAGGCGGCGATCGAGGAAGTCCAGCCGATCCTGGCCCCAGAAGATGTCTTCGCCCACAGCATACGTCGGCACACCGAACACCCCACGGTCGATAGCAACTCTGGTTTCCTGCGAGCGTAGCACCGCCCAACGCTCGTCATCCGCGTCTTCTAAAATCGATGGTCCATCCAAGCCGACATCGTTGATGAGCCGGCCGATCGTATCTCTGTCACCCGTATCGGCTTGCTCTTCCCAGAGCGCCTTCAGAACACGGTGCGCCAAGTCTACGGCTGGCTGATCGCCGATCATCTCGCGCACCGCAAGGACGCAATGGGCGGCGGTCTTCTCGTTGGCCGGGAAATGCTTCGGCTCAAGGTGGATCGGAATGGCCAAGGCGTCGCGCCAGCGCGCGAGTTCCTGAATGCGGTAGGCTTGCCGCTGGGGCGAGCGCTTGGGTAGCGGCAGGCCGCCCGATGCCGAGAAGACCGACCCGACATCGATGGGATGAACGCGTACCGTTGCACCGTATCGTGCGGTCACCTCCATCAGTCGAGCGGCTCCTAGATGCGTCCAGGGTGAATTCAGCGAGACGTAGTAGTCCACTTGCCCGCTCATCGGCTCTCCCATCGACAGCCCGCGGCCATCGCTGACTGGCACCGTGATTCTTACACTCCTCGCCAAAGTCTGTCTCGACCACGGCGAGAGAGTAGCTACCCGTTCAGTAGCGATCGTTCGCACGCCGATGACCCTAGGATGGACCGATCCGCTCGACCAAGCCTGCGAATGACAGGCCTCGCCACCTTCGTTTTCGACCCGTCATCGCAAAGCAATCTCGAAGCCGCGCTTGACGCCCGGACGGATCATCAGCGCTTCGTACCAGCGCCGGACGTGGGGGTAGTCGGCGAGGTCTATCCGATGGCGTTCGTGCCGCCATGCCCAACCCACGATCGCGAAATCCGCAACGGACAGCGCGCCGGCCACGAACTCGACCACCTGCAACCGCCGGTTCAGCACGTCGTAGAGCCGCCGCGTCTCGGCCTGGTAGCGCTCCAACCCGTAGGCGCGATCCGCCTCCGCCACACCGAGGAAGTGATGGACTTGCCCCGGCATCGGCCCGAAGCCGCCCATCTGCCACATCAACCATTCCAGCACTGCCACGCGTTGCCGGCGGTCGACGGGCAAAAACAGTCCGGTTTTCTCGCCGAGATAGAGCAAGATCGCACCCGACTCGAACACTGAGATTGGCGCGCCGTCCGGCCCATCCGGGTCGACGATCGCGGGGATGCGGTTGTTGGGGCTGATCGCGAGAAATGAAGGATCGAACTGCTGGCGGTTGGTGATGTCGACGGTCCGCACCCGATAGGGCAGACCCATCTCCTCCAAGGCAACGCTGATCTTGCGTCCGTTTGGCGTGTCCCACGTGTGAAGCTCGATCATGGTCGCTGATTCCTCGCCGTCGGCCTAATGTTTATGGTCCCCAGCAGTGCACGGGATTTGTCCGCGTCGTCCAGCGCCACGAATGTGACCACCTCGACCGCCTAATTTGAGTCGTCCCGGCTTCAGTCCGGTACGTTTAAACCCTGTAGGTATGACGAGCGTCTTTATCCCGCCAACGAAGCGACGAAGATGTGCGTCTGACCTGGATCGGGAGGGTGTGTCTGCTTTTCAGGCGAGTCGTCTCGGAAGCGGACTGGCGCCTTTCGGCCAAACCCAGTCATTTCTCAATGCCGTTGCGCCGAGATGCTGATCGCGATCCGGACATTTTGTCCGAATCGCCCTCGAGGTCCCAATTTTGTTGATGTGTCTGGCGAGTGCTGACGGAACTGCTGCGTGGGTATACCGGGAGGGGTATACCCCTGGGATAGATCCACTTCGAAAAACGACACGCTCATCTAAGCGCCATTGACAGGCAGTTTTCCTGTATCACGCTATGTAACGTCCGATGCATAGTGCGATACAGGTCAAGCATGATCTCTGGCCGCTTCATCTCTTACCTGCGCGTCAGTACCGATAGGCAGGGTCGATCCGGGCTCGGCCTGGAAGCGCAGCGCTCGGCCGTCACAGACTTTCTGAACGGAGGGGCTTGGACCCTGATCGCCGAGGTGGTCGAGATCGAAAGCGGTGCAAACAGTGAGCGGCCGGAGCTGGCCCGCGCGCTGGCCTTGTGCCGTGCGCACCGCGCGACGCTCGTGGTCGCCAAGCTCGATCGGCTGGCCCGCGACGCTCATTTCCTCCTGGGCCTAAGCAAGGCGGGCGTCGATTTCGTCGCCTGTGACATGCCGTCGGCGAACCGGATGACCGTCGGCATCATGGCTGTGGTCGCCGAGGAGGAGCGTCGGATGATTTCCGCCCGTACGAAGGCTGCTCTAGCGGCTGCCAAGGCGCGTGGCCAAAGGCTTGGTGGATTCAGGGGGCGCGCGGGCACGGCTGAGGACACCGCCAAGGCTCGCCTCGCCCGCACTCGCAGAGCTAGAGAGCAGGCGGAGGCGCTCGCACCGATTCTGGCACGCCTAGATCCAGAAGGTATCGCGTCCCTACGTGCTGTAGCCGCAGCATTTGAGCTAGAAGGTGTTCCGACGTCGAGCGGTACCGGCAGCTGGACCCCGACGGCCGTGAAGAGGCTGCGGAGCCGTCTCGTATCCGCAAGCGGCGCACCGCCGAACGGTGGCTGAGCTGGCCGTAACTTCGGCAAGCTACTTTAAAGGCGAGGCGCATTGAGCTTCACGCTTTGGCTTGTGAAGCCATCCATCCGCTGACTGAATAGGCGCGCATTTCAAGAGTAGGCCACCGCGCGTCCGATATGTCTGATCTGTCTGATGCCAGATCTCAAAATCAGACAAGTTGTATCAAGTATGTAATTGCGAGAAACGCCTGTTGATTTCAATGAGGTATCACTGCATATTGCTGCTCTATGGAGCGAGGCAGCGATGATTCCCACCTTGAAGCAGCATTCTAATGGCTATTACTACGTTCATTGGATGGAGGGCTGCCGAACTAAACGTTTGACGACAAGGCACAAAGATGAATTGCGCGCCGCTGTCTTCCTGGGGAATTTTATATTGGATGAATGGGCGCATCAGGTCTTCAAGCGGACAATGTATTCATCCGAGCCAGTAAACCAATCTAAAGGCGCTCTTACTGACGGTCGGGAAAAACTACAGACTTCATGCGATATTATTCAGCTATCGAGCGCAAGGCGTCGTGCTGCGCGCAATTAAAAGCAGCTTTGCAGCAACTGCATGTTTGTCGAGCCATGGAAGAGTGGCGCAATCAATCGAACAGACCGCCTGTTGGCGGATCCGTGATCTCTTCGCCCTCAATCACTGGCGCATCGAGTTCGGCGAGGTAGGCAATCGCGCGCTCACGAGCTTTCGAAAGCTCTGCACGGGGCATCTCGAGCAAAGGTTTTTCCTCAGCCTCGCGCTCGCCCGCTCCGATACCGGACAATTTGGCCAGGTGCGCCGCCGCCATGACCCGCGTGTTCTTCGGCGCTTCATCGTTATTTGCGATCTCGATCAGCATGCCGACGCCAACACCGGCACCCGCGGTGCGCAATCGTTGCGCGACAGCCTTCCGCACCTCAGTGATGATTACAGGCCGTCGCATCAGCGTTCCGCCATGCGAGGAAGGCTGTGCGTAGCCAGCAAAGGCAGCAGCCGCTGTCGCGTCGTTGCCCCGAACCATGTGGCTAACGAACATCCGCTCCTGCGGCGTGAGTGCTCCGGACTTCAACGGCATAGCGTAACCCGAAACCGACCTATCTTCGAATACTTTAGCAGATGTTGTAACATAACGCTATTTCGCCTCTGAGCGGAGGTTCAAGAAGCACGATGCTGCGGCGAGCACAGCATCTCGGCCAAAACGTCCGATCAGTTTTATCACTAGCGCCTGCTCTTTGCCGTGATCCCGCTGGAGCTTCGCAAAGGAAGGACCGACCATCAGGGAGCGGGGCTTCGCCCCTAGCTCGATAGCAAGCTCGACCGCTGACATCCGAGGCTCGGCGGCCTGTGGCGGAGGCGCGATGATCGGCGTGCGCTGCGGCGGCCAGAATGCGCCATCTCGGACGCGATGGTACAGCGGCTGAGTAGAATGCCGCTCGTGCACGCGCAAGGTGAGGCTCAGACTCTCTACCCGATAGATGTCGTCCGCAGCAGGCGGGACCGGGCTATGACGCTCGGCGGTCCGGTCGCTGATGCAAAGCAGTTCATGAAAGGGAGTCCGACCGACTGGCAAGGCCAGGACGATCGGCAGAGTCTCGGAAGCTGGTGCGTGAGGACCTCTGCCGGCGAGAGCCGCCCGGACGTCCGCCAAACCGACGGGGTCTTTTTCCGAAACGAAATGCTCAAGCGGTCCAAGACTATCCGTCAGTGACTGTCTTGGATCGGGGTATCGATCGATGTCGATTAGGACGCGCCCGCTGCGCCGCTCCCTCGGTAGCCTGTAGCGAAAGCAGCGGAACGACTCCAGGCCAGCGAGGGGTGCCTCGAACCACCGGCCTTCAACAGACTGCGCCTGAAAGTGTGACGCAGCCCTATTAAGATCTCTTATGGACCTGTCACACTTTCGATCTGACCCCTTGCCCCACGCCGCCGCTCCGCTGAATAGGCCGGTCAAGGCACCGATCTCACCCTCGCGATGAAGCCGTTGCCGGACCGCCGCCGCAGGATCGCCGTTAACGAATACATCCGCCAGCACACGCCCCGCGTCCCGCGCCGTCTCAGGCACGATGCCCCGGGCGAACAAGGCGTCGATTATTCCGCCGGCGTCTAACAGGTCACCAGCGGCAACGGTGGCGTCGAGGGCGAGCGCGGTCGGCGTGCTTGTTAGCATCACCGAGAAGAGCCGCGCCCCCGGCCCCCGTCGCACCGGCCGTGCTCTTCCTTCGATCTGTTCGAGTTCCGTCGCGATCTGCCGCCGAAATGCTTCAGCCTTCGGATCGGGATGTATGTGAGCCGTTACCCGCCGGCCGGTTCCGTCACGCATGAGCTGCACTCCGTCACCGCGGGGGTAATAGCCGGCATTAGGCGGCACGAGCCTGTTGGTGGCGAGAGAGGCCATGATCTCTACGTCCCGCGGTGACGCCTCCGGCCGGCCGAGAACGACGATCGCGGCCACGCCGCGCCAGCCGTCAAAACCGCGCAGAGCGTTGAAGTGGCCAAGCGCGACGTTCGCCGGCAGCTGCCCGCGCAGACGCGGCTCTAGATCCTTGTACGTCACAACCGCCACATCAGGGCCGGGTCGCGCTCCCTGGCCGCGGAACCGAAAGGCGATGCGCTCTATGAACCGGACAATCTGTCCGATTGTGTTGGTTTGTCGTTTCGCTTCGGCAGCGTCTCCGCCGCATTCAGCCGTAAGCAGGCTCGACCGACCGAACACTCGGTCGATCACAGCGACCCGGTGAACGTGGGTCTCGCGCGCACGGACCGCGGCCTCAATGCGCAGGTTCGGCAGCCACGCGCTCGCGACCTCCGGGATCACCGTCGCGTCGAGATACAGAACCGGGCCTGCAGCCCAGTCGCCGTTCAGCTCCTCCTTCCAACGCAGAAGGACGGTACGCTCACCGGCAGCATCCTCGTCCACGGACAATGACCAGGGCGCGATCGCCTCGCCCGAGCGCAGGAACGCTGCCAGAAGGCTCCAAAACCGGGCGGCTAGGATCACCGACCGGTTTTTCTCGTAGGTCTCGCGCACGGTGATCGCCGCGGCCTCAGACGCGAGGTCGTGATTAACCGCGATGCTCTGCCGCAAACCTTGCGTCAGGCGCGCGGCGTGGTCAGCTTCGGCCACGCTCAGATCGCAGGACATGAAGGGCGCGCGCTTGAGCAATCCGCTCTGCCCGGTAAGTGCGGCGGACATCTTGTCCACGATCCGACGATAAACGTCGCGTTTCTCGGAGGCTGCCAATTTCAGCGCGAGGGCATTCAGCTCGCTGACCGTTACCGACGCGGACTGACGATCGCGACCGCCGAACAGGCCGAGCCAGGGTGCCTCGTCCAGCACCAGCATGTCGAACGGCGAACCTTGACGCTCTCGCTCAGCGGTATGGAATGGTCTGGGCGCGCGATGCGTCAGCATAGCATGAGGCACGATCCAAACCTGCACGTCGGATGCGAACTGCTGTCGGTAGGCGCAAGCTTCCTCCCCGCTGATGCCGGGCCGACGCGGGTTGTGAGCGCACCACCCACGTTCCGGCCCGCCACACGCGTCGGCGATGCGTCCGCCCACGTGTTGGATCTGCTCGACCAGCGCGTGCATCGGACAGTTCAACCGCCCAGGTCGTCCCGGGTCCGGCCGACCGGTCCCGCGCCACACGCGGGAGATCGTTGCGCCGGCCATGCAATTGAGTCGCGTTGCCACGTCATCTGCGGTCTCGTGGGTTGGCACAGCGTAGGCGATTCGTAGAGACGAATCGGCGCGCACGGCGACCAGGAGGGCGCGCAACGCCTTTTCCGTTTTACCTAGCCCGATGCCCGCGCCGATCCCGATGCACGGCATCTTCGGAACGTCGAAAAACCAGGGGGCGCTGAGGATCACCTCCAGCGTTGCTGGGGAGCACGCAGCGCGGAGTGCACGTCGATCGGCGATCGCCTTGAGTGACTCTGCGAACGCACCCTCCATGGCCCGCTCAAGCGCGGCGCCAGCCTGGCCCAGGCTTAGGGCCGGGAGAGCGCAGGGAGCCTCACATGACTGGCCGACGCGGGCGCGCTCAGCCCTTTTGGCGTGCTCCTGGTCCCGCACCCATTCGACCAAAGCCGGCAGGTTCGAGGTCTTCTCTTCGATGTAATCAAGCGTGTGCTTTGCCGGATCGCGAAGCGCGCTGCGCACGGCTGTGATGAGGCAGGCCAGCATATTGCTGGCATCTGCATCGGGGCCGTGCTGCGAGATCCAAGCCGCGGTGGCAGCCAGCATCGGGCCGTAGAAGCCTAGCTGGCCCGGACCGTCGCCAATTGTAGAGACATGATACTCGAACCCGGCGCCCCCTCGCTCATAGGGCTGTGTCACGCTTTCGATGGCGATTGGGGTAGCATTGAGGGCGCGGCGCTGCGGGCGTGCGAGGGCCGCATACCGCGGCTCGATCGGGACGGGAACCGAGACCATCTCGCGTTCGCCGGCGATAAAACCCGAGCGATGCGGAACAGGGTCGACCGCCCCGCCTTCGAATACCGGGCTGGCTGTGTAGATAATTTGCACTGAATGATAGAGGTTCGGATCAGCTTGCGTCGCTCGCAGCCACGATTTCTTTGGCACACCGGGAACTGGCGTTGGTTCGCAGAGCCATATCTTGATCTCGTCACGTCCTGTCGGGCGGTCTAGCCAGAACCACAGCCGCAGGCGTAGGCCCGGCTTGATCCCGTGGCTCGCGGTGAACTGCCAGATGCAGGAAGTGCCCTGAAACGCAGGCAGCAACGTGCTGATAGCGTACAGCACGGCAGCCTCGGGCTCGACACGCCAATCTAGGCCTGGCGGCGGCTTGATCCCGTCGAGATCGATCGGCACGTACCGGTGCGCCACTGGCTCGAAGGCCTGCTTGTTGCGCCGTGTTCGCTCAGCCGTGGAAGGATCGAGCAGCCGATCCAACACGACGCACGAATGCCGGGCGGACTTCAGCGTTTCCAGGACTGCATGCAACTCGGACAGACAGGTTACTCGGTGCTGGCGGACGCTGAACTCATGGGCCTTGTCATAGGCCAGGACGTCCAGCTTCCCGTGTCCTTGGCTAAGTCGGATCCGCTTTGCGAGCAGGCGACCGTGGAGGGCGCGCAGCTCTGTCAGCGTGTCCCCGGTCGCGTCACGCGTGTGGGTTGGCGGCTGCTCCTGAACTTTGCCGCGACCATCCGCGACGGGGCTGCCACCGGGGTCCACGTCGCTCATCACCGAAGTGCCGCACGGGCCGCAATGGATCGCTTCGCTCGGGCCGCGGCACCGCGTTTACCGGGCCGCCAAGGCTCGGCGTTCTCGACAAGGATAAGGATACCCGCGGTATCGACGACGACCCGGCCTGCGATGCGCTTGAGCTTCAGCCGACCTTCCGAGGCCAGTCGATAGATCGTCGTGCGTGAAAGCCCCGTGACATCGCCGGCGACGTCCATGCGGAGGTGCGGCCGCTTCTGCCACGGAATGGCGTCGGAGCGCTCCAAAAGCTTCTTCGTGGGGCTGGTCATGATGATCTGCCTTGTCTGATCTGTCGGACGACATGACCATAAGCGGCAGACAGAGATGTGAGGCGCCGACAAAAATTCGATCGGCTTAACCTATTGCGTGTTCAGCAGAAAAAAGGCCAAGGCGCTGATTACAGATTTTCAGCCGCGCGCCGCCGCATCTCCCTGCGCGTACGCGTGCGCTCCCGTTTAACTGAAAGTTCCTCGCGGTGCGGGGCCTGTTCTGCGGCTATGCGCGCCGTCCCGCGCTTCCCTTCACTCTGGATGGCCTGGATGATGCGCAGCAGGGCGTCGGCATCCTTCACAGGCGGCCGGCCTCTCTTGACCGCGCGCCACTCGTAGACTGGCCGCTTCGGACCGAACGGCCTGACCTTCTCCCCGGTGGAGGGGCAATCCACAAGTTCGGGATCCCTGAGGCGCTTCAAAAAGCGCTTCCACTCAACCGGCTTCGGCTTGGCAGGTGCGGGTGGCACCCGCTTGGAATGTCCGACGGGTCGGCCAACGATCTTATTGTTCGCGGTAAGCTTAGTCTTCGCAAGATTCCGTGGCTGCTTCATGCTGCGACTTCATCGACGGAGCGAAGAGCGGCGACGGTGCTCGGTGCCAAGGGCGTGACGGCTCGACGGGCGATCTCCTCGGTCGCCTCGACGATGTAGGCGGAGTAGTGGTCCTCGATCATCTGCACGCTGGTGTCGTGCAGCGCCGCGACCAGCCTTACCGGTACACCGGCGCTCAGCGCCCGCACGATCGAGCTGTGGCGCAGGCACAGCATGACTGTCCCGGGAGGCGCCTCGGCGCGGGTCCGAGCTTTGTCCCATAGGCGCAATGCCGCCGAGGCTGTGGCCCAAGGCCCCCGATCGACCCGCTCCCAGGTGACGGGCCCGACCTGGCGATGCCGCCAGTGCATCAGGAGCGGTTCGTGCCCACGGCGGCCGGCTAACGCAATCTGAAGCCGCTCAAGCACGTCGGCCCCCACTGGCACGGCGATTGGGGTCGGGCGCTTGCCAGCGCGCCCCTTGTTCGAGGGCGGCACCATGATCCGGCCGCGCGCTGTTTGCACGTCGCCGACCGTAATCCGCGCGACCTGCGAGTGGCGAGCGCCCGTCGCCGCCATGAGCAGTACGAGGCGGCCGAAATCGCCGGTCTCGTCGACAGTGAAGGCGGCGTCGATGAGGCGGCGGATCTCGCTGTCGGGCAAAACTTGCTTGCGCGCGCTCGATCCAGCGGACAGAGCCTTAGTGCCGGAGCGGATCTCAGCAGGAAGCGTGGCGGGCAGCATACGGCGATGCTGCTCGGCGGCTGCGTTAAGGGCTGCTCTCACATCATTCAACAACCGATTGACGGTTGTGGGCTGCAGGTCGCCTGACAGACGCTGCCGCCACGCTCGGATGGTGCCCGCGTTGAGCTTTGCGAGCTGCGTATCAGCGAATGTCTCGTCGGCTAGAACATGCTTGCCGAGGCGCTTCTCAGCGTCCCGACCTGCCGCGGGAGCACGAGCTGAACGGGCGGCGACGTAAGCGTCGACAGCCATGCGGACGGTCGGGACGACAGTTGCACTCCCCTCCCCTTCGCCGTCGATACGACGGACCTGGGCGCGGGCCCATTCAATGGCGGCGGTCACGGCGGCGGGATACGGCAAGGCGTCGGCCTCGGCGCCGGCATCGTCAGCTTGAGCTAGTCGCTGCTCGACCCGATTGCCGTCGATTACCAATTTGGCGACCCAGCCCCCAGGTCCATGGGCCGGCTTGCGGTAGCCAAGGCTCACACCCCCTCGCCCACCCGAAACGCCCTGCCAACGCGGGTTCTTGGCCGGCGCAAGCCGTGCACGCTTTGCGACGCTGTCGAAGCTGCTAGGCTTTGCCATCGTTCGGTCTCACACAACGTCTCACACAGACGGTCAGACCAACTATGGTAGTAGGGTACGAAAAAAGCGAGTACGGAGAGGGAATTGCCGTGTGCGCTTTTGCCCCCTTTGTCTCGTGACGGCCCTTTCACGGCGAAAACACGGGTTCGATTCCCGTAGGGCGCGCCAACAAAATCAAGCACTTAGCTTATGTAGCTGCCGCTGGTGTCCAGTTTGTGTCCCGTCGAGCGAGCCGGACATCCTTGGACGAGGCTGGCTTTGGTCGGCCATCAGCGACATGCCAATTCATACCGACGAAGTGTCGCGCCCACCCGATGCGCGGCCGTTTGTTCGGGATGAATCCAGGCCATGCTCAACGACACAGTTCCAACGTTTCGGTTTAACCGACCTCGTTCCCCTTCCCCTTTAAACTTGCTGCCTCGTCGCCCTGAGCCGGTCAAAGCGCCCGACCGGCCGACAACTGCCAAGCCTGCCGATTTAGGTCGAACCGGCGCTGGGACTGGCAGCCCCAATGCCGTAGCGGCCGACGCCGAACGCTTTCTGCATCAGGTTTGAGGCGCTGGATTACGGTCGCTCGACGGCGCAGGTTGGCTGCAGCGAGCCGGATTGAACATCCGCAAGGCGTCAGACGCTCAGCACCTCGAAGCCATTGCCTTGGCCTATGCGACCTACGTCCAAGTCAGCGCCAGCCCGCTGAAGTCCGCGATCATGGCCGAGCTGGAGACGTTGAGCGGACGCAAGCGCTCGCGCACCACCCTTGACCTGCACCTCATCGTCGAGCGGTTTGTTTCCTACGGTGGCGAGACGCCCGCCGAGCGCCTAGCAGCGCGTAAGCTGATCAGTCGGGACGTGCGGGCGATCCAGCACCTCGAATCAGCCAAGGTGCTGCCGAGCCGGGTGCAAGCACTGGCGGCGACGCCGGGCCAGGGGCTGCATGCCTGGGCACGTCAGCGGGCAGTGGCGAAGCGGGTGTCTGCTGCGCCAACGGACGCCATTGCAGCTGCGCAGCGAGCGAAGGCCGAGGCACGGCAGCGGGCGCTGGTCCACGAAGTTTCAATCACCACGCGTCGGCCGGATGGCTCTCGAGAGGCAAAGCGGCGCTTCGCTATCACCGGCGTTCTGGGAGCCGAGCTAGCGAGGCTGCGACGGTGTCTGAAGACTCTTCAGATGGTGGCCAAGTGCGAAGCTTCGACTCGCTGATCAAGCTGGCGGCGAGGCGGCATATGCTCAGCCCCACTGCTGGAATGTGCCATGAGCAGAAGTTAGCTGAACGCCCGGAAGCGGACATTCGATTTCAAGAGTCGGTCCGCCCGGTGTCGACCCTTGCTGGGCTGAGGCGCCTGTTTCCGACGTACCTGTTTCGGAGTTATTGACCGGGCCGGCTGACATTCAGAGGATTGGCGATGACCTTGCCCCCTGTTCTGCCCTCGTTCTGAAGCTAGGGTCCGTCGATGAGGAGACGGACGATGAAGAAGAGCCGGTTCAGCGAAGAGCAGATCATCGGCATCCTCAAGGAGCAGCAGGCCGGGCT
>NZ_JBBXMX010000022.1:0-75262 GCF_038442355.1 Methylobacterium guangdongense
CCAGGGCGCGTTCGTCATCAACGCCGCCAACAACTTCCCGGTCGTCTACAGCGGCATCGGTCGCCGCTCCGACGAGTTCGCCGTCGTCCGCGCCGGCCTGAACTACAAGTTCGGCTCGTACTAAGACTGCGCCAACGGAGCGGACGGGCCGGCCTGCCGGTCCGCCGCTCCCCAGGTCTGTCGATCGGCGAGGCCGCTTCCGCGAGGGGGCGGCCTCGTTGCTTTTGGAGGTGGCCCGACCGCGTCACGAGCCGCCCGCGCGGGCGCCCGCCACCACCATGATCAGCGCCTCACGGTCGATCCGACCCGCGATCCGCGCGTCGCGCGGTTCCGAGAGGTCCACTTTCGGCGCGGGATCCTCGGCCACCCGCTTGGCGCTTCAATGCCGCCAGGAGGGCGTCGCGCACCGTGGTGTTCCGATCCAAGGGGTCGGCTCCCCGCCGGCCGGAGGCGTGCAGGTTCCTCCGGCGATGGCATGGGACTAACAGGCCATCCGCTGCGCCCGTTTGCGCCGCGCTCCAGCGCTCTCCATCGAAGGAGATATCAGTTCGGCGCAAGAGTGCGCGTCAGGACAAAGGCTTAGGGCCCCGCAAGGACCACGGCATAAGATCGGAAAGCCTTGGACCGGCACTCCAACCCTCCGCCTCATCTTGAGGTGCCGGAGCGCAGCGGAGGCCTCGAAGGAGGGCTCCAAGGATCGCTCGGCCGGCTGGGGCCCTCCTCCGAGGCCCGCTGCGCGGGCACCTCAGGATGAGGCGGAAGATTGGATGCAATCGGGCGCTGTCCTGTCGCGTTGGCCTGCCAACGTAAGTCTGGTCAGGCCGCCGAGGGCCGGCGGGCGCCCGGATCCGGCCGCGGGGACCGGCCCGGCACGAGCGACAGGGCTGCCGAGAGCAGCGCGAAGGCCACCAGGGGCAGGAGGCTCAAGGTGAAGCTGCCGGTCCCGTCCTTGATGGCGCCGATCAGGTAGGGGCCGAGGAAGCCGCCGAGATTCCCGACCGCGTTGATCGCCGCGATGCTCGCCGCCGCGGTGGCGGGGGGCATCTGCTCGGTGGCGAGCGCCCAGAACGGCCCCTTCAGCATGTAGACGCCGACCGCCGCCACGGTCAGCGCCGCCACCACCGGGCCGAGCCCCGTCAGCACGGTGCCGCCCGCGAGCCCGAGCGCCAGGATCAGGAAGGACAGCGCGAGATGCCAGCGCCGCTCGGCCGTCCGGTCGCTGTGCCGGCCCCAGAGGATCATGGCGACCGACGCGAAGCCGTACGGGATGCTGTTCAACAGGCCGGTCTCGACATTGCCGAGGCCGAAGCTCTTGACGATCTGCGGGGTCCAGAACGAGAGCCCGTAGCTGCTCGCCGTCGACCCGAAATAGATCGCCGCGAACAGGGCGAGGCGCCGATCGCGCAGGATCTCCCACAGGGGCGGCTTGGCGGCCTGCCCGCGCTTCGTGTTGCGCGCCGCCTCGGCCCGGAGCTGCCGCTCCAGCCAGTTGCGCTCGTCGGCGGGCAGCCAGGCCGCGTCCCGCGGGCCGTCCGGCAGCAGCCACAGGACCGCGACCGCCATCAGCACCGCCGGCAGCCCTTCGAGGATGAACAGCCACTGCCAGCCGGCGAGCCCGAACCCGGTCACGTTGAGCAGCGCCCCCGAGATCGGCGAGCCGAGGAAGGACGAGATCGGGATCGAGATCATGAAGACCCCGATGATCCGCGCCCGGTAGGCCGCGGGGAACCAGTAGGTGAGGTAGAGGATCACGCCGGGGAAGAATCCCGCCTCGGCGAGTCCCAGCAGGAAGCGCAGGCCGATGAACGACCACGGCCCCTGCACGAGGGCCATGGCGGCGGAGATCAGCCCCCAGGTCGCCATGATCCGGGCGATCCAGAGCCGCGCCCCGAAGCGCTCCAGCATCAGGTTGCTGGGAATCTCCATCAGGAAGTAGCCGAGGAAGAAGATCCCGGCGCCCCAGCCGAACACCGTCGCGGTGAGGCCGACATCGTGGTTCATCTGGATCGCCGCGAAGCCGACATTCACGCGGTCGAGGAACGAGATGAAGTAGGCGAGGATCAGGAACGGCACGAGCCGCCAGCCGATCCGGCGCATCGCGGAGCGTTCCAGGGCAGACTCGTCCGGGGTGCCGGGTATCGGGCCGGTGGTGGGGCCTGTCGCTGGGCCTGTCATGGGGCCTGTCCTCGTCACGCGTCGCGGGGTCCGCGCGGATTCGAGGGGGCCGCGCACAGCCGCGACAGCGGCGTGACGGACGTCTCGGGCTTCCTCGCGGGCCGGTCATCTCTGGCGGTGACCTGTGCCGCTCCTGCTTAACCCGTTCCCGGCGCGGCAGGGAAGCGCGCGCGACGCGATGCGGGACCGGAATTGTTGATGGTCCGGCGGTCTTCGTACGCCAGGGGACCTTCGAACACCGCACGCTGTTCCGCGTCGCGCGGCGGGCGCCCGTCCTGAGGGCCCGCCGAAGGGACTCAGCCGTTTGGCAACCCGGATCCCGGGTCGGTCAGGTCCTCACGCCTGATCCGGATGCGGATCGTGTCTGCGCACCGTGACCTTGCCGTCGTGTTCGCTGTCCGGGACCGGGAGCCAGCCATACGGGGCGCGCCTGAACGGCGAGCGGGGCCAGCTCATCGCGTCGATCGCCTCCGTCAAGGGCAAGATCTCGGAGATCAAGCTGCAGAGCCTGCAGGTCGATGCCGAGATGCGCACGGAGGTCGGCAAGGATCTGTCGGACATCCGCAGCAAATGGTTCGAACTGGTCGAGAAGCGGATCGCCGCGGAGGACCAACTGCGGCGTGTCGAGATGCGGGCGCCGCAGAACGGCGTGGTGCATCAGATGAGCGTGCACACGGTGGGCGGGCTGGTGGTGCCGACCGAGCCCGCGATGCTGATCGTCCCGGATGCGGACCGGCTGACCGTGGAAGCCCGCGTGCCGCCGCAGGACATCGACAGCGTGCAGCAGGGCCAGGCCGGGCTCCTGCGCTTCCCCGCCTTCAACGTGCGCACCACGCCCGAGATCGAAGGTCGGATCTCGCGGGTGTCCGCCGATGTGACCACCGATCCGAAGACCGGGCAAAGCTACTACACGGTGCGCGTCGCGATCCCGGCGGAACAGCTGGATCGGCTGGGAACCGTGCGGCTGGTGCCCGGGATGCCGGTCGAGGCCTACCTCAAGCTCGGCGACCGGACGGTGCTGAGCTACCTGCTCAAGCCGCTGCAGGATCAGGTCTCGAAGGCTTGGCGCGAGCGCTGGAGCGCGCTCCGACGCAGTGAACACCGGTTCGGCGCTTGAGACCGCAGCCCCTGCGCCGACCGGGCCTCGACGCGGCGACCCCGACCCGTGGCCCTGCCGCGCGGCAGGGCCGACCCGCGCGCAGGGCCCGCCGGCCGAGGCTCGGTATCGAAGACCGAAAGTGCTGTACGGGCCGGCAGCATCGACCGAGCGCTTGCGGACTAAGCATTTTTTGTCCGGGCACAGATCCTGGCGCAATCAGCCGCTCGGACTGCCCCCAAAGGCTATCTCACGCAATCACGGCACATCCCATCAAGGATGAGCTGATCTTGGCTGACAGAACATCGCTCCGATGAGAAATCGACCACGGAAATTTAGCTTTATGGGCTCTCAAACGTACATCTAGGAGAAAATATTTTGGTAAAATACCCAACCAATACAGTCCGAAAAACATTCGATACGACGGCATGCCGACGCGGCATGGGCATCGTGGCCGCTCTTGAATATTATTACGCTCGCGAAGTATGGGCGCCGAATTTTTATAAATGCTTGTCGAGAGCTTAATGCCGAGTTAAACAGCTGAGCTAAGACAGTGCCCGAAGTGGCACATCGCAGGGATCGCTGCCTTCAGGCATCCGGCGGCCGCACCCGGTCGATCCGGATCTGAATAGGGGCTCATCGCATGAACGCCTTGGAACGCAGCTTGGCTGCGGACGAACAGTTGGCGCCCATGACGTCCGGCAGCCGACATCAGCCAAGTGCGATCCTGCGCATCGGATTCGACGCCGCCATCGCGGCGCTCGCCCTGTTCCTTCTGGCGCCGCTTCTGGCGATCGTGGCGCTTCTGGTGCGGCTGGACAGCCCGGGCCCGGCGCTGTTCCGCCAGACCCGGACCGGCCTGAACGGACGCGCTTTCCTGATCTACAAGTTCCGCACGATGCAGGTGCAGGAGAACGGCGCCGTCGTCGCCCAGGCGCGCCGGGGCGATGCCCGGCTGACCCGGCTCGGCGGCCTGCTGCGCAGCACCAGCCTCGACGAGCTGCCGCAGTTGATCAACGTGCTGCGCGGCGAGATGGCGCTGGTCGGCCCGCGCCCGCATGCCCTGGCCCACGACCGCCATTACGGTGCGCTGCTGAGCGCCTACCACGGCCGCTTCGCAGTCCGGCCCGGCATCACCGGCTGGGCCCAGGTCAACGGTTCGCGCGGCGGCACGCCGCGTCTCGCCGACATGCAGCGCCGGGTCGAGTTCGACCTGTGGTACGTCGAAAACCGCAGCTTCGCCCTCGATCTCAGGATCCTGGTCGCTACGGCGATCCACATTATGCCCGGCCGCTCGGACGCCTACTGATCCGACGCACCACGCGTCGGCCGGGTCTGGGACGCCGCCGCTAGGCCGGAGAGTCCACAATCCGACGGATCGCTCCGCGGCGCCTGGGCGCCGGCCGACCCGTCATCCTCCACGAGCGGTGCGCACACCGCCTCACTGAGGCAGTAACCGACGCACGCCAGCGTCACGATGGCCCCAGCCAAGCATGCGCCCCCACAGGGGGATCGGTTTGCTGTGATGATTTTCATGCCCCGAGCGGCATGCGATGACAGTTACCAATTCGCACAACAACCTGAAGCTATTATTAATTCTGGTCGATTGACCGGATCACCTTGATTCCTGTCGGATTGCGGGACTGAAACGGCACGGCCAGAGTCTTCACGATCAACCCGCACGTGCGCCGTCGCCAAGCTGGACGACGGAGCCGGCGGGTTTCGCGGAAGGCGGCTTCCGGTTTTGCGCGGCGATCCTGCGGTCCACGGCAGGTCCCGCCTACGGGGGTGCCGGGCGATCCCCTCCCCGCTCTCATCCTCAAGTGACCGTATCGGCGGGCCTTGACGGACGGCGCCTTCGAGGCCTCCGCGACGTGCGGGCACCCCGGATGAGGGACGCAAGTCCGCGCGCCGATCGGACGTGTCTCAGGCTCGCGTCATGCCCCCGACCCGGGCATTCCATGGTGAGGGGACGGGTTCGGTGCGCCCGGGTCGATCGCGCGCCCGACGCCGGTCGCCTGCGAGCCGACATCCGGCCGGCGACGCGGTTCGGCGCCGGCCCCCATCACCCCAAATGGATTTCCGTCCGCGTGATCGCGGAGCGGTTGCGGCGGCCGGACGACGACCTGCTCCGCTGAAACGCGAGATACGCCCCGATCACCATCGCAATGCCCCCCGCCGCCAGGGGGGCGACCAGGATTGCGGACGCGCCGATCCAGAACCACGCCCCGATGAGCGTCAGAAGGCCACCGATCACGGAGAGCACGATTACAGCGATCATCTCGATTCTCCCTTCGCCGGCCTTCAGGGTACCGACGTCAACCGCCCGGCCTCCGCAACACCGTCGGACCGGCACGCCGACCGGGATCGGCAAGCAGGGACGCGTGCGCCCGGATCGTGCGCGCGCAGGGGCGCCAACGATCGGCCGATGCCGGCGACGCAACCGGGACGAGCCCCGACCGGACCTTGGAGGACGCGGGAGGTAGCCCGGCGCGAAGACGCTCGATGGCTGTGCGATCAAGCCGTCGGTGTGAACCGCGGCCCGAGCCGCACAACCGGCACGTCGGGTTTCGTGGACAGGTCTTCTGGCTGCGAAGCGACGACCTCAAGGAAAAACCCTGACGTCATCACACTCTCAGGTGGTCTCGCGCGACCACAACTAAACATTGCACGACCCAGTGGTACCGACAAGGATGTGTTTGTACGCAGACACCCATTAACCACACTTCCCGACGCTTTCGTATCGCCCGGTCCGCACCTGCGATGACCTGAAGAGCTTTGATCCAAGACTTATTTGACGCAAGATACGCGCATCGACAGAACGGAATTGAGGATCTTCAAACGAGAATGACAATTCCAAATCGTGTTTTGTCGATTGGAGCAAAGCAGGCGCGCCAATAAGACAAACGATGCATTCGCCCGTGCCAATCCTGAGTTGCTGTTGCCTCGGCAGCGTCAGCCCCGGACGCGGACATCGCTTGCGGGCACGATTTAACCACGTCCCCACATCGAGTCTCCGGAACCCGCTCACCACCCCAGGAGCGATGACGAGGTCGTCCGCCGTCAGGCCGACGGACGGTTCAGCCACGCTGTGAGGCGACGGAGCACGCGCGGCGTGTTACCCCGGTTATGGGGGGACTCCGGAGCCGAGACGCGTATGCGCGAGGCAGATCCTTCGGAGGCCGGTCGCCGCTGGAGGGTGTGTACGGACGCAGGCTGAGGCGTCACCGAAACCAGCCGAGCGCCATCGATCCGATCCACCACGCGGCATAGCCCCAGGTCACGATCACGATCAGCGTGATCACCGCCAGGACACCGAGCGACAGCCACTCCGTCGGGGGGCGCCGGCCTTGCGATCGACTGGTCTGCTTGGGGGCGTCCAACGGCTCCTCGTTACTGCCTATTGCGATAGAGCCGGAACGAATTCTGAATTGAAGACAGAATGTCTCTCATTATATACCGGAAGGTGCTGACGAGACGCGAAAACCGCGAACCCTCACCCGTGCAGTCTACCTAGGGCCATCCTCGATTGCGTCGCGGTCGATCCACGTCACAAGATCGGGAAGATTTCGGGTTCGGTAACCCAACTCCCCCCTCGACCCGAGACGCCGGAGCCTGGCGAAAACGTCGTTCGCGGCCCGCCGACGCGGTCGCATCACGACGAAGGGGATTGGGTGGGACCACCCGATGGCCCTGCAGTCAGGGGCTGTCGTGCCCCGCGCGCGTTGCCCCCGATCAGGCCGCTTGGTCTTCCGCGTGATACGCTCCCTGACGCTGATCCGATACCAGCTCGGCGGAGCGCGCTCCCGGACGATCAGGCCCGAGCGGCACTTTCAGCGCCAAGCCCGATCCCGCCAGGAGCGGACTTCCTGAGCCGCGAGGAGACTGAAGCGGGACCACACGCGCAGGCGCTCACGACCGTGGACGGGCGCCAAAGCCGGCCAGATCCTGTTCAAGGCGAGGTAGATCATGGCGATACCGACGAGGAACGTCCCGATTACGCATAGGCCGCCGACGATCGCCGCGTCGCGCAGCAGGATGACGCCGGGTCTGGCTTCTTGCTCTCCGCTTTGAAGCCGGACATTGACGTGAGCTGTTTTCGCCATCGGGTCTCCGGTCCTGACCGCGTAGGAACTACGCATAGTCAGGCGTCTGTGTCGATGTCGAGGCTACGGGCCTCATCGCGCAGACCGGCCGGGAGACTGCCGTGCAACGGGCGCCCGAGAGCCCGCTCGACCCGGGAGACCGGGTCTCGAAGGGCTGGAACCCTTTGGTGTGTCGTCAGGGCAAGGCCCTGGCAGAGTCGCGGATCCTGCCGTGGATCTGCGAAGCGTCTCGATCTTTCGAACTCCCGACGGGCGCCCTGCCTACGCCGTGGGCGGCGCGATCGGACCACCGCTTGCAGGAATTGGCCATCCCGGGAGCGGAGGGGCGCGATGACTGCTCAAAGCGGAACACACGTGGTTCACACTGAGACTTGGCCTCCCCGATGGAGACATCGGGCCGAGGGCGGGGTCACGACCCTGGTCACGCGGGTCGCGGTCCCCGCCGGCTTCCTCGTGATCATGGTCGTCGCCATCATCGTCACGATCGCCGGCACGGCCCTCGCCCAACCCTCCCAGCGCCGACCGGCCGCCGCCCCGGCGGCCGACATCGGTTCGGCCCCGCACCCGAGACTGCCTCCAGCAGCCGCCTTTGCGCGCAGCGAAGCCCTCGCCCGGCGCGCGCTCGGATCGATCTGCTCGGGTTGCGCGTCCGGTCCTAGCCGCACGGCCGGCCCAATCCAGACCGCGCCTGCACGCCCTGCGACGGGGCCGGCCACGGCGTCGGTCACCCCGTCGGCCAAGTCCAGGGGGCCGACCCGCTACCGGGTCGAGGCCGCCCACGAGCGCCACGTCATTCCGCGCTGAGGCCCGCTCCACCGAACGGGAGGCCGATCCAATCGGGCGCGCATCAGGACAAAGCCCCGGAGGCGCCTATCTGGTCCTCCACTGGCCGGGCGCTTGCGAGGGCGAGACCCGAGCCGTCCTGGCTGGCGTGACGCGGAGAGGGGCGATCAGTGATCAGAGGCACGCGACCGCTCCTCATCGCGCTGGCAGCCGCGCCGCTGCCGGGCGCCCTGCAGGCGCAGGAGGGTCTGGCCCTGACGCCGCCCGCAGCCATGCCGGCGACCAAGACCCAGCCCAAAACGCGCCTCAAGGTCCGATCGAAGGCCAAAGGCTTCGTGTACCGCAAAGCCGAAGCCGACAACGCGCGCGCGATGCGCTGGACCTGCGTCGGCTGTACGGATCGGCAGCGCCTCCGCCCGGATGCGGGGGCTCGTACTCAAGACCCCAACGGCTCCGACGAGCCGGTGATCGCGGACCCGGCGCGGGCTCCGGTCATCGACTAGGCATCGGCGGCGCGGCTCCGATCGGCTGGATGGTTCAGGCCGGCCTGTCATTCTCGCAGCGCGGCGGCGCCGCGACAGATCACGACGGAGCAAAACCGGGCGTTGCGGCGGATCGCACTGCGATCCGATCCACTTCTAGTGCATCGATCCAGACGGAGGCTTCAGCCGAGTCTGGAAAAATTGATGCTCGAACAATGAGCGAGTGCTCCCTCGCATGAACGAAGTGAGTGCGTCTGAGCACTACGCGTCCAGGGAGACGAGCCATTCGTGGCGGTAATCGCCGCGATACGTGATTCGGGCCCTGTGGCCGTACTGCGATGCGTATTGCAGCGCGCCGGCCTCGTTGTCGAAGACGTAAAACTTGATGGCCACGCGTGCGCCTCCAGCAATCCCCGCTGGCAACAAGAATGGCGCCCCGACGCGCGTTGGCAATACTCTATTCCTTCGGAAGGCTGCGCAGGACCACGTCGGGCTTCAGCAGGGAGCTCCCCGCGCCGGCCCGATGCTCAGGCCGCGCGGACGCCGATGCTCGACCCGGGCTCGACGCGGCCGCGCGCTTCGGTGGCGTCGGGTGCGCGCCGAAATTTCGAGTCCGACCCGCTGATCGTCGGCCGGTGTGGCACCGATGCACGCGGCAGACGTCTTGTTTTCGCCTTTTGATAGTCTGCACGCCGACCCTGCAATCATCAAATCTTCAGTTCCGATCTTCGCCCTGATATATCGCCACTTTTGAATATAAATGCTGATGCAAAGCAAGACACGTTTTCGGATCGATCTATGCAGGCCAGGATGAGCTTACTATAAGCCGCCCGTTGCTGTGCGGCGCCAGAATTTGGATTGGCGCCGCGCGGCTGAAACGCTGCAGATCCCTGTGGTTCCGCCATGCCCTCGCCGCTCCGTCCGGCCGGGGCGGGTAAGAGGCGTATGGCTGATGTCGTGCTCGCGGGTGGCGTGTTCCCTCGGGAACTTTGGCAGGCGCATTCGGCTGTCGACGCGACTTCTGGCAACGTTTGCCCTGGCCGGAGCCCAGGGCTTCCCCCCACCCGTCCAGGCCGCCGAGCGCCCCCAGCCCCAGGTCGTCATCGGCGCGGATGGCCGGGACGGCAAGGTCTTCATCCTCGGGCGGAACAGGGAGGCGACGCCGGGCCAAGCCGGCGGCGACCTGAGCCTGACCGACGTCGATACCGCGGAAGCCGGGCGTGACGCGGCCGCGACCATCGCGATCGGCTCGCAGGGCGGGCGCGGCGGACGGGGCGACGATTACGGTTCGGGTTCCGTCTACGGCGCCAAGGGCGGGAGCGGCGGTGCCGTCTCGGTGACGCTGTCGGAGGATGTGACCGGGCGGGGCGACCAAGTCAGCCAGACCGGCGCGCCGGCCTTCGCGCCGATCCCGCGGTTCCTGGTCTTCTCCCGGGGCGGGAAGGGCGGTTTCGCCCTCACGAATTTCGGCGGCGGCGGCGATGCCGGCCCGGTCGCCCTCACCCTGTCGTCCACGGTGTCGACCGTGGGGCAGGCCTTCCTGGCCGTGCGGGTCAGCGCCATCGGGGGCGATGCCGGCTCGGGGGGCACGGCCGCCGACCAGACCGCGTTCCGGAAGGGCGGCGCCGGCGGTTCGGCCGCGCTCACGGTGACGCCCGCCGGCCGGGTCAGCACCGACGGCGTCGGTGCCACCGCGGTCATCGTCGAATCCCTCGGCGGCGCGGGCGGTGACCGCGGACGGGGCAGCAGCTTCTACAGCAAGCCCCAGGTGACCCAGGGGGGCGTGGGCGGTCTCGCGAAGCTCGACATGGCCGGGACGATCACGACGGCCGGCAACTACGCCTTCGGCGCCCTCGTCCAGAGCGTCGGCGGCCGGGGCGGCAACCAGGGCGATTCCGGTGGACGCGACGGGGCCCGGGGCGGGAACGGCGGCACCGTCACGGTGACCCAGCGCGGCAGGGTCGTCACGCAGGGGGATTACGCCCTGGGCGTCGTGGCCCAATCGGTGGGCGGCCCCGGCGGCAGGGGCGGCGGCGGCGTCTTCGGCGGCGGCACCGGCGGCGATGCCGCCACGGGCGGGGCCGTGACGCTGACCAACAGCGGCACCGTGACGACCGCGGGCACGGGGGCGATCGGCCTGGTCGCGCAGAGCATCGGCGGCGGCAGCGCCGACGCGGCCCTGCCCCTCTCGCCCCTCGCCGTGCGGTCCACGACGAATGGCGGCGGTACCGGGGGTGAGACGCTGTGGTTCTCCAGCGGCGGCGGCGGCGGGACGGGGGGCTTCGGCGGCGCCGCCGAGATCATCAACACCGAGGGCCGGGTCGCGACGACGGGCGAGGCCGCGTACGGGGCCCTGGTGCAGAGCATCGGCGGCAGCGGCGGCAGCGGCGGGCGGGCCTTCACGGCCAACGCGTTCATCTCGGTCGGCCTCGGCGGCAGCGCCGGGGGCGGCGGCGATGGCTCCCTCGCCAAGTTCACCGGCCTCGGCGGGACGATCGAGACCGGCGGTGACGGCGCGACGGGTGTCCTGGTGCAGAGCATCGGCGGCGGCGGCGGTGCCGGCGGCGACGCCAACAGCAAAGCCCTGGGCTTCGGGCTCGCGGCCTCCTGGGCGATCGGCGGCAGCGGCGGCCGGGGCGGACAGGGCGGCACCGCCGCCATCGAGAGCACCACCACCGTGACGACCCTCGGCCTCGGCGCCGACGGCCTCGCGGCGCTCAGCATCGGCGGCGGCGGCGGCGTGGGCGGTCTCGCCGACGCGACGGCGATCGCGGCGCCCTTCGTGACGCCGAGCGGCAACACGCTGCCGAGCTTCGCCTTCTCCACCGCGATCGGCGGGTCCGGCGGGGATGGCGGCGCGGGCGGCACGGCGCGCCTCCTCAACGGCGGCGCGGTCACCACCTACGGCGACGGAGCGGCCGGCCTGCGCGCCCTCAGCATCGGCGGCGGCGGCGGTATCGGTGGCGATGCAACGGCCTACGCGCTGGCGGTCGCACCGCCGGGGCAGATGGCCGTGGCGGCCACCACGACCCTCGGCGGCACGGGCGGCGGCGGCGGCAACGGCGGCAAGGCCCTCGTCACCAATAACGGCGCCGTGCGGACCTCCGGCGATAGCGCGTCCGGCATCGAGGCCGTGAGTATCGGCGGCGGGGGCGGCTCCGGCGGCGGCGCGACCGCGACGGCCAACACCCTGAGTCTGCGCCAGAACGTCACCATCACCCGGGGCATCGGCGGCAAGAACCGCGACCAGAGCGGTGGGACCGGCGGCGGCGGCGGCACCGGCGGGGACGTCACCGTCGAGCAGGCGGGCAGCGTCACCACCGGAGGCGACGCCGCGATCGGCGTGCTCGCGCTCAGCGTCGGCGGCGGCGGCGGCAATGCCGGCCCGGCCTCGGCGGTCGCGACCTCCGGGGTCTCGTTCGACAAGACCCTCAACGAAGTGCTGAACAAGCTCCCGATCGCCGACACCCTCGTGGCGAGCGACACCGTCGGCGGCGAGGGCGGCACCGGCAATCGCGGCGGCGGCGTCCTCGTGACGAACGGCGGCGCGATCGTGACCGGCGGCTCGAACGCCACCGGCATCCAGGCCCAGAGCATCGGCGGCGGCGGCGGCAATGGCGGCGACGTGTCGGGTGCCGCCACGGGCAAGCTCAAGCTCACCCGAAGGATCGGCGGGACCGGTGGGACCGGCAGCACGGGCGGGTCCGTGACCGTCACCAACGAAGCGGCCGGCACGATCACGACGGCGGGCGACGGCGCGCACGGCATCCTGGCGCAGAGCATCGGCGGCGGCGGCGGCACGGGCGGCAGCCTCGCCGCCGGGACCCAGGTCACGCCCGATGCCGTGGGCGAGATCTGGCAGCAGATCAAGCAGGCGATCGGCGTCGAGGCTTACCAGAAATGGGCCGCCGACAAGGCCAACAAGGACGACAAGAAGGCCCTCGACCAGTTCCTCAAGGACATCAAGTCGAGCGATACCTACAAGGGCCTCGCCGACAAGCTGAAGAATTCGGATTTCGGCAAGGCGCTGAAATCCTACTCCAGCAGCATCTCGACCTATCTGGACAAGCAGAAGAAGACCGCAACGAAGCTGCCCGATGTCGAGGCGAGCTTGGCCCTCGGGGGCGCCGGGGCGAGCGGCGGCACCGGCGGCGACGTCAACGTGAAGAACGACGGCACGATCACCACCGTCGGCGCCTCCGCGCACGGGATCCTGGCGCAGAGCATCGGCGGCGGCGGCGGCCAGGGCGGCGTGTCCTTCGCCGAGGCCACCAACCAGACCAATCTCACGGCGACCGTCGGCGGTTCGGGCGGCACGGGCAATACCGGCGGCTTCGTCGGGATCATCAACACCGGCCGGGTCGCCACGCAGGGGGACGCCGCCTACGGCCTCACCGCGCAGAGCATCGGCGGCGGCGGCGGCAACGGCGTCGGGGGGAGCGTCACCAGCAAGGCCGGCAAGGGGCTGACCCTCAACCTGAATGTCGGTGGCAGCGGCGGGACCGGCGCCAATGGCGGCGTGGTCACGATCGAGAATCGCGGCACCGTCACGACGGCCGGAATCGAGGCGCATGCCCTGGTCGCCCAGAGCATCGGCGGCGGCGGCGGCAGCTTCGCCGCCCCGGCCAGCGACGATGCGGAGGCGGGCGGAACGGACTCCGGGAGTGGTGCCCAAAGTGACGCCAAGGGCGATGCCAAGAGTGACGCCAAGAGTGACGCCAAGACGCTGACCAACGCGCTGCTCGCGGCGCTCGACATCGTGCAGATCGCGCCGCCGGAGGATCCCGCCTCCATCCCGGCGAAGTCGGGCAGCCTGACGCTCGGCGGCTCCGGCGCCCTGGCGGGCGATGGCGGCTTCGTGCAGGTCGTCCAGGACGGCACGGTCGCCACGAGCGGCTTCGGAGCCGTCGGCATCCTGGCCCAGAGCATCGGCGGCGGCGGCGGCCTCGCCTCCGTGGCGGCAGGGCCGGGCGGCCACACATACACGTTCGGGCTGGGCGGCTCGGGTGGCGCGGCGGGCGACGGCGGCGCGATCGAGGTCCGGCTGGGCGCGAACGCGCAGGTCTCGACCACCGGCGACGCCGCGCCGGCCCTGCTGCTGCAATCGATCGGCGGCGGTGGCGGCTACGGCGGCGCCCATCAGGCGATGGGCTACGCGATCCCCTACGCGTTGAAGGATGGCGGCCGCGGCAATGGCGGGGCGATCACGGTCAGCCTGGAGAAGGGCTCCGTGATCCGCACCACCGGCACGGAATCCCACGGCCTCCTCGCCCAGAGCCTCGGCGGCGGCGGCGGGCTGCTCGTCGGCCTGTCGGGCGAGACGACGAACACCGTGCGGAGCCGCGCCGTGACCGGAAACGGCGGCGCCATCACCATCGCGTCGGCCGGATCGATCATCGCGTCGGGCCTCGACGCCCACGCGATCTACGCCCAATCGGGCGTCCAGCGCACCGACGGCAGCCTCGAGGCCGATCCGAGCCGCGGCGGCCAGATCGTCATCCGCGTGAACGGCCTCGTCACCGGCGGCAGCGGCAGCGGCGCGGCGCTGCGCGTCGAGGGCGGCAGCGACAACAGGATCGCCATCGAAGAGGGCGCCGTGGTCAGCGCGGCCTCGGGCCGTGCGATCACCGGCGCCTTCACCACCGGCGTGATCACCAACCGCGGCACGCTGATCGGCGACGTCGACCTGGGCGGCGGCGGGCCGGCGGGGCGCGTCGTGCTCGACAACGGGTTCGACGGCGCGACGTCGGCGATCCTGCGCACGGGTCCCCACGGCCTCGTCGCGCTGGGCCGCGACGGGCTGCTGCGCAACGGCGGGATCCTCGATATCGGCGGCGTCGGCACGGTGGCGCAGGCGACCGTCACCGGCAACTTCGTGCAGGGCACGGCCGGCCGCCTGCTGGTCGACATCGCGCCGCTGTCGCCCGCCGGCACGCCGCGCAACGACCTCCTGACGGTCACCGGCACCGCGACCCTGGGCGGCGTGGTCGAGCCCCACATCGTCAGCGGCCTGCTGCCGGGCCGCTACACGTTCCTCAAGGCCGGTCAGATCCAGGCCGTCACCGCCACCACGACCGACGGCACCCTGCATTCCGGCGCGGTTCCGATCTCGTGGGCGCTGGTCCCGTCCACCGACGCCGTCGCGCTCGCTCCGCAGGCGCATTTCACGACGCCCGTGGGCATCACGCTGACCACCGACCAGCGCAACGTCGCGCAGGGCCTGCAGGATGCCTGGGACGGCAACACCACCCGGCTCGGCAACCTCTACGCCCGCTTCCTGTCGGTCGACAGCCAGAAGGGTTACGCCGCCGCGCTCGACGAGCTGAAGCCCGAATCCAACCAGGACACGCTCACCGACCGGACGCTCGACACCCGCAAGGGCCTGCAGCGGGCCATGAGCTGCCCCGCCTTCGTGGGCACCGGCACGCTGCTGCGCGAGGGCGAATGCGTCTGGGGCCGCATCACCGGCACCAACACGCGGCAATTCGCGACCCCCGACGACGGCGGCTATCACCAGAACGCCCTGAGCTACCAGGCCGGCCTCCAGACCGAGTTCGCACCGGACTGGTTCTTCGGCCTGACGGGGGCCTACACCCGGGCGATCCAGAGCGATCCCGACCGGATCACCGGCACGACGAGCGATGCCGGCGACGTCTCGGCCGCGCTCAAGCATCAGGTCGGCCCGTGGCTGTTCGCGGCCTCGGCCAATCTCGGCTACGCCTGGGCGGACAACAAGCGCCTGATCGACTTCGCGGGGGCCCGCGCCACCGCGCGCAGCCGGTCCGACATCCTCAGCGCGGGCGGGCGCCTGCGGGCGAGCTATCAGGTCCTGTTCGGCGACTGGTACATCAAGCCCTACGCGGATCTCGATCTGCTCTACAGCTACAGCCCGGCCTATTCGGAGACGGGTGCGGGGGACTTCAACCTCGACGTGCGACCGCTCGCCAAGACGCTCGTGGCGTTCAGCCCGACCGTGGAGATCGGCGGCCGGATCGATCTCGACGGCGGGCGCTGGATCCGCCCCTACGGCACGCTCGGCATGATGGTCCTGTCGGACGACCACTTCACCGGCCGGGCGAGCTTCCAGGGCACCGGCGCGCTCGGGCGGTTCGCGACGGAATCGCCGATCCCCGATCGCCTCGGCGAAGCCGGGCTGGGGCTTCAGCTCAGCCTCGGCAACGGTGTGGAGGTGACGGGCGAGTATCAGGCGCAGGTCGGCGACCACTTCGTCGCGCAATCCGGGACCGCGCGCCTCCAGCTCCGCTTCTGACACGCCGGTGCGGCCTGGAACCGCATCCCGGCGTGTCTTGCCTCGGCGACGAAGCCTACGAAGACGCGCCGGGACTTGTTCACGCGCGATCGGCCGGTGGATTAACTGCTTGATGTGACCACAATTAAGTCGTGTGCTATCTGTAGTTGCAGACTGACTGATTTGGGGGAACCAGGCCGATGCGAATGTCGGGAGGCGTGCACGCCCATCCGGGGCACGAGGAGCTGCAGACCGTTCTCGACGATGCCGATACGGTGGGTCGCTGGCAGATCGACGTGCGCCGCGGCATCGTGATCGCCGACCCCATCGTCGCTCTGCTGTTCGGCTTCACGCCCGAGTTCGGCGCAGCCGGCATCCCGTTCGCGACCTTCAACGGCGGCGTCCACCCGGATGACCGCGCGCACGTCATGAAGCACATCCTCGGATGCGCGGAGGCCGGCGGATGGTTCATCGCCGAGCACCGGGTGTGTTCGGCGGACGGTCAGATCCGCCGGATCCTGGCCCGCGGGAAGTTCGACCCCGACGAGACCGGCGCCGTGGTGTCGGGCCGCGGCATCGTGGTGGACATCACGCAGAGCGACAGCGGCGACGATCCCCTTGTCGCGTCACGGATCTCCCAGGCGACGCCGCCGCTCGAGCACGTCGTCGACCTCGTTCTGACCAGCTACCGCGCCCTCAAGGATCTCGGGGAGCCGAAGGCCCTGGCCTCGACGGAGGCGCTGCTGCTGGAACTCGGCTTCAGCCTGGCCCGCGCGCAGGTGCGCGCCCGGCTCGCCCAGCTGCACTGATCGGATCGGCCGCGCGGCGTCACGCCGTGCCGGCGCGGTCCTGTCGCGGCGGCGTGACGGCCCCCGCGTTGCGGCGGGGGGCAAGCGCGACGCGATCGTCCTGGGCGACATCCCGGCAATCCCGACCTCCTGCTCGCGCAGAGGGGAGACGCGCCGGGACGTCTCCGCCTCACGCGAGCGACATGCGCAGCGGCGGCTCGACCTCCGGGGGCAGCGGCGAGACGTAGCCGGCCGCGCCCCGCCGCCGGGCGAGCTCGGCCTTGGCGGCCTCGCGCAGGCCCGCATCGGTGAGCGCCAGGGTCCCGGTGGCCGCCATCGCCTTGGCGACCTGCACCATCGCCTTGTGGGCCGCCGGGGTCTTGCCCTGCGCCACCACCTGCCAGGTGTGGAACGGCGTGCCCACCGCCACGGTCGGCGCGTGCGCCTGCACGGTCGGCACGACCCAGCTCACGTCGCCCACATCGGTCGAGCCGATCGCGGGGTTGCGCGGGGCGTCGAGGGGCACGAGGAAATCCGCGAGGGGCGCCTCGGTGCGCGGCATCCCGATGGCGCGGAACACGGCGTCGATATCGCCGTCGCTGAGCGTCGCCCGGATCTGGTCGGCGAAACCCCGGTCGGCGTCGTCGAAGGGCGGCGGGCCCAGCTCCTCCATCACCCCGTGGAGCGCCTGCTCCAGCGGCGTGTTGCCCAGGAGGTTCGACACGGCGCTGACGATCCGCACCTCGACCTCGGTCTCGGTCATCAGGGCGGCCCCCTCGGCGATCTTCTTCACCCGTTCCACCAGCGCCAGCATGCCGGGCAGGTCGCGGGCGCGGATCGAGTAGCGCACCCGCGCCCGCGCCTGCACGACGTTCGGCGCGATGCCGCCGGCGTCGAGATAGGCGTAGTGGACCCGGGCGTCGGATGGCATGTGCTCGCGCATGTAGTTCACGCCGACGCTCATCAGCTCGACGGCGTCGAGCGCCGAGCGCCCGAGATGCGGCGCGGCCGCCGCGTGGGCGGTCCGCCCGGTGAAGGTGAAGTCCGCCCGGGTGTTGGCGAGCGCGGCGGGCGGTGCGACTTCCCAGAAGCTCGCCGGGTGCCAGGAGATGGCGATGTCGGCATCCGCGAAGGCGCCGGCACGCACCATGAAGGCCTTGGCGGCCCCGCCCTCCTCGGCCGGGCAGCCGTAATAGCGCACGCGGCCGGGGGTTCCGGTCTCGGCGAGCCAGTCCTTGACCGCGGTGGCGGCGAGCAGGGCCGCCGAGCCGAGGAGGTTGTGGCCGCAGCCATGCCCGTGGCCGCCCGCCTCGATCGGCCGATGCGCGGCCACGCCCGCCTCCTGCGACAGGCCGGGCAGCGCGTCGTACTCGCCGAGGAAGGCGATGACCGGCCCCCCCTCCCCCGCCTCGCCCATCACGGCGGTGGGGATGCCGGCGACCTGCTCGGTGACCCGGAAGCCCTGGTGGCGCAGCTCGGCGACGTGCTCGGCGCAGGACCGCGTCTCCGTGTAGCAGACCTCCGGCATGCCCCAGACCCGCTCGGACAGGGCGATCAGCCGCTCCTTCTGCGCGTCGACGTGGCGCCACACGGTGTTGCGGTTGTCCATCGTGTCGTCTCCGGGCGCGGTACCGATCGAATCCACAAAGCGCCCCTGCATGCAGGGGCGAGGCCATGAAGGCGTCCGGAATACAGGATCGTCAACACGTTTCGATTGAACCGTCACTGGCCCGCCCCTTGCCAAGCCCGCCCCCGGAATGGTGCTGTGCCGATCGCGGCGACAACCAGGGATGATTATGGACGAGCGGGATCTGCACGGCCTCATCGGACGCGTGAAGGACGGCCGCCTGTCGCGGCGCGCCTTCGTGCAGCGGATGGTGGCTTTGGGCCTCACCGCCCCCATGGCCGGGCTGATGCTCGCCGGCAACGGGGTCGCGCTGGCGGCCGACATCCGGGCCGGCTACAAGCCGACCAAGGCCGGCGGCGGCGGTGCCCTCAAGCTGCTCTGGTGGCAGGCCCCGACGCTGATCAACCCGCATTTCGCGGTCGGCACCAAGGACCAGGACGCCTCGCGGATCTTCTACGAGCCGCTCGCCGCCTGGGACCCGGACGGCAACCTGACCCCCGTGCTGGCCGCCTCCATCCCGTCCCGGGAGAACGGGGCGCTCGCCGCCGATGGCCGCTCGGTGGTCTGGACGCTCAAGCCCGGGGTGACCTGGCACGACGGCAAGCCGCTCACCGCCGACGACCTCGTGTTCACCTGGGAATACGCCCGCGACCCCGCCACCGCGGCGGTGACGACCGGCTCCTACAAGGATTGCAAGGTCGAGAAGATCGACGACCTCAGCGTCCGGGTCCTGTTCGACAAGCCGACGCCGTTCTGGTGCGATGCCTTCGTGGGCGTCGTCGGGATGGTGCTGCCCAAGCACCTGTTCGGCCCCTACAGCGGCGCGAAATCCCGCGACGCGCCCCAGAACCTCGCCCCGGTGGGCACCGGCCCGTACCGGTTCGTGGAGTTCCGGCCCGGCGACATCGTCCGCGGCGAGCGCAACCCGAACTACCACCTGCCGAACCGGCCCTACTTCGACACGATCGAGATGAAGGGCGGCGGCGATGCGGTCTCGGCGGCCCGCGCGGTGCTCCAGACCGGCGAGTACGACTATGCCTGGAACATGCTGATCGAGGACGAGGTGCTCAAGCGCCTGGAGACCGGCGGCAAGGGCCGGGTCGACGTGGTCTATGGCGGTAAGCTCGAATTCCTGCTGCTGAACGCCACCGACCCGAACGTCGAGGTCGACGGCGAGCGGTCCTCTATCACCACCAAGCACCCGGCCTTCTCCGACCCGAAGGTCTGCCGGGCCATGAACCTCCTGGTCGACCGCAAGTCGATCCAGACCTACATCTACGGCCGCACCGGCAAGGCCACCGCCAACACGGTGAACGGCCCCGAGCGCTTCGTCTCGAAGAACACGGCGTTTGCCTTCGATCCGGCCAAGGCCAACGCGCTCCTCGACGAGGCCGGCTGGGCGAAGGGCTCGGACGGCATCCGCGCCAAGGACGGCAAGAAGCTCAAGCTCGTCTTCCAGACCTCGATCAACGCCCCGCGCCAGAAGACCCAGGCGATCATCAAGCAGGCCGCCGCCAAGGCGGGCATCGAGACCGAGCTGAAATCGGTGACCGGCTCGGTGTTCTTCTCCTCCGACCCGGCCAACCCCGACACCTGCACGCATTTCTACGCCGACATGGAGATGTACGCCTACGGCGCCACCCAGGCCGATCCGGCGATCTGGCTCTTGATGTACGCGTCGTGGGAGGTGGCCCAGAAGGCCAACAAGTGGCAGGGCCGCAACGTCGTGCGCTGGCGCAGCGACGCCTACGACGAAGCCTACAACGCCGCCCAGAGCGAGCTCGAACCGGTCAAGCGGGCGGCGCTGCTCATCAAATGCAACGATCTCGCGGTCTCCGAGAACGTGCTGCCGCTGATCCACCGGGCCGAGGTCTCGGCGGTCGGCGCGAGCCTGACGGCGCCCCGAAGCGGCTGGGACAACGATCTGGCGTTCCTGCCCGACTGGTACCGGGACGCCTGAGCGGGAGGGGGAGCGTCCGATGGGC
This sequence comes from Methylobacterium guangdongense, assembly GCF_038442355.1. NCBI lineage: Bacteria > Pseudomonadati > Pseudomonadota > Alphaproteobacteria > Hyphomicrobiales > Methylobacteriaceae > Methylobacterium > Methylobacterium guangdongense. The sequence continues at coordinate 20,292 of NZ_JBBXMX010000022.1, forward strand.
GCCTATATCCTGCGCAGGCTCCTGATCGCGATCCCGAGCCTGCTCGGCATCAGCCTGATCCTGTTCGTCGTCCTGGCGCTCGCGCCGGGCGACCCGTTCGGCGAACTCGCCGCGAACCCGAACGTGCCGCCCGAGGTCCGGGCGGCGCTCCGGGTCAAGTTCGGCCTCGATGACCCGATCTTCACCCGCTATCTGAGCTGGCTGACCGCCATGCTGCACGGCGATTGGGGCTTCTCCTTCGCCAGCCGGGTCAACGTCGACACCCTGATCCTGCAGCGGCTGCCGACGACCCTGTTCGTGGTCGGCTCCTCCCAGGTTCTGGCGCTGCTGATCGCGATCCCGGTCGGCCTCTATGCGGCGCGCCGGCCCTACTCGCTCGCCGATCAGGTCGCCAACACCCTGGCCTTTGTGGGTTTCTCGCTGCCGACCTTCTTCACCGGCCTGCTGTTCATCCTGCTGTTCTCGATCAAGCTCGGCTGGCTGCCCTTCGTCTACCAGGCCGACCTGCCGGGCTCCGGGCTGCCCTGGCTCTGGGCGAATATCCGGCAGGCGATCATGCCGGTGGCGGTCCTGGGCTTCTTCCAGGCCGCCTCCTACACCCGCTACGTGCGCGCCTCGGCGCTCGACGTCGCCCGGCTCGACTACGTCACCACGGCCCGCGCCAAGGGCCTGTCGGAGGGCACGGTGACCCGTCGGCACATCGCCCGCAACGCGCTGATCCCCGTGGTGACGCTGGTGGCCCTGCAGATCCCGGCGGTGTTCGGCGGCGCCATCGTCACCGAGCAGATCTTCCGGATCCCCGGCATCGGCTCGCTGCTGATCGACGCGATGCTGTCCAACGACACGCCGGTGGTGATGGCGGTGACCTTCGTGTTCGCCGGCCTCGTCATCCTGTTCAACCTCGTCGCGGACCTGCTCTATGGCTGGCTCGACCCTCGCATCGCCCTCCGATGAGGCGGTGCCCGTCGCCCGCGCGCCGGCCTCGCCGGGCCGGGAGACGTGGCGGCGCTTCCGGCGGCACCGGCTGGCGCTGGCGAGCGTCGGCGTCCTTGCCGTATTGGTGGCCGGCGTCGTGTTCGGCGGCCTGCTCTGGCCGGTCGCCATCGACGACATCGACTTCGCGGCCCAGCTCCAGGGCCCGTCCTGGGACCACCCGTTCGGCACCGACGATCTCGGCCAGGATCTGCTCGCCCGGATGATCTATGGCGGCCGGATCTCGCTCGCGGTCGGCTTCGCCGCCATGGCGGTGGCGAGCCTGATCGGGGTTCTGGTGGGCGCCCTCGCCGGGATGTCGCGCCGGCTCCTCGACCCGGTGCTGATGTGGCTGACCGACCTGTTCCTGTCGCTGCCGCAACTGCCGCTGCTGCTCCTCGTGATCTACCTGTTCCGCGACAGCCTGAAGGCCGTGTTCGGCAGCCAGGGCGGCGTGTTCCTGATGATCGTCGCGGTGATCGGGGGCCTGCGCTGGATGCCGGTCGCCCGGCTGGTGCGGGCGCAGTTCCTGACGTTGCGCGAGAAGGAGTTCGTGGAGGCGGCCCGCTCGCAGGGGGCGACCACCGGGCACCTCGTGCGCCGGCACATCCTGCCGAACGCGCTGGGTCCGGTGATCGTGGCGGCCTCGATCGAGGTCTCGGCGGCGATCATCGCGGAATCGACCCTGTCGTTCCTGGGTCTCGGCTTCCCACCCGATATCCCGACCTGGGGGCGGCTCCTGTTCGACGCCAAGGACCACCTCGACGTCGCCCCGCACTGGGCCCTGTTCCCGGGGGGCGCGATTTTTTTGACGGTGCTGTCGATCAACTTCATCGGCGACGGGCTGCGCGACGCCCTCGACCCGCGACGGGTTTTGTAAGGGGTTGAGGGTCGTCCGGTGACCGGAGATCGCATCACGGCACGCGTATCTCCCTCCCCCTCGGCGGACGACGAGCGACACAGGTTTGACGCCCCCGCGGGCTTGCCCTTCGACAGGATGAGGCGCGGGTCCCCTCTCCCGTGCGGGAGAGGGAGCAGGCCGCGATCGGTCATTGCCTGCCCGCCTCAAACCTGTGCTGCCCGTAGCTTTACGAGAACGGGAAACCCGCGGCCCGCTCAGCCCACCTGCCGCAGATGCCCGCCCCGCGCGGCCGGGACCGCCTGCATGGCGCGGATGAAGGCCGCGATCCGCGGCGCGATCACCGTGCGGTAGCGCGAGCCGTTGAACACCCCGTAATGGCCCACCCCCGCCTGGAGGTGATAGGCCTTGCGCGCCTCCGGCAGGTTCGGCGTCAGGTCGAGGGCCGCCTTCGTCTGGCCGACGCCCGAGATGTCGTCGTTCTCGCCCTCGATCGCCAGGATCGCGCAGCGGCGGATGGCGGCGAGATCGACCGGGACGCCCCGGTGCCGCATCTCCCCCTTCGGCAGGGCGTGGTTCACGAACACGGTCTCGACCGTCTGCAGGTAGTACTCGGCGGTGAGGTCCATCACCGCGAGATACTCGTCGTAGAACTCCCGGTGCTTCTCGGCCGAGTCGCCGTCGCCCCTCACCAGATGGTCGAACATGTCCGAATGGGCGGTGACGTGCCGGTCGAGGTTCATCGCCATGAAGCCCGAGAGCTGCAGGAAGCCCGGATAGACCCGGCGCCACGCCCCCGGATAGATCGGCGGCACGAGGCTGATCGTGTTCTGCTCGAACCATTGCTGCCCGCGCTCCTGCGCGAGGCAGTTCACCGCGGTGGGCGAGCGGCGCGTGTCGATCGGGCCGCCCATCAGGGTCATCGAGCTCGGCACGGCCGGCTCGTCGGCGGCTTCCATCAGCGCCACGGCGGCGAGGACCGGCACCGCCGGCTGGCACACCGCCATGACGTGCAGGTCCGGACCCAGGAAGGCGAAGATCTCCTGCAGGTGGTCGATGTAGTCGTCGAGGTCGAAGCGCCCAGCGAGCAGCGGCACCATCCGGGCATCGGTCCAGTCGGTGATGAACACCCGGTGGTTCGGCAGCATCGCCTCCACGGTGCCGCGCAGCAGCGTCGCGTAATGGCCCGACATCGGCGCCACGATCAGGAGCTTCGGCTGCGCCTCGGCGGGGGGCGTCGCGAAGGCACGGTCGAAGGCGATCAGGCGGCAGAACGGCCGCTCCCAGACCACCCGCTCGCTGACCGGCACCGCTTGGCCGTCGACCAGCGTCTCGGTGAAGCCGAAGGCCGGCTTGCCGTACTGGCGGGTCACCCGCTCGAACATCTCGCAGCCGGCGCTGACCGCCCGCGCGTAGGGCCCGTAGGCCAGGGGATTGCCGGGGATCTGGAGGCCGTAGCGCGTAAGATCGGCGGCGACCCGGGCCGGCGTCATCAGGGCGCGGGCGCCCTCGTATAGCGAATAGGCCAGGAGCATCGTTACCTCGCGGGTCGTCATCCGGCCAGCGACGCCCCGCGCCCACCGGCGATGGAACCCCCTGTAATCCGAATCGGCAGGATAATGTTCCACCCTGAAGGATAATGGAACATACCCAGGTGGGACGACTTGCCTGTGACGACGACGCCTGTGACGATTCGGCCCGGACGGCTTGCCGGCGTCCGGCATCCGCGACATCGCCGGACTTGAACAGTGGTGGGTTCGGTGAAGATTTCGCGCCGGACCGGTCCGTCCGACGCTCGACTGAAGCAGTCCATGCCCGATACCGATCTCAACGGCCTCGTCCACGACGCGCGACACCTGCGGCTCGACACCTTCGTCCGCCTGCGCTGGCTCGCCATCACGGGCCAGAGCGCCGCCGTGGTGGGCGCCCAGTTCGGCCTCGGCCTGCCGCTGCCCTTCGGCTGGTGCTTCCTGGTCATCGCCACCTCGTCCTGGCTGAACCTCGCGCTGCGGATCCGCTTCCCGGCGAGCTACCGGCTCAGCGACGATTCCGCGGCGCTGCTCCTGGCCTTCGACATCGTGCAGCTCGCCGCCCTCCTGTTCCTCACGGGCGGGCTCCAGAATCCGTTCTCGCTGCTGTTCCTCGCCCCCGTGCTGATCTCCGCCACCGCGCTTCCGCCCGAGCGGACGCTGGCGCTCGGCCTGCTGGCAGTGGGGCTCGCGACCCTGCTGGCCCTGGTCCACCGGCCGCTGCCCTGGTTCGCGGACGGGCGGATCGAACTGCCGTTCCTGTACGTCTCAGGCGTCTGGACCGCGATCCTGCTCGGCACCGCCTTCACGGGCGTCTATGCGTGGCGGGTCGCGGAGGAGACGCGGCTCCTCTCCCAGGCTCTGGCGGCGACCGAACTCGTGCTCGCCCGGGAACAGCACCTTTCCCAGCTCGACGGGCTGGCGGCGGCGGCCGCGCATGAGTTGGGCACCCCGCTCGGCACCATCATGGTGGTCACCAAGGAGCTGATCCGCCAGCTCGGCCCCACGGCTTCGCCCACCGTGGCGGAGGATCTGAACCTGCTGCGCGAGCAGGTCGACCGCTGCCGCGGCATCCTGGGCAAGCTCACCTCCCTCGACGGCGACGGCGCGGGCGCCGGCTTCCTGGAGACGGTGACGTTCAGCCACCTCGTGGAGGAGCTGGTGGCGCCGCAGCGGGCGCTCGGCACCGCGCTCGACGTCACGAGCCTCGGGGAAGGGCCGGAGCCGGCCTGCCGCCGCAACCCGGGGGTGATGTTCGGGCTCGCCAACATCCTCGACAATGCGGTGGACTTCGCCGAGGCCCGGGTCTCCGTGGAGGGGCGCTGGACCCAGGAGCGGGTCTGGATCGAGATCCGCGACGATGGCCCCGGCTTCTCCAGCGAGGTTCTGCTGCGCGCCGGCGAGCCCTACGTAACCACCCGCAGCCAGGATCGGCCGCAAACGGGCGGCACCGTCGGGGCAGGGCTCGGCCTCGGATTGTTCATCGCGAAAACCCTGATCGAGCGCTCCGGCGCCCAGCTCGTCCTGATGAACATGCCCAGTCCGGAGGCCCATGGGGCGGTGGTGCGCGTGTCCTGGGCCCGGCACATCTTCGAGCGCGGGGCAGTCCCGCGTCATTCGCCGGAACTCAATATCCGGCACCCCCTGCCGCCGCGCGATGTCGTCCCTATATAAGGACAGACCAAGAACCCGACGACGAAAACCCGAAAGGAATGCCCGATGCTCACGCAGCCCGGGACCGCGGCGGCGACCGACGCTGCCGTGATCAGCGATGCCGATCCGCTGGCCGCCTTCTCCGACCGCAGCCTTCTGATCGTCGATGACGACAAGCCCTTCTCGACGCGCTTGGCCCGCGCCATGGAGAGCCGCGGCTACCACGTGCAGGTGGCCGACAGCGTGGCGGAGGGCGTCTCGGCCGTCGAGGCGCGGGCCCCCGCCTTCGCGGTAATCGACATGCGCCTCGGCGACGGCAACGGCCTCGACGTGATCGCCCGCCTGAAGGAGCGCCGGCCGGAGGCTCGGGGCGTGATCCTGACCGGCTACGGCAACATCGCGACCGCCGTCACCGCCGTGAAGCTCGGCGCCTTCGACTATCTCGCCAAGCCCGCCGATGCCGACGAGATCCACGGCACGCTGATGGCGCAGCCCGGCGAGCGGGCCGACCCGCCCGAGAACCCGATGTCGGCGGACAGGGTCCGCTGGGAGCACATCCAGCGGGTCTACGAGCTGTGCGGCCGCAATGTCAGCGAGACCGCCCGGCGCCTGAACATGCACCGGCGGACGCTGCAGCGGATCCTGGCGAAGCGCGCGCCGCGCTGAAGGATCGCCTCTGATTCGTGTGGATCGGTTGCACAGGCCGGTCCCGGTGGGTTAGCTGCACGGGTCTCGGACGGTTCCGTCCGGGACCCGTGCGAGTTTTAGGGGTCGATCGCGTGAACGGGCGCAACGCCATCACCATCGTGAGCATGATGGTCCTCGTCGGCACCGAGGTGTTCGCCGTGGCCATCGCGGCCGGCTGGGCGCTGGCCGGCCTGTTCGATCTAGGGGACCGGGTCGGCCATGTCCTGATGGGCGTGTTCAGCCTGTTCGCCGCCTGGATCATGCTGCAGCTCTGGCGCCGGGCGACCAGCATCGAGCCCCTGCGCGCGGGTACCGTTTCATCCCGGCGATAGGCGGGCAACGTTCGACAGGCGGGCGGCCTTCCTGCTACTAGAGATCTGCGGCATCCTGTGAAACGTTGCCGCAGGTTATGCCCTCGTTCCGGCGACGCGCGAGATCCGACGACCCATGAAAGCCCGTATCATCGTCACCCTGAAAAACGGCGTGCTGGACCCGCAGGGCAAGGCGATCGAGGCTGCGCTCAAGTCGCTCGCCATCGAAGGTGTCGAGGGGGTGCGGCAGGGCAAGGTCTTCGACATCGAGGTGTCGGCCACGGATGCCGCCGCCGCCGAAGCGACGCTGCGCACGGCCTGCGACAAGCTCCTGGCCAACACGGTGGTCGAGAACTACGCGATCGAGATCCTCTGATGCACGCCGCCGTCATCGTCTTCCCGGGCTCGAACCGCGAGAGCGATGTCGTCCGGGCCCTGCGCCGGTCGGGCGCGCAGGTGAGCCTCGTCTGGCACGCGGACCACGACCTGCCGGCCGGCACCGACCTCGCCGTCCTGCCGGGCGGCTTCTCGTATGGCGATTACCTGCGCTGCGGGGCGATCGCGGGCCGCGCCGCCGCCATGGATGCGGTGCGCGCGCATGCGGCCCGGGGCGGCCTCGTGCTCGGCATCTGCAACGGCTTCCAGATCCTGTGCGAATCAGGCCTCCTGCCGGGCGTGCTGATGCGCAACGTGAACCGGCGCTTCATCTGTCACCGGCAGACGCTCCGGGTCGAGCGGACCGACACCCGCTTCACCAGCGCCTACCGACAGGGTCAGGTCATCGACGTCTGCGTGGCCCACGGCGAAGGCAACTATTTTGCGGATCCCGAGACCCTGGCGCGGATCGAGGGCGAGGGCCGGGTGGCCTTCCGCTACTGCGACGCGGAGGGCACCATCACCGTGGAGGCCAACCGCAACGGGTCGCTCAACGCGATCGCGGGCGTCCTCTCGGAGAACCGCGCCGTCCTCGGCATGATGCCGCATCCGGAAAATTTCGTCGAAGACCTGATCGGCGGGACAGACGGGCGCGGGCTGTTCGACAGTCTGGCCGCGTGAACTGTCGCGAAGACTGGTATTTACCGTTCGTTAAGGCTTCTGATTCATAAAGAGGCATCCAGAGATCTGGATGTCGAGTTGGACATCTCGTCCGCTCTGTTTGATGCCTCCCTGAAGACTCCTCGAAGCCGCTCCATCCGGGGCGGCTTTTTTCTGTTCGGACGTCGGGGATGCGCGGCGTCGGCGCTGATTTCCCGCCCCCCTCTACGGGCGACGATGCTTACACAACAGGATCTTGCACGCGCGTCTCCCTCCCCCACTGCGGGGAAGGGAGAAACGCAGCGACCTTCGTGCCCGTTCTCGAGCGGAAATGTGTGAATCGACGAGCCGGCAGAGGGGTAGGGAGACGCGGCTCAGCCCCGTCCTCAATACAGCCCACCCGCCTGCGCGGCCCGGTCGGGATCGGCCGGGACGGCCGCCGCCGCGGGGGCTTGGCTGCCGCCGGACGGCGCCACGTAGGAATCCGGCGGGGCGGTGCCGGGCTTGAACGCCTCCAGGATCGTCCCCGCCCCCTCGCTCGAACCGGCGCGGGTGCCGCTCGCGAGGTTGATGCGGATCAGCTTGATCCCCGGGGGCACGCGGAACGGGGTCGGCGGCTTGTCCTTGAGGGCGGTCTTCAGGAATTCCAGGGCGATCGGCGCCGCCAGCCCGCCGCCGGTGGCGCGGTCGCCCAGCGAGCGGGGCTTGTCGAAGCCCATGTAGATGCCCACCGCCAGATCCGGCGAGAAGCCCACGAACCACGCGTCCTTGGCGTCGTTGGTGGTGCCGGTCTTGCCGGCGAGCGGCTTGCCGATCTGCTTCAGGATCGTGGCGGTGCCGCGCTGGACCACGCCCTCCATGATCGAGACCATCTGGTAGGCGGTCAGCGGATCGAGCACCTGCTCGGAATCGTCCACCAGCTTCGGCTCGTCCTGGCCCGACCACTTCTCGGCGTCGCAGCCGATGCATTTGCGGTTGTCGTGCCGGTAGATCGTCTCGCCGGTGCGGTCCTGGATCCGGTCGATCAGGGTCGGCCGGATGCGTCGGCCGCCATTGGCCAGCATCGAGTAGGCGGTGACCATGCGCATCACCGTGGTCTCGCCCGCGCCGAGGGACATCGGCAGCACCGGCAGCATGTCGTCGTAGACGCCGAAGCGGCGGGCGTACTCGGCGATGAGCGGCATGCCGACATCCTTGGCGAGCCGGACCGTCATCAGGTTTTTCGAGTGCTCGATGCCGTAGCGCAGGGTGTGCGGGCCGCCCGACTTGCCGTCGTAGTTCGAGGGCGACCAAGCCTCCTGGCCGGGGCCGGCCTCGATGGTGATCGGCGAATCCTGCACGATCGACGCCGGGGTGTAGCCGTTGTCGAGGGCCGCCGAATAGACGATCGGCTTGAACGAGGAGCCGGGCTGGCGCATCGCCTGGGTGGCGCGGTTGAACTCGGATTCGTCGTACGAGAAGCCGCCGACCATCGCGTGCACGCGGCCCGTATTCGGGTCCATGGCCACGATCGCGCCGGAGACCTCAGGCTTCTGGCGCAGGCGGAACTGGCCCTTCCCGCCCTCGATCGCCTCGACATACACCATGTCGCCGGGCTGGAGATTCGCGCGGCCGGCCCAGCGCATCCCCTCGGGGGTGATCACGCCGGTCTCCCGGTCCTTGCCCACCTGGCCGGACGCCTCGCGCTTGGGCTGGAGGCCGACCTGCACGCCGCCGCCGCCATTGCCCAGCACCACGGCGAGCCGCCAGGGCGCCACGTCGCCGAGCGCCGGAACCTCGGCGGCCGCCATGCCCCAGTCGCGCCCGGTCAGATCGACCCGGGTGACCGGCCCGCGCCAGCCATGGGCCTGATCGTAGCGCACGAGGCCGTCGACCAGCGCCTTGCGGGCCCAGCCCTGCATCTTCGGATCGAGGGTGGCGCGCACCGAGAGGCCGCCCTCGTAGAGCTTCTTCTCGCCGTAGCGCTCGGAGATCTCGCGGCGGACCTCCTCGGTGAAGTAGTTGGCGTTGGCGGCGTTCGGGAAGGCGACGCGCGGGTTGACGCCGAGCGGCATCTTCTTGGCGGCGTCCGCCTCGTCCTTGGTGATGTAGCCGTTCTCCGCCATCAGGCGGATGATCTCGTTGCGGCGGTCGAGGGCCGCCTGGGTCTTGCGGTAGGGGTGGTAGTTGTTCGGCCCCTTCGGCAGGGCGGCGAGGTAGGCCGCCTCGTTGATGGTCAGCTCGTGGACCGACTTACCGAAATAGTCGAGCGCCGCCGCCGCCACGCCGTGCAGGTTGCGGCCCGGGACGATCGTGCCCAGGAAGATCTCGTTGAGGTAGAGTTCGAGGATCTTGTCCTTGGAGTAGGCCGCCTCGATCCGGAGCGCCAGCAGCGCTTCCTTGACCTTGCGGTCATAGGTCTGCTCGGAGGACAGGAGGAAGTTCTTGGCGACCTGCTGGGTGATGGTCGAGGCGCCCTGCTTCTTGCCGCTCTTGGCGTTGGTCAGCACGGCGCGGACGATCCCCTCGGGGTCGATGCCGCCATGCTTGTAGAAGTTCTTGTCCTCGGCCGACAGGAAGGCCGCGACCACGATCTTCGGCATCGCCTGGATCGGCAGGTAGAGCCGGCGCTCGCGGGCGTATTCGGCGAGCAGCGAGCCGTCGGCCGCGTGGATGCGGGTCATCACCGGCGGCTCGTAATTGGCGAGCGCCGCGTGGTCGGGCAGGTCCTGGCTGTACTTCCAGTAGAAGTACGCGCCGGCCCCGGCGGCGAGCACGAAGACCACCGCGCCGGCGCTGAACAGGATCCCGAAGAAACGAAGGATCAGACGCATCCGGTGTTCCGCTCGTCGCTGGCCCGGCGGCATGCCGGAATCGGCTCACCCGGCGCGTGGCCGCCGCGCACGATGCGGCCGGCCCTCGGATGATCCCGTGAGGCCCCCTCGAAATGCCGGTGCGACGGCTGCGAGCGGGCGTTCGGACGGCCCGTATCCACACTTACTCTATGGTAAAACTGGGGCGACGGCGGCCGAGCGACGCGTCATCGTGGGTCGTCCCAGGGTGGCGCGATTGGTGAAGAACAGGTCGATCGCCTTGGCCATGGAGCCGGTGACGCCCGCCCGCCACTCCGGCGATTGCAGCATCTCCAGGTCGCGCTTGCTCGACAGGTAGCCGAGCTCCACCAGCACGCTCGGCACGTCGGGGGAGCGCAGCACCACGAAGCGGGCCTCGCGGTGGGGCTTGGTGCTCATCTCCATCACCGGGGAGAGCTGGCCCATCAGGGTCCGGGCGAAGCCCGACGAGAAGCCGCGGGTCTCCCGTAGGGTGAGTTCCTGCAGGATGTCGGCGATGTCCGGCGGCGCCTCGGCGGCGTCGACACCCGCGGCGGCATCGGCCCGGTTCTCGCGCTCGGCGAGCTTGGCGGATTCGAGGTCGGTCGCCTTCTCGGAGTTGGTGTAGATCGTGGCGCCGCGCACCTGCGGGGCGGCCGAGATCGAATCGGCGTGGATCGACACGAACAGGTCGGCTTTGGCCTCCCGGGCGAGGCGCACGCGCTCGGCCAAGGGCACGAACACGTCCCGGTCGCGGGTCATGCGGACCCGGTAGCGCCCCCCCGCCTCCAGCTTCTCGACGAGCGCCTGGGCGAAGCCGAACACGATGTCCTTCTCGAACACCCCCCCCACCGCGATGGCGCCCGGATCGGTGCCGCCATGGCCGGCATCGACCATGATCAGCGGGCGCTGGTCGGCCGGCTCGGGGGCGGCGGCGCGGGCCTGCGCGGGGGCGGGATCGGCCGCGGCGGCGGCCCTGCGGAACGCCTCGCGGTCGGTGCGCTGGAGCGGGATCGTGAGCAGCACGGCGCCGTCCTTGGCGCGGGTCGTCGTCTCGATCTTGCCCACCGTGGCGGGGTTGGCGAGGTCGATCACGATGCGCGAGCGCCCGGGGGCGAACAGGCCGTAGCGGAAGGATTGGACGAGGCCGTCCCGGCGGCTGCCGGTACCCGATTCGAGCTGGAAGTTGACCTCGGGCAGGTCGATCACCGCCCGGTCGGGCCGCTCCATCACGAAGCCGCGGGCCTCGACCGCCCGGGACAGGGTCAGGGTGAGGCGCGTCGTGCCGCCCTGGCTCGCGAGGTCGGCCCCGATGGCGATGGCGGGCTTGTCGCCGGTCTGCGCAGCCGCGGGGGGACCCGCCAGCGCCGGCGCGAACGCCAGGGCGAGGCAGAGGCAGACGGAACGGATCAGGCGCGCGCAGCTCGGCATCGGTGCGGTTGGGTTTCCCGTGCCCTCCGTCACGGCATGGGACCGATAGGGTTAACGCGCGGTTGCCGCAACCGCCCCGGTCCGGAAGCCGACGCCGCGGCGGAGCGTCAAACCGGCCTCAGCGAAAGGCGACGGCGCGGCTCGCCTTGCCCATCACCGTGACCCAGCAACTCAGGGAAGCGTCGGCGGCGCGCTGAGCCTCATTGACGTTCAGGCGGATCAGATCGGCCGGCGTGCGGACATCCGACAAGGCCCGGAAATGCGCCAGGGCAGCCACACCCTCGTCCTGCATGTAACGGGCGATGGTCGAGCCGATCTCGATCATATCGACGCGATCGGGCGCGAACATCAGCCGGTTCAGCGCCGAGGGCTCGGCGACGCTCTGTACCACGGCGGGGACGAGGTCCGGCGCGGGGACCGCATGGCGTTCCGTCTCCGGATCCACGCCGTCATCCGCACGCGATTCGCCAGGGATGTCGTGAGGAGCCTCTGCGTCGCGATCCGCCTCGGGGGGGCTCACGGCGTGGGCAATGCGATCGGCAAGATCGGATTCAGGCTCGGCCTGGGCGAGGGAATCCGCCGCCGGGGCTGACGCCAGGACCGGCTCGGCCTCCGCGAACGCGGCGCGCGACAGGGCCGCCACGGACACGTCCGACTCGTCTGCCGGCACCTCGGACACGGATTCGGGGGGAGCGGGGATCTCGGTGTCCAGGGGCGGCTTCGGCTGCCAGTTGGGACGGCTCGTTTTCGGCCGACGCGGCTTTCCCATCGCGCGATCTCCTCCTGTCCGCTTCAGCCGACCCGCTTGTGCGCCCGCTTGCGCGTTGGTCGGCCCGCCTCCGGCCTGCCGGCGTCGGACCTGCGACGCCCGGGCGCCGAATCATGGGATCCGGCCGGTCTGAAGCGGCCGCCCGAATCGTTGGAACACCCCCGATCCTTGCGGACCGGGGGAAGCCAGCCCTTAGCGAGCGGCGTTCTGGGCGAGGGCGCCGTAATCCTTGGCCTGGGCCTGGAAGGCGGCGAACTGGCTGCGGACGAACTCGGACTGCAGCTCGAAGGCCTCGCGCAGGTCCTTGGTGCGCACCAGCTTCTGCGCGAAGTCGAAGGTCGCGTTGGCGTTGGCCTGGGCGTGGTCGAAGCCCTTCGCGATCGCAGCGCTGAAGGTCGACTGGAAGGTCTGGCCCGAAGCCTGAGCCTGCTCGGTGGCCTTGACGGCGTTGGCCATCAGGGTGCCGACGGCGTTGCGGGCCTGGTCGACGCTCTTCTCGGCGAAGTCGCGCATCTCGGTCGGCATCTCGAAATTCGGGGTCTGCATCGAAGTCTCCAGGTCGATTCGTGGAGCGGGACGCCGGCTGCGTCCGCCGTGACGCGCTCGTATATGTTGCACTGCAACAAGAAGTCAAGTGCATGTTGCTGAGCCGGGGGCGACCCGCTGCGCATCGATAAAATGCCGGATCCATGATCTCGGACAGTTATCAGGCCGGGAACGCGCCGATGAACTAGACTCACGGCTAAGCTATGCCGTTTATTGCGGCGGCATGAACTGCTGATTCGGGTCGGCCATCGGTTTACAAAAATCCATCCTCTTGTCTAGAGGGCAATTGACGGGCCGTGAAATCTTGATGCGGCCGCTGCGATCAGACAGCCCCGGAATCGGCGTCCCTGACCGATCCTGCATGATGCTGCATCGCAGCAGGAACGTCCGCCGCGAGGCCGCCATAGAGCGTCCGGAGGGCGGCCGCATGGGCTGCCAGCGTCATCGGCGTCGCCCGGGCCTCGGCGTAGGCCCGGGCGCCGAGGTCCCGGACGCGTGCCCCGTCCCGCAGGGCCGTGAAGGCCGCCGCAAGGGCCCCGGCCTCCGGGGCGACCACGAAGCCGGTCTGCCCATGCCGGACCTTCTCGGCGGCCCCGGACCGGTCGGAGGCCACCACCGGGATCCCGGCCGCCAGGGCCTCGTAGACGGTGAGCGGCCCGGTCTCGTACCAGCGTGACGGCGCGGCGAGCGCCCGGGCGCGGCGGCGCAGGATCTCCCAGACCGCGTCGGGGCTCTGCCAGCCGATCACTTCCACGCCGTCCCGGGCGCGCAGTTCCGCCTCCAGCGGCCCGGCGCCGATGAACAGGGCGGGCAGGCCGGCCGCGCGGGCGGCGTCTGCCACGAGGTCGGCCCCCTTCTCGCGGGTCAGGCGCCCGACATAGGCGATCGCGTCGCCGCGTTCGGGTGCGGCCGCCGGCCCTTCGGCGATCCGGACCGGATTGTCGATCCGGTGGTGGGTGACGGCGGTGCCGCCGAGCAGGTCGCCCATCCGCCGCCGGCTGGCGTCGCAGACATGGACCACGTGGAGCGGTCGCCCCTTTACGGCCTGCCGCAGCGCCACGGTGCGGGCGACGCGCACCAGCTTGTGGGCGCGGCTGCGCGCGTCGCAGGGCGCCACGATGCAGGCGGCCGACAGGGGCGTCAGCCCGCAGGGCTCGGCCCGGTCGAAGCGGTAATAGACCCCGTTCGGGCAGGCCAGGGCGTAGTCGTGCAGGGTGACCACCAGGGGCACGCCCGCCCCCGACAGCACCGGGAAGACGGCCGGCGACAGGGCGCGGGTCCATTGGTGCAGGTGGATGCAGTCCGGACGCTCCGGCAGGGCGGCGAGCGCCGCCGCGAGCGTGCGCGCGGCCTCCGCGTGCCAGATCCCGGCCGCCGCCGCCCTGGCCCCGCCGAGCGACCAGATATCCGGCAGCCCGAGCACGACCCGCCGGATGTTGCCATGCGCGAGCAGCGGATCGGCCGCGCCCGGGATCGCCTGGAGATAGGTCACCGCGACGCCGGCCTCGGCGAGCCCCCGGGCCGATTCCAGCGCGACCTTCTCGGCGCCGCCGCTGGCGGACGCGAACTCGGCCAGGATCACGACGTGCATGGAGATAGCCCCGGTCTCTGCTGCCGGGATGATGGCGAAGACCGGTTTACGGGGGATCAACCGCCAGCGGTTACAGGTCTTCGTTCCAGATCTGAGCCTCGGAAACACGACCGTGCACGTCGTCCTCGTCGCAGACCACGCCTCGATCAACGGCGGCCAGGCCAAGGTGGCGATCGAATCCGCCCTGGGGCTCGCCGCCCGCGGGGTCCGGGTCAGCCTGTTCGCCGCCGTCGGGCCGGTGGATCCGCGGCTCGAACCCGCCGGCATCCGCGTCGTCTGCCTGGGGCAGGACGATATCGCCACGACGCGCAACAAGCTGGCCTTCGCCGCCCAGGCGATCTGGAACGGCGCGGCCAGCCGGGCGCTCGCCCGGGAACTCGCCGCCTGCGATCCGCGGGACACCGTGGTCCACGTCCACGCCTTCGCCAAGGCGCTCTCGCCGTCGATCGGCACGGCTTTGCGGGCCTCGGGGCTGCCCTGCCTGTACACGATGCACGAGTTCTTCCTGGTCTGCCCGACCGGCGGCTTCTACGCCTACCCCGAGCAGCAGATCTGCCACCGCACGCCGATGTCGGCCTCCTGCATCGTGGCGAACTGCGACGCGCGCAGCTATCCGCGCAAGGTCGCCCGGATGGTCCGCCATGTCGGGCTGCAGCAGGTGGCCCGGCTGCCCGAACTGTTCTCCCACGTCATCACGATCAGCGACCTGCAGGAGCGCGTGGTGCGGCCGCTGCTGCCCCCGGGAACCGTGTTTCACCGGGTCGACAACCCGATCGCGGTGGCGCAGGCGCCGCTGCGGGATGGGCCGCCGGGCGATTTCCTGTTCGTCGGGCGGATCTCCACCGAGAAGGGTGCGCCGATCTTCGCCGAGGCGGCGCGGCTTGCGGGGGCGCGGGCGGTGTTCGTCGGCGACGGACCCGAACGGGCCGATCTCGCGGCGCGCTACCCTGAGGCCGTCATGCTCGGCTGGCGCCCGGCGGACGCCGTGCAGGCGCTGATGCGGCAGGCCCGGGCGCTGGTCTTCCCGAGCGTCTGGTACGAGGGCCAGCCGCTCACCGTCTACGAGGCGCTGGCCTGCGGCGCGCCGGTGATCGTCAGCGACGTCTGCGCGGGCCGGGAGGCGGTGGTCGACGGCGAGACCGGGTTCTGGTTCCGCTCGGGCGATCCCGAGGCGCTGGCCGCACATCTGCGCAGCTTGGCCGATGACGATCGCGCCGCCCGGATGGGCCGGGCCGCCTACGACCGCTACTGGTCGGCACCGCTCAGCCTCGACGCCCATCTCGACCGTCTGGCACGCGTCTACGAGACCGTGATGCGCGGCGCCGATGCCCGCGGTCCGGTCGTGGCCCGGGTGGCCGAGCGGCCGACCGCGACGGCCTGATGCCGCGCGACCCCCGAAAAATCGGAAACACCCGCCCTCGCCTGCGTTGTTCCGCACCGGCACCCTTGCGTGCCCCCGTCACGGACGAGCGAGCGACATGGCCGACGAGCAGAAGCGGAACGAGACCAAGCCGGGCTTCCAGCAGGGCAGCGCCAAGCCGGGCGACGCGAAGCACCCCGACAACAAGCAGGAGAAGCTCAACGAGCGGCTCGACGAGGCCCTGGAGGAGACCTTCCCGTCGAGCGACCCGGTGTCGGTGAAGATCACCAAGTAGGCCTGGGCTTCCAAAGGGCCTGGGGCCCTTTGGCAGGGTGTCGGGGCGGAGCCCCGACGATGCCGGGCGGCGGGGCCGCCCGGTCGGTCGTCAGGCGGCTTCGAGCAGCCGGCGGGCGATCACCTGGGCCTGGATCTCGGCCGCGCCCTCGAAGATCGACAGGATGCGGGCGTCGCACAGGATCCGGCTGACCGGATATTCCAGCGCGAAGCCGTTGCCGCCGTGGATCTGCAGGGCGTTGTCGGCCGCCGCCCAGGCGACGCGGGCGCCGAGCAGCTTCGCCATGCCGGCCTCGAGGTCGCAGCGCTTGCCCTCGTCCTTCTCGCGGGCCGAGAAGTAGGTGAGCTGGCGGGCGATGTTGATCTCCACCGCCATCATGGCGAGCTTGTCGGCGACCCGCGGGAAGCTGACCAGCGGCTTGCCGAACTGCACCCGCTCCTCGGCGTAGCGCAGGCCGACATCGAGGGCCGACTGGGCCACGCCGATGGCGCGGGCCGCCGTCTGGATGCGGGCCGACTCGAAGGTCTGCATGAGCTGGGCGAAGCCCTTGCCCTCGACCTCGCCGAGCAGGTTCGCGGCCGGGACCTCGAAGCCCTCGAAGGCCAGCTCGTACTCTTTCATGCCCCGGTAGCCGAGCACCTCGATCTCGCCGCCCGACAGGCCCTGGACCGGGAACGGCTCCTCATCCGTCCCGCGGGGCTTCTCGGCGATCAGCATGGAGAGGCCCTTGTGGCCCTTCTCCTCCGGCTTCGTCCGGACCAGCACGGTCATGATGTCGGCGCGGACCGGATGGGTGATCCAGGTCTTGTTGCCGCTGATCTTCCAGGTGTCGCCGTCCTTGACGGCCTTGGTGCGCAGGCTGGCCAGATCCGAACCCGTGTTCGGCTCGGTGAAGACGGCGGTGGGCAGGATGTCGCCGGACGCAATCTTCGGCAGGAAGCGCTGCTTCTGCTCCTCGGTGCCGCCGCACAGGATCAGCTCGGCGGCGATCTCCGAGCGGGTGCCGAGCGAGCCGACGCCGATATAGGCGCGGGACAGCTCCTCCGAGACCACGCACATGGCGGTCTTGGGCAGGCCCATGCCGCCGTATTCCTCGGGGATCGTCAGGCCGAAGACGCCGAGCTCGGCCATCTTGGTCACGATCTCCATGGGGATGTAGGCGTTCTTCAGGTGCCACTCATGCGCCTGATCGACCACCTCGGCCTTGCCGAAGCGGCGCATCTCGGAGCGGATCGCCTCCATGTCCTCGTCGAGGCCCGAGGCGCCGACCGTCGCCGCGCCGCTGCCGTCGCGCATCTGGGCGACCAGGGCGGCGCGGTTCTCGGGCGTGTTGCCCTCGGCGATCAGGGTCTCGACCGCGTCGGTGCGGTACTGCGCCACCTCCTTGGCGGAGAGGCCCAGCGACCCGATGGGGCGGACCATCTCGCCCTGGCTCATCGGGATGCCGGAGAAGAGCTGGTCGAGATACTCGCCCGCCCCGATCCGAACGAGGAGCGACTCGGTCTCCCCGAACCGGCCCTCGGCCTGAAGGCGCTCGGCGTAGCCGCCGAGTTCGGCGATGGCCTCCGCGTAGGTGGCGAGCCACGCGAGCCCGTGGGCGGCGTGCTGCTGGCCTTCGAGCTTGGCCGCGTCGATCCGCCCGTCCGTCCCGAGGATCCGCGTGCGGACCCGGCGGGTGGCCTCGGCGGCCAGCGCCTTGGCGCTCTCGCCTGCGCTCTTGGTCAGGGACACGAGGTCCTGCGGCTCGGTCTGGATCGCGGGGGATGCGGACATGGTTCTTGCTCGCCTGGCGTTTTTCTGGATCGTGCCTTTTAACCCGTTCGCGGCGCAAGCCGAAGCAGATTTCGTTTGCGGCGTCTTGAACTGAAGTTGAACAGCGCGGGACTTGGGAAGAGACTTCGAGAGAGTCTGGCGATGCGGACAGCCTGATCGCGTCGCGAGTCACGCATCCGGCCTTGGATTCGGAGAGGCGCCGGATCCGCAAACCTCCCTCCCCCCCTTTGCGGGGGAGGGAGGGCGCGCGGCAGGCCCGGTCCCTCAGTTTCTAGAAAACCCCGCCCAAGCTCAGCGCTTCTGCTCGCAACGCGTCTTCACGTACGCGCCGTCCTCGCCCTTGAAGCCGGAATTGGCGGCGAGCACCGGGCCCTGGATCAGGCATTCCTGAAGGGTGTGGGCCGGGCCCGTGACCACGTCGATGGCGGTGTCGCGCGAGCAGTCCGGGGCCTGGACCGAGGCGGCACAGATGAGGGCGACGACGAGGATCTGGTTCATGGGGCCTCCCGGCTCGGCCCGGCTTCTCGGACGGCGGGCGGCGTCAAGCGAAAGGCGTGGGTGCGGGTACAGGTTCCATCACACCAGCGCGGCCAAATCGGCACCGCCCTCGATCGCCGCCGGATCCGGCACCCGGCCCTCGCCCAGCAGGTGCAGGAACGCCGTGAACGGCTTGTTGCGGCCGATGCTGCAGGCCGCGACCGCCCGACCCTCCCGGACATAGTAGGCGATGAAGTCGAGCGCCGCCGGGTCGCCCTGCAGGATGATCCGCTCGAAATCCGGCGCGTAGCCGCCGTAGTCGAGGCGCTTGTCGCCCTGGTTGCTCCAGAAGAACGGCGCAGCGACGAAATCGCCCTGCGCCCCCAGGATCGCCTGGGCGGCGTGCGTGCCGTGCTGCTGGGCGAGCCGCCAGTGCTCGATCCGCGCGGTGACGCCGCTGCCGTGCTCCGGGAAGGCCGCGATGTCGCCCGCGATCCAGACCCGATCGGCGAGCGTGAGGTCCGCGCCGACCCGCAGGCCACCCTTCTCGTCCGGCTCCACGCCGGCGACGATCCCGGTCTCCGGCGCGGCCCCGGCGCCGATCAGGACGAGATCGGCCGGCAGGCTCCCGCCATCCTCGGTCTCGACCGAAGCGACGCGGCCGTTGCCGGCGATCCGGGCGACGGTGCCGGTCACGAGGGTGATGCCGTTGCCGGAATGGTACTGCTTCAGCGCCGCCCCCACGGCCTCGCCGAAGCGTTTGGCGAAGGGGATCTCCTCCCGCGACAAGACCGTCACCGACAGGCCGCGCTTGGTCAGGAAGGCCGCCGCCTCCAGGCCGATGAAGCCCGCCCCGATCACCACGACGCGCTTGGCCTGCTCGGCGGCCTCGCTGAGCCGCACGGCATCGTCGAGGCTGCGCAGCGTCATCACGCCGTTGAGGTCCTTGCCCTCGAAATCCGGCACCACGGCGCGGCTGCCGGTGGCGATCAGCAGGGCGTCGCCCGTGAGCGTGCGCCCATCCGCCAGGGTGACGCTGCGGGCGGCCGGGTCGACCCGGGTGGCCTCGGCCTCGATTCGCTCGACCTGGTGGGCGGCGGCGAAATCCGGCTCCAGCAGGGTCTTTTCCGGCGGCGTGGGCTTGGCCAGGAACTGCTTGGACAGCTTGGTCCGGTCGTAGGGCGGATGTCCCTCGCGGCCGACCATCGTGATCCGGCCCGAAAATCCTTCGCGGCGCAGGGTCGTCACGCAGGCGACGGCGGCCGCACCGGTGCCGACGATCAGGACGTGGCCCACGGGCGCCGCGGCGCGCTTGGCTGGGGCCGGTTCGGGGGTGAGCGTCGCCACCGCCTCGCCGCCCTCGATCCGGACGGGATAGCGGGTCAGCGCCTCCAGCGCCGGGGGCTCCTCCAGGCTGCCGTCGGACAGCGCGAAGGCCGCCTTGTGCCACGGGCAGTAGAGCCGGCCGCCACAAATCTCGCCCTTGGCGAGGGGCGCGCCGAGATGCGGGCACTTGGCCTGGAAGGCGCGCACGCCGTCCGCGTCGCGCACGAACAGGACCGCGTCGTCGCCCGCCTTGCCCTCGGCCTTGCCGCCGACGGGAATGGCATCGAGGGCGAGGCGGATCTCGCGGGGCTTGTCCTGGTCCATGCGTGTCGCGCTCGATGCCGGCCCGGGCTGTTTCGGCCCGCGCGCATCAAACCGCGAGGCGGCGAAGGGTTTCCGGGCCCTGCGGTCGCAGGCCCAAATTGGGGTTTCGAAAGGGCGAGCCCTTTCGCGGGTCCAGGGCGGAGCCCTGGTGTCGGGCCAAGCCCGAACTCAGGGGCTCCGCCCCCGAACCCCCGCCCAAGGGCTCGCCCTTGGGGAACCCGGGCCGACAGCGCTCAGCCCCGGCTCGCCACCGCGACCCCGAGGGCGGCCAGCGCCATGCCGCCGCCCTGGAGCGGCGTCAGCACCTCGCCGAACAGCAGGTAGCCGAGCACGGCCGCCACCGGCGGCACGAGGAAGAACAGGGCCGCCACCCCCGCCACCGCGCCGCGCCGGATCAGCGCTAGAAGGAGCAGGATGCCGGCCACCGAGTTGATCAGGACCGCCCAGGCGAGCCCGAGCCAGACCGGCGCCACGGACTCGAACTGCGCGCTGCCGAAGGCGAGTGCCAGGGGGATCGCGCAGGCCATGCCGCCGACGAACTGGAGCGTCGCCCCGGCGAGCAGATCGACCCGGCCGCCGGTGCGCTTCTGCCAGAGGGTGCCGAGGGTCAGCGACAGGACCGCCAGGAAGCTCACCGCCAGCGCCAGCGGCGGGATGCCCGAGGGATCGGCGGCGCCGATCTTCGGGGCCAGCACGAGCCCGGCCCCGGCGAAGCCCATCAGGATGCCGAGCGCCCGCCGGCCGCTGACCCGTTCCCCGAGCAGGGGCTGGGCCAGGAGCGCGGTCAGCAGCGGCTGGAGGCTGCCCACGAGGGCCGCGATCCCGGCCGGCAGCCCGCGGCTCACCGCCCAGAAGGTGCTCGACAGGTAGATCCCCTGCATCAGGAAGCCCGCGATGACGGGATCGCGCCAGCCCGCCCGGTCCGCCGGCCAGCGCACGCGGGACACGACCGCGATGCCCGCCAACACCAGGGCGACCGCGGTGAAGCGGACAGCCGTGAAGGCCAGCGGATCCGCATGGGGCACCACGGCACGCGCGGAGATGAAGCCGGTCGCCCAGATCGGCACGAACAGGGCCGGAAGGACGCTGGCCGCGCGGCCGGGGGGTCGTGAGGGTGTCGGCATGGCCGTATCTAAGGCGCATTCGGCCGGCGACTCGCAACGGCGATCCCACGGCGATCCCGCGGCGATCCCGCACGCCCGTGGAGGGCGTGGCGCCCGTGCGTCACCGGTTCGTGTTCGGGACCGGATCGCGTCACCCGCGTTGACGGGCCGGCCCCGGCACCGTTCATCGGCTGGCGGCCAGAGGATGATGAGACCGAGGATCGTGAAACCGCTCCGCAACGGATTGCAGGTGATGGGCGTCGCCGCGCAGCGCTTCGTCTCCCATGACGGCTGGGCGATCGCGAGCCACATCGCGCTCTCGACCCTGACGTCGCTGTTCCCGTTCCTGATCCTGCTCGCCGCGCTCGCCGGCCTGTTCGGCACGCAGTCGCTCGCCGACGAGGCCGGCGTGCTGATCTTCGACGCGTGGCCCCGGGAGATCGCCAAGCCGATCGTCGGCGAGGTGCACCGGGTGCTTACCGAGCAGCGTAGCGGCGTGCTGACGCTCGGCGCGCTGTTCGCCCTCTACTTCTCCTCCTCCGGGGTCGAGAGCCTGCGGGTCGGGCTGAACCGGGCCTACGGCCTGCGCGAGAGTCGGCCGTGGTGGCTGACCCGACTCGAATCGATCGGCTACGTGATCTGCGGCGCCTTCGCGATGCTGACCTTCGCGCTGCTCGTGGTGCTGGGGCCGCTGATCTGGCGCGCCCTCGTGCTGGTGGCGCCGGGGTTGGAGCCCCTCAGCCTCACGGTGGCGATCGGGCGGATCGGGATCACCGCGCTGCTGCTCGCCGTGATCCTCGTCATCGCCCACAAGTTCGTCGCGGCGGGGCGGCGCACGATCCTGTCGGTGCTGCCGGGGATCGGGGTGACGCTGGTGCTGTGGTTCTTCGCGGGCCTCGGCTTCGGCTTCTACCTCGACCGCTTCTCGAACGCCTATGCGTCCACCTACGGGGGCCTGGCCACCGCGATGGTATTCCTGGTGTTCCTCTACTGGCTGGCCGCCATGTTCCTGTTCGGCGGCGAGATCAACGGCACGGTGATCGCCGCGCGCCGCAGCCGCCTGCAGGCGCGGATGCTGGCGCGCCGGGCCGAGATGGAGGGCAAATGGACGGGATCGAGCACCTGAGACTCCGCGCCAACGGGGCGGACCTGCACGTCGCGCGCTGCGGCACGGGGGCACCGCTGCTGCTGCTCCACGGCTGGCCGGAATTCTGGCTGACCTGGGAGCCCGTGATGATGCGGCTCGCGGATCGCCACACGCTGATCGCCCCGGATCTGCGCGGCTTCGGCGACAGCGACAAGCCGGAGGGCCCCTTCGGGCCGGCCGACCACGCCGCCGACCTCGTTGCGCTCCTCGACACGCTCGGGATCGCGCAAGCCGGCATCGTCGGCCACGATGTCGGCGGGGCGGTGATCCAGGCGCTCGCCCGGGCCAATCCGGAGCGTTGCGCCGGTCTGGTCCTGTTCGATTTCGTCTATCCGGGTATCGGCCCCCGCCTCGGGGCGCCGGACCGGCTCACCGAGATCTGGTACCAGTCCTTCAACCAGATGGACTTGGCCGTGCAGCTGGTCGGGGCCAGCCGCGAGAGCTGCGCCGCCTATATCGGTCACTTCCTGCGGCACTGGTCACACCGGAAGGAGGCGTTCGACGACGTGCTCGACGCCTTCGTGGACGCCTACATGAAGCCGGGGAACCTCGCGGGCGGCTTCGCGCATTACCGGGCGGCCCATGCCGGGCGGGTGGCGATGATGAAGGGCGAAGCCCCGCCCCTGCCGCCGATCACCGTGCCGACCTGCGTGCGCTGGGCCGAGCACGACCCGATCTTCCCCTATGCCTGGACCGACCGCCTGGGCGAGACCTTCTCGGATCTCGACCTCGCGCCGTTTCCCGGGGTGGGGCATTTCCCCCACCGGGAGGATCCGGAGCGGGCGGCGGCGGCGATCGCGGGATTCTTTAAGCGAATCGGGTGGGGGTGAGTCACCGCAGTCTGCCGGATGCGATAGGTCCTCTCTCCCGGAGGGCTACCGGATTGGTACGCCGTGCGGGGCACAGTGGCGACCGAATGAGGCGCGGGTCCCCTCTCCTGAAGGGAGAGGGACAGGGTGAGGGGTGTGCGGCTTCCGAGGAGAACGCGATCTGACCGCGCCTCGAGGGTGCGCCCAACCCCTAAAATTGTCAGTCGTGCTTGATGCCGGCAGGTTCGGGAGGTGTCGCGTGTCGGCGTCGAGCAATGATCGGACAAAAGTCATCGATCGCGCACGCACCTTGCGCCGTAACCAGACAAGCGCCGAAGCGAAGCTCTGGCGTGTGCTACGGGACCGGGCACTGAACGGTCTCAAGTTCCGGCGCCAAGTCCCGATCGACCGATACGTTGCCGATTTCGTCTGCTTCGAGGTCAAGCTCGTTATTGAAGTCGATGGAGCGACGCATTCCAGGCATGACGAAGTTGCTCGGGATGCGGCGCGAACGGCCATGATCGAGCAGTCAGGATTCGCAGTCCTGCGAATTTTCAACGCGGACATCTATGATAATCTTGAAGGTGTCCGAGAAACAATCCTCGCTGCCGCCGAGCGCCGCGACACGGTGTGATGCCCCGCTTCTTCAGAGAGTGATGCGAGGCGCCTTTCTTGCTCCGACTATAATGGTCATTGGTGCCAGACGCCGGTGACGGACCGCGACCTGCCCCCTCTCCCGTGCGGCAGAGAGTTGGGTTGAGCCACGAGAAGCTTCACAAGCAAGCGCCTTCGAGGTTCGTCGACCACGCGAGTCCTTCGGAGAGGTCTTACCCCTCACCCTGTCCCTCTCCCTTCAGGAGAGGGGACCCGCGTCTCGCCCCGAAAGGCACCGCTTGCGGCTGGCATCAGCCCGTCCTCACGCCGCCAGCGGCAGCCCTTCCTCGGCGTCCGCCTCGGTCGCCATGAACTGCGCCCGGGCGAGTTCGGCGAAGCGACCGCCCTCGGCCACCAGCGCGTCGAAGGTGCCGGCCTCGACGATCCGGCCCTCGTGGAACACCAGGATCCGGTCGGCGTCGCGGATCGTGGCGAGGCGGTGGGCGATCACGAAGGTGGTCCGCCCCTCCATCACCGCCTCCAGCGCGCCCTGGAGCTTGCGCTCGGTGGCGGCGTCCAGCGCCGAGGTCGCCTCGTCGAGGATCAGGATCGGCGGGTTCTTCAGGAGCGCCCGGGCGATCGAGAGCCGCTGGCGCTCGCCCCCCGAGAGCGACCGGCCGCGCTCGCCGATCACCGTGTCGAGCCCGTTCGGCTGGCGCGCCAGGAAGGCGCTGGCCTGGGCCCGCTCCAGGGCGTCGAGCATCTCGGCATCCGTGGCGTCGGGGCGGCCGACCTGCAGGTTCTCGCGGATCGAGCGGGCGAACAGCATCGGCTCCTGGAACACCACGCCGATGTTGTGCCGCAGGCTCGCGAGACCGATGTCGCGGACATCCATGTCGTCGATGCGGATCGCGCCGGAGGCCGGATCGAAGCTGCGGTGCAGGAGGCCGAGCGTCGTCGACTTGCCCGAGCCGGTGGTGCCGACCAGCGCGATCGTCTCGCCGGGCCGCGCCGTGAACGAAACGCCGTCGAGCGCCTGCCGCTTGCCGTCATACGAGAAGGTCACGTCGTCGAAGGTCACCGCGCCCTCGAACCGCGCCACCTGCCGGGCATGCGGCCGGTCGGCCACCGCCGGGACGGTGTCGTAGATCTCGAAGAACTCCGCGATCTTCGGCGCCTGCTGGAACAGGCCGTTGACGAAGCCGACCACATGGTCGAGCCGGGCCACGAAGGCGGTCGCAAGGCTCATGAAGGCCACGACCTCGCCCACCGTGGTGGTGCCGGCCTGATAGAGCCAGATGCCGGTGACGAAGATCGCCGTCATGGTGATGGTCGCGGACGCCCGGGTCGCCACGTTGGCGAGCGCCCACCAGGACAGGACCGGGATCTGCGCCGCGAGCAGGTTGGTGATGATGCCGCGCATCGCGTCCTTCTCGGCCTTGGCGCGGGTGAAGGACTGGATCACCGCGACGTTGCCGAGCGCATCCGAGGCGTGGGCCGCAAGACCCGAATTGAATTCCTCGACCTGCCCCTGGAGCGTCTCGGTCCGGCGCATCACGAAGGTGGTGAGCGCCGTGAACGCCAGCACCAGCACCACGAGGATCGAGCCGAGCTGCCAGTTGATGAACAGGGTCATCGGCAGGAGCACGCCGAGCGAGACCAGGGCGACGAGGTGGTCGCGGAAGAAGCCGAGCCACAACCACGCCATGCCGTTCGTGCCCTCCAGCATCGCCTTCAGGACGCGGCCCGAATGGTTGGCCGAGTGGAAGGCGAGCGGCAGGTCGAGCACGTGCTCGAAGTAGCTCGCCATGGAGGACAGGCGGTTGCGGTGGGCCAGCCGGTCGGCGTGGAGCGCTATGAACACGCCCGCCGCGATGGTGAAGAAGCCGAACGCCACCCAGGCGGCGAGGAGCGGCAGCATCGTGCCCATGGCGTTGCCGCCGCGCTGGAGATGGGAGAGCTGATCGATGATCCGGCCCATCAGCAGGGGCTCGGCGAAGGCCGCGATCGCCAGCACGACGTTGGTCGCCGCCAAGCCGACCGCCAGCCGCCGCTCCGCCTTCAGAAACCCTAGGACCCGTCCGTAGAGACGAACCATCGTACCGCTCCGCCACCCCTGGCACGGCCCGTGTGACCCGGGTCCTGCGCCATTTCTTAACGGGGTTCGGCCGGCCGGCAGTGTCGCCGGTCCTGCCGCCAAACCCCTCGTACGACAGCGGTATGCCAGGGTTTGCCTGAACGGGCGATGACGGGACGATACAGATTGGAAACAGGCGTCTTAATTGTTCGTTCAGTAAGGTTACCAACGCCTTTGGCCGGCCGATCGGGCCGCGTCTTACCCGCCCCCGGGATCGCCCCTACTTGGCGGTCAGCAGCGCCCAGTAGACCTTGTATTTCGACCCCGGCGCGTAGGCGGTGGCGATGCCCATCTTGGTGGCCTTCGGGTCGAGCATCGTGGCGTCGTGCGGCGCGCTCTCGCGCCAGCCCGAGAAGGCCTCGGCCAGGGTGTGGTAGCCCGCCGAGAGGTTGGCGTTCACGTCCGCGTAGCCGAGCCGCTCCACCGCGGCCTTGACGGTCTGCGCCTTGCTCGGCCGGTCGGCGAGCGCCATCGACGCCGCCTCGGCCTCGGCCAGGCGCTGCAACTCCGGATCGACCGCGAGCGGCGCCGCGCCGCGGTTGCGGCGGTAGGACGAGATCATGTCGCGGGCCGCCTCGACGTCGATGTGGGCGCTGTTGTTGGCGAGCGGCAGGTAGATGCTCGGCAGCGCCGACGAGGCCGGCGCCTGGGCGGCGCATGAGCCGAGAAGCGCCAGCACGGGCAGGCAGGCCGTCCGCCGCAGAATCCGTCTCCTGTGTCGTGCGCCCACGTTTCCTGGTCCCCACCCCGGCAGCCGGCTCGGATGCCTGAGCCATATAAGCACTGTCGGACCAGCCCGCATCCACGCAGCAGAATCATCCACCCGACGTGATAGGACGTCGATGTCGTATCATCCTGCCCGCCCTCGACGTCCATGGCACGCGCGCGACTCCTGCTCGATGACAAGAGGGTCTTCGCGGATGGTATGATCCTTCAGCTCAAACTGTGGGAACTTCAGCCCCCCGATCGGGTGCGCGGTTCGCTGCACGGCTTCAAATATTCGCTGTTCTATGGCCGTGAGGGTCAGCGGATCCTGGCCTATGACAATGAAGCAGGTAAGGGTGATCACCTCCATCGCGGTGCGGAGGAGACGCCCTACCTGTTCACGACGTTCGAGACGCTGCTGGACGACTTCCTGACCGAAGTCGGCATGCTGCGCGGAGGTGAGCGATGAGCGATGAAGTGACTGTCGTCATCGGCGGATCGGTGGAGGATATGCGGGCGCGTTTCCTCTCGGCGGTGCGGCGCGTGGAGGCCGGCGAAGCCGTTGAGCCGGAACGCGTCGTCACGTTCGAGAACTGGGCGACCTTCCTCAAGACCTTCTCGGCCGACCGGATCGCGTTGCTGGAGGCTCTGGCGGTAGGTCCGGCCGACTCGATCGACGCACTGGCCGGCTCGCTCGGCCGGACCTACCGACGCGTGCACGACGACGTGGCGGCTCTGGAAAAGGCCGGCCTGTTGAAACGGACCGGGACGCGGGTGATGCTCGCCGCCGAGGGCGCATGCGCCCATCTCGACCTGCGGCCTTCCCGGGCGCGCCGGCAGGAGGTGCCCTCCTCCTGAAGGCAAAGCCCGGGGTTCGCCGGTTCAGCCCCCCGCGCTCCGCAGGCCGCGGTCCCGCTGCGTCCGGGCCCCCTCCCCGGCCTCGGCGGCGGGTGCTGCGGCCGGCGCCGTCAGCCCGAACCGGCTGGCGATCTCGCCCATGGCGCTCTGCATCGTGTCGAGCCCCTGCACGGTCACGATGCTGGAACCGGGGCCGAGCGGCGGGATGAAGCCGGCCCCCGAGAGCGTCGAGAACACCGAGAAGTTCAGGTCGGTCAGCACCTTCTGTCCGAGGCTGACATCGGTGATCCAGACCAGCAGCTCGAATTCGAGGAACGGATCGCCGATCTTCTTGAACACCACCCGGGGCACGGGTTCCTTCAGCACGTCGGGATGGGCCGTCGCGCAGGACGTGATCATCTCGGCGGCCCGGACCGGATCCTGGTTGCGCAGGACGCTGACCGTGATGCTCACCCGCCCCGAGCGGTCGCCCCGCACCCGGTTCTTCACGACGCCGGAGATCAGGTTGGAGTTCGGCACGATCACGGCCGAGCGGTCGAAGGTCTGGATCTCCGTGGAGCGGACCGAGATCCGCTTCACGATGCCCTCGGAATCGCCGATCACCACCTGATCGCCGACCCGGATCGGGCGCTCCCACAGGAGCAGCAGGCCCGAGACGAAGTTGTTGACGATCGACTGCAGGCCGAAACCGATACCGACCGACAGGGCGCCGGCCACCAGGGTGAGCTTCTCGAGGCTCAAGCCCAGATACGAGAAGGCGAGCGCCAGGGCGAGCAGGAAGCCGCAATAGCCCGCCACGGTGGTGATCGAGTTGCGCAGGCCCGCGTCGAGATCGGTGGCCGGCAGGTAGGTGTTCTCCAGCCAGCGCTGGATGCCCTTGGTGATGAACACGCCGACCACCAGGATGCCGATCCCCAGCACGATGCTCGACAGCGAGATCGTAACGTCGCCGACCTTGAAGCCGAAGAAGGCCTGCCGGACCGACGAGACGATGTCGGTCGAGTCGAGCCCCCAGGGCGCCAGGACGAGGACCGCCGCCGCCAGGAACAGCACGACCCGGGCGGCGCCGGTCGCCAGGACCGAGATCTGGTTCAGCGAGCGCTTGCGCAGGCCGGTATTGGCCTGAAGCGTGGTGGCAAGCCGCGTCTCGTCGCTGAGCGCCTTGCCGACGAAGATGTCCACGCTCTGCACCAGCAGGTAGAGCAGCACGAGGATGCAGGCGGCCCAGATCAGCTGGTCGATCAGGAAGGTCGCGAAGGCGACGTAGCCGACCAGCGCGCCGAGCCCGATCACGCCGACCGCCGCCCAGCCGAGGAGCCGGGCCGGACCGCCGATGCCCGTGGTGGTCTTGGTCGGCACGTAGGGGCCGAAGCAAGCCTCCTCCTCCTGCTCGGTGTCGGCGAAGCGATGTAGGCCGATCGCCAGGATCAGAGCGGTCGCCACGGCGCCGAGGCCCCGCGTGGCGATGGAGATCGGCAGGGCGGCCGAGATGCCGGAATTCAGCGCCTCGACGGACTTCACCACGGTCACCACCGTGGCGATGCCGACCGCGAGGCGTGTGAGGCGCGTGGCCGCCGCGTCGCCCACAGGCGCGGGGCGCCAAGCCGGCTTCTCGGGGCTGAGCAGCCCGTCGCAGAGCGCCTCCACGAAGGCGATGAAGGCGAGCCCGCCCGAGATCGCGGCCGCCACCGGCAGGAGCCGGGACGGCAGGAGGTTGGTGGCGTCGAGCGCGTAGTAGACCGCGTAGGAGCCCGCCACCGCCGGCACCGTCCCGAGCAGGATCACCCGCCAGGCGGCGAGCAGCCGCGCCCGCCGCGACGGCTCCGTCTTGCCGGCATCCCGGCGGGCGCCCCGGGGCGCGATGTTGCGCCGGCCGAAATACAGCGCCACCGAGATCCCGAAGGCGAGCCCCAGGAACAGCAGGTTGCCGATGCTGCCGTTGCGCCCGAACAGCAGGCCGATGTCGGAGACGGCACTCTGAAGCGCACGCGTGTCCCGGGGGATGTCGGCCATCACCTTGGCCCAGAGGCCCGGGCCGATCAGCGGCTGGGAGCGCTGGAACAGGTCGCGGGTGAAGGATTCGCGGCGGCGGTTCGAGACGCGGTCGACGATCTGGTCGCCCTGCACCACCAGGGAGCGGGCCAGCCGCTGGGTCTCGTCGATCCGGGTGACGGCGGCCTCACGCTCGGCGCGCTGCTCGGCGACCTCCGGGCTCTCCTGGGTATCCTTGGGCTTCGGCCCGAGCTGGGTCAGCCGCTCCCGGGCGGCCTCGAGCGGCGCGTCGAGCCGCGTGACCAGGCCACGGATCTCGTCGGTGACCGTGGCGGCGCTGTCGCGAATGGCGGTGAGGTCGGTCACCGTCAGGTCCGTGTGTCCGAGCTGCTTCTCGCGGGCGTCGAGCTCGGCCTTGGCGGCATCGAGCTTGGCCCGCACGGCCTTGTACTGCTCCGGGAGGTCCGCCTGCGCCTGCGCCGGGGTCGGCTTGGCCTCGGTGGGCTTGGCGGCGGGCTTGGCGTCCGTGGGCTTGGTATCGGCGGGCTTGGTATCGGCGGCTTTGCCGGCCGGCGCCTGGGCGGGGGCTTGCGCGGGTGCCTGAGCCGGATCCTGGGCGAAGGCCGGCAGCGCCGCCATGGAGAAGCCCAGCATCAGGGCCGTGAAGAAGGCGGGCAGGCGGGACGGGCGCGCGCCGCCATCCGGCCGGGGGGTACGCGCTGGCGTACAAGTCATGGGCGACCTCTCGTCGGGCGCGCCGGACGCGCGGTCGGCTTCCGGCATCGGCGAATCGGCGGCGATAGGGGACCGGGCGGGCCTCCTGGCGGCTCGGCGCTCTGGGGGAGCAATAGGGCGAAACCGTGCTCCTGCCCACCCAGCGCCCGATCCGGTTGCGCCTCACCCGGCCGGACTGCCGGCGCAGACGACCTGCAGGGACGTCCTGTGGGTGCGTCCCTCGGCCCACCCGGAAAAGCTTCACAAGGGTGTCACGCTGGGATTAGATGAACATCTGATGGACAGGGCCTTTTCGTCATCACGCGAAAGGGCATGGCCGGCAAGCGCGCCGGCCCGGCCCGGCCGCGTTCTGGATCTGACCGCCTCGACTGGCGCCCCCGCGCGCCGGCCCGCCGCCCTGTTGTTCCTTCCGTCTCTCCCGCCAAGCCGACGCGTCGCGCGCCGGCCCGTCCTGCATCGGCCCCGGGCCGGTTCGGACGGGCCGGCGGGGCGACGGCGCGGTCCCGCGCGTTATCCGCGTCAGAGATAGTCCGAAGAGTCGCGCCGATGATGGATCTCCAAACCCTCGTCCTCAACGCGGATTATCGGCCGCTCTCGTACAATCCGCTCTCCCTGTGGTCGTGGAAGGACGCCTTCACGGCCCTGTTCCTCGACCGGGTCACCCTGGTGGCGAGCTACGACGTCGAGGCGCGCTCACCCTCGCGGTCGCTGCGGGTGCCGAGCGTTGTGGCGCTGAAGAACTACGTGGCGCTCGCCCGCAGCCCGGCCTTCACCCGCTACAACATCTACCTGCGGGACGGTTTCAGCTGCCAGTATTGCGGCCTGCGGCTGCCCTCGGGGGGCCTGACCTTCGACCACGTGGTGCCGCGCTCCCGGGGCGGCCTGTCGAGCTGGGAGAACGTCGTGGCGGCCTGCTCGCCCTGCAACCTGCGCAAGGCCAACCGCACCCCGGGCGAGGCCGACATGCCGCTGATGACCGAGCCCCGCCGGCCGACCCGCTACGAGCTGCATCACCGGCAGCCCGAGTTCGACCACAAGCAGTATCACCACACGTGGCTCGACTACCTGTACTGGGATAGCGAGTTGGAGAGCTGAGGCGGGGCAGCGCGTCGAACGTCGTTTGCGCGATGCCATGAACGTCGTGGATGCGAACGTCATCAAGAGCGGTCTCCTGTCGCGGAACGGGGCCTCCAATGCCGTCCTCACGGGAATGCTCGACGGGACGATCCCCTTCGCAGCTTCGACCGCCATCATCCTCGAATACGAGGACGTGCTCATGCGCGGTGGAGAACGGAGCGTCTTGCCGCTGATCGGCAGCACCGGCGTGGCCACGATCCTCGACGCGCTCTGCAGAATGTGTCTGGCGACCTCGATCTTTTACCGCTTCCGGCCCTTTCTGGCTGATCCGAAGGACGACCTGTACGTCGAGTGCGCCCTGGCTTCGCGATCGGACACCATCATCACGTTTGACGGCCACTTCGATCACCGTGACCTCACCGCCTTCGGATTGCGGAGAGCTACTCCGAGAGACATATTGATCGCGATGGGCTTGGCGAGACAACCCACATGAGCGCTGCCGACATCGTGCTCTCAGACGACTTGGCCTCACGGGTCAGATCCGTCGCGCGCGCGCGCGGCGTCACAGTAGAGGCCCTCATCAGCGAGAGCGTCGATACGCTTCTGGCTGTGGAGCGACAGCTCGCCTACCTGGAGGAGCGTGCTGCGCGATCAAACGTCCAGGCCGCAATCAAGCTCGTGCGCCAAGCACCGGATGTCCCGGCCGAAGCTGGCGACGACATGCTGGACCCCCTTCGTCGGCAGGGCGTAGGCGGCCGGTAAACGACGCAACGTCCGTTACGCCTTCCCGGCGACCGCCTCACCAAGCCGGGCCGTAGCGGGGCGGCTCGTTGTAGAGCGGGACGTTGTGGTTGCGCGGCAGGTAGTCCCGCACCAGCACAGGCGGCGGGATGACGGGGACGACCGGGACGGGCCGGACCCGGACCCGTTGATGGCGGATGACGTGCACCTCGGTCCGGTCCCCGGGCCAGGCGGCGGGGGAGGCCAGGACGGGTCCCGCGGCGAGCAGGGCCGCGGCGAGTGCGAGACGGCGACGACCACGCATGGACAGGCTCCCACCGGCAAGCAACATCGGACCGTGCCGCATCAGAACTTGACGGCCGCGCCGGCGCGGACGGTGTTCAGATTGACCTTGTGGCCGTCGAAATCGCTGAACAGGACGTACTGATACTCGGCCCGCAGCAGGATGTTCGGGGTGATCGCGTACTCGATGCCGACCCCGCCCGCCACGCCGGCGACCACCTTGGTCCGCGACTGCGCCTGGATCGACGTGAACGGCGTGCCGCTGTAGGGCGCGCTGGAATCGAAGCTCGCATAGCCGAAACCGGTCACGGCGGTCGGCGTCCCGGCCAGGTTGGCGTTGTAGGCGGTCAGGTTGAAGCCGTAGTTCGAATAGGCAGTCGAATCGGCGATGCGCGCCCGGCCGATGGCGACGCCGCCGGTCACGTAGGGCATGAAGTTCTCGAACGCGTAGCCGATCCGGGCGCGCAGCGTGCCGTAATCGTTGACCCGGGTGGCGGTGGCCCCGCTCAGGTTCACGGCTTCGTATACGCCGGCGGCCGTGGTCTGAATGCGGGCGACACTGTCGCGCGACACCCCCATCTTGCCGAAATAGGTGTAATCAGCTTCGACACCGAAGACGAATTGATCGAACTGGACGTTATAGCCCACGAAGGCGCCGAAGCTCGCCGCGCCGACCCGCCGCGACGGCGGGCTGAGCAGGGTCGAGGCGCTGAAGTCGGACTCGCCCGTGGTGTTGTGGGAATCCCGATAGATCAGGGGTTGCAGGGCGCCCTTGCTGCCCAGCGCCGCCGAGGTGTAGCCGCCATGGCCGCCGACATACACGCCGCTCCAGTCGATCACCCGGACCGGGGCCGGAACCGGATCGTACTCGGCGCCGCGCAGGTAATCGTAATCCAGGTCGGCGGCCCGGGCGGTGTTGGCGCCGCAGAGACCGAGAACCGCCAGCAGCGGAAAGGTGACGGTACGCATCGGGATCGTCCTGGAACTGACGTGATAGGCGGCGGATCGAGCCTCAGCACCGGGATAATCGAGTAACCTTAATCATCCGTTGCTCGATATGAATTTCCTCGTCTCAATGCTGTTGTATCGGTGTTGTCGACCAGTTCCCGGACGACATCGATCGACTTGTGTGATGTCCGCGGCTGCCTTGCGCCGGACGGCCCTGAAACGCGAAACGGCGCGGAGAGCCTCCGCGCCGTCGCCGTCCGATGATGAGATCGGGGTGTGATCAGTACTTGCGCACCAGCGGGCCGACCGGCTCCGGCATCAGCGGGGGCAGCGGGGCCGCCACGACGCCGCCGAGGTAGTAGCGCAGGCCGATCCTCACATCGTGCGCCTCGATGTCCTTCACCTTGATCGCCTGAAGGCTGCCCGTGCAGCACGGCACGTAGCCGGCGCCGGTCTCGGCCTTGCCGAGGTTCAGGTAGCGGTAGGCCAGTTCGATCTTGAACGCGTCGGTCACGTTGTAGGCGAGACCGGCGTGGAGCGCCCAGGCGAAGCTGCCGCTCGACTTGTCCTTGTAGAACTTGCTGCCGCTGTTGGTGTTGTAGACCGCATTGCCGTTCGCGTCGTAGACCGGCCGATAGTTGTAGGACGGCGCGCCGCAATCGCAGCCGTAGACCGGATTGCCGTAATCGTAGCCGTAGGTCGGGCTGGTGAACTGCTGGTTGGTCGAGTAGGACGAGATGTGGTTGAAGGCGTAGCCGACGCCGCCGCCGATGAACGGCGTGATGCCGTACCACGTGCCGAGATCGAAATACGCGTTGGCGAGCACGACGGCGGAGTCGAAATGGCCGCTCGACTTGTTGACGCCGTAGGAGCCGAGGCCGTCATCGTAATCCGGCCCGCGATAGTACTCGCTGCCGCGCAGGCCGGTGGCGTAGCGATACTCACCGGTGATGTCGCCGCGGAAGAACGGGGTGAACTGGTAGCCGACGCCGACGCCCGCGAAGCCGCCGCCGCCGATCTCGTTGCCGAAGGAGCGGTTGGCATCCGGATAACCGGTGTAGTCGTAGGCCTCGCTGTATTTCGGACGGTTGTAGACGCTGGCGCCCACATCGCCGCGCAGGTACCAGCCGCCGCCGACCTCGATCGGCTCGGGCGGCGGGGGCGGAGGCGGGGGCAGCAGGTCCGCCGCAGCGGCGAGGCAGGGCGCGCCGACGCTCGCCGCGAGCGTCAGGCTACGCACCAAAGCGGTGAGCTTGGAGCGGGCCATAAGAATTCCTTTACTGAACTCGTGAGCCCGACACTCCATGTGCGTGCTCGGGGTTACCCTGTGAAGAATGCGCGCAACGTCTTAAATCCAGCTTAACGTTAAATCTTAGGCTTGCGCGTTTCCAATCTGCTGTAGCGGATCGTTGTTCGACCAATATTTGTCTGTCTGCCGGCTGTAGGCCGTTCCATGTTCAACCCACCTGCCCGTGAGGACATCCCGATGCACAAGGTACCCCGCTCGTTACACCGGGACAGGCTCCGGCTGGGCAAAACGGGGCGCGGCGCCGGTGCTGCCTGAGGATGTGCGCATCCTGGCGCTGATGCTGCCCGAGGTGGTGGCGGGCGCCCATAGCGGCAACCCGGATTTCCGCGTCGGCGGCCGGGTGTTCGCCACCCTGTGGATCGAGGAGGCGCGGGTTGTGCTGCGGCTCGCGCCCGCCGATCAGGCCGCCCTGTGCGAGGCCGAGCCGGACCTGTTCACGCCGCTCGACGGGGCCTGGGGCCGCCGGGGCTGGACCAACCTCGATCTCGACCTGTGCGCGGAGGAGACGCTCCGCACCGCCCTCCTGGCAGCGTGGCGCATGACAGCGCCGGACCTGAGCGCGGCCTACGATTGAGCGCGCAAGTCCGGGTTTCAAAAGGTCGTCGACCTTGTGCGGGTGCAGGGCAGAGCCTTGCGATCGGGGCTCCGCCCCCGAACCCCGCCAAAGGGCTCGCCCTTTGGGATCCCGAACTTCAAGCCGCGGCGCGGGTGACGGCGTCGACCACCTCGTCGACCACCGCGTTGACGAGGCCGCGGTCGTCGCCCTCGGCCATCACGCGGATCACCGGCTCGGTCCCGGAGGGGCGGATCACGAGGCGGCCCGTATTGCCCAGCCGCTCGCGGGCATGCTCGATCGCGCTCACGACACTGTCCTGGCGCAGGGGCTCGCCGGCCTTGTAGCGCACGTTCTTGAGGATCTGCGGCAGGGGCTCGAAGCAGTGGCAGACCTCGCTCACCGGCCGGCCCTGGCGCTGCACCACGCTGAGCAGCTGGAGCGCCGCCACGAGGCCGTCCCCCGTGGTGGTGTAGTCCGACATGATGATGTGGCCGGACTGCTCGCCGCCGAGGTTGTAGCCGTGCTCGCGCATATGCTCGAGGACGTAGCGGTCGCCCACCGCGGTGCGGGCGAGCGTCAGCCCGAGGCCGCCAAGATAGCGCTCCAGGCCGAGATTCGACATGATCGTCGCCACCACCCCCGGCTGGGTCAGGCGCTCGTCCTCCTGCCAGGAGCGGGCCACCACCGCCATGAGCTGGTCGCCGTCGACCACGTGGCCCTTCTCGTCGACGATCAGCACCCGGTCGGCGTCGCCGTCGAGCGCGATGCCGATATCGGCCCGGCGTTCGCGCACCTTCGCGACCAGCGCCGCCGGGGCGGTCGAGCCGACATCGCGGTTGATGTTGAAGCCGTCGGGCTCCGTGCCGATGGCGATCACCTCGGCGCCGAGTTCCCACAGGGTCTCGGGGGCGACCCGGTAGGCGGCGCCGTTGGCGCAGTCGACCACGACGCGCAGGCCCTCCAGGGTCACGTGCCGCGGCAGGGTGCGCTTGGCGAACTCGATGTAGCGGGCATGCACGCTCTCGATCCGCTTGGCCCGGCCGAGATCGTTGGAGCCGGACAGGCGCTTGTGCATGTCGGCGTCGATCAATTCCTCGATCTCGCGCTCGATCGTGTCGTTGAGCTTGAACCCGTCGGGCCCGAACAGCTTGATGCCGTTATCCTCGAACGGGTTGTGCGAGGCCGAGATCATCACGCCGAGATCCGCCCGCATCGAGCGGGTCAGCATGGCGACGGCCGGGGTCGGCACCGGGCCGAGTTGCAGCACGTCCATGCCGACCGAGGTGAAGCCCGAGATCAGGGCGGTCTCGATCATGTAGCCGGACAGGCGGGTATCCTTGCCGATCACCACCCGGTGGCGGTGGTCGCCACGCTGGAACACGAGGCCCGCGGCCTGACCCACCTTGAGGGCGAGTTCGGGGGTAATCACGCCGTTGGCGCGACCGCGGATGCCGTCGGTTCCGAAATACTTGCGCACGAGGTCGTCTCCGAGGGTCGGTCTCACCGGCCGGACAAGGCTTAGCAGACAATCGTTTACGCCGGATGCCGAGCGGCCGGCGGGGCCAACCGGGTGCTTCCCGACAAAGGCGGTCGAAATGGGGCCACGGCCCCGACGGCCGCTACAGGATCCGCGGCAGCGACGCGCCGACCAGGGCGAGGCCCGAGAGGGTCAGGAGGCTCAGCACGAGGGTGCGGAACGACGCCTCGCTGATGCCGAGATAGATCCGCGCGCCGAGGACGGTCGGGATCAGCATGGCGGGCAGCACCACGGCCAGCATCGGCAGCATGTCCCGCGTGACGAGACCGGTGGCGATGTATGTGACGACCGTGACGGTGAGCATGGCGAGGTTGAAGTTCTGGATCACCGCCCGCTGCACGTCGCGCTCGTAGCGGCGCAGGGTGCACCAGAGGGTCGGCAGCACCCCCGTGAAGCCGCCGAGGCCGCCCATCATGCCGCCGCCGAGACCGACCAGCGCGTCGGCGAACCGGCCGCCCACGGTGACGCGCGGGAGGTTCCGGACGAACATCATGGTGGGGCACCAGACCAGCAGAAGCCCGCCGAGGATCACCTTGAACCAGTCGGCGTCGAGCCGCGGCAGCAGGAGGACGCCGAGGGGGATTCCAGCGAGGCCACCGAGCACGAAGGGCGCGAGGCGCTGGCTATCGAAGCCGCGCCGGACCGACAAAGCGGCGACGACCTGCCCCGTGAAGGCCCCGGACACGGCGAGGAACGCCCCGAGCTTCGGATCCAGCACCCAGGCCCAGAACGACAGGGAGACGAGCCCGAAGCCGAAGCCCGAGAGACCCTGCACGAAGCCAGCGACGACGGCGCCGAGGGCGACGACGAGATAGGTCGAGACCGGCATGGGTGTTGGCTGCGCCTTGTGGAGAGGCCGGTGTTTCCGATTTGGAGGGGCAGGCCGAGTCGCCGGCCAAGCTGGCGCCGTCGATTTGCCGACAGCGGATCTGGTTTGTCACGTACGAAAAAGGGCGCCTCGCGGCGCCCTCTTCGTTCATCTCAACCCAGAGGCTCAGGCCTGCGGCTGCGGCTCCAGACCGCCGTCGCTCTCCTTCGGCCGGCCGCGGCCCGCCGAAGGGACCGAGGAGCCCCGGGCCGGGGTCGGCGGCACGTCGCCGCCGTCGCGGATCGGGGGCTGGCCCTTGAGCAGGTTGCGGATCTCCTCGCCCGAGAGGGTCTCGTATTCGAGGAGCCCCTGCGCCAGGGCCTCTAGGTCGTCCTTGCGTTCGGCGAGGATGCGGCGCGCCTCCTCCAGGCCGGTCTCCACCAGGCGGCGGACCTCGGCGTCGATCTTCTGGGCGGTCGACTCGGACACGGATTGCTGCCGGCCCATCGACATACCGAGGAAGACCTCGTCGTTGTTGTCGCCATACGCGACGGTGCCGAGCTCCGGGCTGAAGCCCCAGCGGGTCACCATCATCTTGGCGAGCCGCGTCGCCTGCTCGATGTCCGACTGGGCGCCCGAGGTCACCTTGTCCTGGCCGAAGATCATCTCCTCGGCGATGCGGCCGCCCATCATGATCGCCAGCCGCGAGGTCATCTGCTCGAAGCTCATGGAAAGCTTGTCGCGCTCCGGCAGCTGCATGACCATGCCGAGCGCCCGGCCGCGCGGGATGATGGTCGCCTTGTGCACCGGGTCGGTCGCCGGGACGTTCAGCGCCACGATGGCGTGGCCACCCTCGTGATAGGCGGTGAGCCGCTTCTCATCCTCGGTCATCACCAGGGTGCGCCGCTCGGCACCCATCATGACCTTGTCCTTGGCGTCCTCGAACTCGTGCATCGTCACGATGCGCTTGCCGCGGCGGGCCGCCAGGAGGGCCGACTCGTTGACGAGATTCATCAGGTCGGCGCCCGAGAAGCCCGGGGTGCCGCGCGCGATGGTCTTGAGGTCGACATCCGGCGCCAGCGGCACCTTGCGGACGTGGACGCGCAGGATGCGCTCGCGGCCGGTGACATCCGGGTTCGGCACCATGATCTGGCGATCGAACCGGCCGGGACGCAGCAGGGCGGGGTCGAGCACGTCGGGGCGGTTGGTCGCCGCGATGATGATCACGCCCTCGTTGGCCTCGAACCCGTCCATCTCCACGAGGAGCTGGTTCAGGGTCTGCTCGCGCTCGTCGTTGCCGCCGCCGAGGCCGGCGCCGCGGTGGCGGCCGACCGCGTCGATCTCGTCGATGAAGATGATGCAGGGCGCGTTCTTCTTGGCCTGCTCGAACATGTCGCGCACGCGGCTGGCGCCGACGCCCACGAACATCTCGACGAAGTCGGAGCCCGAGATGGTGAAGAACGGCACGTTGGCTTCACCGGCGACCGCCCGGGCGATCAGGGTCTTACCGGTGCCGGGCGGGCCGACGAGCAGCACGCCGCGCGGGATCCGGCCGCCGAGCCGCTGGAATTTTTGGGGGTCGCGGAGGAATTCCACGATCTCCTGGAGGTCTTCCTTGGCCTCCTCAACGCCCGCCACATCGTCGAACGACACGCGACCATGGGCCTCGTTCAGGAGCTTCGCCTTCGACTTGCCGAACCCCATGGCGCGGCCGGCGCCGGACTGCATCTGGCGCGAGAGGAAGATCCAGGCGCCGATGAAGACGAGGATCGGCAGCCAGCTCACGAGGAGCTGGATGAACCAGGGGGTGTTGTCGGACGGCGGACGGGCGGTGATCTGCACGCCCTTGCCCTGGAGCTTGGAGACCAGGCTCGGATCGTTGGGCGCGTAGCTCGTGAAGTTGCCGCCGCCCACGTAGGTGCCCGACACGTCCTGCCCGGAGATCACCACCGACTGGATCTTGCCGGCATCGGCATCGTTCAGAAGCTGGCTGTAGGCGATCTCGCTGCCGCCGCCCCGATGCCCCGGATTCTGGAACAGGGTGACGAGGGCCAGCACAAGCAGGAAGATGACGACCCACAAGGCAAAGTTGCGAAAATTCGGGTTCATCGATCAATCCTTGGCGTGCGCGACCCCCAGGACGGACGCGTCGACCGGCTCGGCCAGTCCCTCCGTGCACACAGCGCCAATGTAAGCGGGGGGGCCTCCCTTGCCAAGTAATGGCGACACCCCTGCGGCGAGGGCAGCACTCTTCGCCCTCGGCCGGCGCGGCGCCGCCGCGGCGAGGCTCACCGTACCGGCGGGCTCCGTCGCGATCAGGAAGCCCGCGAGACTGCGCCGGATCGCAGCCCGGCCCCGCAGAGCCGGCAGCAGCGATTCGAGCACCAGGGCTTCGAGCCGTTCGAGCCGGCGGGGCGCCGCCCCCGCCTCCGTCAGGGCGCGATCGAGGCAGCGCAGGGCGATCGCCTCCGGCAGGGCCGCCAGCCTGGTTCCGTCGAGCCGCAGGGTCGCGCCCTCGGTCGGGAGCCGCGCGGCGTCGAGGGCCTGCTCGGCGGCGATGCGCAAAGCCGCCTCGTCGCGGGCGGCGCGCTCGGCGAGGCGGGCGAGGCGCGCGGGGGTCAGACCCTCGCGCTCCAGGATGGGCCAGGCCCCGCGCAGGCGGCCGCGGGCGAAGCGCGGGTCGGCGTTGCTGGGATCGCGCAGATAGGGGATGCCGCGGGCCGCGCACCACGCGATCAGCGCGGCCTTGGGCAAGGCCAGGAAGGGCCGTCCCAGGGTGATCCCGGGCGCCAGCACCCGCTCGGCGCGCATGCCGGCGAGCCCCGCGGGACCGCTGCCGGCGGCCAAGCGCATCAGCACCGTCTCGGCCTGATCGTCGCGGGTATGGCCGGTGAGCACGAGCCCGGCGCCGATACGGCGGGCCTCGGCGGCCAGCAGGTCGTAGCGGGCGGCGCGGGCCGCTTCCTGCAGGCCGGCCGCCGGCTTCGGTCCCGCCCAGGACAGGATCGCGTGCGGCAGGCCGAGCGCCCGGGCGGCGGCGGCGACGCCTTCGGCTTCCGGGCGGGCCTCCGGGCGCAGGCCGTGATCGACGGTGGCGACCCCGGCACGCGCGCCCAGGGCCGCAGCGGCGTGCATCAGTGCGCTGGAATCGGGCCCGCCCGAGACGGCGAGCAGCACGCCACCGCCGAGCCACGGTTCGAGAGCCTGAAGAACGGGGTCGTCCGCGGAGCCGGTCATGGATTCAGAAGGTCCGTGACCTTGTGCGGGTGCAGGGCGGAGCCCTGCCGTCGCGGGTCACCCAGGGGATCGGGGCTCCGCCCCGACACCCCGCCAAAAGGCTGAGCCCTTCGGGAACCCGGACCAATCAGGCGCCGCAGCGGACGCGCTTCTGCTCGCGCGCGACACCCTGGCGGATACCCGCCCCGGCATTCGGGAACTTCCGATCCAGCTCGGCCAGGGTCGCGCAGGCCTGCTCGCGGGCGCCGAGCGCGGCCAGCGTGACGCCGAGCTTCAGCATGGCATCGGGAGCCTGGCTCGAGCGGGCGTAGTCGGTGGAGACCTTCAGGAACTGCTCGGCCGCCTCGCGGTTGCGGCCACGGGCGAGGTAGCTCTCGCCGAGCCAGTAGGTGGCACCGGCGACGCGGTTGTCGCGGGGATGCGACTGGATGAACTGGCGCAGGCCCATCTCGGCCTGCTCGTACTGCTTGCCGCGGTACAGCTCGACCGCGGCCTCGTAATCGGCCGCCGGATCGCCCGTCCGGGTGGCGGCGACGCTCTCGGAGGGTCGGGCCGGGATCGCCCCCGTGCGCGCCGGCGGGCGCAGGTCGACCGGCTGGTCGTAGCCGGGGGCGGCCGCCTCGGCGTCCTCCTCCTCGCCCTCGATGGCCCCTTGCGGCAGGCGCTGCGGCCGCGGCGCGGCTTCGGCGGCTTCGGTCGCCTCGAAAGCCTCGCGGGGCGGCAGGGGCGCGGAGGGCTGGGTGCTGCCGAGCTGCATCGGCGCGCCCGGCGCCCCGGGGGCCTGCGACGGATCGAACGCGTCGCCGCGCTTGCCCGGCCGCCCGGAACCCGGATTGACGCCGTTGACGGTGCCGCCCGGCCCCGAGGACGGGGCGGCTGCAGGGGCTGGCTTTCCGCCCCCCTTGCCCTCCCCCTTGCCCTCGTTCAGGCGGAACTCGACGTCCTCCTGGAACTTGCGCAGCTGCTCCTTGAGCTGGCGGTTCTCGTACTGGAGGGTCTCGATCTGCCCCGCCATCACGCGGGACTGGTTCTCGATGCGCCCGAGGCGCACGACCAGCTCGGAGGCGTCCTGCGCGGCGGCCGGGTGGCCGAGGAGCGTGGCCCCCAGGGCGGTGGCGACGGCGAGGCGGGTGCGAAGGCGGGCGGTCATGATGCGGCTGCGATCCGGTGTCGGCGCGAGGCCCTATCAGATGCGCCGATCAGCGGCAAAACTGGGGCGTGCCCGCACGATTTACGACATCGGGCTCGCGCTCCGTCCGGTGACGATCGGGGAGATGGGCTCCACGCCCACGGCGCGGGGTTCGCGCGGTCTGCCGGGCGACGTCTCCGATCGTCCCGTGCCGCGGCCAGCCGGACGGCGGATCGCGCGGTCCCCCGATCCGGGCCCGTGATCCCAAATCGTGCCCTCGGGCCGGCGGCGCAAGGATACGGATTGAACGCGCCAAGTCCGCATCTTCCGATTTTCACAGATCTTCGGTGCAGTCCCGCCGAGTCCTTGAAGATCCCGGCAAAAACACGCGCCAGGCGCACGATCTACGCGTGATTTCGCAAGGCAAGCTTCACGTCAACTTCGGGGGATACGGTTTCTTCTTGGCCCATGCCCTGCTGAAGCGTATCGACGTGAGCGAATTACCCACCCCGAGTCGCGCGCAGCATTCGACCCCCGGCGACCATGCCGTGCAGCGCGTGGCTCAGCTCGCTTCCGATGCGGCGCCCGCGAGCGTCGCCCGGGACCAGTCCCTTCTGGACGGCCTGACGAAGGCCAGCAAGATCATCGAGATCGGGCCGGCCCACAATCCGCTCGTGCCGCGCAGCGCCGGCTGGAACAGCTTCAGCCTCGATCACGCCACCCGGGCAGAGCTGGTCGCCAAATACGCGGCCGATTCCTGGGTCGATACCGCGAAGATCGAGGAGGTCGATTTCGTCTGGCACAGCGGAGCGATGATCGACGCCGTTCCGGCCGAACACCACGGCACGTTCGACGCCGTCATCGCGAGCCACGTCATCGAGCACACGACCGACGTGATCCGGTTCCTCCAGGCGGCGCGCACCCTGCTCCGGCCGGAGGGCAGCCTCCGTCTCGCGGTCCCCGACAAGCGCAAGTGCTTCGACTTATACCGCAACCCCTCGACCACGGCCGACGCGATCGTCGCCTACGAGGACAAGCGGGACCGGCACGACACGCGCACGCACCTCGACTACGCCCTGCGGATGGCGGCCAAGGGCGGCTGCCCGGGCTGGTTCGAGGGCGACACCCAGACGGCCGAACTCCTCCACCACGTCGAGATCGCGTGGCAGATGCTGCGCTACCGCGACGTCCCGGATTACGTGGACGCGCACAACTGGGTGTTCGTGCCGGCAAGCTTTGCGTTAATGATGCTCGAACTCGGCGCGCTCGCGTTCCTCGACCTACGGGTCGAGAGTTTGGTCGTGATGCCGGCCACCGAATTCCTCGTCCAGCTCCGGCCTGGGCGGGAGGCGATCGATCCGGACGCGATCCAGGCGCGGCGGCGCGCGCTCATGGACCGGATCCTGATCGAGCTCGCCGATCAGACGCGACAGATCGCGGGCAGCCCGCTTCACGTGCCCCCGCCCCTGCCTGCCGCGGATCCGACCCCGCCCAGGCCACGCTCCCGGTTGCATCTCTGGTTGTCGGGCGGGCGGCGGGATTCCCGCTCACCCGCGTGAGCCGGCCGGAGCCGTCGGTCCCGCGCAGAGGCGAGGGATGCGGCGGGCCTTACGCCCCGGCGCCGCGGTCCAGCACGATCACCGCCCGGCGGTTCTGCGACCAGCACGAGATGTCGTTGCACACCGCCACCGGCCGCTCCTTGCCGTACGACACGGTGCGCATCCGGCTCGCCGTGATGCCGCGGGTGGCGAGGTAGTCGTTCACCGCCTGGGCGCGGCGGGCGCCGAGGGAGAAGTTGTACTCCCGGGTGCCGCGCTCGTCGGCATGGCCCTCGATGATGAAGGTGTAGCGCGGGTAGCGCTGGAGCCACGCGGCCTGCTTGTCGAGGGTCGCGGTCGCGGTGGGGGTCAGGTCGGTGGAGTCCGATTCGAAGAAGACCCGGTCGCCGATATTGACGACGAAGTCCTGCGCACTGCCCGGGGTCGCGGCGCCGGCCCCGAACGCGGAGGCATCGGCGAGGTCCTTGTCGTTGCTGCAGGCGCCCAGCCCCAGGCCGG
Organism: Methylobacterium guangdongense; assembly: GCF_038442355.1. NCBI lineage: Bacteria > Pseudomonadati > Pseudomonadota > Alphaproteobacteria > Hyphomicrobiales > Methylobacteriaceae > Methylobacterium > Methylobacterium guangdongense. Next base: position 63,801 of record NZ_JBBXMX010000022.1, read on the forward strand.
CGACGAGGACGAGGCCGAGGGCGGCGGCACGGAAACGCTGCGTCATGATCGTAAAAACTCCTCGCGCGGGGCCGAAGGCCGGCTGCGGGTCTTCGAGGCAGGTCCGCGTAGTCCTTGAGCGCCGTGTTTAGGCGCGGATGGTTAAGCGACGGTTCCGCCGGGCTGCGCGGGCGGGTGGTGACGGCCTGCAACGTTCGGCGGCGTGCGCTGACACACCCGGGGACGCGCCCCGAATGCGGCGGCCGCGGGGCGGACGACCCGGACGGGCGATTTCATGCGGATCGGTTGCGGCGCTGCAACAGGAGCGCGTGGGGTTCGCACCGTCCGGTAACGCACCGAGGGGGCTGATTAAGGGATCCTCAACCCTATCGATCCCTTAATCGTCGGGCCGAACACCGGGTCCTTCCGCCATGCGCCCCGCCCAGAGCGTCCTCATCGTCGAGGACAGCTATCTGCTCCTCGAAATCGTCGCGAGCCTGTGCGAAACGCACGGTATCCGGGTGATCGAGGCCTCCACCGGCGAGGCGGCGCTGACGCTTCTGCGCGCGCGCGGCGCGGCGATCGACTGGCTGTTCACCGACATCCACCTGCCCGGGCTGATCGACGGCTGGACGGTCGCCCATGCCTTCCGGACGCTCCATCCCGACCGGCCGGTGGTCTACACCTCGACCGACACGATGGGCCGCAGCGGCGTGCCCGGCAGCCTGTTCCTGCGCAAGCCGTTCCAGATGCAGGAGGTCAACCGGCTGGTGCGGATGATGGTCGAAGGGCTCGGCGAAACGACGCTCGGCGCGCCTCTCCGCGCCGCCGGCTGAGCGGGTTCAGCCGGCCCGGAACAGGGCCACGATCTCCGGCGCGGCGAGCCAGGCTTCCACCCGCGGGCAGGAGAGGTCGCCGGCCGGCAGGGTGTCGTAGATCGCAAAGCTCGCCGCGACGAAGCCCGGCAGGTCGTAGAGCACCGGGAAGTCGTCGAGCGCCTTGGACTTCGACGCCTTCGCCTTGAACAGGTACGATCCGGTCAGCCCGAACTGCTCGGCCACGGGCGGATAGATCGGCCAGATCACGTCCTGGGTCAGCTCGTCGCCGAGGTAATCCTCGATCTCCACCGGCTCCGGGGTGATCCCGCTCTCCACGAGCAGGCGCCGGGCGATGTCGCCGACGACATGCGCCTTCGGGTGATTCATCAGGTGCATGAAGGCGCCCCGGCGCGCCCAGCGGGTCAGCTCGCGCTCCAGGCCGAAGCCCAGGGCCTCGGCCGACCCGACGAGTTCGCGCACCGCCGGATCCCAATGGTCGAGGTATCCGAGGCGCCGGAAGACGTCCTCGCGGAACAGGCCGGCGGTGTGGTCAGGCGCGAGCCCGAGCCGGTGGGCAGCCAGCACGATCGCCGAATGGTACTGCCCCATCGGCGAGGGCGCGAGCTTCAGCGCCGCGAGGTCCGAGGCTTGGCCGGCATAGACCATGTCGGGGTGGAAGGCCGAGAACACGATCGAGGGAAACAGCCTGAGCCGGGGATCGGCGGCCCGCAGGGCAGCGGCGTCCCCCCCCGGGATCAGCCCGGCCGGGAAGGTCTGCGAGAAGACGTGGTCGTGGGTCCGCAGGGTCCGGATCAGGCCGTCGATATGGCCGTGGTCGCGCTTCAGCGAGCCCATGGGCAGGTAGCGGACCGGGCTCTTCGGCGCGAGCAGGCGCATCGCCCGGGCGACGCCCCGGGCCTGGCAATTGCCCAGGACCGCGATGCTCGGCCCGTCGCGGTCCGTAGCGGCACGGGCGCGGTTCCGCCATGGTGTCGCCCAGGTAGGCGCCCAACTGGACGTCGGAAACATGAACGCGCTGCGGGCGCGCCGGGGCAGGTCGTTCAGGGCCACGTCGCGTGCCGTGTCAGCGGACGGGTCAGCGGTCCCGAGGGCCGTCGCCGTCGTGAGGAAGAGGGTTCGAAGATGGCGTTGAATCCGTATACGGGTCTACCGGCCGAGCGATTCTGGCGCAAGGTCGTCACCAATGTGCCGCCCTTCGCGGTCAATCCGCACCCGAAGGACACGTTCGTGATCGCGCCGACCGACAAGGTCGCCACCGGCGGCTCCTGCTTCGCGCAGCGGGTGGCCGAGGCGGTGCGCGGCGCCGGCTTCAACTACTACCTGACCGAGCCGCCGCCCCCCGGCATGGGCGCCGAGGAGGCCAATGCCCGCCAGTTCGGCACGTTCTCGGCGCGGTACGGCAATCTCTACTACACGCGCCAGTTCGTGCAGCTCTTCGACCGGGCCTACGGCAAATTCGAGCCGGAGCTGAAGGCGTGGCTGCGCGACGACGGCCGCTACGTCGACCCGTTCCGCCCCACGGTCGAGCCGGCGGGTTTTGCCAGCGAGGCCGAGGTGGTCGCCGCCCGCGACGCGCATCTCGCAGAGGTGCGCCGCCTGTTCGAGACGCTCGACGTGTTCGTGCTGACGCTCGGCCTCACCGAGGGCTGGCGCTGGCGGGCCGACGGGGCGGCGCTGCCGCTGGCCCCCGGCGTCGCGGGCGGCACCTTCGACCCTGAACTCTACGAGTGCGTCAACGCCGGCGCCGCCGAGGTTCTGGGCGACCTCAACGGCTTCCTCGACCGGCTCTGGAGCGTGAACCCGAAGGCGCGGGTGATCTTCACGGTCTCGCCGGTGCCGATGATCGCCACCTACATGGACCGGCACGTGATGGAGTCGAACAGCTACTCCAAGTCGGTGCTGCGGGTGGCGGCCGGCGAGGTGGTGGGCCGCGGCGACCCGCGGGCGGTCTACTTCCCGGCCTACGACATCGTCACGAGCAACGTGAACGCGGGCCGCTACTACAACGAGGACCAGCGCACCATCAACGACGCGGGCGTGCGCCACGTGATGCGCCTGTTCCTGGCGACCTTCGCGCGCGACCGGGTCTCCCCGGCGCCGACCCACGCGCCGGTGGACCTCGCGGCCGAGTTCGAGGGCAATGCCGGCGTGATCTGCGACGAGGAGGAGATCGAGCGCAGCGTGGCGTGAACGCGGCGCGGCGCGAGCTTCGGGCTTCCGCGCCGATCAGCCTGTCGAAGGCGCCCCGACATCGACCTGAGACGGAAGCTTGAGCGCGAGAGGAGCCGAGGATCATCGACTCCCCTCGGATCCGAGCGGCGCGCGCGCCAGCTGCAGCCAACGCTTGCAAACGCAGAACCGATCACATCCGCCACGGGCCTTCAGACAAAAATTCAGGTCCTCGGCAATGTGTCCTTTGGCTTAATGTCCATAATTATGTACATTGCGACATGGGTGAGAATGATCTGACCGAGTGGGATGATGAGAAAAATGCGCTCACCATCTCTCTCCGTAAGATCGACTTCGCCGATCTGGAAGCAGCCTTCGATGGGCGGTTTGCCCTGGTCAAAGAGGATCGGCGGCAGGATTACGGAGAACAGCGCTTCAATATGATCGTTGCGCTGCACGGAATCATCTTCAACATCACCTTCACACCGCGTGGGGGCAAACAGCGGATCGTGTCCGCCCGCCTCGCCAACCGGAAAGAAAGGAGGGTCTACCATGCCAGGGAAGGCGGCTAAGCCGACACACGGCCAGACTGATTGGGCAACCCTCCGCGCCCTGTCTGAGGATGAGATCGAGCGGATGGCCGCTGAGGACACGGACAACCCGGCGACGATCAATGAGGACGCGTGGGCGCACGCGACCGTCTACGTCCCTACCGGCAAGACCGCGATCCACGCGACGTTCGACAGGGATGTGGTGGCGTTCTTCAAGCAGGGCGGCAGAGGCTATCAGACCCGCATGAACGCCGTGCTGCGGCACTACATGGAAACTCAGCAGGCCAAGAAGGCCGGACGATAAGCCGACGCGGAACAGGCTCGAACCTTCCGCGGCCTGGGTGCCAATCCGGGTTTGCCTCCGGGCGGACGTTTCGGGCAAGCTCGGCCACCCGGGCGCCCGCGCCCCTCCGGAGACGAATCCCTTGAGCCTGCCCCCGCCCCGCCACGCCGACCACGACATCGATCCGGTCTTCGTGAAGCGGCACTCGCCCCGCGCCTTCACGGGCGAGGCCGTGCCCGAAGCCGAGCTGATGCGGATGATCGAGGCGGCGCGCTGGTCGCCCTCGGCCTACAACTCGCAGCCCTGGCGCTTCCTCTACGCGCTGCGGGGCGATGCCCATTGGGAGACGTTCTTCGGCCTGCTGGTGCCCGGCAACCAGAAATGGGTCGCGGGCACCGGGGCGATCGTGTTCCTGGTGTCGAACGGCTTCATGAAGGTCGGCGACGCGCTGAAGCCCTCCTACAGCCACTCCTTCGATGCCGGCACCGCCTCGCTCGCGTTCCAGCTCCAGGCGATCCACCAGGGCTGGCACGCCCACGGCCTGGTCGGCTTCGATCACGTCCGCGCCCCCGAGCTGCTGCGCCTGCCCGCCAATCACCGGATCGAGGCGGCCTTCGCGGTCGGCCGCAAGATCCCGGAGGCCGAGCTCACCGAGGAGCAGCGGCCGCGCGAGGCCCCGAACGGCCGCCGGCCGATCACCGACTTCACCATCGCGGGGCCGTTCCCGGCCGCCGCGGACTAAGCCGAATCGGAACCGGCTGCTTCGCCCGGGGATTGTGTCCGCAGCGCAAAGCCATCGTGGGTCCGGCCGTGGGTCCGGCAGGCACCGTCGTCGAGCCGGGCCTGGGTCCATCTTACCCGCCCTGCGATCTTCAGGAGTTGGCTCATGGCTTCGTCCGACAGCGGTGCCGCGGTCGCCGCCTTCCTCGATGACGGGCGGTTCGACCATGCCTCGGGCCTGCAGAGCGTGGCCGACCGCCACGGGGTCAGCCTCGACGGGGTGCGCCATCTCGTGCGGGCGCTGGAGCGCGGCCACGGCACGATGGCGCAGTTCGATCATCCCGATCTCGGCGGGATGGGCCAGTGGTTCGCGGGCGGCATGGTGATGGTCGGCCGGATGTTCGACGACGCGCTGAAGGCGCGGGTCGACGCCCTCTGCACCGAACTCGCCGCGGCACTGCCGGCGGGCGGCTTCTCGCAGGCGGCGCCCGCGGCCCGGCGCGATGGCGGCGAATGGTGGCCGGCGAATCTCGGCGCCCCGGCGAGCACCGGCTCACAGAACGGGATGCGCTACGCGTATTTTCCGGACAGCCGGCGGCTCGCCGTTGAATCGGGTTCGGGCGTGGCCGTCTACGACACCGGCGAGCACCCCATCACTGGGGTCTCGCAATCGAACGGCAGCCTCGGCTTCACCGGGCCCGCGGGGTCCGTCGATCTCGCGCGCTTGCGCCGCATCGAGGCGGAGGCGGCCGCCCCGCGGCAGGCCGAACCGGCCCAGGCTCCGACACCGGCCCCCGTAGCGGATCATTCCCCGCCGGACGACGTGCTGGGCACCATCGCGCGGCTGGCCGAGCTGCACGCCCGGGGCGTGCTCACCGACCGGGAGTTTTCCGACAAGAAGGCGGAGCTGCTGGCGCGGCTCTAGGGCGCGCCCCGACTGCGACTTTGCAATCCGGGACCCCCGGAGGGTTTCGCCCCAGCCCTTTCAACGGGTTGGGGCCGACGGCAAGGGCCGCGATCCGATTGCGCCGCCGCCCGGCGATCCTGCTGTGCTTGCGGGTGTACTTGCAGGTCACCGTCGGAGTGGCCGTGACGGGATGGTGGCGATCACCCGCCTGTCGTCGACCCGAGGTCTGCCCGGTGGCCGTGCGGCGGGTGCGGCTCCAAGCCTCTGTTGTGACACGCGCTCCTGCGCCGAACCGGTATCCACTTCGGTGGCTCCATCCCGGCGAGAGTTGGAGCCGCCGGGAAACCCGGACGATTCACCGGCAACCGGGTTCAGCCGCTCACAGCGCAGCCAGCTTTGATGCCGGCGAAAAATTTCGTCTCGACGCTGTCACTTTCTCCGCGTGGTCCGACAGACGGGGTGAACCTCCTTCGGATAGCGAGAGAGAGCGCGGTCTGATGATCGGACAATTCCATCCCGCCGACATGCTCCCTCGCAGACCGCGCCGGATTGCGCGCCTGGTCGTGCTGATGGCCGGCCTGAGCCTCTCGCCCGCTCACGCTCAGCAGGCGGTCCCGGAGCCACCCGCGTCCACAGCGCAGGAAGCCCAGGCTCTGGCTCCAACTTCGGCTCCGGCTCCGGCTCCGGCTCCGGCTCCGGCTCCGCGCAGCGACCTGTCGGGACAGGCCCCTGGGGGCGAGACGCGGGCGCCGGCGGCCGGGTCGGAGGTCCCATCGAAGCCCCGCCACGATCTCTCGCCGATCGGCATGTTCCTCGGGGCGGATCCGGTGGTGCAGGGCGTGATGACCCTGCTCGCCATCGCCTCGGTGGCGACCTGGACGATCCTGCTCGTGCGGTCGATCGCCCTGTGGGTGGCGAAGCGCCGGATGCGTCGGGCGCTCGCCGAGATCCGGGCGGTGACCAGCCTGTCCGCGGCGAGCGTGGCCGTGCCGCGCGGTGCGGCCGGTGCGCTCATCGCGGCCGCCGAAGAGGAGATCGCGCGGTCTCCCGGCCTGCCGGCCGAGGGGATCCGGGAGCGCGCCCAGGCAGCGCTCGGCCGCCTCGAGGCCGCCGAGGCGAAGCGGGCCGCCGCCCAGACCGGGATCCTCGCGACGATCGGCTCGACCGGCCCCTTCGTGGGCCTGTTCGGCACTGTCTGGGGCATCATGCACAGCTTCATCGGCATCGCCGAATCCCACACCACGAACCTCGCCGTGGTCGCCCCCGGCATCGCCGAGGCCCTGCTCGCCACCGGGATCGGCCTCGTGGCGGCGATCCCGGCCGTGGTGATCTACAATGCCCTCACCCGCGCGGTGGCCAGCTACCGGGCGCTGCTCGCCGACGCCGCGACCCTGGTGCTCTGCCACCTCTCGCGCGACCTCGATGTCCGGGCCGTCGGCGCGCACAGGCCGCGGCAGGCCGGCCTGCACGTGGCGGCGGAGTAAGCCGATGGCGGTCCGCATCGGGCGCGACGACGCCGACGAACTCACCGAGAACGCCGAGATCAACATCACGCCGTTCATCGACGTGATCCTGGTCCTGCTGATCATCTTCATGGTGGCCGCCCCGCTCTCGACCGTCGATGTCGCCGTGGAGTTGCCGACCTCCGCGGCGCCGGTGCAGCCCCGGCCCGACAAGCCGATCTTCGTAAGCGTGAAGGCCGATCTCTCGATCGCCCTCGGGGAGGAGACCGTGGCGCGCCCCGCCCTCGGCCAAGCCCTCGATCAGACCGCCAAGGGCAACAAGGACGAGCGCATCTTCCTGCGCGCCGACAAGGGGGTGCCCTACGGCGAACTCATGCAGGTGCTGAATCTGCTGCGCGGCGCGGGCTACCTGAAGGTCGGCCTGGTCGGGCTGGAGGATACGGGGGCTGGCGGTCAGCCATGATGCACCCGCCGCCCGCCTCCTTCGCGGTCGCGATGGCCGCGCGCCGGTCCCCGCGGAGGGAGATGCCCGCGGCACCGATCCGCGCCCTGGCCTGGGGGCTGGCCGCCGCACTCGTCACCGGCGCTCATCTCGGGATCTACGCGATTCTTGTTCATGCGCCCGCGGCGGACATTCCTCCGCCGCCGGCGAGCCCGGCGGCGGTCATGGTCGACCTCGCTCCCGTTCCGACGGTGGCCCGGTCCGAGGTCGACAACCAGGCCGAGGGGCCGGCCTCGACCGCCCAGGACGAGGCGGCCCCGCCCGAGGAACAGGCGCCCCCGCCCGAGGCAGCGGTCACGGCTCCGCCCCCGCCGCCGGATCTGAAGCCGGAGGCGGTGCTGCCTCCGGCGCCGCCCAAACCCGAGGTCAAGAAGACGGAGGCCCGGAAGCCCGAGACGCCGGCTCCGCAGGCCAAGCCACACAAGACGGTGGAACCCGTCAAGAAGCCGAAGAAGCCGCGCGAGGAGCGGGTGGTCGCTTCGCGCAACGGGGGCGGCCCGCGTTCCGATCAGCGGACCGCCGACCGGACTGCCGCGCCCACGGCCGGCGACACGAGCAGCGCGGACGCCCGGGCGGCCTGGCAGAGCGAGGTGCGCAGCCGCATCGTGCGGAGCAAGCGCTTCCCGTCCGATGCGCACGGCACCACCGGTGTCGCCCTGGTGAGCGTGACCTTCACGGCGGGCGGCGGTGCCAGCAACGTGCGGCTCGTCGCATCCTCGGGCAACGCCGCCCTGGACGCGGAAGCCGTGGCGGTCATGGCCCGCGCAGCACCGTACCCGCCGCCGCCGGGGGGGCGATCCATCGCGCTGACCATTCCCTTGAACTTCCGGCGCTGACGGAGCCCCCCGCAGGGTCGGAGGGCCGGGCCGTGGGGAGACCGGCCCGGACGGGATCAACGGCCGCCGTGCCGATCGACGCGGGGCTGAGGCCGCTCTGAGGCGACGTCCTCGGACGCTCCGGTCCCAGTGCCGACCGCAAATCTGATTATTTTCTTAATACTCGTCTCTCAAGGCGGAACTGTGCGATGAGACCAGGGACCAGGACGCGCTCGGCGGGATTGGATGCGGGTTCGGCGCGGGACCGCGCATCGGGCCCCGTGCGCGACGGCGCGCTCCGTCGCATCGGGACCGGGGGGCTGATCGGGTCCCTGCGCCGGCGCGTGCCCACGCGCGAGAGCCTTCTGGTCGGCTGCTCGCTGGCCGTCTTGGCGGCTGCGTCGACATCCGCAGCCGCGCAGGGAGTCCCGACAGGCGCGTCGCCGAGCGCGGTGGATTTCGACACGCCGGAATACCGGGCCGACTGGGGACTCGCGCAGATCAATGCCGCGACCGCCTACGCACGCGGCTTCACCGGCCTCGGCGTCACGGTCGCAGTCTACGACACCGGCATCGATCGGAACCATCCGGAATTTGCCGGCCGGATCTCACCCGACTCCCGGAACTTCTTCCTGGCATCCGATCGGACATTCATTCCCGATTTCGTCCGGGATGAGCAGGGCCACGGCACCCACGTGTCCGGAACGATCGCCGCGGCCCGCGACGGCACCGGCACCGGCACCATGGGCGTCGCCTACGACAGCACGATCCTGAGCCTCTACGGGATTCCGCCTGCGACCTACGCGTGGCTGACCATCTCGGATTTCGGCGTGGATTATCCCGCCGCCATCACCCACGCGGCGGAGAAAGGCGCGCGCGTCTACAACGGCAGCTACGGATGGGAGTTGACCGATCCGAGCTATCCGATCTTCCAGCACTACACGTTTTCCTATCCGGACATGCTGGCAGAGTACAACGCGATGAAGCGGGCCATCGACAGCGGCACGCTCTTCGTATTTGCCGCCGAAAACAATTACGAATTCCAGCCGGTCATCTCCCAGAATCCCGCCAGCCCGGCGCTCCTTCCCTACATCAAACCCAGCAATGCCAAGAGCGGGGTCTACCAGTTCTACGACATCTACCGGTTCATCGGCGACACGATCGGCCATCCGATCGATCAGAGCCAGATCGATTTCTCCGGTGTCGCCGGCTCGGTCGTGGCGGTCGTGGCGACCGACCGCGACAACACGATCGCCTCGTTCAGCAACCGGTGCGGTGTCACGGCCGCGTGGTGCATCGCCGCGCCGGGGGTCGGGATCCTGTCGACCACGCCGACCGATATGGGCCAGCCTTACAACTACAAGAGCGGCACCTCGATGGCCGCGCCGCACGTCTCCGGCGCGGCTGCGGTGCTGATGCAGGCGTTCCCCTTCCTGACGGCCCCGCAGGTCGCCCAGACCATGTTCACCACCGCCACCCATCTCGGCGATGGGCCGGCCGACGCGCCGAACGCCACCTACGGCTGGGGGCTGCTGAACCTGGGCAAGGCGATCGACGGCCCCGGCCAGTTCACCTCCACCTGGACGGTCGACACCACCTACAAGGGCCAAGCCTATGACGCCCGCTTCGCCAACGCCATCTCCGGCCCTGGCGGGTTGATCAAGACCGGGCTCGGAACCCTCGAACTCGCCGGCACCAACAGCTATGCCGGTGGCACCGCGATCACCGGCGGCACGCTGGCGGTCTCGCGCGACGCCAATCTCGGCGCGGCCGGCACCGGGCTCACCCTCGGCGGCGGCACGCTGCGGATCCTGGCCGACGGCTTTTCCACGGCGCGCCCCATCACGCTCGACAGGATCGGGGGCCTGCGCATCGATGGCGGAACCGCAACGGTCGCGGGTGTTGTCGCCGATGGCGCCCGAGCGGGCGCGCTCGTGAAGACGGGTGCCGGTGCGGTGCTCCTGTCGGCGGCCAACACCTTCACGGGCGGTACCCTCGTGTCGGACGGCGCGCTGATTCTGACAGCCACCGGCCGGCTCGCCTCCCCCGTCCTCGTCAACGAGGGGGCACGGTTCACCAACGCCGGCCTTGCTTCCGGCGGTGTGCGGAGCGGCGGCACCCTGGTCAACGACGGCACGGTCCTGGGCGGGGTGATCAACGCCGGCATTCTGTCGAGCAGCGGCACACTCGCAGGGCGGGTGGCCAATGCCGGGCTCCTGGCAAACAGCGGCGTGATCGCCGGCGCTGTGTCGAATGGCGGCACGCTGGCGACGAGCGGCACCATCGTCGGCAGCCTCATCAATGCCGGGACGGCGCTCAACGGCGGGGCGATCATCGGCGGCGTGACCAATATCGGCAGGCTGACCACCTCCGGCATGATCGCGGGGGCCGTGGCCAATGCCGGATCGCTCGCGAACAGCGGTATGATTTCCGGCGGGCTGACCAATACCGGCACCGCGCGCAACGACGGCATGGTCATCGGCAGCGTCGCCAACACCGGAACGCTCGCCACCACGGGCACGATCGCCGGCGGGGTGACCAACGCGGGCCTTCTGCTCAGCAGCGGCACGATCGCCGGCACCGTGGCCAATGCCAACATCCTGGGAAACACCGGCACGATCAACGGCGCCGTCTCGAATGCCGCCGCCGCCGCCCTGGCCAACATTGGCACGATCGACGGCGGGCTGAGCAATGCCGGACAGGCCCTCAACACCGGCCTGATTTCCGGCGCGGTGTCGAACACCGGGACGCTCACGACGCGCGGCATGATCGTCGGTAGCCTCACCAATGCCGGGCAGGCAGCCAACAGCGGCACGATCGCGGGCGGTGTGTCGAACAGCGGCGTGCTGGCTACCAGCGGCACCCTCGCGGGCGGGCTCACCAACACTGGGCTGGCACTGAACGGCGGTGCTGTCACCGGCGGCGTGTCGAACGCCGGCACGCTGGCCACCCGCGGCACCCTCGCGGGCGGGCTGACCAACGCCGGCACCGTGCTCGCCAGCGCCGGCCGGATCGACGGCGCCATCCGCAACGACGCCGGCACCCTCGCGGTCACCGGGACGGTCGCCAGCGACGGCGCCCTCGCCAACGCCGCCGGCGCAACCCTCGCGGTCACCGGCGCCTACAGCCTCGCCGGGCCGCTCGCCAATGCCGGCACCGTCGCGCTCGCCCAGAATGCCAGCCTCTCGGCGCCGGCCGGCCTCGGCAATGCCGGCCTGCTCATCAGCGACGGCA
>NZ_JBBXMX010000023.1:0-73601 GCF_038442355.1 Methylobacterium guangdongense
CAGAGGCCCGCCCGGCTACTTCGCCGGCCAGTCCCGCCGCTTGTCAGAAGATGGCTCAGCGCCCGGTCCACTTCCGCGGCCGGCGCCGATGAACCGGGGTATAGATCCACCATCCCGACCCGTCAACAGGCTTCTTGGCGGGAAAGCCGATTTTCTTGGACTCGGCCGACGACGGGCGTGTGACGCCCGATTCGCCCTTCGATTGATAGGGTCAGGCGTCGAGGCTGAGGTTCATGCCGTCATAGGCCGGCACGATGCTTTCCGGCAGGCGCGCCGCCAGGGTCGCGTAATCGAGATCGGTGTGCAGGTTGGTCAGCACGGCCCGCCGCGGCTTCACCTCGGCGATCAGGTCCAGTGCGTCCGAGACTGAGAAATGCGTCGGATGCGGCGTGTCGCGCAGGGCATCGATGATCAGCAGGTCGAGCCCGTGGAGCCGGGCCAAACTGGCGTCCGGGATCAGGCTGACATCGGGCATGTAGGCCGCGTTGCCGAAGCGGAAGCCCAGGGCGGCCTCGTTGCCGTGCTCGACGGGAAGCGCCTCCACCGTGATCGAGCCGCCCTCCCCCGGCAGCGACAGGTCGCTGTCGGCGGCCAGTTCGCGCAGGTCGAGGATCGGCGGATAGGCGCTCCCGGGGGGCGTCTCGAAGCAATAGCCGAACCGGGCGGTGAGCAGCGACCGGGTCAGGGCATCGGCGTAGACCGGGATGCGGCCCCGCATGGCGATGACCAGCGGGCGCAGGTCGTCGATCCCGTGGGTGTGGTCGGCGTGGGCGTGGGTATACAGGACGGCATCCAGGCGCCGCACGTCGGCATCGAGGAGCTGCTCGCGCAGGTCGGGCGAGGTGTCGACCAGCAGCGTCGTCCGCCCGGCCCCCGACACGCGCTCCACCAGGATCGAGCAGCGCCGCCGGCGGTTGCGCGGGTCCTCCGGATCGCAGGCACCCCAGCCGCTGCCGACCCGCGGGACGCCGCCCGACGAACCGCAGCCGAGGATGCGCAGGGTCAGGCTCGCCATCCGGATCTCCTGCTCCTAACCCGTCACGCGGCATCCGGACGTGGTCCGGCGGCCTTGTCGAACAATGCGAAAAAGTTCGCCGTGGTGATCCGGGCCAGCTCCTCCGGGGCGAGCCCCAGGGTCCCGGCCAGGGACCGGGCGGTGTCGGCGGTGTAGGCCGGCTCGTTGGTCCGCCCGCGATGGGGTTCGGGGGCGAGGAACGGCGCGTCGGTCTCCACCAGGATCCGGTCGAGGGGCACCGATCGGGCGATGGCGCGCAGGTCGTGCGAGCGCCGGAAGGTGACGATTCCGGAGAACGACACGTACAGCCCCAGCGCCACCCCGGCCTCCGCCAGCCGGGGGCCGGAGGAGAAGCAGTGCAGCACCGCCCGGAACGGGGCGCGGGCCATCTCGTCGGTCAGCACCCGCTCCATGTGGTCGTCGGCGTCGCGGGCGTGGATCACCAGCGGCAGGCCGGTCTGGCGGGAGGCCTCGATATGGGCGCGCAGCACCCGCTCCTGCACGGCCTCGGGGGCGGCGTCGGGGTAGTGGTAGTCGAGCCCCGCCTCGCCGATCCCGACGCAGCGCGGGCTGCCCTTGGCGAGCGCCGCGATCGTCTCAGCGGGCACGTCCGGCTCCTCGGCGGCGCCGTCCGGATGGGTGCCGACCGTGTGCCAGACTTCCCCGTGGGCCTCGGCGATCGCCCGGTAGGTGTCGGCCCGGGCGACCCGGGTCGAGATCGTGAGCATGCCGGTCACGCCAGCCGCCCTGGCGCGGGCGATCACGCCGGGCAGGTCGGCGGAGAAGTCCGGGAAGTCGAGGTGGCAGTGGCTGTCGATGAGCATCGGGTCGTCAGGCGGCAAGGGACTCAGGCAGCAGGGGCTTCGGGGCGCTCGAAGCGCGGGAAGATCGGCGCGGGGGCCGGGAGCGCCGTGCCGGGCACGAGGCGTCCCCCCTCCCCCACATCGGCGAGCTGGCGCCGGTCAACCGGCACCGCCAGCAGGTCGAGGAGTTTGGCCGCCGCCCCCGGCACGAAGGGCTGGGTCAGGATGCCGAAGACGCGCAAGCTCTCCAGCGTCGTGTAGAGCACCGCGTTCATCCGCGCCGGGTCGGACTTGCGCAACTTCCACGGCTCCTGCGCCGCGAAGTAGCGGTTCGCCTCGGCCACCACCGCCCAGATCTCGGCCAGGATGCTGTGCAGCGCCAGATCGCCCATCAGGGTGCGGGCCCGCTCCGGCAGGGCATCGGCCTGCGCCAGGAGTGCCGTGTCGGCCGCGTCGAGGGCGCCCGGATCCGGCACCGCGCCGTCGCAGTTCTTGGCCACCATCGAGAGCGAGCGCTGGGCGAGGTTGCCGAGATCGTTGGCGAGGTCGGCGTTGATCCGGCCGATGATCGCCTCATGGCTGTAGCTGCCGTCGCCGCCGAACGGCACCTCGCGCAGCACGAAGTAGCGCACCGGGTCGACCCCGTAGGTGTCGGCGAGCTCGAACGGATCGAGGACGTTGCCGAGCGACTTCGACATCTTCTCGCCCTTGGAGAGCAGGAAGCCGTGGCCGAAGACGCGCTTGGGCAGGGGCAGCCCGGCCGACATCAGGAAGGCCGGCCAGTACACCGCGTGGAACCGCACGATGTCCTTGCCGATGATGTGCAGATCCATCGGCCAGAATCTTTTTTGGGGGTTCTCCGGGTCGGGGAAGCCCGTCACCGTCAGATAGTTGGTCAGCGCATCGACCCACACGTACATCACGTGGTTCGGATGCCCCGGCACCGGCACGCCCCAGTCGAAATTGGTGCGGCTGACCGAGAGGTCCTTGAGGCCGGAGCGCACGAAGCTCGCCACCTCGTTCTTCCGGGTTTCCGGCCCGATGAAGCCGGGCTGGTCTTCATAGAGTTTCAGCAGCCGGTCCTGGTAGGCGGAGAGCCGGAACAGAAAATTCTCCTCCTCCATCCACACGACCGGCGTGTCGGTGGCGAGGCTGCGGCGGCTGCCGTCCTCCAGGAGGCGGGTCTCGGCTTCGTCGTAATAGGCCTCGTCGCGGACCGAGTACCAGCCGGCATACTTGTCGAGGTAGATGTCGCCCTTGGCCTCCATCCGCCGCCAGATTGCCTGGGCGGCTTCGTAATGGCCGGGCTCGGTGGTGCGGATGAAGCGGTCGTAGGCGCAGTCCATCCGGTCGGCCATGGCCTGGAACCGGGCGGCCGTGCCGTCGACGTAGGCGCGCGGGGTGGTGCCGGCCCGGGTCGCGGCCTGCTGGATCTTGAGGCCGTGCTCGTCCGTGCCGGTGGAGAACAGCACGTCGTAGCCGTCGAGCCGGTGGAAGCGCGCGATCGCGTCGGCGGCGATCACCTCGTAGGCGTGGCCGATATGGGGCGCGCCGTTGGGATAGGAGATCGCGGTCGAGAGGCCGAAGGTCTTTTGGGGCTGCGCCGGGGCGTTGGACGTCACGTCTGTGGTGTTCCGGATCATCGCGAAAAGCTGCCCGCGTTGTCGCGCGGCAGCGGCCGGGACGCAACCGGTGCAAGGCCCGCCCGGCACGACCCGGATACGGCCCCATCCGGACATGCGTCATCGTCCCCACCCGCCTGCGGTGCCGGGGGCATGGCCCAAGAACCTACAACCCGAGGGACGCGGGACGCCGCGGGAACCCAGGTGTCGGCCAAAAACGCGCGGGATCCGGTCCCCGCGGCGCCCGCGGCATCGACCGGGCATGGTCCCCGGCCGGTGCCGTCTTTCTCGTCGCGGTGTCTTCGCGACGGCCCGGTCCTGCGACTCGCCGGCAGACGGTCTCGGACGCGGTGCTGGCACCGCCGGAACCCGCAATGCGCTGTGGCCTTCCAGCCGTTTACCCGCCTCGTAGTGGACGGGTCCGCAGGTCACGTGGGGTCGGCCCAGAAGGGGGTCGGCGCGGGGGTCATTTCCTCCCCCCGCCGGGTTCAGCGTTGTTTCTCACGCCCCGCATCCGAGCACGCCCTGTACCGGTTCCGCCGCCCGGGGCGATGGCGGCTGAGAGCCACCGACGCGGGCACCGCCCCATCCGCAGACCCGCCCGGTCAGCCACCGGGCAGGCCCCCGAAGGACGCCCCGGGATTGCTCCCGGAGTGCCGCGGACAGGTGGCGGCTAATGAGCACAAAATAGGAACATTGTCAAGGGCTGCAGTGGTCCGGCGTAGTTCTACCCCAAGCCGCCATTCCGCTTCCGACCCAACCCAGCCGCGTGGACGAAGGGGCGGCACTTCTCAAAAGCGGACATCCGTCAGCGGTCCAGCATTCTCAACGCAGGGTAATTTACCGCCCTTGACCAGAAAATTCTATCTGTCCATCGTCCAGCTAAGGTTACCTCATACGAATTTCATCTGGATAGTGAAATAATGGGCGAATTGCTTTTTATATTATATTTTCCACTGATAGCCGGGGCTGTAGTAATAGGTTTATTTGTAGCGACTAATTGGCCAACTCACAAACCAAACATCGAAGGGGCTGCTAAAAGCGAGCCTCCCGGTAAAATCGTCGCCCTAATCTGCGTGGGGGTAATCACCAGCATCGGCGCCTGGTCATGGTACGAGTGGGAGCAGCTAAGACGCGATCCGTACGAGTTTTATTATCGCTTGACCGTAGATATTTCCGATAAAATGGGTCGTCCCGTCGGCATTGATGTTGTTGTCGGTTGCAACGGGCGCCGTGGCTACATCATCGGCGGCGGTTTAGGAAACAGAGGCAGGTCCATTGACCCCGTTCAATATGCTTGGGCAATTCCAGATGGCCATGCCTTGTCCATGGAGACTTTCCCTGGCAGTGATATGTATTCCGCTTGTCATGGAGGCACCACGGATAACGGGAGGATCGCTCGGGACTGGCTACCGTTCGTGATTTGGTACGACGACGCAAGCAGCCTCTCGCACGGCCTCGCCTACGTCACCCAGGATGCCTACGTCAGCCCGCGTGCGCAGATCGTCTTCCATGGTGCTCGGATCAATCGAGCCACCGCGTCGGAGTACAGGGCATTCAAGATGCGAGGCCCAGACAATCTGATCCCGCCTTACCTCCTTGATCAGAAGCTAACGGAGCGCATGGCAATCACCAGCGATGCCACTCCTGAGATGGTTGCGGATCCGACGAAAGCTTGGCGCAGAAGTGGTTCGCTCGTCTGCCGGGGTGTTGTCCGGGTGCCAGTGCCCCCCGTCGTGCGTGATGAATTATCCAAATGGCGACCGACAGGATCGGCAAAGTACTGGCACCTCGAAGACAGCCTGCCGGCCGCGATCTTCAGTGAGATCCCCACAAAGGACGTAGGCGACGGCATCTTCATGCGGCCAGATACACCTAAGTGGAGCGAGGAGCGCCCAAAAGTCTACCCCATGAGTAATGATGGCGACCTTAATCGACTGACAAAAGCCACGTTCGCGGACGGGTCGTATCACAAGGAGGTACGGATCGCTGCTGAAGACCTCGGATTTATGGACTGCGGGCGTAAGGCACCGAAACAGCTTGAAGCGGCAGTGACGGGGCGTCAAATAAAGCCGTTCGACTATGTTACGGAGACGTGCTTCATCAACGACCTTCTAATTGGTGAGCATAAAAAGTGCCAAACATATCGTTCTTCGGCATTCGCGTTTGAGGATAATGATTATGCAATTCATGAGCGGCAATTTCGACGCTGAGATAGGATAAAACGAAGTCGAATTGCTTAAGTTTTCCTCGGCTCGAAAAAAGATCGTAAACAAACTCTGTTTCTACGTCTGCTTTAATAGATCCGTCGCCCAAAAGCGGAACGACAAAAATCCACCCAGAGCCGAACTTACCAATCTGCCGACGCCTGCCCGCTTTCGGGAACGCCCGGATCGATTGCACAGACGGTTTGGGTCGATCCCAGCCCGCCCCTACCCCGACTCCATCAGATCCCCGAACAGCGACAGCACCACCGGCTGCCGTTTGAGGTTACAGATGGCCGCCTCTCGGGCGGCCGGGCCGAACCGCTCGGCAACCTCAACGGGGTCGCCGAGCGCGCATGGTGTGATCGCATCCGTTCTGCACGCCGCATCAATGCCTGGACCCTGCGCGGGACATCCGGTGCGGGTGATTCCGCGCCAATCCACTCTGCACCGGCAGAGAGCCATGGACTCGACGTCCGAAAATCCAATCCCGCGACCCGATCACCCCACCAAAAGTCTCGTCACGACGCCGAAGCTTGGTCTAAAGCAGGATCCGGATGGGCGTCCGATCGAAGGCGTCTCGACATCTGTGGGGAGCGACCTTGGCCGACGACGCCACGCTGCGGCGGCTGCTTGCGGGGATCGCCCGCGGAGAGGCGGACCGGCTGGCCGAACTCTACGATCGCACGAGCCCGAAACTCTATGGCCTGATCCTGCGTATCCAGCGCGATCGGGCCTCGGCCGAGGACGTGCTGCAGGACGTCTACATGCGCATCTGGCAGGCGGCGGGCACCTATAGGCCGGAGGCCGGGCCGCCGCTGCCCTGGCTCTGCACCATCGCCCGCAACCGCGCCATCGACAGCGTGCGGCGGGTTGTCGAACATCAGGGGCCGGACCTGGACGATGGCGAGGATTGGGTGGCGCGGCTGATCGATCCGCATGACGGGGGGGCGGCGTTCCTAGACCGGAGCGCCCTCCTGGCCTGCCTCGGCCGGCTCGATCCCCTGCACCGGGACTGCGTGGTGCTGGCCTATTGCGAGGGGCAATCGCGGGAGGACCTCGCCCGGCACTTCGACAGGCCGGTCAACACGATCAAGACCTGGCTGCACCGGTCGCTCGCCGGCCTCAAGACCTGCCTGGAGGCGGTCTCGTGAGCGGCGGCGGTGCGCCCGGCCCGGGGCCGATGCCCGATCCCGAGCTGCGGGCGGCCGAATACGCCCTCGGGACGCTCGACGCCCAGGAGCGGGCGGCCCTGGAGCGCGATGCGGCCGGCGACCCCGAGACGGCCGGCCGCATCCACGCCTGGGAGCGGCGTCTGGCGCCGCTGATGGGGGCCGTGCCGCCCGTGGCGCCGCCGCCGCGGGTCCGCGCGGCGCTGCTGCGCGCGCTGCCCGACGGGGCCGATGGGGCCGGGGACCAGCTCCGCCACCTGCGGCGCCGGCTGCGGCGCTGGCAGGTCGCGGCGGCGGGATCCGGCCTGCTCGCCGCCGGCCTCGCGCTGTTCGTGGCGATCGGCCCCGCCCGGAGCCCGGCGGGCGGGCGCTATCTGGCCGTCGTGCAGGGGGGCGGGGCGGTGCCGGCGCTGATCGTGCGGGTCGATACGCGGACCGGCCTCGCGCAGGTCCGGCCGGTCGGGGCCGATGCGCCCGCGGGGCGGAGCCTGGAACTGTGGTACGTCGGCGCCGAAGGCCCGAAGCCCCTCGGCCTCGTCGGCGGGGTCCCCAGCCAGGTGCGGCTGCCCCACGGCGCGGCGCCGGACGGGGTGATCGCCGTCTCGGTCGAGCCGCCGGGAGGCTCGCCCAGCGGCCAGCCCACGGGTCCCGTGATCTACACCGGCAAACTGATCGCCGAATGACCGGAGGCCCGCAGCCCTCGCGGGCCGCGGGCCTTTACGCCTTACGGCATCAGCACGGCGTTGATGACGTGGATGACGCCGTTCGACTGCATGACGTTCGGGATGGTCACCGTGGCGGTGTTGCCCTTCTGGTCGGTCACCAGGACCTTCTTGCCCTGCACCTCGACGGCGAGCGGCTCGCCCTCGACGGTGGTCAGCACGCCCTGTCCGCCGCCCTTCTTGGCCAGCGCCATCAGGTCCTTGGCGGTGTAGACGCCCGGGACGACGTGATAGGTCAGGATCTTCGTCAGCGTCGCCTTGTTCTGCGGCTGCACGAGGTTCTCCACCGTGCCCGGCGGCAGCTTGGCGAAGGCGGCATTGGTGGGCGCGAACACCGTGAACGGGCCCGGGCCGTTCAGCGTGTCGACGAGGCCGGCGGCCTTCACGGCGGCGACCAGGGTGGTGTGGTCCTTCGAGTTGACCGCGTTCTCCACGATGGTCTTCTGGGCGTACATCGGCGCGCCGCCGACCATCGGGTTCTTGGCGTAGGCCGCGCCGCTGGCGCCGAGGCCGAGCGCGAGGGTCAGGGCGAGCACCTTGGCGGTGCGGCGGCCGGTGTTCTGGGTGGGCATCGTGTTTCCTTCCGTCCGAGCCCCGACGAGCGGGGCAGCGCGCGTCCTTACGGGCCCGGCGGCGGGAAAGTTTCGCGGGGGTGATGCGAACGCGCGGGATCGCGACGAACCGCCCTACGCCACCTCCGCCAGGTCCCCGAACAGCGACAGCACCACCGGGCGCCGGTCGAGGTTGTAGATCGCCGCCTCCCGGGCGGCGCGGCCGAACCGCTCGGCGACCTCCACCAGGGCCGCGAGGCGCACCGGCGGCTCGTCGCGGCGGCGGTCGAGCTCGGCCGAGACGAAGCGCAGCACCGCGTCCTGGGCGGCCTCGAACCGCGCCTCCGCGTCGCGCCCCGCCAGGGTCTCGGCGAGCTTCAGCACCCGGCCCCAATCGGGATTGCGCGCCCGCGCCAGCAGGGTCTCCACCTCCGCCACGAGGCCGGCGGTCACCGGATCGAGCATCGCCAGCGCCCGGGCGACCGAGCCCTCGCTCAGCGCCACCGCCCGGGCGAGCGCCAAATCGTCGGGCTGCGGGAACGGCTCGGGCAGGGCGCGCACCACCCGGGCGACCTCCTCCGGCGCCAGCGGGCGCAGCATCAGCGCCCGGCAGCGGGAGCGGATCGTCGGGAGCAGCCGGCCGGGCTGGTGCGACAGGATCAGGAACAGCGCCCGGGGCGGGGGCTCCTCCAGCACCTTGAGCAGGGCGTTGGCGGCGTTGGCGTTGAGCTCATCGGCGCTGTCGAGGATGCAGACCCGCCAGCCGGAATCGGTGGCCGTCGACGCGAACAAGTCGAGCGCCCGGCGGACCATGTCGACCGCGATCTTGGTCGGCAGCGCCTTGGCGCCCGCCACCCGGTGGCGGCGCAGGGCCACGAGGTTCGGGTGCGACAGGCCCGCGACCTTGCCGGTGACGGGGTCGTTCGGCGCCACGTCGAGCCCGGCCGGCCCCCCGCCTCCGGGATGGGCGAGCAGGCGGCGGGCGACCCGGTAGGCCAGCGTCGCCTTGCCGATGCCGGGGGCGCCCGCGATCAGCCACGCATGGTGCAGGCGGCCCGCCGCGATCGACGCCGCGAAGGACTCCGCCGCGGCCGCGTGGCCGACGAGCGTGAGGGT
Source organism: Methylobacterium guangdongense (assembly GCF_038442355.1). Taxonomy (NCBI): domain Bacteria; kingdom Pseudomonadati; phylum Pseudomonadota; class Alphaproteobacteria; order Hyphomicrobiales; family Methylobacteriaceae; genus Methylobacterium; species Methylobacterium guangdongense. Next base: position 9,206 of record NZ_JBBXMX010000023.1, read on the forward strand.
CTCGCGCGGACGCGGGATGCCGGGCAGGTCGCCGGGCTCGACGTCGTCGGCGGCGCGGTCGATGGGCTTCATGGCGCGTCCCGAAATCTCGTCCCTGCGGGTCCCGCCCCTCTGGCGACCCCGCTACGGCTCCGCTTACAAACGTGGACGGGCGGCGCCCAGCGCCTCGGGGTCGGTCGCGCATCGGCCTCGCACGGTGGGCCTCACCAACCCACTCCGCGACGGCCGCACGCGGCCCGATGCGGCCGGGAGTGTAGAGAATGGTTCTCTCTCTGGCATTCTCCAGGAAAGCGAATGGCGAGTGGAGTGTACAGCTCCGCCTCGCCATTCATCCCATGATCTTGAGTTGGCTACACCTTAACGGGTGAATGCCAGGGACCGGCGGTAGCCCCCGCCGGTCCCACTCCCGAAGATAGCGCAGACGGAACGCGCCGCAAACCGTACGGCCCGGTCACGCCGCATCCCCCCGCGCGCCCTCCCCCGGCAGCAGATCCGGCAGCCGCGCCGCCACCGCGTCGCGGATCGCGGCCTCGACCGAATCGGGGTCGCGGCTCGCATCGATCACCGCGCAGCGCTCCGGCTCGGCCCGGGCGATCGCCAGGAAGGCCTCCCGCAGGCGGATGTGGAAATCGAGCTTTTCCGCCTCGAACCGGTCGGCCCCCTGCCCCGTCCGGGCGCCGCGGCCGGCCGCGCGGGCGAGGCCGGCCGCGGGGTCGAGGTCGAGGATCAGGGTGAGGTCGGGCCGGGTCGGGCCGACCACGACCCGCTCCAGGGCGTCCAGCACGGCGGCATCGAGGCCCCCGGCCGCCCCCTGGTAGGCCCGGGTCGAATCGATGAAGCGGTCGCACAGGACGGTCTCGCCCCGGCCGAGCGCCGGGCGGATCAGCCGGTCGAGGTGGTCGATCCGCGCGGCGCTGAACAGCAGGGCCTCGGCGAAGGGGCCGTAGGGCTTGGCGACCCCGCCGAGCAGCGCCGTCCGGATCTCCTCCGCCCGCGGCGAGCCGCCGGGCTCGCGGGTCACGCACACGCCGTGTCCGGAGCGCGCCCGCAGGGTCGCGGCGAGGCGGGCGATCTGGGTCGACTTGCCGGCCCCCTCCCCGCCCTCGAAGCTGATGAAGGCGCCCCGCGCGCCCGCGGAGCCTCCGATGCGTGGCAGGGTCACGGCAGCACGGTCACGACGGGTTGGCGGCCCCGGCCACGGCCTTGTCGCCCCCCTTGTCGCCCCCCTTGCCGGCCCGGTCGAGGGCCTTGCGCACGAGGCCGGTGCCGAATTCCAGCGCCGCATCCATCGCCCGCTGCGGCAGGGTGCCGGGCTCCACCGCGGCGCCGGCATAGAGCGGCTGATCGAGGGCGATCGTGTCGCCGCGCTGGACGCGCAGCACGCCGACCCGCTGGCCCTCCTCCACGGGGGCGACGAGCGGGCCGGTATAGATCGCCTTGGCGCTCACCCGGTCGCTGGAGCCGCGGGGCAGCAGCACCCGCACCGGCTTCTTGGCCACCAGCGGCACCGAGCCCGACTGGCCGCCGAACACCGAGGCCTCGGCCACGGTCTCGCCGGGCGCGAAGACCTGCCGGGGCTCGAAGGCGCGGAATCCCCATTCCATCAGCTTGCGCGCCTCGGAGGCGCGGTCGCGGGCGGTCTTCAGCCCCGAGACCACCAGCACCAGCCGCTGGCCGTTCTGCACCGCCGAGCCGGTCAGCGCGTAGCCGGATTCCTCGAGATAACCGGTCTTGAGCCCGTCCGCGCCGATATCGAGGGCGAGCAACGGGTTGCGGTTCTGCTGGCGGATCTTGTTCCAGGTGAACTCCTTCTCGGAGAAGATCTTGTAGTAATCCGGGTAGGTGTCGATGATGTGCAGGGCGAGCTTGGCCATGTCCCGGGCCGTGACCTTCTGGTCGGGCGCCGAGTAGCCGGTGGCGTTGCGGAAGGTCGAGTTGGTCAGCCCGATCTCTTTGGCGCGCTGGTTCATCAGCGCGGCGAAGGCCTCCTCGGACCCGGCCATGTTCTCCGCGATGGTGATCGCCGCGTCGTTGCCCGACTGGACGATCAGGCCGCGCAGCAGGTCCGACATCTTGATGCGGCTGTTGACCTGCGCGAACATCGACGAGCCGCCGCCCCCGGCCCCGCCCCGCTTCCACGCGTCCTCGGTGACGGTGAACTCCGTGTCCATGGAGAGGCGGCCGGATTTCAGCGCCTCGAACACGATGTCGGTGGTCATCAGCTTGGCCATGCTGGCCGGGGAGAAGCGCTCGTCGGCGGCCTTCTCGAACAGGACCGAGCCGGAATCGGCGTCGATCAGGATCGCGTGCGGCGCCGCGGTCTGGAAGCCCTGCGCGGCGGCATCGGCGAGGCCGGCGCCCAGCGCGCAGGCGGCCGCGAGAAGGGTGAGAAGAGTCCTGCGCATCGCCGCTCCGTCCCGCGCCTGTCATTCGACCGGTGGGGGCCGGCCGTATCCCAATAACAAGCGTGACCATATTCCAGTTTCGGCGACGGATCGAACGCGAAATGTCTCAGCGGCGGCCGAACCCGTGCCGCAGGCCGGAGCGTCAGTAGATCCCGGCCAGGCGCGACGGGCGCGCGCCGGCCGCCGCCGTCTTGGTCGGGGCCGCCTTCGGAGCGCCCTTGCCGGGCCCATCCTTGCCGGGCCCATCCTTGCCCAACACCGCCTTGGCCATCGCCGTCTGGGTGGGGGCCGTTCTGGGCGCCTTGGCGCTCGCCGCGACCGTCGCCGGGCTCGTCTGCGGTGCGGCCGCATGCAGCGAAGGCCGCGGCGGCGCGCCCCTGGCGGGACCCTTGTCCGAGGGGCCTCCGGCGGCCGGCGCCGAGGCGAGGCGCGCCATGGCCAGCTTGGCCGAACCCGGCAGCGGCGCGGGTGCCTGGGCGAGGCGCGCCGAAGCCGGACGCCGGCCGGCCTCCGCCAGGGCGAGGCGGTTTGCCGCGGCACCCTTCGCGGCCGAACCGTGGCCGGCCGCCGGCGCGGCGCCGATGGCGGCCGGGTTCAGGCCGGCGACCTTCAGGCTGGCGCCGGCGGCGACCGGCGCCGGGCGGAACTCCCGCACCCGCGGGGCGGTGGGCTGTACCGCCGCCGGGACCGTCACGGCGGCCGAGGCCAGCACGATCGGCGCGCGCATCGGCGCGGGCCGCGGCGCCGGCGCCGTCTCGGGCTCCGCACGCTCCTGGGCGCGCGCCTCGGCGGGCTTGAAGGCGAGGGGCGCGGGGGCGGAGCGTTCGTAGCGCTCGGTCTCGTCCGAGGGGCCGAGATCGGCCACCATCACGGCCGAGCGTCCGGCCGGACGGCCGTCGGTCCGGAGGCTCGCCAGCAGCTTGCGGTCGTCGCTGCCGGCGACCGAGGCCTTGCCGACATACTCGACGCGCACATGCGCGGTGCCCTGGCGGTGGAAGCCGAGGGCGCCGGCCGCCTCCTCGGAGACGTCCATCACCCGGCCGGCATGGTAGGGGCCGCGGTCGTTGACGCGCACCACCATCGAGTAGCCGTTGTCGAGGTTGGTCACCCGGGCGTAGCTCGGCAGCGGCAGGGTCGGATGGGCGGCCGCGATCGAGTGGCGGTCGAACACCTCGCCGTTGGCGGTCATGCGGCCGTGGAAGGCGGAGCCGTACCAGGAGGCGAGGCCCTCCCGTACGTAGCCCCGCGGGTCCTCCTTGGGCACGTAGGTCTGGCCGGCGACCACGTAGGGCTTGCCGGTGTAGCGGCGTCCGCCGCCCTTCGGGATGACGTCGCCCTCGTTGTAGAGGCGCGGGCTCGCCTTGACCCCGTATTTCGGATCGATGCCGTTGCCGCCGCCGGCGAGCTTCTGCTGGGGCTGGGTGGCGCAGTTGGCCGTGGCCAGGGCCACGCCCGAGACGGCCAGGAGCCGCAGGGCGAGGCGCGCAGGCCGGGGGAGCGTCGTGCGCACCATCGTGGGGATCACCAAACTCTACGCGTGACCGGGGTCCGGCGGACCGGAGCCGGCCGTGCGAAGAGGCACCGGCCGGGTCCACCCACACTTGTATCGGTCGCGTAAAGGAAGCCTGAACGCTATCGGCGGCCCCGGTTCAGGACAGGGGCTCAACGGGCCGGTCAGGCCGCGCGGACGGTCTCGAGGAAGCGGGCGACCTCCTGGCCGAGCCGGTCGGATTGCCGGGCGAGTTCGGTCGCGGAGGCCAGGACCTGCTGGGCGGCCGTGCCGGTCTGCCCGGCCGCATCGGCGACGCCGGCGATGTTGGCCGTGACCGCGTCGGTGCCGATCGCGGCCTGGCTGACGTTGCGCACGATCTCCTGCGTGGCCGCGCCCTGCTGCTCCACCGCCGCCGCCACCGAGCCCGTCACGGCGTTGAGGTCCCGGATGCGCTCGACGACGCCGCCGATCGCCGCGCCGGCCTGCCCGGTCGAGCCCTGGATGCGCGCGATGTGCCCGGTGATCGCCTCGGTGGCCCGCGCCGTCTGGCCCGCCAGCGCCTTGACCTCGGCGGCGACCACCGCGAAGCCCCGGCCCGCCTCGCCGGCCCGGGCCGCCTCGATCGTGGCGTTGAGCGCCAGCAGGTTGGTCTGGCCGGCGATCGAGGCGATCAGCCCGGCGGCCTCGCCGATCCGGGACACGGCCTCGGACAGATCCTGCATCAGGCCGCCCGTCCGGTCCGCCTCGCCGACCGCCGCCTGGGCGAGCCGCGACGAGCCCTCCACCTGCCCGGCGATCTCCTGCACGCTCGCGCCGAGCTGCTCGGCGGCCGCCGCCACCATCCGGACGTTGGCGGCGGCCTGCCCGGCCGCGGCGGCCACCCCCGCCGATTGCAGGGCCGCCTCGTCCGCGCTGGCGCTCAGCGTCCGCGCAGTCTCCTGCAGCGCCGCGACCGCGGCCGCCACCGTGCGGGTGACCGCGCCCACCGCCCGCTCGAACCCGTCGGCCAGGGCGAGCATCGCGCTCCGGCGCTCGGCCGCCGCCGCCTCGGCGGCGTGATGCCGGGCCTCGGCCTGCTCCTGCGCCTTATGCGCCACCAGCGCCCGGATGCCCTCCACCGCCCGACCGACCTGCCCGATCTCGTCCCGGCGCTGGGCCTCGGCGATCGTGGCGTCGACCGCGCCCGCGCTCATCCGCTGCAGCCCGCCGACCAGCCTGCTCAGCGGACGCGCCACGATGCGGGACATCATCTGGCTGACCACGAGGGCGACCACGCCCAAGGCGATCAGGGTCGACAGCGCCATGTCCCGGGCCATGCGCGTGATCGGCGCGACCGCCTGGGCGCGGTCGACCGAGAGTGCGACGTACCAGTCGAGGGACGGGGGCAGGTTCGGGACGCGGGCGAAGGCCGTGTAGGTCGCCCGATCCCCCTCGCGCGTCTCGGTCACGAGGCCGGGCGCGATCCTGGGGCGCGGCCCGGCGATCAGATCCGTGATCGGCTTGCCGACCAGATCCGTGCGCGGGTGAATCAGCACCGTGCCCGCACCCGACACGAGGTAGCTGTAGCTGCCGGTGCCGGATTCCTCGGCCTCCTCGATCATCCGCGCCAGGCCGGCGATGTCGAAATCGCCGCCGATCACGCCGCGCAGCGCGCGCGTCGCGTCCAGGATCGGTGCCGCCGCCGTAATGGTGATGCTGTCCTTATCGGCCGTCTCGCCCACCGACCGGTAGGGCTCGGTCAGGATCGCCCCGCCTGCCGACAGCGCATCCGTGTACCAGGGGCGCGTGCGCGGATCGTAGCCGTCGGGGGTCGGTGTCGCCGGCACTTCGCGGTAGGCGCCGTCCGGACTCCCCACATAGGTGCTGATGAAGGTCTCGCGCGGGACCGCGAGGCCGAGGGTCTCGTCCGCCTGCGGCCCGACGCCCGCGCGCGCGATCTGTTGCGCCATGATCTGGATCAGTTGCACCTTGCCGTGCAACCAGTTGCCGACGCTCTTCGCCGATGCGGCGCTCAGGTTCGCCATGTTCGTGTCGAGGCTCGCCCGCACGGTCGCGGATTGCGTGGCGTAGATGTAGCTCGCGCAGGCGACGAAGGATGCGCAGACGATCGCCAGGACGATCAGCGTCGCACGCCCGGACAATCCGATGCCGGAGCGCAGAGCGGCGCGGGGAAACACTGGATTCAGGGCGCGCTCGTTCAAAGGAAGGACTCGCGATCGACTGACATGATGTTGTGCTGATCGATCCTGATTCAGCAAAACATAAGGAAAATCAAGTCGCCCGGAGTTCGCGAATTAATACTGTCTCGACCGGCAAGTCGACAGAGTTTTTTGGAATGAGGATGGAATTATAGAATGTCATATTGATTTGAGGCGCATTCGGGCCCTGGCGTCCGCGCGGCCGGGCCGATCGAGCCGTGCCGGTCCGGGGGGGGGCGATGCGGCGGCTCGCGGACGGACGAACCGATCGCACGCTTGAGGCAGGGCGCCGTCGGGCCGTCGGGGGCGCTGCCCCTGGTAATCCGGGGTCGCCCGCGCGAAGCCCGTCGTTCAGACGGCATGACGCCATGGGCCGCTCACCCGGATGATCGGGTAAGCGGCCCATGGCGTCGTACCGTTCGGCGGGCCGTCGGCCCGGGGGGGCGGCCTCAGCGGCCCTGCGTCTCGGTCAGCTGCGTGATCGAGCGGGCGCCGCGCTGCTTGAACAGGAGGTCCAGGCCCTCCAGCATCAGGGCGTGCATCTTGGTCCGCTCGGCGAAGGCGAGGTCCCGGAGCTGGTCGTAGACCGGCGGTTCCAGATACACCGACATCTGCCGGGCCCGCTGCTTCAGCGTGGCCGCCGGCTTCGGCGCCGGGGGTGCCAGGGCCAGCGCGACGATCTCGGCACCCTGCGGCCGGGGCGCCGGGGCGGATCGGGCGAGGGGCTTCACCGGCGGGCTCGCCGAGGCGACGATCGCCGCGAGGCTGAGCTTAGGCGGCTTGGACATGCTGGCCCGTCCTCAGGGACTGCGTGCGGCGCTCGATCCAGGACCAGAGGCGGCGGACCTCCCCGGCGGCCTGACCCTTGGGGTTGAACTCGGTGACGCCCTGGCCGAGGCCGATCGCGTCCTGGTGGTCGGTGCGGGCGACGATGTTCACGTCGGGCAGGATGCCGAGCACGGCGAGCCCGTCCGCGGCGTCGCGGACCCGGTAGGAGCGCGGCGGCGTCTGGTTCAGCACGAAGGCGAACTTCTTCTCCAGCCGGTAGACCGCCGCCAGCGTCGGCTTGAACGCCCGCAGGTCCGCGGGGGTCGGCCGGCACGGGATGATGCAGAGATCGGCCGCGCGAATCGCCGAGAGCGTGCCGGTGGAATCGACCCCGGGCGTATCGATGAACACGTAGTCGTAGGCGGATTCGCGCAGGCGCTCCATCACGGCGTCGATCTGCGTGGCGTCGATCTGCGCCACCTCCGGGCCGTCGACGGTGCGGTGGTCGAGCCAGTCCGAGATCGTGGCCTGCCGGTCCATCTCCAGGATGCAGACCGTGTGCCCCGCCTCCCGGGCGGCCACCGCCAGGGAGATGCACAGCGTGCTCTTGCCGCTGCCGCCCTTCTGCGTGACGAAGGTGATCGCTTTCATCCTGGGCGTCCTCCAGAAGGCCCCGCGCATCCGTCCGGGCGCGTGCGACTCCTGGTCACTGCGCCGTCGGGGTCAACCTCAGGTGATCGAGTCGCACCTGTCTGCGATCACGAGCCCCTGGACGCCCCGACCCACGGTGTGTCGGTTATGGTTAACGGCTCGTTAAGATCGGGCGCGGCCCGGGCTGTACCAGCTGATCGGGTATCGCCCCCGATTGCTCAACTTTAGGTTAAGATATTTGTCCTGAAATGTGTCAAGAGACTTTCCATGAGCGTGGCGATACTCTAACTTATCTGCGCTGACAGTGAGGGGCGGTGGAGGTTGAAAACCTCAAGTTTAAAAATTCCGGACGCTCCTGCAAGGAATGGCATGGCCGAAGCCCCGATCCCGCAATCCGTCCTCGACGCCTCCGGGGTGGTCGGCACGTGGGTCCACGATTACTGGGCCGGGCAGCTGGCCCTCTCGGCGTCCTTGGCGGGGCTGCTCGGTCTCGACCCGGAGGCGGCCGCGAGCGGCGTCTCCCTCGAAACCTTCCTCGACCGCACGCATCCCGACGATCGCGTCCGGATCGAGAGCTACCTCCACGCGGCCGCGGCGATCGGCGGTTCGATGGAGGCGGAGTTCCGGACCCGGGACAGCCGCGCCGGCATCCGCACGCTGCTGATGCGCGGCCGGATCGAGCGCGATCCGGACGGCCGGGCCACGCGGGGGCGCGGCATCGCGATCGACCGGACCGAGGAGCAGGCGGTCAACCTCCTGCAGAGCGAGCGCGTGGTGAACCGGATGGCGGAGCACATCATCGCCCTGCGCGAGCTCGCCCGCGCCCTGCACCGGCCGGCGCTCACGGACCGGATCGAGCACCTGATGATCGAGATCGGCTTCGAGCTCGCCCGCTTCCTGCCGGAGCCCGAGGACGAATCGCGCCATTAGAGCCGGGTTTCCAAAGGGCTCAGCCCTTTCGAAACCACGACTGGAGCCGTCCGCGCCGGCAAGCTACTGTCCCGGCAAAGACTTGCCGGGAGGGACGGGATGGCCCGCGATACGATCTACGACCGCGACCTCGATCGCGGGCCGGCCAATTACCAGCCGCTGACCCCCCTGCTCTACCTCGACCGGGCCGCGCGGGTGTTTCCCGACCACGTCGCGGTGATCCACGGCACCCTGCGGCGGCTCTACCGGGACCTCTACGCCCGCGCCCGCCGCCTCGCGTCGGCGCTGGCGGCCCGGGGGATCGGCCGCGGCGACACGGTGGCGGCGCTCCTCGCCAACACCCCCGAGATGATCGAGTGCCACTACGGCGTGCCGATGACCGGGGCCGTGCTCAACACCCTCAACACCCGCCTCGACGCCGCCGCGATCCGCTTCTGCCTGGAGCACGGCGAGGCGCAGGTGCTGATCACCGACCGGGAGTTTTCCCGCACCGCCGCCGCGGCGCTGGAGGGATTGGCCACCAAGCCGTTCGTGATCGACGTCGACGATCCGGTCTATGACGGCCCCGGCGACCGGCTCGGCGCGACCGATTACGAGACGTTCCTCGCCGGCGGCGACCCGGAGCACGAGGGGTCCCTGCCCGGGGACGAGTGGGACGCGATCACGCTGAACTACACCTCGGGCACCACGGGCGACCCGAAGGGCGTGGTCTACCACCACCGCGGCGCGGCGCTGCTGGCGCTCGGCAACGTGGTGACGGGCGGGCTCGGGCAGCACCCGGTCTATCTCTGGACCCTGCCGATGTTCCACTGCAACGGCTGGTGCTTCCCCTGGACCCTGTCGATCGTGGCCGGCACCCATGTCTGCCTGCGGCAGGTGCGGGCCGACGCGATGTACCGGCTGATGGCCGAGCACGGGGTCACGCATCTCTGCGGCGCGCCGATCGTGATGCAGATGCTGATCAACGCCCCCGATGCCGAGCGCCGGGAGCTGGCCCGGCGCGTCGCCTTCTTCACCGCGGCCGCGCCGCCCCCCGAGGCGGTGCTCGCCGGCATGTCGGAGGCGGGGTTCGACGTGACCCACCTCTACGGGCTGACCGAGAGCTACGGCCCGGCGGTGGTCAACGCGTGGCATGCCGACTGGGACGCGCTGGCGGCCGACCAGCGGGCAGCCAGGAAGGCCCGCCAGGGCGTGCGCTATCCGGTGCTGGAGGCCCTCGACGTGCGCGATCCCGACACGCTGGAGCCGGTGCCCGCCGACGGGGCGACGATCGGCGAGGTGATGATGCGCGGCAACGTGGTGATGCGCGGCTACCTCAAGAACCCGGCCGCCACGCAGGCCGCCTTCAAGGGCGGCTGGTTCCGCACCGGCGACCTCGGGGTGAAGCACCCGGACGGCTACGTCCAGCTCAAGGACCGCTCGAAGGACATCATCATCTCAGGGGGCGAGAACATCTCGTCGATCGAGGTCGAGGACGCCCTGTTCAAGCACCCGGCGGTGGCGGGCGCCGCCGTGGTGGCCAAGCCCGACGCCAAGTGGGGCGAGACCCCCTGCGCCTTCGTGGAGCTGAAGCCCGGGGCCTCGCCCAGCGCCGACGAGCTGATCCAATGGTGCCGGGGCCGGCTCGCATCCTACAAGCTGCCCCGCCACGTGGTGTTCGGCGAATTGCCGAAGACCTCCACCGGCAAGGTGCAGAAGTTCATCCTGCGCGAACGGGCCCGTCAGAACGAGACCTGAGGCCCTGCCCGGCCCGCCGACAAAGTTCCGGTTTCGAAAGGGCTTGCCCCAGCCCTTTTAAGGTGTTTAGTCGGGGCAGGGGCGAGCGCTTCTTGTGAACGAAATCAGGCCCTTCTCTCTTGCCTGCTTCAACGCGCGCGGCTGAGCCTTTAGCGCGGCCGTTCTACGCCCGAGCGGCTGATCCCGGACGGCGCGCTCCGAAACAGCATCGTCGAGGAGCGACCAAGCCACTGCACGAGAAAGTGTTTTCGGGTAGAGCGCTGCGCCTGGGGGGCAGCGCTCCTACGCGATAGTACAGCTTCAAACACCTTAAAAGGGCTGGGGCACGCCCTTTCGCGGGTCCAGGGCGGAGCCCTGGTGCCGGACTTCGTCTGGGGCAAGACTTCGTGTGGGGCCGGACTTCGTCCGATCTCAGGGTTCCACCCTGAGCACCCGCCCAAGGGCTCGCCCTTGGGGAACCCCGGACTTCGATCAGTCCTGCGGCGGATCGCGACGGTCGGCGCGCACCGGGACGCGCACGGCCCGGAGGTCGGCCGCGATCTGGGCGAAGAACGCCTGGAACGACACCAGGCTGAACAGCGTGATGGAGGCGACCAGGGCGGCGGAGACCAGGGTCTTGGCGGTTGCGGGGTCCACGATGGAGGTCCTTAACTTCGGTCTCGCCCGAGGGATCCGCGGGTGGATCCGGGCGAGCGGCCGGCGAGCACGGCGTCGGCACGAACGGAAGGTGGGCGCGCGGGCGCCGTGGCGCCAGCACCGCCAAGGTCGCATCTGGCATGCGCCTGGGTTCGGGCATCGCCCTCTGACCTGTGCCGTGACGCGTGCGGCTTGAGCGCGCTTTGCGAGCGTGGTGACCGGCTCGTTACAAGACGTCGTGACACAACAGAGATCTCGGGCCGCGCAACCGGCTGATGTGCAGCTTTCTGCGGTGGCCGAGCGTTGCGTTTCCCGCAATAAGCGCCCGCGCGGGGCAAGGGCGCACCCGGGAGAAACGGCATGGCCGGCAACGGCATCGCGAACGGCGCCCGCGCGGCGCTGCTCGCCGTTCAGGTATGGGCCGTGGCCGCGGGGGCTGCCCACGCGCAGGGGACGGTGCCGGCCGACGTGCCGGTGCAGCGGTCTGCGCAAGGGCCGGCTCAAGGGCCGGCTCAGGGTCCGGCACCCGCGCCGGCCGCCCCGCCCCCGGCGTCATCCACCGGTCCGGCCCCGGCCGAGCCGGTGACCCGCGCGGGCTATTTCTACATCGGCGGCCGCTACCAGAAGCTTGGCGACAAGACCGTGATGGTCGGCCAGATGTTCGTGCAGTCGCGGACCCCGGCCCGGGTCACCCAGCCCTACCCCGTGGTGATGGTGCACGGGCTCGCCCAGACCGGCGTGAACTTCCTGGCCACCGCGGACGGGCGCCCGGGTTGGGTCCAGCGCTTCGTCGAGAAGGGGTTTCAGGTCTACGTGGTCGATCAGGTCGGGCGCGGGCGCTCGGGTACCAATCCCGAGGTCTACGGACCCTACGACCGCCTCGGGACCCGCAGCCTGGAGCGGACCCACACGGCCCCGGAGGTCTACGACCTGTATCCGCAGGCCAAGCTCCACACCCGCTGGCCCGGGGGGCCCGGCGTGCAGGGCAACGTCGCCTTCGACCAGTTCTTCGCGAGCCAGGTGCCGTTCCTGGCCAACAGCCAGCAGACCGAGGAATGGGTCGACCCCGCGCTGGTCGGGCTCCTCGAGAAGATCGGGCCGGCGGTCCTGCTCACCCACGGCCAGGCGGCCCTGTTCGGCTGGGCGGCCTCGGATGCCCGGCCCGACCTCGTGAAGGCGCATTTGGCGGTCGAGCCGAGCGGGCCGCCGTTCTTCGACGTGCAGTTCCGGGGCGGCAAGGATTTCTGGGAGAAGGCGGGCGACGGGCGCGCCCGCGCCTACGGGCTGACCCGCATGCCGCTGACCTTCGCGCCGGCCGTCAAGGCGCCCGAGGATCTGGTGGTCGTGCAGGAGGCCAAGGGAGTGGAGAGCAAGGGGGCGGAGGGCAAGGGGGCGGAGAGCAAGGGAGCGGACGGGCACGTGCGCTGCTGGCTCCAGGGCGAGCCCGCCCGGACCCTGCCGAACCTCGCGAAGGTTCCGACGGTGCTGGTGACCGCCGAGGCGTCGTTCCACGCCACCTACGATGCCTGCACGGCCGCCTTCCTGACCCAGGCCGGCGCCAAGCCCGACGTGATCCAGCTGGCCGACCGGGGCCTGCGCGGCAACGGCCACATGATGATGCTGGAGACCAACAGCGACGCCGTGGCGGACCTGCTGGCCGACTGGCTCGCGGGGCGGGTGAAGTAGGCGCCGGGCCCAGCCCTTTTAAGGGGTTTGGCGGTCTGATCGGATGCATCGCCCTTTTCCCGGGCGCATGCAGCGTCAGCGGAATGCGACCCGGGACCCAGCGCACGACGTCGCGAAGCGTCGATCGGGATCGACCTGTGCCGCTGGCGCGGCACGTCTCATGCGGGATCCGGATCAGGTTCCGCTGGCGCTCCACCTGTCCGGGAAAGGGCGCGCGGTGCCCGCGATGCACGCTCGGCCAAACACCTTCAAAGGGCTGCCCGAGCTCCCTCCTTGCGGGACTTCGACCCGACCCGGCCTGACGCCCGGCCCACCCTCCCCCGCAGAGAGGCGAGGGAGACCCGCGGCCGCCCGTCAGACCGACCCGACGACGATCCGCCTCTCCGCAGCCCCACCACCCAAGCGTGTCGCCACGGCAACAGCCGTCGCCAGACGCGCGAGGATGGCTTGCGGCCAAGCCTGGCCACGCGTACTCCGGGCGTAAGAAAACGCAATTTAAACAGTAGTTTAGCACAATTCTAAACAACCCGACAGCAACGCTGGAGCCCGTTCCGGCGATCGCGGTCGGCTGCCCGCTTCGTCCGACACGGCCAGGTCCCATGCGCGTCGCTTACCCCCACCCGAAGACCCGTGGCGCCGCCCTGCGCGCCCTCCTGACCGGCGCCTCGCTCGCCGTCCTGGCCCAGGCCGCGAGCCCGGCGCTCGCGCAGGACGCGACGCCGCCGCGCCGCGGGGCCGGCGCCAACCCCCCGGCCGGGGGCAGCGTGCAGCTCGATGAGCTGAGCGTCGAGAGCCAGGGGGGCGGCCCCGTCGTGGCCCGGGCCGGCGCCGGTGCGCGGGCGGTGGAGAGCCCGACCGGCCCGATCGACGGCTACGTGGCCCGGCGCTCGGCCACCGCCACCAAGACCAACACCCCGCTGATCGAGACGCCGCAATCGATCACCGTGGTCGGCCGCCAGCAGCTCGACACCCAGAACGCCCAGACCCTGACGCAGGCGACCCAGTATGTCGCCGGCACCTATGCGGGCACCTTCGGCGCCGACACGCGCCTCGACTTCTTCCAGCTGCGCGGCTTCGTGGTCAGCGATTACGGCCTCTATCTCAACGGCCTGCAGCTCCTGAACTACGGCTTCGCCTACAGCCGGGTGGACACGTTCGGGCTGGAGCGGATCGAGGTGCTGCGCGGCCCCTCCGCCGTGCTGTTCGGCGCCGGCAATCCCGGCGGCCTGATCAACCAGATCAGCAAGCGCCCGACCGAGAATCCGTTCGGGCTTATCGAGGTCGGCGGCGGCTCGTTCGACCAGCGCTACGCCGCCTTCGACGTCGGCGGCCCGGCCGACCGGGAAGGCCACTGGTTCACCCGGCTCACCGGCTATGCCCGCAACGGCGGCACGCAGGTCCAGGGCGCGCCGGACGACAGCTACTACATCGCCCCGGCCTTCACCTATAAGCCGGACGGATCGACCAAGTTCACGGTGCTGTCGAGCTTCCAGCACGACAACACGGCGGTGACAGCGAACTTCCTGCCCTATTACGGCACGGCGCGGCCGACCGTGCTCGGCCTGCGTATCCCGCGCTCCCTCAACGTGGGCGATGCCGGCTTCAACACCTTCCAGCGCGACCAGGCCTTCATCGGCTACGAGTTCGAGCACGTCTTCGACGACACCTGGGCGGTCCGCCAGAACGCCCGTTACGCCTACACGCAGAGCTTCCAGAACTCGTATATCGGCCAGCTCGGCTACACCGACCCGCTGCAGACCCAGCTCGGCCGCTACCTGTTCCGGGACAGCGCCAAGATCGCCCAGCTCGACGTCGACACGCAGGCCGAGGCCAAGTTCTCGGACGGGTTCTTCCGCCACGACTTCCTGATGGGCGTGGAGTACCGGAACTTCCAGATCCACGACAACCAGGCCTCGGGCTTCCCCGGCCCGGACCTGAACATCCTCGCGCCGGCTTACGGCCCGCAGGCGGTCTCGGCCTCGCCCTACCTGATCAACGCCAACGCGTTCCAGCAGGTCGGGCTCTACTTCCAGGATCAGATCAAGCTCACGCCGGAGCTGACCCTGATCCTCGGCGGGCGCCAGGACTTCGTCCAGAACACCGTCTACGACCGCCTGACGCCGTCGAACACCAACGGCCGCAACGACAGCGCCTTCACCTACCGGGCGGCGGCGATCTACAATCTCGACTTCGGCCTCGCGCCCTACATCATGTACGCGACCTCGTTCCAGCCGCAGATCGGCGTGGACATCAACAACCGGACCTTCCGGCCCGATACGGGCGATCAGGTCGAGGGCGGCGTCAAGTTCGAGCCGCCCGGCCAGGGCTACTTCCTGACGCTCGCCGGCTTCGACATCCACCGCAACAACGTGCTCACCCCCAACCCGGTGAACACGATCTTCCAGACGCAGGTCGGCGCAGTGCGCTCCACCGGCTTCGAGGCGCAGCTGGTCGCCAACATCGCCGACGGGCTCAACCTCGTGGCGTCCTTCACCAAGTTCGACTTCAGCACCATTCGGGATGCCGATCCGGTGCGGGTCGGCAAGACGCCGGTCAACATCCCGCAGACGCTCGCGTCGCTGTTTGCCGACTACACCATCCCGGTCGGGCCGTGGCGCGGCTTCGGCTTCGGCGGCGGCGTGCGCTACGTCGGCAGCTCCTTCGCGGACGTCGCCAACACCCTGCGGGTGCCCGATTACGTGCTGTTCGACGCGCAGGTGCACTACGATGTCGAGAACTGGCGTTTCCAGGTGAACGCCTCGAACATCGGCGACCGCCGCTACGTCGCCTCCTGCCAGTCGAACGTGTCGTGCTTCTACGGCGACGCCCGGCGGGTGCTGGCGAAGGTCAGCTACAAGTGGTGAGGTGAGAATCCAGGTTTCGAAAGGGCGTGCCCTTTGGAAACCCGGGACCTGTTGCCACGCGGCCGGGAACGGCTCTAACCCCATCGGCATGAGCGAGACACACGAGTCGGGCGACGGGTCGGCGGGGACGGAACTGGGCCGGCTCCTGCGCCTGATGGCGGCGTTGCGCGATCCCGTCCGCGGCTGCGCCTGGGACGTGGCGCAGACACCCGCCACCATCGTCCCCTACACGATCGAGGAGGCCTACGAGGTCGCCGACGCGGTGGCGCGGGGCGACCTCGCCGACCTGCGCGACGAACTCGGCGACCTGCTCCTGCAGGTGGTGTTCCAGGCCCGGATGGCCGAGGAGCAGGGCGCCTTCGCGTTCGACGACGTGGCCCGCGCTATCGGCGACAAGCTGGTCCGCCGCCATCCGCACGTCTTCGCCCCGGACGGGACGCTCCTGCCGGAGGGCTCGCCCTCACGCGACCCGGCGCAGGTCGAGGCGCAATGGGCGGCGATCAAGGCGCAGGAACGGGCGGCGCGCGGGGGCGCAGAATCCGCACCGGATCCGCTCGGCGGGGTCGCCCGCGCATTGCCGGCGCTGGCCCGCGCCGAAAAGATCTCCCGGCGGGCGGCCGGCTACGGCTTCGACTGGGACGACGCCGCCCAGGTGATCGACAAGGTCCGCGAGGAGACCGACGAGGTCGCCGAGGCCCTGGCGGCGGGCGACCGGCAGGCGGTGGCGGACGAGATCGGCGACCTGCTGTTCTCGGTGGCCAACCTCGCCCGGCATGCCGGGATCGACCCGGAGGCGGCATTGCGCGACGGCACCGCCAAGTTCGAGCGCCGCTTCGCCGCCATGGCGGCGCATCTGGCGGCGGCCGGGGGCGAACTCGGCCGCTCGGACCTCGCCGCCATGGAGGCCGCGTGGCAGGCGGTGAAGCGCGACGAGGCGGAGCGGGCCGGATAGGCCGGCGCGACGATCCTGCGCGGGGCGCGGCGCGTCCCGAGGGCTCGACAGGCCTCAACCCGCGGATATGTTGCCGCCCATGCGCTGCATCCTCCCCGCCCTCACCCTGCCGGTCCTCGCCGTCCTGGCCGCCACCGCCCTGCCCCGGCCCGCCAGTGCCGAGACCATCCTGCAGGGGCGGTTCGGCTGTCACACGCAGGAGGTCACCGACCGCCTGTTCAAGCTGGTCATGGCCGGCGACGAGTCGGGGTTCGGGCAGCTCCTGCAGGGCAGTCTCGCGAGCGGCGAGTGCCGGAACTGGAAGCCCGGCGAGGAGGTTCGGCTCGAATCCCGGACGATGAGCTACGGCTGCATCGCCCCGGCGGCCGGGCAGGACCGCTGCTACTGGACGCCGCTCAGCGCGATCGAGAAGCCGAACTGACGGCGGCCCTCACGCCGCCCGCACGGTGCTGAGGAACCGGTCGACCTCGGCCGCGAGCTGCTCGGACTGGCGCGACAGGTCGGTCGCCGCCGTGAGCACTTGGTCGGCCGCCCGGCCGGTCTGCTCCGAGGCCTCGGCCACGCCGGTGATGTTGTCGGTGACCTGTTGGGTGCCGGCCGTCGCCTGACCGATGTTGCGCACGATCTCCTGCGTGGCCGCCCCCTGCTGCTCCACCGCCGCCGCGATGGTCGCCGCGACGGCGTTGATCTCGTGGATGCGGCCGGTGATCGTGCCGATGGCGCCCACCGTCTCGCCCGTCGCGCCCTGGATCCGGGCCATCTGGCCGGCGATCTCCTCGGTGGCCTTCGCAGTCTGGTTCGCCAGTTCCTTCACCTCGGCCGCCACCACGGCGAAGCCCCGGCCCGCCTCGCCAGCGCGCGCCGCCTCGATCGTGGCGTTGAGCGCCAGGAGGTTGGTCTGGGCCGCGATGGTCGCGATCAGCTGCACCACGTCGCCGACCCGGGTCGCCGCCGCGCTCAGGGCGGAGACCTGGGCGGCGGTCTGATCGGCCTCGCCGACGGCCCGCCGGGCGAGGTCGGTCGAGCCCGTCACCTGCCGGCCGATCTCCTGGATGGAGCTGCTGAGCTCCTCGGTGGCCGCCGCCACGGTGTTGACGTTGGCGGCGGCCTGTTCGGCGGCAGCCGCCACGGCCGTGGACTGGCTGGCGGTCTCCCGGGCGGAGGACGACATCCGGCTGGCGGTGTCCTGAAGGGTGGCGGCCGCGTTCGAGACCATTCCGACGATGCGAGCCACCGCCTGCTCGAAGGTGTCGGCCAAGCCCATCATGGCGCGCTTGCGCTCGGCCGCCGCGGCGGCCTCGTCCGCGTGCCGGCGCTCCGCCTCCGCGGCCGCGTTGCGGGCCACCATGGTCTTGATGCCCTCCACGGCGCGGCCGACCGCGCCGATCTCGTCCCGGCGGCCCGCCGCCTCGAGGGTGACGTCGCTCGCCCCGCCGGCCATCCGCTCCAGGGCGACGACCAGCCTGTCGAGGGGGCGCGTGATCCCGATCACCGCGATCCCACCGGCCACGCCCAGCGCCGCGAGCAGCCCCGCCACGGTGGTGACGATCAGGACGCGGGTCGCGTGCTCGACCTCGTCCCGCGTCGCGTGCTTGCCGTCCTCGATCTGCCGTTCCAGCTCCGCGATGTGAGCCCCCATGGCCGCGTGGAACGCCTTGCGGCCCGCGAGCGCCTCCTGGAGGGAGATCCGGAGCGCCCCGTCCAGGTCGCCCGCCAGGGCCGCCGCGTTGCTGCGCGCCACGATGTCGAACAGCGGCGCGGTGATCCCGCGGATCGCCGCGACCTTCGCCCGGTCGGATTCGGAGCGCGACGCGGCGATGAGCCGGTCGAGGGTGGCGAGCGTGGTCCGGACGGACGCGCCGTAGCGGTTCCTGTAATCCGCGAGGTCGGCCTTCGGCTCGCCGACGAGGATGTTGCGGTTCATGAGGGCGGCGTCGCCGAGGGCGATCTTGACGTCCTGCAGGCCCATCAGCCGGACCATCAGGTAATCCGCCACGAAGCTGCTGCGCGCCTGGATCGAATCCAGTGTGCCGATCGCGGATCGCGCGGTGACGGCGCTGATCAGCGCTACGATTACCAGTGGAGCGATAATCTTCGTCAGTATCTTGACGCGAGATAGGATCTTCAATGGCAATACCACCCGAAGTTATCTTCAAGTCAGGTATTGTCAGAAAGAAATTATCTTTCGACCGACCTGATGACGATCGACGGGGCTTATCACATCATGATGTAGTGTTCAATGTCTCGAATTTTTCGTGAGATCAGTGCCCGGAAGTGATGATAATTCTAAGAGCAGTTGTTTCAAGTATCAAGATCAACATGCGTCGGTACGTTATTGAGCGGCATGCCGGCCTGTAGAATTCGGGCCGGATACCCGTCTTCGCGCACTGGTGCGGGACGTCGCGAACGGAAGACCCGGCGCCGCCGTGACGGCGCCGGGTCCGCGCGCTCAGGCGGCCTTCTTGCCCTTGCCCTTCGACGGCTCGGCATCCTCGGGGGTGCCGGCGGTGTTGATCGATTCGGCGATCTTGGACAGCAGCGCGTCGGTCTTCTTCTCCTCCTGCAGGGTCTCGTCGAGGAGCTGGGCGGCCTCCGCGTAGCCGAGCTGGGCCGCCCAGGTCTTCAGGGTGCCGTAGCGGGCGATCTCGTAATGCTCCACCGCCTGGGCGCAGGCGGCCAGCACCGCGTCGGCGGCCGGGCTGTCCTCGAAATCCTCCAGATCCTCCTCCATCTCGGAGACGATGCCCTGCATCGCCTCGCAGGTCTTGGCCCGGGCCGGCTTGCCGATGATCTCGAACACCTGGGTCAGGCGCTCGACCTGCTGGGCGCTCTCCTCGGCATGGGTCTCGAACGCCTGGCGGAGTTCGTCGTGCTCGGCCGCCTTGGCGGACTTCTTGAGCGCTTTCACGGATTGCTTCTCGGCGTAGTAGACGTCCTTCAGGGTCTCGTAGAAGGCGTCGTGCAGCGTCTTCTGCTTGGCCATGGCGGTCTGTCTCCGGTGCGAGGACGCCGCGCCGGGGGGCGCGGCTTCCGGACGGGGAACGCCGCTCCCGCCGGGCGTATCCGGCCGATCTTTTCACCCTGGGGAGGAACAAGCGCTCTTGCGGTCTTGAACGGAGATCCGGGGAGACGGCATCGCGCCGGTCGGCACGGCCCCTGTCCGGGGCGCATGCGGCGACCGCGGAATGCGACCCGGGATCCGGCGCAGGACCCCGCTCGGCGACGTTCTCAATCGACCCGTGCCGCCGGCGTGGCGCTTTTTGTGCTGGATCCCGAATCAGGTTCCGCTTTGCTCCACCTGTCCGGGAAGCGCATTAAGCCCGCGTGCCGGGGCGGTGGCCTTTGATCCTGTGATCCCGCGTCTCCGGGATCCTGGGGTGCCGGGATCCTGGGATGCCGTGATCCCTGGATCACGGGATCCGAGTCGATCGGCCGGCACGGCGGAACGGCCAGTCGATCAGCCCGCCGGCCCAGAGCGCCGCCCAGACGAAGACCGGCTGAAAGGCGAGGCGCGGCCCGTGATACCACCAGGAATCCGGAATGCCGTCGACGTGGATGTGCGCGAAGGCGTGCTTGAGGTTCGCCGGGTAGACGCAGACCGCATAGAGCGCGAGGCCGATCGCGGCGGCCCGGCGGAACCGTCCGGTGAGGAGGCCGACCGCGCCGGCGATCTCGCACAGGCCGGTGGCCTGGATGACGAGGCGCGGTTCCGGCACCCAATCGGGCATGAGCGGCAGCATCGCGTCGGTCGCCACGAGGTGGACCACGCCGATGAACAGGTAGATCGCCGCGAGCGCGTAGCGCAGCCGGCGCCGCCCGGTCTCGAGTCCCTGATCGGTCACGCGACCACCTCCTCGGCCACGCCGCAGGATTGGGCCACGCGAGCCCGCAGAGCCGCCATGAGGCCGGCCACCGCCGGGTGGCCGGCGCCCGGGAAGCCCTTGTCGCCGATGGCGGTCACGGGGGCCAGGAGCCGCAGGGAGTTGGTCAGGAATACGGCCTCCGCGCCCAGGAACTCGGACAGGCCGAGCGAGCGTTCCTCGGCCCGCAGCCCGCATCCGGCGGCGAGCCCCGCAAAGATCTCCGCCCGCACGATCCCGGCGAGCACGCCGTCCGCCAGGGGCGGCGTCACCAGGGTCGTGCCGAACAGGGCGAAGAGGTTGCCGGTGCCCGCGCAGGCGACCCGCCCCCGCGTGTTGCAGAACAGCGCCTCGTCGAAGCCCGCGGCAGCGGCCTCCCGGGCGGCCAGCACACCGTCGCCATAGCCCAGCGTCTTCAGGCAGCTGGCGGGGGAGGTGTCGTTGCGGGCGATGGCGGTCGGCCACAGGCGCAGGGGCGCGAAGGCCACGGCCCGGGTGCTCGGCGCCGCGGTGGCGAACAGCGTCGGGTGCGGGTCCTCCGGCGGCTTTAGGCCCCGGGGGCCGGAGCCGCGGGTCAGGGTGGTGCGGATCGCGAGCCGATCTCCCTGCCCTGCGAGGCTCCGCAGGGCGGCGCGGATCCGCTCCGGCTCGGCCGGGATGCCAAGGGTCGCCGCGGAGGCCACGAGGCGGGCGATGTGGGCCTCCTCGAAGGCGACGCGGCCGCCGAGCGCCAGCGCCGTATCGAACAGGCCGTCGCCGAGCGTCAGGCCGCGGTCGGTGTGGTCGAGGGGGGCCGTGGTCCCGGGGGCGAGCGCCCCGTCACGCCACAGCATCGCGGCGTCCTTCCGGTGCATCACGCCGCTCCCGCCACGCGCGGGCCAATCCCAGAAAGTTGGCGAACAGGGCGTGGCCGCCCTCGGTCAGCACGGATTCCGGATGGAACTGGATGCCGTAGGTCGGGTGGGTCCGGTGCGAGAGCGCCATCACCTCGCCCTCCTGCGAGACCGCGTCGACGGAGAGGTGTTGTTCCATGTCGGGGCCGGGATTCACCACGAGCGAGTGATAGCGCCCGACCGGCATCGGCGCCGGCAGGCCGGAGAACAGGCGCGCGCCGGTATGGGCGATCGGCGTCATCTGCCCGTGGAGCGGGCGCTGCGCCCGCGCGACCGTGCCGCCGAAGGCCGCGCCGATCGCCTGATGGCCGAGGCAGACCCCGAGGATCGGCACCGTGCCGGACAGATCCCGGATCGCCGGCAGCGAGATTCCGGCCTCCGCGGGGGTGCAGGGGCCGGGCGACACCACCAGGGCCTCCGGCTCGAGCGCCCGGATGCCGGGGACGTCCAGGGCGTCGTTGCGCACGACCCGGACGTCCTCACCCAGCTCCTCGAAGTAGCGGACGACGTTGAAGACGAAGGAATCGTAGTTGTCGAGGACGAGGATCATGCGAAGGCCTCGAACACGCGGGCGGCCTTGGCCAGGGTCTCGTCGTATTCCGGGCCCGGCTCCGACAGCAGGGTCACCCCGCCCCCGGCCTGCAGGACCGCCTGCCGGTCGTCCATGAACACGGTGCGGATCGCGATCGAGGTGTCCATCGCCCCGTCGAAACCGATCCGGCCGATGGCGCCGCAATAGAGTTCCCGCGCGTCGCCCTCGATCTCCGTGATGATGTCCATGGCGCGGATCTTCGGAGCGCCCGTGATCGAGCCGCCCGGAAAGGTCCCTTCCAGGAGGTCGAGGGCGTCGAGCCCGTCGCGGAGTTGTCCGGTCACCACCGACACCAGATGGTGGACGTTGGCGTAGGTCTCCAGGCCGCAGAGGGTGGGCACGGCGACGCTGCCGGGCTTGCAGACCCGCGACAGGTCGTTGCGCAGCAGGTCGACGATCATCACGTTCTCGGCCCGCTCCTTGACGTTGGCCTGGAGCGCTTCGGCGACCACGCGGTCGGCCTCCGGGTCGTCGAGGCGGCGGGCGGTGCCCTTGATCGGGCGCGTCTCCACGTGCCGGCCGTCGAGGCGAATGAAGCGCTCGGGCGAGGACGAGGCGACGCTCAGCCCCTCCCACTCCAGATAGGCCCCGAAGGTCGCCGGATTGGTGGCGCGCAGGCGCCGGTAGAGGGCGAACGGATCGAAATCCGCCGGCAGGTCGGTGATGAAGCGCTGGGCGATGTTGGCTTGGTAGATGTCGCCGGCGCGAATATAGGCGCGGACCCTTTCGACAGCGTTCTCATAGCTTTGCCGGTCGAAGTTCGAGCGCCACGTGAATTCGTTTCCGGGTTGGCCTGGGGGCTCGGCCGGTTCGGTGCCGAGGCGGTCGGCGAAGGCAGCCAGCCGCGCCTCCGCGCGGGCCTGCCGGGCGGCGGGCTCAAGGGCTGGGAAGCCGGTGGCGACGAGCCGGGCCGTCCCGGCGGCGTGGTCGATCACCAGGGCCGTGTCGTAGAGGTTCAGGGCGATGTCGTCGGTCAGCCCCGCCCGCCGGGCCGGCGCCGCGACCCGCTCCAGGGCCGCGCCGAGATCGTAGGCGAGATAGCCGATCGCCCCGCCCGGGAAGGGGTTTTCGGGGTCGGGCGCGATCCGGTAGGGGGCGAGGCAGGCGCGCAGGGCTGCGAACGGGCCGCCCGGAACGGAAGTGCCGTTCAGGGTTGCCAGACCATCGCGGAAGCGGAAGCGCGCGAACGGGTCGGCGGCCACGATCGAGTGCCGCCCGAGCGGGTCGTGCCGCATGGCGCTGTCGAGGAAGGCGAGCCCCGGCAGGGACCGCAGCCGGGCGGCGGCCGCGACGGGATCGATGAAGGGAATCTCTCGGGTCCACATGACCGGGTTCGGGCCCGCTATCCTCTGGCTGTGCGTCATCTGTTGCCGTCGCACAGGCGATGCCGCGGGGGAAGCGGCAGTTCCACGCAGGAACCACCGCTGGGTGCGGACGGGCCGTGTCCGACGCGCAGGGCGGTTGCCTCGCCGCCTCATGCGCGGCCTGAGGATCCGCCGGCAAGTATCTGGCAAACAGCCAAGTTTTTCGCTCGTGCGAAGCCTCGCGCCTGGGGCCGGCCACCCCTGCGGCGGCCGGCCTCGCGCCGACGGACCGGAACCGCTATAGGAGCGCGATCCCGAATTCTCGTCCTCGCGCGCCGTGTGGTTGACTTACCGGCCATACGCGCGGGCGGCGTCCGACCCATCGAATGCGCCCATGACCGCCACGCCCGCCCCTGCCACGCCGGCTCCCAAGGCTCCCGACCTCAAGGCCTCGGCCCCGAAAATCTCGTTCGTGTCGCTGGGCTGCCCGAAGGCCCTGGTCGATTCCGAGCGGATCCTCACGCACCTGCGCGCCGAGGGCTACGAGCTGGCCCGGCGGCACGACGGCGCCGACGTGGTGATCGTCAACACCTGCGGCTTCCTCGATTCCGCCAAGGCGGAGTCGCTCTCGGCCATCGGCGAGGCCATGGCGGAGAACGGCCGGGTCATCGTCACCGGCTGCATGGGCGCGCAGCCCGAAGAGATCCGCGAGAAGTATCCCGACCTGTTGGCGGTGACCGGGCCGCAGGCCTACGAGTCGGTGGTGGCGGCCGTCCACGAGGCGGTGCCGCCGGCCCACGACCCGTTCCTCGACCTCGTGCCGCCGCAGGGGATCAAGCTCACCCCGCGCCATTACGCCTACCTGAAGATCTCGGAGGGCTGCAGCAACCGCTGCAGCTTCTGCATCATCCCGTCATTGCGCGGGAACCTCGTCAGCCGCCCCGCCGCCGACGTGCTGCGCGAGGCCGAGAAGCTGGTGAAGGCCGGCGTGAAGGAGCTTCTGGTCGTCAGCCAGGACACCAGCGCCTACGGGGTCGATATCCGCTACAGTGAGAGCCCGTGGCGTGACCGGCAGGTCCGGGCGAAGTTCTACGACCTCACCAAGGAACTCGGCGAGCTCGGGGCCTGGGTTCGGCTGCACTACGTCTACCCCTACCCGCACGTGGACGAGGTCATCCCGCTGATGGCCGAGGGCAAGGTGCTCCCCTATCTCGACATGCCGCTCCAGCATGCGAGCCCCTCGGTGCTCAAGCGGATGCGCCGCCCCGGCAACCAGGAGCGCCAGCTCGACCGGATCCGGAGCTGGCGGCAGATCTGCCCGGACCTCGCGATCCGCTCGACCTTCATCGTCGGCTTCCCCGGCGAGACCGAGGCCGAGTTCGAGGAGCTGCTGGCGTGGCTGCAGGAGGCCAAGCTCGATCGGGTCGGCTGCTTCGAGTACGAGCCGGTGGCGGGCGCCACCGCCAACGCGCTGGGTGATCTCGTCCCGCCCGCGGTGAAGGCCGAGCGCAAGCGCCGGTTCATGGAGACCCAGAACGGGATCGCGCTCCGGCTGCAGCGCGCCAAGGTCGGCAAGCGGCTGCCCATCATCGTCGATGCCGTCGAGGGCGGGGTCGCGCGGGGCCGGTCCAAGGCCGACGCGCCGGAGATCGACGGCAATGTCCACGCCGCCTTCCGGCGCCCGGTGCGGGTCGGCGACATCGTCACCGTGAAGATCGACCGGGCCGAGGCCTACGACCTCTACGGCAGCTTGGCCTGAGGCGGGACGCCGCCGCGGGCGGTTGAACAGAACCTCCGACCCGCGCCCTCATCCTGAGGTGCCGCAGCGGAGCGGAGGCCTCGAAGGAGCCCTCCAGAAATCGCGCGGCTGGCCGGAGGGCTCCTTCGAGGCCCGCTTCGCGGTCACCTCAGGATGAGGGGAGTGGGTGGGATATCCCTGTTGACGCCGCGCCCGGCGCAGCTTGACCGCGCCCGCCCAGCAAGGTCTTTCAGAACAGATCAGGAACCTTGGTCAGGCCCCGAGGCGGCGATGGATCCGGAGGTCGCGCTCCGAAAAATCATCCACATCGACATGGACGCGTTCTACGCCTCCGTGGAGCAGCGTGACGACCCGGCCCTGCGCGGCAAGCCCCTGGCCGTGGGGGGCTCGCGGGAGCGGGGCGTGGTGGCGGCCGCGAGCTACGAGGCCCGGAAATTCGGCGTCCGCTCGGCCATGCCGTCAGCGACCGCGCGGCGGCTCTGCCCGGACCTGCTGTTCGTGAAACCGCGCTTCGAGGTCTATCGGTCGATTTCCGAAGAGATCCGCGCGGTCTTCGCCCGGCACACCGACGTCATCGAGCCGGTGGCCCTCGACGAGGCTTATCTCGACGTCACCGAGAATCATCTGGGTCTGCCCACCGCCACCGCGGTCGCCAAGGCGATCCGGGCCGAGATCCTGGAACGCACCGGGCTCATCGCCTCGGCCGGGGTCTCGTACAACAAGTTCCTCGCCAAGGTGGCGTCCGACCACAGGAAGCCGAACGCCCTGTTCGTCATCACCCCCGCCATGGGGCCGGACTTCGTGGCAGAGCTGCCGATCGGCCGTTTCCACGGGGTCGGCCCGGTGACCGAGGCCAAGATGAAGCGGCTCGGGATCCACACCGGGGCGGATCTGCGCGCCTGGACGCCGGACCGCCTGCGCGACACGTTTGGCTCGGCCGGCGCCTACTACCACGCCGTCGCCCGCGGGATCGACGCGCGGCCGGTGCGCGCCCACCGGGTGCGCAAGTCGATCGGCGCCGAGACCACCTTCTCGGACGACACCGCCGCCTTCGAGGTTTTGGCGGCGCGGCTCGTGCCCCTGTTCGACAAGGTCTGGGCCGGGGCCGCCGCCAAGGGCATGCGCGGCCGGACCGTGACTTTGAAGCTCAAGTTCTCGGATTTCGCCCAGGTCACCCGGGCGAAGTCGCTCGTGGCCCCCGTGCCCGACCGGGCGAGCCTGGAGCGAATCGGCCTCGATCTGCTCGCCGGCCTGTTTCCCCTGCGGCGCAGCGCCCGGCTGGTCGGGGTGTCGTTGTCGGGCTTCGCACAGGGGGAAGAAACGGGGCCGATGCAACTCGGGTTAGAGCTTTAATCGGTAGATCAATTTTAGGTTAGAAATCTTATGCTGCGACGCGGCGCCTATTGTGCGGTGCCGCACTTTCCGCCCGGCAGGGCCACCCCAGATTGCCGATACGGCATGCGGCACCGAACGCACGGGCGCCGCCGGATCGGAAACCGTCGCGCACAAGGACCCGCCCGCATGTCGAAGCCTGCTTTCCTGACCGCCGCCTCCGCCCTGGCTCTGACCCTCTCGGCCGGCGCCGCCCTCGCGGATGGCAATTCCGCCTTCGGCGCCTCCGAGACGGCGCTGCTCAGGGGCTACACCGCGAGCCCCGGCCGCCTCTACGTGCCGACCCCCGGTGACGAGGAGCGGATCGTCACCGGCGCCATCCCCGCCCCGACCGCCGTGCCGGAGCCGCATGGGCGGAAGGCGCCGGCCCGCACCCCGGTCCGCTGAACGGAACCGCCGGCCCGGGCGCCGACGCGGCATCCGGGCCAACGTGAAGTTGGCAGATCTCAGGCGTTCTTGCGCGGGCGGTGGTTCGGGTCGATGCCGCCGTCGAGCTTCGTCTCGTTGTCCACGTCGCCCTCGAAGGTCGAATCGGCCTGCAGATCCGCGGGGTCGGCGCCGCTCATGCCCTTCGAGGTTCCGATCCCGGGATTGCCCTTGAGGTCGGCATCCGTGGGGGTCTCGGTCTTGGGATGCTTGTTCGACATGCTGGCTCCTGTCGGATGCTGGAGCCGGGCCAACGCGTCGGAGCCGGGACAGTCTCCCGCTGGCCGTGCGGCGGTTCGCCTCCCGGGTCGTGCGAGCGCGGGTCAGCCGATCTCGGCCGCCGCGACCCGGCGCACGCCCGCCGCCTCCATCCGCGCCCAGGCCTGCGCGAGCGATCCGTCCACGTCGATCCCCCGCACCGCATCCGCCGCCACGCAGACGTCGAAGCCCGCCGCGCGGGCGTCGAGGGCGCTCCAGGCGACGCAGAAATCCGTGGCGAGGCCGCACAGGACGAGCCGGGTGATGCCGCGCTCCCGCAGCGCCCCGGCGAGCCCCGTACGGGTGGTCCGGTCGGCCTCCAGGAAGGCCGAGTAGCTGTCGACCCGCGGGTTCAGCCCCTTGCGGATCACGAGGCTAGCCCGGTCGGTGGCCAGCCCCGGCGCGAAACCCGCCCCGGGGAGGCCCTGGACGCAGTGCCGGGGCCACAGCACCTGATCGCCATAGGGCAGCGCCACGGTCTCGAAGGGCGCCCGCCCGGCGTGAGTGTCGGCGAAGGAGACGTGGTCGGCCGGGTGCCAGTCCTGAGTCAGGGCCACATGGCGGAAGCGGTCCTGCAGCGCGTTGACCGGCCCGACCACCGCGTCGCCCCCCGGGACGGGGAGCGCCCCGCCCGGAAGGAAGTCGACCTGCACGTCGATGACGAGGAGCAGGTCCGCGGCGCCCGGTGTCACGGCGTGGACGTCACGGCAGCATCACGATCGAGCCGGTGGTCTCCCGGCCCGCGAGGTCGCGGTGGACCTGCTGCGCCTCGGCGAGCGGGTAGGTGGCGTTCACCGCGATCTTCACCGCGCCGTCGCGCACCACCTTGAACAGGCGGGCGGCCGCCTCCTCCAGGGTGGCGCGGTTCGACGAGAAGGTCGCGAGCGTCGGGCGGGTCACGTAGAGCGAGCCGCGCGGCGCCAGCAGCCCCAGGTCGAGGCCGGTGATCGGCCCGGAGGCCGAGCCGAAGCTCGCCAGCAGCCCCATCGGCGCGAGGCTGTCGAGCGAGCCCATCAGGGTCGCCTGCCCGACGCCGTCATAGACCACCGGGACGCCCTTGCCGCCGGTGATCTCGCGGACCCGCTTGGCGACGTCCTCCTCCCGGTAGAGGATGACGTGGTCGCAGCCGTTCTGCTTGGCGAGCTCGGCCTTCTCGGGGCTGCCGGCGGTGCCGATCACCGTGGCGCCGAGGTACTTGGCCCATTGGCAGGCGATCAGGCCGACGCCGCCGGCCGCCGCGTGCCACAGGATCGTGTCGCCGGGCTTCACCGCGTAGGTCCGGTGCAGCAGGTACTCGGCGGTCAGGCCCTTGAGCATCATGGCGGCGGCGGTCTTCTCGTCGACGCCGTCGGGGATCGGCACGGCCGCGGCGGCCGGGATCACCGGCTCCTCGGCGTAGCAGCCATCCGCCACCGAGCCGTAGGCGACCCGGTCGCCGGGCTTGAACTGGGTCACGCCCTCGCCGACCGCCGTGACGGTGCCGGCGCCCTCCTTGCCGGGGGTGTAGGGCAGGTGCGGCGACTTGTAGGCGCCGGTGCGGAAGTAGATGTCGATGAAGTTGACGCCGATCGCCGCCTGCTTCACGCGGATCTGCCCGGGACCGGGCTCGGCCAGGGGCACATCCTCGAAGCGCATCACCTCGGGGCCGCCGTACTCGTAGACCCGGATCGCCTTCGGCATCGTTGGACTCCCGCTTGCCGCCCCGTCCCGGGGCGTTGGCATTCGGAATAACCGAGCGACCGGCGGAGGCAATTTCTTTTTCTTTTCGACGGTCGCGCTTCGGTTGCCTCCGGCGTCGGATCCTGCACAGGACACGACGGCGCGCGATTGCATCCAATCCTCCACCTCATCCTGAGGTGAAGGGTTGGAGTGCCGGTCCAACACTGGCCGAGCTTGTGTCGTGTACCGTGCGGATCCTGGATCCAGGGCAGCCAACCGCCTATCTTGGCGTGAACGCCCGCCCATTCCTCCGACCGGAAGTCTTGAAAAAAATGTCCGGCACCACCCGCACGAGCGCCGATCTCGATCCGCGCCGCCGTCGCCTCCTGTATCGCGCCTGGCACCGGGGCATCCGCGAGATGGACCTGATCATGGGCCGATTCGCCGATGCCGAGATCGGCGATCTGTCGGAGGCGGAGCTCGACCAGTTCGAGGCGCTGATCGAGGTGCCGGACCGCGACCTGTTCAAGTGGCTCACCGGCGAGGTCGAGACGCCCTCGAACTACGACACGGCGGTCTGGCAGCGCGTGCGCGCGTTCCACCGGCACGACGCGCCGATCCATTCCTGAGAGCGAACAGCCCCGATGGACGAACCGAAGCCCACTTACGACCACCCGGCCCGGTCGATCGCGACCGAGCTCGTGGTGCGCATCATGCTGGAGATGATGGAGCGTTCCGATCCGGCGCTCCGTGCCGAGATCCTGCGGCAGGCCACGGCCCGGGCCGCCGCGATGACCGCCGACATGCCCAACGCGGATTTCTTCCGCGGCCGGGTCGAGGCGGCGCTGGCGGAGATCGTCGGGCCGGACGCGTAAGGGGTTTTTTGAGGCTCCGGCGGCCAGAGCGACAGGAGCATCGGTACGCCCGTACGCCGAGCGGCGCACGGGTGGAGAGGCCGGACGGGCCGGGCGCTCAGCGCGCCTCGCTGACCCGCTTGGTCGCCCGCTGCTCCTTCTTGTAGGCGGTGATCGCCGCCGAGCAGCCCGCGGAGAGCTTCTTCAGGTTGGCCTTGAAGCAGGCCTCGACCTCCGGGCCGCCCGGCGCGTAGGCGCTGCAGTAATCCATGTAATCGCCGGTGCAGTGCTGCTTGAGGGCTTCCCGGGCGGGGGATTGCTCCGCGAAGGCCGCGGCAGGGCCGAAGCACAGGGCGAGAGCCAGCAGAGCCGTCTTGGTCGAAGTCATGGACATCCTTCACGCGTCCCGGCCGCGCGCGTACGGCGCGCGGCGATGGACGGGGCGGATGGACGCCAAGGATGGCGTCACCATGACAGCCGGATGGCGCGAATGCAGATCAGCCATGTCCAATACTGGAGGACAGACCGATCTGCTCCTCAATGCGCCCCAACGCGCTTGGCCGGCACGAGGTCGTTGGCGATGATCTCACCGAACGGGCCGTCGTTGCGGGCGTTCGTCGCCGGGCGGCCCGTGGTGGCGCGCAGCGGCAGCTTCGGGAAGACCAGCTCGGCGAAGCGGTAGGCCTCCTCCAGGTGCGGGTAGCCCGAGAGGATGAACCGGTCGATCCCAAGGTCGATATACTCCTTCATCCGGTCGGCGACCTGATCGGCCGAGCCGACGAGCGCCGTCCCGGCCCCGCCGCGCACGAGGCCGACGCCGGCCCAGAGGTTCGGCGAGACTACCAGCTTGTCGCGGCGGCCGCCGTGGAGCGCCATCATCCGGCTCTGGCCCACGGAATCCTGCCGCTTCAACGTCTCCTGCGCCTTGGCGATGGTGGCGTCGTCGAGCTTGGAGATCAGCCGCTCGGCCGCCTCCCAGGCTTGCGCCTCCGTCTCCCGGGCGATCACGTGCAGGCGGATGCCGTACGAGAAGGTCTTTCCCCGTTCCTCCGCGGCGCGGCGGGCCGAGGCGATCTTCTCGGCGACCTGGGCCGGGGGCTCGCCCCAGGTGAGGTAGACGTCGCAATGCTGGGCCGCCACCGCGATGCCGGGCGCCGACGACCCGCCGAAGTAGAGCGGCGGATAGGGCTTCTGCACCGGCGGGTAGATCAGCCGGCCGTTCTCGGCGCGCAGGTGCTTACCCGCGAAGGTCACGGTCTCGCCCGCGAGCAGGCCGCGCCAGATCGTCAGGAACTCGTCGGTGACGGCGTAGCGCTCGTCGTGGGACAGGAACACGCCGTCGCCGGCGAGCTCCACCGGGTCGCCGCCGGTGACGACGTTGATCAGCAGGCGCCCGTTCGAGATCCGGTCGAGGGTCGCGGTCATGCGGGCCGCCGCGGAGGGCTCCATCAGGCCCGGCCGGACCGCCACGAGGAAGCGCAGCCGCTTGGTCAGCGGCGCGAGCGCCGAGGCGACGATCCAGGAATCCTCGCAGGAGCGCCCGGTCGGCAGCAGCACGCCGTAATAGCCGAGGTCGTCCGCGCCCTGCGCGATCTGCCGGAGATAATCGAGCGAGACCTCTCGGGCGCCCTCCTGGGCGCCGAGATAGCGGCCGTCGCCATGGGTCGGCAGGAACCAGAGGACGTCGGCGCGCCCATCTTGCGGTGCAGTCATCGGGGTTGTCCTTGCTGATCGAAGGTCAGGTTTCAAAAGGCCGAGGCCTTTTGCGGGGTGTCGGGGCGGAGCCCCGACATCGGGTTTCGCCCGAACCCAGCGGGCTCCGCCCTGCACCCGCCAAAGGGCTCGCCCTTTGGAAACCCGGTCATGTCGGCGTCTCGGACCCGGCGAGCAGGTGATCGAGGATGCGGCCTTCGAGGCGCGCGAGGTCCGGGTCCCCGCGCCGGCGCGGGCGGGGCACGTCGACCCGCAGGTCGAGGGCGATGCGGCCTTGCTCGACCACGAGGATCCGGTCGGCGAGCGCCACCGCCTCGGCGACGTCGTGCGTGACGAGCAGCGCGGTGAACCCTTGGGTCCGCCAGATCCGCTCGATCAGATCCTGCATGCCGATGCGGGTCAGGGCGTCCAGCGCCCCGAGGGGCTCGTCGAGGGCGAGCAGGCCCGGCCGGCTCACCAGCGCCCGGGCGAGCGCCACCCGCTGGCGCTGGCCGCCCGAGAGCGTCGCGGGCCATTGCCCCGCCTTGTCGGCGAGCCCGACCTCGGCGAGCGCGGCCAGCGCCCGCTCCCGGCGCGCGGCCCGGCTGCCCTGGCCCGACAGGCCGACCGCGACGTTGTCGACGACCCGCGCCCAGGGCAGCAGCCGCGGCTCCTGGAACATGATCCGCCGCGGCGGCTCGGAGCGGCGGGGGCTGCCGGCCGTCCCGTCCAGGTCGATCTGGCCGCCGGTCGGGGCCTCCAGGCCGAGGATCAGGCGCAGCAGGGTGCTCTTGCCGCAGCCGGACCGGCCGACCACCGCGGTGAAGCCGCCGGCCGGCAGGAACAGGTTCAGGCCTTCGATGACGGCGTGGCCGTCGAAGCTCTTGTGCAGGTCGCGGATTGTGACGGCGACCCCGCGCTGGCCCGGCTCGGCGGGGGCACGCGGGCTCGCCGCGGCGCCCGCCTCGCGGGACTCGGGGCGCGTGTCGGACAAAACCTCGCGGCGGGCGGCGTCGAGCAGCATCAGGCGCTCCTGTAGGCGGGGTTCCAGGCGAGGCAGGCGCGCTCGAGCTGGCGGGTCAGGGCGTCGGCGAGCTTGCCCAGCGCCGCGTAGATCAGGATCGCCAGCACCACGACGTCGACCAGCATGAACTCGCGGGCCTGCATGGCCATGTAGCCGAGCCCGGACGAGGCCGAGATCGTCTCGGCAACGATCAGCGTCAGCCACATGATGCCGAGCGCGTAGCGCAGGCCCACGAAGATCGACGGCAGGGCGCCGGGCAGCACCACCCGGGTGAACAGCTCCGTGCGGGACATGCCGTAGACCCGGCCCATCTCTACGAGGCCCGGATCCACCGAGCGGATGCCGTGCAGGGTGTTGGCGTAGATCGGGAAGAACACGCCGAGCGCCACGAGGAACAGCTTGGCCTCCTCGCCGATGCCGAACCACAGGATCACCAGCGGGATCAGCGACAGGTGGGGCACGTTGCGCACCATCTGCACCGAGGTGTCGGTCAGCCGCTCCGACAGGCGCGACAGGCCGTTGGCGAGGCCCAGCGCGAAGCCGATGCCGCCGCCGATCACGAACCCCGCCAGGGCCCGCAGGGTGCTGACCCCGAGATTGGTCCAGAGCTCCCCGGTCCGCCCGGCCTCCCAACCGGCCCGGGCCACGTCGAGGGGCGCCGGCATGAACCGGTTCGACACGAGGCCGGCCGAGACCGCGGCCTGCCAGCCGAGGAGGATCGCGGCCGGCAGCAGCCACGGGATTGCCGTGTCGCGCAAACGGTCGAACTTGGATGTGGGCATCAGCGGTTGGCTCCCTGGGCCTCGGCCCGGCGCTCGGGCGGCGTCCAGACCGCGTCGGCGACCCGGATCGGTTTCGGCAGGAGGCCGAGGCCGTGGAAGGCGTCCGCGACCTTCTGCTGGTCGGCGATCACCGTCGCGTCGAGGGGCGCGACGCCGTAGGACAGGCGGCCGAGCGCGACGCTCAGGATCGGGGCGGGGATGCCGACCGAGGGGGCGAGTTCCGCCGCCGCGGATTCGGCATGGCCCGCGGCCCAGGCATCGACCTCCCCGATCGCCTTCAGGACGGTCGAGACCACCTCCGGGCTCGCATCCGTGAAGCCGCGCCGGGACAGGTAGAACTGGCGGTTGGGGGCGATGCCCTGCCCATCCGTGAGGAGCCGGGCGCCGGTGGCGCGCTCGGCGGCGGCCAGGAACGGGTCCCAGATCGCCCAGGCATCGACGGAGCCGCGCACGAAGGCGGCGTTGGCATCGGCCGGGGCCAGGAAGGCGAGCTTCACCGCGTCATACGGGATGCCGGCCTGCTCCAGGGCGCGGACCAGCAGGTAATGGACATTCGAGCCCTTGTTGAGCGCGATGGTCCTGCCGCGCAGCTCGGCGACGCTACGGATCGGGCTGTCCTTCGGCACGAGGATCGCCTCGCCCCGGGGAGCTGGCGGCTCGGTGGCGACGTAGCGCAGCTCCGCGCTCACGCCTTGCGCGAAGATCGGCGGCGCCTCGCCGGCCGAGCCGAAATCGACCGCGCCGGCGTTGAGCGCCTCCATCAGCGGCGGCCCGGACGGGAATTCCGACCACGTGACGGTGGTGCCCAGCGGCTGGAGCGCCGTCTCCAGGGTGCCGCGGCCCTTCAGCAGCACGAGGGAGCCGTATTTCTGATAGCCGATCCGGATGCTGCCTGCGGCGCGCGCGGGGCGCAGCAGCACGGCGGCCGCGAGGCCGAGCCCGGTCGACAGGAGCAGCCGGCGGTTCGGGGCGGGGCCGGCCGGGGACGGCAGGGCCAGGGCGCGGGGCGTTCGGTCGGTCATGCGGCTCAGCCGTTGCGGGCGGGGGCTGCCCAGACCGCGTCGGCGATCCGGACCGGCTTCGGGATCAGCTTCAGGGCGTGGAACCGGTCGGCGACCTGCTGCTGCGCGGCGATCACCCGCTCGGTCATCGGCCCGATCACGTACTCGGTCCGGTCCACCGCGCGGCGGGTCGCGGGGAGCGGCACGCCGGTGCCCTGCGACAGGAGTTCGGCGACCGCGCCACGATTCTGCGTGCACCACGCCGCCACCTCGGCGAGGGCGTCGATGGTGGCGGCGAGTACGGCAGCCCGGCCCTCCGCGAAGGGGCGGCTCGCCAGGAAGAAGTTGGTCTGCGGGGCGATCTCGGTGGCGGAGGCCAGGACGCGCACCCCCTCCCCCGCCTCCGCGATGGCGAAGTACGGGTCCCAGATCGTCCAGGCATCGATGCTGCCCCGGGAAAAGGCCGCCGCGGCGTCGGCGGGCGCCAGGGTCACCGGCTCGATGTCGGCGTAGGTCAGGCCGGCCTTCTCCAGGGCCGCGATGGTCAGGTTGTGGGCGCTCGACGCCTTGGCGAAGGCGACGCGCTTGCCCCGGAGATCGGCGAGGCTGCGGATCCCCGAGCCCTTCGGCAGCAGGATCCCGGCGCCGGACCCGCCCGCCTCCTGGGCGGCCGCATAGAGGAGGCTCGATCGCGCGGCCTGCGCGAAGATCGGCGGCGCGTCGCCGGTCTGCCCGAAATCGATCCCGTCGAGCGACAGGGCTTCGAGCAGCGGCGGCCCGAACGAGAACTCGATCCAGCGCACCGTGTGGCCGAGGGGCTCCAGCCGGCGCTCGATGATCCCCTGCTGCTTGGCGACGACCAGGATGCCGTTCTTCTGATAGCCGATCCGGAGGAGGCCCGGCTCGGCCGCGTGGGTACTCCGGACCGCGAGGGTTGCCGGAAGGGCCGCCAGGGCGGCAAGCAGGGCGCGGCGGTCGAGCATCGCGGCCTACTCGGCGGCCGCGAGGGCGACCGGAGCTGCGTCTTCAGCCCCGGCCTGGGCCGCGCGATGGGCCAGCAGCGCGGAGATCTGCCCGCCCGCCTCCGCGGCCCGGGCGCGCACGCCGTCCGCGACCAGCACGCCCGCGTGGAAATCCGCGTCCGAGGCGTAGACCGCGGTGGGGATCTGGAGTGCGCCGAAGAAGCCGAACAGCGGCCGGAAGGCGTGTTCCACCACGAGCGCGTGCCGCGCCCCGCCGCCGGTCGCCACGATGGCCACCGGCTTGCCGGCCAGCGCCTGCGGATCGACGAGGTCGAACAGATGCTTGAACAGGCCGGTATAGGCGCCCTTGTAGACCGGCGAGCCGACGACGAGCCCGTCCGCCGCCTCGATGGCGTCGAGCACCGCCCGGGCGGCCGGCGGGAGCTGGTCGCGGGTCCAGGCGGCGCCGAGGCCGGGGCCGGCATCGACGAAGTCCAGGATATGGGTGTCCAGGATATGGGTATCCGGGCGGGTGTCGCGGGCGGCCCGTGCGCTGGCCTCGCGCAGCACCGTATCGACCAGGGTGCGGGTCTTGGACGGTCGCTGCACGTTCGCGCTCAGCCCGACGAGTCTCGGTCGTGTCATGCTTCAGGTGCCTTGTTCGGAGGCCACGGGGGGCTGGGACGCGGGTCGAAACGGACGGGCGCCCTGCCCGATCTCCCGACGGGGTCTAGAATTGATGACCCTCCCGCCGCAGGTCAATAAAACGCTTTTCCTTATTCATGAGGGACGGAAAAATCGTTCTCTCCATTTCCGGGCATCGACAGTGAAGATCTGTCCTCCCTGAGAAGCGCGTTGATCCGCAGCGATCGGGATTCGGTGCCGGAATGGCCCGTCTTTGACGGATGAAATCTCCAGATCGCGCGGCTCAGAGTTTGATTGTTCTTGGAAAGCCGGCGCCGGGGGACGAATCGCGCTGGATTCGGGAATGGTCCCCGGCGGGGGCACCCTGGGCCCGGCCGAATGGGCTCGGCGGTCGAATGGGCTCGGCGGTCGAATGGGCTCGGCGGTCGAATGGCCTGGGCGGTCGAATGAGCCGCGCTTGCGACCGGCCGCGGCCGTGTCGCGGGGGCTTCCGGATGCGCGGCCGGATACCAGTCTTGACTTCCAGATTATAGCTGTTCTAATTCGCAACAGAGCGGCACGGCGCCGATCGTCATCGGGAGATACGCGACATGGCCAACGCCCATTGCGAGAGCTGCAAGTTCTTCGACGAGCACACCGGCAACGGTGCGGCGCCCCAGGCCGATGCCGGCCTGTGCCGGTTCAATCCGCCGGTCAGCCAGCCGGAGCCGGAGTCCAAGGGCCTGTGGCCGGTGGTCTCCACGAGCGACTGGTGCGGCCACTTCACCGCCGAGATGACCGCGGCCGAGTAAGGCCCGCCGGAGTCCCCGCGTCGCAGCGGAGATCGAATGACCAGGGGCCAGCCGTCGCGGCTGGCCCCTTTTCGTGCGCGGCGCCGGCCGGCCCGAAACGCGCACGGCCGCGCGGAAGACCCGCGCGGCCGTGTCGTCCGGTGATCCGCGGGCCGACGACGGCCGGCCCGCCTGGAGGCTGATGCCTCAGAGGCTCCCGGGTCCCTTGGCGAAGCCCGCCAGGGTGAACAGGTCCACCGACAGCTTCGCGCCGACCACGAAGGCGTCGGGCACCCGCTTCGGCTGAGCGAAGTAGCGCTCCTGCAGCTGCGGGGTGATGACGTATTGCAGGTTCGGCATCAGGCGGATCGCCGGGGTCAGCTGGATGCCGTAGTTCACCTCCAGGATGGTCTGCGACGACGAGACCCCGCCATAGCCCAGGCCGACCTTGGCGCGCGCCGCCCGGAGGTTGGCGGTGCCCAGCGGCGAGAAGTGCTCCCACGAGAAGCCGAAGCCGAGCGTGTCGTAGGGCCGGCCCGCGAAGGTGCCGGTGAGCACGGCGCCGCCGTTCAGGAAGTAATCCTCGAACTGCCGCCCGCCGGTCCCGGCGAGGAAGGCCCCGAACAGGGTCAGGCCCTGCACGCCGGTCGGATCCGGACGCCACACCATCTGGTCGAACCGGGCGTAGATCGCCGACCGGCCGAACCGGGTCAGCGGATCGAGGCCGCTGAGCAGGTAGGAACCCCGCCGGACGTCCTGCACCGGATCCGTGTAGTCCGACCGATCGATGATCGCGCCGATGCCGTAGTTGCGCGGCAGCGGGTCGTTGCCGAAATTGGTCGAATAGCCGACCTCGACCGGCACCACGACGCCGGTGGCGCCGCGGGTCGACCAGTCGATTCCGTTCTGGTCGTCCTGCTGATCGCGCGGATTCACCTCGTAGACGCCGGCATGCACGAACACCTTGTCGGTGACCCAGGCCTTGGCGTGGGCACCCCAGGTGGCGATCGGCCACCACGTGATGTTCGTCATCTTGAACGCGCCCTTCGGCGCCCCGCAGATGCCGTTGTTCTGGAAGTTGCAGTAGAACGGCGAGGCCAGGAAGTTCGGGTTGGCGAGCAGCCGGCCGACCTCGATGTCGAGGCGGTTGTCGAACAGCTTCTGCTCGTAGGACACCGACGTGAGATGCGCCGTCTGGCCGCCGCCCCAGATCTCCTGCACGCTGGTGGTGCTGCCGATGTAGTCCTGCGACAGGTTGCGGCCGTGGCGCTGGGTCACGATGGTGTGCACCGAGCCGCCGTCGATCCCGGCGAGTCGGCCCAGATCGGCGTCGAGGCCGAAGAACACCTGGCCGGCATAGGCCGAGCCCTGGCGCCGGCCGCCGGACGGGTTGGTGGCGAACTCGCCCGTGTAGTTCAGCATCATGGTGACGCCGTTGCCGAGGTCGAGGGCACCGGGCGGCAGCGACGGCGCGGACGCGGTCACGCCCTGCACGATGCTCGACGCCGCCGCGCTGCTCGCGCCCGCGGCGCTCCGGGCCTCACGGATCGTCCGCCGCCGGGCGCGGTTCGCCTTGTACTGGGCCTTGCGGGCCGGGCTCGCCTTCGGACCCGGATTGACCAGGCTCGGCCCCCCGTCCGGCGCCGTGGCGGCGACCTGAGCCTCGGCTGCGCTCACGCCAGCCGTCATCGTTGCGGCGCACAGCGCGAACGCTGCCCACCGAGTCTGCTTCCTTGCCATGATGACTCCCCCTTAACCGCGCGGCCCTGTCGGGCTCTGTCGCGTTCGTGTCCCGCAGGGGGCCTCCCCGGTCAGTCCGTGAAGGCCGCCACGCTGCGGCGCTCGCCGCGCAGGAAAGCGTCGGCGGCGTGGATCAGTGGATTCAGGTCGACGTCGCTGGCGCCGGAGCGGACCAGGGCGGCGAATCGGTCGTAGAGGCCGCGATACTCGGCCTCCGGCGGCAGCGTCTGGTCGCGACCGTCGAGGGTCAGGACCGCGCCGCCCTTGGACAGGACCAGGGTCCCGTCCTCGGTCTCGACGCGGATGTCCCAGGTCTGCGGACCGGTCTGGCGCCAGTCGAACACGGCGTGGATCGGGGTGCCGGCGGCGTCCGTGAAGCGCAGGTCGGCGGCGATCGGCGCCTGCCGGTTCTCCGGAACCTCCAGGGTCGCGCCGGTCAGGAAGAAGGGCGGCAGGATGTGGGTCGCGATCGACAGGGCGTTGATCCCCGGATCGAACACGCCCATCCCGCCGGCTTCCCAGATCCAGTCCTGGCCGGGATGCCAGTGCCGCACGTCCTCCATCCAGGCGATCGAGACCGACCGGATCCGGCGCGTGGACAGCCAGCTGCGCGCGGGCTCGACCCCGGGGGCGAACCGGGAATGCCAGCTCGCGAACAGGCTCACCGCCCGCCGGCGCGCGGCGTCCGTGAGCAGCCCGACCTCGGCCAGGGTCGCCCCCGGGGGCTTCTCCAGGAAGACGTGCAGCCCCGCCTCGATCGCCGCCAGGGCGGCCTCGAACCGCGCCTGCGGCGGCTGGCACAGGGCGACCGCCTGGAGATCGCCCTGCCCCGCCAGCATCTCGGACAGCGTCCGGTAATTGGGGACGCCCGCGTGCCCGCCCTGACGGCTCGCCACGGCCACCAGGGTGTAGTCCGGCGAGGCGCCGATCACCGGCAGATGCTGGTCCCGGGCGATCTTGCCGACGCCCACCAGCCCGATGCGGATCGGAGCCATCATCTCAGACCCCCCGCGCGGCGACGCCGGCGGCCGAGGCGACCGCCGGGGCACGCGTGACGGCCGCGGCGCGGTCCGTCAGGACAGACAAATCGTCGCCCGCCACGGGCACCGCGCAGGCCGGTTCGAAGACGCTGCGGGAGCCCTGTCCCCGGTTCGGACTCGCGACTTGTAGGAGCAATCGTGCCATCGTGTGTTCCCCCATGGGCGGCCTCTGCGGGCCGTCCCGATGCGCGGCCGATGCGAGCCGCGCGGCGGCCCGTCAGGGGCCGGATTGCGGTTCGAGGATGCCGTCGATCCGGCGCGCGAGATGCCAGGGATTGTCCGGGCGCAGGGGCGGCGGCAGCAGCGCCTCGGGCAGGTCCTGGTAGCAGACCGGGCGCAGGAACCGCTCGATCGCCAGGGTGCCGACCGAGGTGGTGCGGCCGTCCGAGGTCGCCGGGAACGGGCCGCCATGCACCATCGCGGGGCAGACCTCCACGCCGGTGGGCCAGCCGTTGGCGAGGACGCGGCCGGCCTTGCGCGCCAGCAGCGGCACCAGTTCGGCGGCTAGCGGCTCGTCCTCCGGATCGAGGTGCAGCGTCGCGGTGAGCTGCCCCCCGAGGGATGCGATCACCCGGGTGACCTCCGCCGCGTCGGCGGCCGCCACCAGGATCCCCGCGGGGCCGAACATCTCCTCGGTCAGCGACGGGTCGGCCAGCAGGTGGCGCGCCTCCGTGCGCAGCAGCGCGGCGGGCGCGCCCCCCGGCCCGGCCTTGTCGCCGCGGGCCGCCACCGTCACCCCCGGGCGCTCCGCCATCGCGGCGACGGCCCCCGCGAACCGGGCGCGGATCTCGGCCGTGAGCATCGTGTGCGGCGCGCTCTCGCGGATCGCCGCCCCGGCGGCCTCCGCGAAGGCGTCGAGTTCGGGGCCGGCGATCCCGATCAGCAGGCCCGGATTGGTGCAGAACTGCCCCGCCCCCAGCGTCAGCGACTGGACGAAGCCCGCCGCCAGGGCCGCGCCCCGGGCCCGCAGGGCCGTGGGCAGGAGCAGGACGGGATTCACCGCGCTCATCTCGGCGTAGACCGGGATCGGCTCGGGCCGGGCGGCCGCCACGCGCATCAGCGCCAGCCCGCCGCCGCGGGATCCGGTGAAGCTCACGGCCTTGATCCGCGGATCCGCAACCAGGGCGGTGCCGAGTTCGTTCGACGGCCCCGGCAGGTAGGAGAACACGCCCGCGGGCAGGCCGCTCGCGGCGACTGCGGACCGCACGGCCCGGGCCACCAGCTCCCCGGTGCCGGGATGGGCCGGGTGCCCCTTCACCACCACCGGGCAGCCCGCCGCCAGCGCCGAGGCGGTGTCGCCCCCCGCCACCGAGAAGGCCAGCGGGAAGTTGGACGCCCCGAACACCGCCACCGGGCCGAGGGCGACGTGGCGCCGGCGCAGGTCCGGCCGGGGCAGCGGCTGGCGCTTGTGCTGCGCCGGATCGATCGTCGCCTGCACCCACGCGCCCGAGCGGACGAGGTTCGCGAACAGGCGCAGCTGCCCGATCGTCCGGCCGCGCTCGCCCTCCAGCCGTGCCTGCGGCAGCCCGGTCTCGGCCATCGCCCGCTCGATCAGGATCGGGCCGAGATCCGCGATGGCCGCGGCCGCCGCTTCGAGGAAGCCTGCCCGCGTTTCGGGATCGGTCTCCGAGAAGCCCGGGAACGCCGCCTCCGCCAGCGCGCAGGCGGCCTCGACCTCCCCGGCGCCCGCGGAGGCGAAGGCCGGATCCAGGGCCGCGCCGGTCGCCGCATCGACGGCCCGGAACGTCTCCGACGTGGTCACATCCGCTTCGCCGATCAGGGCGGTGCCGCCGATTGCCGCATTGCCGTGAAGTTGTTTACTCATACAAATAAGGTAGATCGTTTCGATCTAAGCCGCAAGCGCCTCATCCAGATCGCTTATGGGTGTTGGTGCTTGCGCTCATACAACTTCCGGGTACGATCTTCGGATCCTGGCCCGTCCCGTGGCTCGGACTGGAGGTCGTGGGTGAGACAGGATCGCGGACACGAGGATATCAGGCTCCCGCTTGCGTCAGGCTCGCGTCGCATCCACGGCTCGGTGGCGCGCGATCTGGGGGTGGCGATCCTGGGGGGGCGCTACGCGCCGGGCGACGTGCTGCCCGGGGAAATCGAGTTCTCGGAGCAACTCAAGGTTTCCCGAACGGCCTATCGCGAGGCGATTCGGATCCTGAGCGCCAAGGGACTCGTGGAGAGTCGCCCGCGCACCGGGACGCGGGTGAGCCAGCGCAGCCGCTGGAACCTGCTCGATCCGGACATCCTGGCCTGGACCTTCGAATCGGAGCCGAGCGAGACCTTCATCCGCGACCTGTTCGAGCTGCGGATGATCGTGGAGCCGGCCGCGGCGGCGCTCGCGGCCGAGCGGCGCTCGGGCCTCGACCTCGCCCGGATGGGCCATGCGCTGGAGGAGATGGGCCGCCACGGCCTCAGCACCGATGACGGCCGGGCCGCCGATCAGGCGTTTCACACCGCGATCCTGGAGGCCGCCCGCAACGGCCCGCTGATCGCCCTGTCGAGTTCCGTCGCGGCGGCCGTCACGTGGACGACGATCTTCAAGCACCGCCGCCAGGGCATGCCCCGGGACCCGATGCCCGATCACCGCGCCCTCTACGAGGCGATCGTGGCGGGCGATCCGGAGGCCGCCCGCCGGACCATGACCGAACTGGTCCGCCTCGCCCTGGCCGACACCGAGATGGCGCTGCGGCCCTGAGAATTCGGGTGTCCAGAGGGCGAGCCCTCTGGCGGGGGTATCGGGGGCGGAGCCCCGATGTCGGGCCTTGCCGAACCCAGCGGGCTCCGCCCTGCACCCGCGAAAGGTCTCGGACCTTTCGAATCCAATCAGTGGTTGTCGCGCGGCAGGCCGCTGGTCTGCGCGATGCGCTGGAAGCGCTCGGCCCCCTCCAGGATCGCGCCGGTGTGCATCTGCCCGACGGTGGCGCGCTGCATCGCCTGCCAGGGGGTCTGCGAGGCCGGATAGGCGTAGCCGCCCGCCGCCTCCAGGGCCTTCCGGCGGCGCTCCAGCTCGTCCGCGTCCACCAGCATGTCGGCGGTGCCCCGGCGCAGGTCGACCCGCACCCGGTCGCCGGTGCGCAGCAGCGCGAGGCCGCCGCCGGCCGCCGCCTCCGGCGAGGCGTTGAGGATCGAGGGCGAGGCCGAGGTGCCGGATTGCCGCCCGTCGCCCAGGCACGGCAGCGCGTGCACGCCCGCCTTGATCAGGTCGGCGGGCGGGCGCATGTTCACCACCTCGGCCGCGCCGGGATAGCCCACCGGCCCGGCCCCCCGCATCACCAGCAGGGTCTCGTCGGTGATGCCGAGGCTCGGGTCGTCGATCCGGTGGTGGTAATCCTCCGGCCCGTCGAACACCACGACCGGGCCCTCGAAGGCGTCCGGATCCTCGGGGTTCGACAGGTAGCGGTCGCGGAATTCCGCGCCGATCACGCTGGTCTTCATCACCGCGGCCTCGAACAGGTTGCCGCGCAGCACGAGGAAGCCGGCCGCCTCCTTCAGGGGCTTGTCGATCGGCCGGATCACGTCCTCGTCCTCGATGGTCGCAGCCCGGCAATTGTCGCCGATCGTGCGGCCGTTCACCGTCAGCGCGCCCTCGCGGATCAGGCCGCGGCTCATGAGCTGGGCCACCACGGCGGGCAGGCTGCCGGCGCGGTAGTAATCCTCGCCGAGATAGGCGCCGGCCGGCTGCAGGTTGACGAGCAGCGGCACGTCGAGCCCGTAGGTCTGCCAATCCGCGATGTCGAGCTCGACGCCCATGTGCCGGGCGATGGCGGCGAGGTGGATCGGCGCGTTGGTCGAGCCGCCGATCGCCGAGTTGACCACGATGGCGTTGAGGAAGGCGTCGCGGGTCAGGATCTCGGAGGGCTTCAGGTCCTCCGCCACCATCTCGACGATGCGCTTGCCGGTCCGGTAGGCGACCTCCTGCCGGTCGCGGTAGGGGGCCGGGATCGCCGCCGAGCCCGGCAGCATCATGCCGAGCGCCTCCGCCAGCGTGTTCATCGTGGTCGCCGTGCCCATCGTGTTGCAGAAGCCGGTCGAGGGCGCCGACGAGGTGACGAGCTTGATGAAGCCGTCATGGTCGATCTCGCCCGCCGCCAGCATCTCGCGGGCCTT
Organism: Methylobacterium guangdongense; assembly: GCF_038442355.1. Lineage (NCBI taxonomy): Bacteria > Pseudomonadati > Pseudomonadota > Alphaproteobacteria > Hyphomicrobiales > Methylobacteriaceae > Methylobacterium > Methylobacterium guangdongense. Next base: position 52,297 of record NZ_JBBXMX010000023.1, read on the forward strand.
CCAGACGATCGTGCCCGAGCCGGTGCGCTGGCCCTTGAACCAGCCGTTGAGCATCGGCCCCACCGAGAGGGCGATGGCCGGGATGTTCACGGTGGCGGCCGCCATCAGGCAGGCCGGGGTGGTCTTGTCGCAGCCCGTGGTCAGCACCACCCCGTCGAGCGGGTAGCCGTAGAGCAGCTCCACGAGGCCGAGATAGGCGAGGTTCCGGTCGAGCCCTGCGGTCGGCCGCTTGCCGGTCTCCTGGATCGGGTGGACCGGGAATTCGAGCACGATGCCGCCGGCCTCGCGGATGCCCTCGCGGATCCGCTCCGCCAGGACGAGGTGGTGGCGGTTGCACGGCGACAGGTCGGAGCCGGTCTGGGCGATGCCGATGATCGGCTTGCCCGAGCGCAGCTCCTCCAGGCTGAGGCCGAAATTCAGGTAGCGCTCCAGATAGAGCGCCGTCATGTCGATATTGTCGGGGTTGTCGAACCAGGCGCGGGAGCGCAGCGGGCGGGCAGTCTCGGGACGGGCGGTCTTGGAATCGGTCATTTGTCGGTCCGATGGGCGGGGCTGGTCGAGAAGCGGTAGGTGATCACGTTCCGGTAGGTCTGGCCGGGATCGAGGCGGGCGGAGCCGAAGGCCGGCTGGTTCGGCGTGTCGGGGAAGAGCTCCGGCTCCAGCGCGAAGGCATCCGACTGGCGGTAGGCGAGGCCGGATTTACCCACCGCGGTCGCATCGAGGAAGTTGCCCGCGTAAAACTGCACCCCCGGCTGGTTGCTGGCAATCTCCAGTATTCGGCCCGATTCCGGATCCTCGACCCGCGCCACGGGGTGCGGCTCGGCCGTGGGCGCGTCGGTCACGACCCAGTTGTGGTCGTAGCCGCGGCCGCGGACGATCTGTTCGTCCCGCCCGTCGCGGATGCGCGCGCCGATCGCGGTGGGGGTGCGGAAGTCGAAGGGCGTGCCCGCCACCGGACGGTGCTCCCCGGTCGGAATCAGGGTGGCGTCGACCGGCGTGTAGCGCTCGGCCGGGATGGTCAGGACGTGATCGAGGATCGAGCGGCCGGAGCCCTCGCCCGCGAGGTTGAAGAAGCTGTGGTTGGTCAGGTTGACGATGGTCGGCCGGTCGGTGGTCGCCTCGTAGGTGACGGTGAGCGCGCCGGTCTCGTCCAGCCGGTAGGTCGCGGTCGCCGTCAGCGTGCCGGGATAGCCCGCCTCAGCGTCCGGGCTGACGTAGCGCAGGCTCACCGCCGGGGCGGCCCCGCCGGTCACGGCGGTGATCGTCCAGAGCCGCTTGTCGAAGCCGGCCGCGCCGCCGTGCAGGGCGTTCGGCCCGTCGTTGGTGGCCAGCCGGTAGGTCCGCCCGTCGAGGCTGAAGCGGCCGGCCCGGATGCGGTTGGCGTAGCGGCCGATGCTCGCGCCGAAATAATTGGGCTTGGCGAGGTAGTCGGCGAGGTCGCCGTAGCCGAGCACCACATCCGCGGTCGCGCCGGCCCGGTCCGGCACGTCGAGGGTCCGCAGGAGCGCGCCCCAGGACAGGATCCGCGCCGTGACGCCGCGGCCGTTGGTCAGCGTCACCTCCTCGACCGTGCGGCCGTCGGGCAAGGTGCCGAACACGGTCCGGACCGGCTCGGCCGCCTGGGCCAGGGCCGGGATCAGCGCACCGGCGCAGAGCGTCACAGGTCCCACGCCGCGCATCGTTCCCTCTCCTTTCATGGGTACTACGGGCGACACAGACCTGAGGTCTCGGCGGGCTTGCCCGCCAGCTTGAAAAGGCGCGGGTCCCCTCTCCCGTGCGGGAGAGGGACAGGGTGAGGGATCAGGCCGTTCCGGAAAAGGCGCGCTGTCACCGCAGGGCGATGGCATGCCTCATCCGGAGAGGTCGCATCCCTCACCCCAACCCTCTCCCGCACGGGAGAGGGGGCCTGTCGCGCTCCGTCATCAGCCGCGTGCCTCGAAGCCTGTGTCGACCGTCGCATCTATGTGTCCCTCGCACGTGCCGAACATACGCCAGCGCGTGCGGGAGGCCGCGGTTGACCTCTGCGAATCTAGTATATACTCATACAAATGAAAGGGGCAACACGGGCTCCACATCTAACCCGATCGGGAGAGGGAACGCACGATGGCAGCACCGATCGCGAGCGTCGGACCGGCAGCGGACCGGACGGACGCGGCCGGCGCGCAGGAGCGGGGCAACTACCGCCCGGCCCTGTCGCTGCTCGCCAGCCTGTTCTTCATGTGGGGCTTCATCACGGTGATCAACAACACGCTGCTGCCGCACCTGCGCAGCGTGTTCGATCTCGACTACACGCAGACCACGCTGATCGAGTCGGTCTGGTTCATCGCGTATTTCGTGGCCTCGATCCCGGCGGCGAAGCTGATCGCCCGGGTCGGCTACCAGCGCGCCCTGGTGATCGGCCTCGGCATCATGGCGGCCGGCACCTTCGGGATGGTGCTGGCCTCCCGGGAGGTCTCCTACGCGATCACCCTGTCGGCCCTGTTCGTGATCGCGAGCGGCATCACCCTGCTGCAGGTCGCCGCCAACCCCTACGTGGCGGTGATCGGCCCGGCCGAGAGCGCCTCGGCGCGGCTCAACCTCGTCCAGGCGTTCAACTCCCTGGGGGCCACCCTGGCGCCGCTGTTCGGCGGCACCCTGATCCTCGGCCGCTCCACCTCGGGCAACGCCGCGGCGGGCACCGTCCTGACGCCCGCCGAGCGGCTGGCCGACGCGCAGTCGGTGCAGCTGCCCTACCTGATCGTGGCGGCGGTGCTGATTGGGCTCGCCGTGGTGATCGCCCGGTTCCCGCTGCCGGCGATCGGCGGCGCATCGGCCGCACGGGCCGCACGGGCCGCGCCCGCGGGCGGGTCACTCTGGCGCCACCGCAACCTCGTCTTCGGCGTGCCGGCGATCTTCATCTACCTGATCGCCGAGATCGGGGTGTCGAACCTGTTCATCAGCTTCGTGTCGCAGCCCGAGATCGGCGACCTGACCCACACCCAGGCCGCGCGCTACCTGTTCCTGCTCTGGGGCGGGATGATGATCGGCCGCTTCGTCGGCAGCTACCTGATGCAGAGCCGCCCGGCCGAGGCGGTGCTCGCCGGGGCGGCGATCGGCGCCGGTGCGGTGATGCTGGTGGCGGCCTTCGCCACCGGAGCCGTGGCGCTGTGGGCCCTGATCGCGGTGGGGCTGTTCCACGCGATCATGTTCCCGACGATCTTCACCCTCGGCATCCGCGGCCTCGGGCCGCTCACCGAGAAGGGGGCGGGGCTGCTGATCATGGCGATCGCGGGCGGCTCCCTGGTGGTGGTGCAGGGCTGGGCGGCGGACCGGTTCGGCCTGCAGCATTCCTTCCTGATCACCGTGGCCTGCGAACTCTACGTGCTGTTCTACGCGCTGTGGGGCTGCCGGGCCCCGCGCGCGGCCTGACCGGAGGGCGAAGCCATGGATGCAGGGATCCGCATCGTCACCCGTCCCGGAACCCCAATGGGGCGCGACCGGCTGGGCGAGGGCCCGATCTGGGTGCCGGAGCGGGGCACGCTGTTCTGGGTCGACATCGAGGCCCCGGCCCTGAACTGGCTCGACCTCGCCGACGGCGCGACCGGCCGGCGGCCCTTCCCGGAGCCGTTGGGCTGGATCATCCCCCGGGCCGGCCGGCGGGACTTCATCGTCGGGCTGAAGAGCGGATTCGCGACCTACGACTTCGAGGCCGATATCATCGTGCCGATCGGCGATCCCGAGCCGGACTACCCGGACAACCGGCTGAACGACGCCAAGGTCGATTTCGCCGGCCGGATCTGGGCCGGGAGCATGCATCAGGCCGAGACGGCGGTCTCGGGCTCCCTGCACCGGCTCGACCCGGACCTGACCTGGCAGCGGGTGGACGGCGAATACGGGGTCGCCAACGGGCCGACCTTCAGCCTCGACGGCCGGATCCTCTACCACAGCGACAGCGCCGCCCGGACGGTCTACGCCTTCGACCTCGCCGCGGACGGGACGCTCTCGGGCAAGCGGCCGTTCCTGCGCTTCCCGGACGATTGGGGCTGGCCCGACGGCATGACCACCGATGAAGAGGGCTGCCTCTGGATCGCCCATTGGGGCGGCGGCCGGATCAGCCGGGTGGATCCGGACGGGCGCCCGATGCGGGCGGTCGCGCTGCCCGCCCCCAACATCACGAGCTGCGCCTTCGCGGGCGGGGGGCTCGACCGGCTGTTCGTCACCTCGGCGTCACGGGGGGCGGAGGGCGTCCCGGAGGCCGGGGCGCTGTTCGAGGTCGCGGTCGGCGTGCGGGGCCTGCCGCCGCGGGCCTTCGGGGGCTGAGGCCGGATCCGTCAGAGCGGCCGGGGAGCCGCAGCCCGTGCGGCTCCCCGGTTCGATCGGGACGTGCCCGGTTCAGTACTTCCGGATGATCGGCTCCGGCGCCATCGGGACCGGGTCGGCGCCGAACCGGTAGGTCAGGCCCGCGTAGATCGACAGCGGCTGCGCCAGGGTCGTGGTCCGCGGATCGTTGATCGACAGGTTGCCGGCGACCGCGCCGGGCTCCACGAAGGTCCCGAACGTCGCGTAGCGGTTGTTGGTCAGGTTGGTGATCAGCCCGAAGATCTCCAGGTTCTTGGTGACCTGATACTTCGTGGTCAGGTTCATCACGTAGTAGGCCGGCAGCTTGCGGTTCAGGTTCGACTCGTCGCCGCGGTAGTAGGCGGACGAGAAGGCCGCCACGTTGAGGCCGAAGCGCCAGTTCGGGGTGATGTTGTACTCGAATCCGGCCTTGATCTGATGGTCGGGGATCAGCGGGATCTTGTCGCCCGGCCGCACGCGGATGCCGCCGTTCGGGACGATGTCGCCGCCCGTGGCGCCACCGGCCGCCCCGGTGCCGGCGAGCGGGTTGTTGGGGGACGATAGCGTGGCGTTGAACTGGAAGGTCGCGTCGATCAGGGCGTAGTTGGCGTAGATCAGCAGGTCCGGAGTGACGACGTACTCGGCGCTGACCTCGATGCCCTGGCGCCGGGTCGCCGGGACGTTGATGTAGTAGGCGCGCGCCGCGTTGCCGGCGACGGCGACCTGATAGAGGTCGTTGGTCAGGTCGGTGCGGAACACGCCGGCCTTGTAGGTCAGGGCGCCGCCCTGGAGGAAGTTCGGGATCACGCCGCGGAAGCCCGCCTCGTAGGTCTGGCCGGTGACCTGCTTGAGCGGCGGGTCGGCGACCAGCGAGTTCGGCAGCAGGCAGGGCTGGGTCGGGCTGGAGCAGGACAGCTCCAGGGGCGTCGGCGCGCGGTTCGATTCCGAGTAGCTGCCGTAGAGGTTGAGCGCCGGGTCGAACTGGTAGGTCAGGCCCGCCAGCGGGTTGACCTTGGTGAACTCGTTCACGCCCGTCACATCGGGCGAGAAGCCGGTCTGATCGCGCGTCTGGATGCGGGCGTAGTTGAGCCGGAAGCCGGCGGTGAGCGACAGGCGGTCGGTCACGTCGAGCGTGTCGGTGGCGTAGAGGCCGAGATACAGCGTCGAGCCGCTGACATTGGTCGGGGCGATGCCGAGGGCGGCGAGGGTCCGGATATCCGGCGTGCCCAGCCCCGGGATGTTGCCGTAGTACGGGTTGTTCGGATCGGTCGTGACCAGAAGGTTCGGGTTGATCACGCCCAGGGTGCTCGACGACTTGAACGAGAAGGTCGAGGCATCGACGCTGCCGCCAATCACGAAGGTGTTGGGCAGGCCGAAGATCCGGTCCCGGTTGGCCGCCTGGAGCGAGCCGCCATAGGCCTCCGAGTTGGTCAGGGTGGTGTCGATCGTGCCGTAGGGGATGTTGCGGCGGAACGGGATCAGCTGGTTGTTCAGGCCGAGGATGGCGAACTGGTTGGCGTAGGCGCGGCGTGCCGCCACCTGGCTGGTCGGCGGCGCGTTCACGTTGAACGCGTCGTCCTGGTAGCAGAGGAAGCCGCGGAAACTCGACCGCGAGCTGCACTGCTCGAAGTTGCCCTGGTTGCCGTCGACGTAGTTCTCGTTGAAGCGGCGGTAATACGCGTTGCCGGCGAGGTCCCAGGTCGGCGAGATGTCGACCCGGCCGGTGAGCTGGAGCGTGCCGACCTGCGTGGTCTGCGTCTGCGGGTAGGTGAAGATCGCCCGCGGATCGACATGCGTGAAGTCGACCGGCGTCGCGGCCGCCGCGCCGTAGAAGCTGCGGGCGGCCAGCCCGATCAGGTGGAACTCCGAGTCCTGCGAGCGGTAGCCCAGATCCGCATACAGACGCCCGATCGTGCTCGGGTTCTCGTAGCGCCAGCCGCGATCGTTCAGGCCGTCGCCGGTGAAGTAGAAGCTCCAGTTGTCGACGACCTTGCCGTATTCGAGGTAGCCGGCGGTGCGCGCGTCGGACCCGCCCCAGGCCGAGACCTCGGTGCCCTGCCAGGTGAAGCCGTTCTTCATCTGGATGTTGACCGCGCCGCCGATGGCGTTGAGGCCGAAGACCGGGTTGCCGGTGACCACGTCGATGCGCTGCACGGCCTGGGGCGGGATCAGGTCGAAGTTGACGACGTCGCCGAACGCCTCGTTGATGCGGATGCCGTTCTGATAGACGGCCAGTCCCTGGGGCACGCCCTGCACGGGCGAGGCGGTGAAGCCACGATAGTTCAGATCGGGGCGGTTGCTGTTGCCCTGCGAGTCGTTGAGGTTCACCCCGGGCGTCTGGCGGGCGAAGGTGGCGATGATGTTGTCGGTGCCGCGGTCGATGGCGATCTGACGGGCGGTGACGGTCTCGACGGTGCTCGGGATCTTGTTGAGCGGCTGCTCGGAGCCGCGCAGGCGGATCGGACCGGCGGGGGCGGTCGGGATGGTCTGGCCGAGGGTGTCGAGGTTCTGAGCGCCGCTCGAATTGCCGCCGCCGGCGCCGACCGGCGAGGTCGAGACCACGCTGATCTCACCCAATGTCACGGCCTGCTGTGCCTGTGCCAGCCCGGGCAGCATTGCCACGGACGCGATCAGGCTGCCTCGTAAGGCGCGCATGTGTTTCCCCCAGCCAAATCTCAGATCGCGCCCCGCATTTTCGGGTGCGCAGGACAGACTGATGCGCGATCGTCAGGTCAGCACAAATCACGGGCTCGTGTTCGACCTCCTTCCACGGGACAAGTCTTCATCGAGATTTTATTTGTGACTTTGTTGTCACATGGGGTGCAACTCAGTCGTGATACTGATCGGGTACTTGAGGAAAAATCAGTCGGGATAATCCGGCAAGGTGGCCGCTCGGCCCGGGTCTGGGAGCTCTGCGCCGCCCTGGTTCGCCGTTATGCGCCGCGTCCGTCCGGATCGGCGCCACAGGGCGCCGGGTGTTCCGCATCGCCCGTCCTGGTTTCGAAAGGTCGGGACCTTTCGCGGGTCCAGGGCGGAGCCCTGGTGCCGGACCTTGTCCGGTGCCGGACCCTGGATCGCAGGATCGTGTGCCGGTCTCACCCGGATGAGGGATGCGCCGTGGTCCCGCGGCTCCTACGATGGCGGCGTACTCCGAGACGAGATCACCTTCAGCCCGCCCGGCCTGGCCGCGGCGGGTTTCTTGTCGGGCGGCATTCCGGTTTCCGACCTCCACAGGTCGGACTATCGCCGTATCCAGAAGTATGGTCGCGTATCCATGCGGCTTTATCTCGGATCTCCCTGGTCCTAGACTGGATGAGACGGGCGAAGCGGGATCCTCCAGGGGCGCCGCCCCGGCCGGAGGTCACATGGGCCAGACGACGATCAAAGACGTCGCGCGGCGGGCCGGCTTCAGCTTCCAGACGGTGTCGCTGGTCCTGAACCACCCCGAGAAGGTCGCCGGCACCACCCGGGCGACCATCGAGGCGGCCATGCGCGACCTCGATTTCGTGCCGAGCCTCGCGGCCCGCGCGCTGCGCAAGAAGCCGAGCCGCAGCATCGCCTGCGTGTCCTGCTTGGAGCCGAGCCCGACCGACCTGCAAGCGTGCGCGTCGCTAAGCCCCTGTTCCGACGCGCTCCCTTGCGCCGAACCGGTGTCCAGTTCGGCGGAGGGCGCTCCGGGCGCCGAGACCCCCGACGCGCCGGACCCGATGCCGGAGACCGATCTGGGCCTCGTCCTGCAGGCCTTCGCGCAGGTGACCGACCAGCACGGCTACACGCTGATCCACCGGCGCTGCCGCAGCGACGACCCGGACGGCCGCGCCCGGATCGCGAACCTCGTGAGCGAGGCCCGGGTCGACGGCCTCGTGATCTTCGCCGAGCGGCGGGACGATCCGCTGATCGCGCTGCTCAAGGCCAAGCACGTCCCGTTCGTGGTGTTCGGCCTCGACGTGCCGGGCGCGCATTGCGCCGCCCGGGCCGACCGCGATGCGGTCCACGAGGCCGTGGCCTTCCTGGCGCGGACCGGCAGCCGTGCGGTCGGCTTCCTCGGGGGCACGCGCGCGGCCGACCGGTTCCGGGGCTACCGGGACGCCCTGGCGGAGGCGGGTCTGCCCCTGCGCGCCGATCTGGTGGTGGCGTGCGACTGGACCTCCGCGGGCGGCTACCGGGCGGCGCTCGCCCTGCTCGACCGCCCGTCCCGCCCGGACGCGATCGTGGCGGCCAACGACCGTGTGGCGTTCGGGGTGCTGAAGGCGCTGCACGACCGGGGCGTGCGCGTGCCCGGCGAGATCCGCGTCGTCGGCTTCGACGACGTCGCCCAAAGCGCCTACGCGATCCCGAGCCTGACCTCCATCGCGGTGCCGACCCTCGACATGGTCCGCTTCGCCTTCACGACGCTGGTGGCGGTGATCGAGGGCACGCGCCCGCCGGACGATCTCGCCCGGAAGCTGTTTTCCACCCGCCTCGTCCTGCGCGAGTCCACGGCGGCCCAGGTGCCGCCGTAGAGCCGACGATCTTCCAACTTGGTGGAGCGACGCTCTCTCCTCTGCCTTGTGGCTATGGGCTACACCGGTTTGCGGTCTCGGTGAGCTGATCCATCAGCTCGGAGGGGCGCGGGTCCCCTCTCCCGTGCGGGAGAGGGACAGGGTGAGGGATGAGAACTCTCCGAAAGAGTCTCTGCCTGCACGCGCGTCAACGGCGCGATCGATCCTGTGGCTTCTCGTCCCTCACCCCAACCCTCTCCCGCACGGGAGAGGGGGCCGGTCGCGCTCAGTCATCAGCCGCGCGCCAAATCTGTGTAGCCCGCAGCTCTTTTGGTGATGGAAAAGCGCTTTGTTACCATTGGTTTGCGAGTCGAGCCGAGACCTTTGAATCCGATAGGCTGTGCTCCCCACCCTACTCCGCGGCGAGCACCGGATCGGTCGCCCCACCCCCGAACTGGGCGGCGTGCAGGCGGCCGTAGGCGCCCCCCGCGTCCAGCAACGCCGCATGGCGGCCCTGTTCGACCACGCCGCCCGCGCCCAGCACCACGATCCGGTCGGCGTCGCGGATGGTGGCGAGGCGGTGGGCGATCACCAGGGTCGTGCGTCCCCGGGCGAGGTCGGCGAGCGCCCGCTGGATCTCCCGCTCGGTCTCGGTGTCGAGCGCCGAGGTCGCCTCGTCGAGGATCAGGATCGGCGGGTTCTTCAGGAAGACCCGCGCGATGGCGATGCGCTGCTTCTGCCCGCCCGACAGGCGCACCCCGCGCTCGCCCACCACCGTGTCGAGCCCCTCCGGCAGAGTGTCGATCAGGTCGCCGAGCCGGGCGCGCCGGGCCGCCGCATCGATCTCGGCCTCGGTGGCGTCGAGGCGGCCGTAGGCGATGTTCTCGCGGATCGTGCCGGCGAACAGGAACACGTCCTGCTGCACGATGCCGATCTGGCGCCGCAGGGAGGCCAGGGTGATGGCGCGGATGTCGATCCCGTCGACGGTGATGCGCCCCGCCGCGACCTCGTAGAAGCGCGGCAGCAGGGCACAGAGCGTGGTCTTGCCGACGCCGGAGGGGCCCACGAACGCCACTGTCTCGCCCGCCGCCACCGCGAGGTCGAGGCCGGAAAAGACCGGGCGGCCCGGCCCGTAGCCGAAGCCCACCCCCTCGAAGCGGATGTCGCCGCGCAGGGCGTCGACCGCGCGGGCGTCGGGCCGGTCGGTGATGTCGGGTTCGGTGGCGAGCAGATCCTGGTAGCGGCGGAAGCCCGCCACGCCCTTCGGGTAGGTCTCGACCACCGCGCCGATTTTTTCCAGCGGCCGGTAGAACACGCCGACCAGCAGCAGGAAGCCGACGAACCCCCCGGGCGTCAGGTCGCCCCGGACCACGTAGGCGGCACCGCCCAGCAGCACCGCGATCTGCACGAGGCGCAGGCCGAGGTAATTGATCGACAGGCCCGCCGCCATCAGCCGGTAGGCCTCGAGCTTGGTGTCCCGGTAGCGGGCGTTGTCGCGGGCGAACAGGGCGCGCTCGTGTGGCTCGTTGGCGAAGGCCTGGACGACCCGCATGCCGCCGACATTCTCCTCGATTCGGGCGTTGAAGGCGCCGACCCGTCCGTACTGGGCCTGCCAGTTGCGGGTCATGCGGCCGCCGTAGCGGATCGACACGAAGGCGATCACCGGCAGGATCGCCCCGGTGATGACGGCCAGCGGCGCGTGGACCATCAGCATCAGCGCGAAGGCGCCGAAGAGGGTCATGATGGCGATGAACAGGTCCTCGGGCCCGTGATGGGCGACCTCGCCGATCTCCTCCAGGTCCTTGGTCACCCGGGCGACGAGGTGGCCGGTCTTCTGGCCGTCGTAGAAGCGGAAGGACAGTTTCTGCAGGTGGTCGAAGGCCCGCTCCCGCATCGTGGTCTCGATGTTGATGCCGAGCACGTGGCCCCAATAGGTGACGACCACCATCAGGCCGGCATTGGCGACGTAGACCAGCGCGAGCGCCGCTGCGGCGAGCAGGATCAGGCCCCAATCCTGCCGGGGCAACAGGGAATCGATGAAGCCCTTCACGGCCACGGGGAAGCCGAGTTCCAGCAGGCCCGACAGCACCGCGCAGCCGAAATCCACCAGGAACAGGGTCCGGTACGGCCGGTAATAGGCGAGGAAGGCCTTCAGCATCGCGGCTCGGATCAGGTCTGGGCGCAGGGGCAGAGCGCGCCGCAGGACGGCACCCCCGGCAGGCGGTGGCGCAGGCAGCAGACGCGCCGCCGCCGGCAGCCCGACGCCCCCGGGCAGAGCGCCTGCGAGAGGGGGCTCTTAGAACAGGCCGGACCGGCGCGCCATCCGAGGCAGGTCGCGACGTCGTCACAGGCCGCCTCCCCGTCTCCGCGTAAGCCTTCCAGCTCCCGGGCGACGTAATCGAGGATCACCGCGGCGTTGCCCCAGAGGATCCGCGGGGCGATGCCGCAGCGGGCGTGGCACAGCTCCACGAAGGGGCGCAGATGCGCCTCCACCAGCCCGGCGAGGCCGGGGGCCGGGCAGGCCGCGCAGCCGGATCCCTCCGTGGGCAGGTGGAAGCGGCAGGGCCGGCCGGCCCCGTCGCACTCGAGACTCAGCGCGTCGAAGGCGAGCGGGAGCGGGCGGCCGAGGCGCACCAGGGCGGTCAGCGCGGGGGTGGCGAGCGCCGCGAGGTAGAACTGGCTCCAGTACGAGACCAGGATGCGCCGGTCGCAACGCACGCAGCCCGCCTCCGGGCCGAGCCCCGCCGCGGGGCTCAGCCCCGCCTCCGCGTCGAGCCCCGCCGCGGGGCTCAGCCCCGCCGCGAAGGCGTCGAGGGTCGCGTCGAACACGCGCGGGTCGCGCAGCGCCCGGAGCGGCACCGCCGCCGGGCCGCCGGGGCCGTCGGCGACGCCGTCCCGGTAGGCGGCGAGGGTTTCGGGAACCCGGGCGGCGACCGCGGCGGCGATCATCGCCCGCCCGCCCGGTCGGTCCGCAGGGTCCGGTCCACCGCGACGGCGAGCCACGCCACCGCGACGGCGTAGGGCAGCAGGGTGGCGGCGAAGTAGCCCGGCCAGCCGATCCAGCCGGCGAGCGCCGGTGCGGCGACCCGCAGGGGCATCGCGGCGAAGAAGGCCGCCCCGAACAGCAGGGCGTAATCGGTGGCGGGGCTCGGACCCTGCGCCCAGCGGTAGATCATGTTGAACACCGGCACCCCGAGGAACCCGCCCGCGACGAAGCCCAGCACCGTGGCGGCGATGGCGAGATCGGCCATCCGGCCCGCGCAGGCGCCGGCCATCAGACCCCCGGAGGCGAGCACGCCGACGGCGCCGAACGCGATCAGCCGGACCGTCCCGAACCGGGCGGCGAGCCCGCCCGCCGCCAGCGCCATGACGAGGTTGATCCCCGGCAGGACGGTGCCGGTCAGGAACCCGACCTGCCCGAGGGGCACGCCGAGATCGAGCAGCGCCAGGGTGTTGGGCCCGCCGAGCAGGTAGGCGGCGGCGAAGTAGGCGCCGAGCGCCAGCACCCGCCCGCCGAGGATGCGCAGGCGCGCGAGGGACCCCGACCACCGCTCCGGCCGGCCCCCGGCGCCGCGGCGCCGGGCTTCCGGATAGAACAGGATCGGCACGAGGCAGAGCGCGTCCAGCGCGGCGCAGGCCAGCACCGCCCCGTGCCAGCCGAACCTTTCGTAGGAGCCGACCAGCACGCCGACGCCCAGGATGCCGCCGAGGGAGGCCCCGCACAGCTTGGCCGAGGCCACGAAGGCCCGCTGGTCCCCCGGCACGGTCTCGACCACCAGGGCTTCGAGGGCGATGTCCATGGTGGCCACGCAGGCGCAGGCCGCCACCGCCAGGGCGAGGAGCGCCGCGAGCGACCAGTCCTCGCCGAGGCTCAAGAGGGCGAGGAGGAGCACCGTCGCCCCCTGCGCGGCCACGATCCAGCCGATGCGGTGGGTCAGGATCGGCAGGTGCAGGCGGTCGAGGAGCGGCGCCCAGAGGAAGGTGAGCCCGACCGGCAGGTTGATCAGCTGCAGGAGCCCGACCTCGGCCAGTTCGACGCCGCGCGCCCGCAGGATCAGCGGCGCCCCGCCCGACAGGAAGCCGAGCGTCGCCCCGAAGGTCACGTACAGGCAGAAGAACGGCGCCAGCGGCCGCAGGCCCGCCAGGGTGCCGGTGACGCGCGTGCCGAGGGCCTGTCCTGCCGCCATGGGGCTAGGCCCGGGATCCGGCGCCGGAACAGGCGGCTGCCCCGCGGCTGCAGTTTATAATCACACTAATCTGTTGATGAGCCTCAGTTTTTTCTGACTATAGAGGTTGGTGTCGGGGAGCAAGCCGGGGGGATGGAGCTGCGTCCGACGGTCCCACGGCGGTGGATGCAGGACCGACGTTAACCCTCCGTCAACCATGATCCGGGCAGATTTTCCCATCGCGGGAGCCAGCCTGGAGAAACGATCGATGGCGCGATGCCGGGACTTCGACGCGCTGAGCGAGGCGCAGATCGCCGCGGGACGCACGCAGAAGCGCTGGGTCGCGCCGAAGGCCGCGTTCCGGCCCGCCGGCCCGCAGGCGGTCGCCGACCTCCTCGACACGATCCAGCACGTCGCCGAGGCGGCCACGGGCGAGCGCAGCTTCCTGCACCTGCGCCCCGAGCGGACCGGCACGCGGGGACGCTGAGATCCGGCGTCAGGCCCCGGTCACGTCCCGGACGGTCCGCTTCGCCTGCCGCCACGTCCGCCAGGGTTCCAGGTTCGAGAGCGCCATCCGGCGCGCGCCGAGCCAGCCGAGCCAGAGGGCCATGATCAGGAAGGGCGCGGCGACGATCAGCGCCGCCGCCGCCTCGGAGTGCAACGGCAGCGCCAGAAGCTTCACCACCCCGTCGAGGCCGAGGAAGAAGGTCACGATCAGGAGGATCGGGATCGTCCCGACGATGGCGACCAGCGAGACGATCGCCCGGACGTTGCCGTCGACCTCGGTCCGCGCCAGCGTCAGCAGCGCCTCGACATGGGCGGTGCCCTCGCGCAGGGCCGCGATCAGCAGCGCCAGGGTTCCCTCGGGGGTGCTTCCGGCAGGGGTGTGTCCGTCGGGGGTTTGGCGCATGGGGCCGGATCTTCCTCGGAGTGCCGCGGGCCAACGGGTCCGCCGGTCGATGCGTTCCGCCGCCCCTGACAGGCTACGATCTTGCCACACCGCCAGCCGCGACGCGCTCTCCTTTCCGCACGGGGGAGGGGTCACGCGCTTGTTTCTCACATCCTCGACGCTCGGCAGAGACGTGATCCGCTGGCCTCACAGCAGCACCAGCACGGCCCCGAGCACGAGCAGCGTCGCGAGACCGGCCAGGGCGACGGCCCGGTTGACCCCTGCCCCCTCGTCCGGATCCGTCTGCGGCGGCGGCGCTGCCCGCGATCCGGACGCCGTCGGGTCGGCCGCCGCGTCGGCGCCCTCCCTCGCCCGGACCGCTGGAACGGGGCCGGGATCCCGCGCCGGGAGGGTCAGGCCGGTGGTGAGCGGCTTGTCGGCGGGCGGCCCGAAGGCCTCGGGCTCGACGCTGATGCCGGCGGCCTCCAGCTCCAGCATCACCAGGACGAGGTCGTCGACATCCATGCGCTCCACCGGCAGCGCGGCCTGCAGGTCCTCCGCCGAGAGTTCGCCGCGGTCCCGCCCGCGGGCGATGAGCCGGTCGAGGGTCGCGCGATCGATGGTCTGGGACATGTCCGGCCCCCCTTTCGGCCCCCTGCCCTGCTGGTCCGTCGCCAACGCGCGAGGGCGGGGGCGGTTACCGGCGCTCAGCGGCCGAGGGCGGCCAGCGCATCGCCGGGCCCCGGGCTGGCCACGTCCGGCCGGGGCCGGAGCATCGGCCGCTCGACGCAGTACCAGCTCAGGATGCCGAGGGGCAGCGCGGCCGCCAGCGTCAGCGCCGCCCCCGTCCAGGGGGAGAGCCCCGGCACCCACGCGATCAGCAGATTCTGGATCGGCCACGCGTAGAGGTAGAGCCCGTAGGAGGGATCGAGCTGCGCGGTGGCGCGGCTCAGCGCGAGGGGCCGCACCGCGAAGGCGAACCAGAAGATCAGGTAACCGCCGAGCAGCGCGAAGGCCGGCTCGGCGAGCGGCGGGCTGAACAGCAGCGGCAGGAGCAGCCCGGCGGCCAAAGCCGCGCCCCGGCCGGTATAGGCGATCCGGTCGGCGAAGAGCTGGAAGGCGCCGCCGCAGGCGAACACGAAGCTGAGCCGGATCATCTCCGACAGGGAGCCGAGCCCGTCGCCCGGATGACCGATCGGCAGATACAGCCAACGCAGCACGAGCAGAGCACCGAGTCCCGCCAGCATCGCGCGGTAGCGGCCCCGCCGCCGGAACGCCCGGGCGGTGCCGACGAGGCCGAGCAGCAGGTAGCAGCCGAACTCGCAGGGGATCGTCCACATCGCGCCGTCGAGCAGCGGATAGGGCAGGTCCGCGAAGGCGCCCGGGACCACCGGCATGAGCAGCAGGGCCAGCCGCACCAGGGTCTCGGCCGGCGAGACCGCGGCGAGATCGCCCCCCGCCAGGGGCGCGACGATGCCGATGCACAGGAGCGACGCCACCACGAAGCCCGGATAGATCCGCCGCACCCGCCGCATCAGGTAGTCGGCGAAGGAGCGTTTGGCCCGGTAGCTCGCGGTGATCAGGTAGCCGCTCACGAGGAAGAAGCCGTCGACCGCCACCTCCCCGAACGACAGGGTGCCGAACACCCGCGTCAGCAGCTCGCGCGACCGGTCCCCGTCCGCCAGTTCGGGGGCGTGGGCGAGGATCACCAGCGCCGCGAACAGCAGGCGCAGCGTCCCGAAATTGTTCGCCCGCGCGTCCGTCCGGGCGCCCACCGCCGTCACGCCTGCCCCCTCGCGTTGCCTCCGACCCGCCCAGGGGCCGGCATATCGGGCGTGCATGCAAGGGCACGACGGCAACACCGGGGCGGGATCTGCCGCCACGCGCCCGGCGGTGCCGGATCAGGGCTCCGCCCCGAGACCCCGCCAAAGGGCACGGCCCTTTGGAACCCCCGTGTTGCGCGCGGCCGCTCAGGCCGGCTCGGCCGAGCGCTTGGCCTGCCGGATGACCTCTTCCGGCGTCGGCGGGTTGGCGGGGTGGTAGGACAGGCAGAGCGGCGTGCGCAGCTTGGCCGGGCGGCCGGACCCCTCGGTGGCGAAGTAGAACTCCCCCGCCTCGAGCTTGCCGATATCGGCCGCGCTGCCCCCGTTCGCCGCCAGGATCTCCTGGGCGGCCGCGATGGTGGCGGGGGCGCTCTGCCGGCCGAAGAACTGCGTGGTGCAGTTCGAGACGACCTGATTGTGGATGCCCCGCGGCACCTGCGTCGCCACGATCATGCCGAGCCCGTACTTGCGGCCCTGCGCCACCAGCTTGATGCCGCTGCCGAGGCTCGGCGAGGCCCCTTGCGCCGGCAGGAAGGTCTGCGCCTCGTCGACCACGTAGAGCAGGCCGCGGGGCTGCGGGTTCTTCTTGATCCAGCCGAACAGCGCCATCTGGAGCCGGTTCACGAAATCGAGCCGCGCCGCCTCCGAGGCGAGACCCGACAGGTTGATCACCGAGATGCGGGTGCGCCCCGGGTCCCGCCCGAAGAACAGGTGGCGCGGATCGAGCACCGTGCCCTCCACCTTGAGCAACGGGTTCGTGGCGATCGCGGCGTGGAGCTGGTCGGCCATGTTGGCCGCGTGCTTGGCGGCGTTGCCGATCGCGCTGATCCCGTCCGGCAGGTCGGCCAGCAGGGCGATGAAGTCGCCGAGCTTGCCGCCGCCGCTGCGTTCCGAAAAGTGTTGGAGCGCCCCCGCGAGCACGCCGCGCTGGAGATTGGTCTTGGCGCCCGCGAGCGGCCCGAGGGTCTCGGCCGCCATCTCGATCGCCTGCTGGCGCTCGTCGCGATCCGCGCCCAGCTCCGCGAAGTCGGGCAGGACCGAGAGGAACAGCGGGTTGCCGGCATGGACGCCCGGCGTCCAGACCACGACCTCGACCCGCTCGGCATAGAGCGCCGCCTTGCGGGCATCCTCCGGGGAGAAGGCCTTCGGCGGCTCCGGCCACGGGTCGCCGAGCCGCGAGAGATCGTTGTTGGGGTCGATCACGATGGCCGGGAGACCGGCCAGGGCCGCCTCCTCCACGAGGCGGCGCAGCAGCACGGTCTTGCCCGAGCCCGAGCCCGCGATGATCGCGGTGTGCCGGGGCAGCAGGCGCAGCGGCAGGCTGACCGCGGGGGCGTCCGGGGTGAGCCGGTGGCCGACCGGGATCGCGTCGGGCGCCGGGGGATGCCCCTCAGGCCGAGGCGGCGGCGGCGGTGGGGCGACCTCTGATTCCGGGCCGGGCTTCTCCGCGGGGGCGGAGCCTCCGGATACGGGCTTCGGAGCCGTGTCGGGTGTCGCCTCCGGAGCGGCTGGGCGGTCGGCCGCGCTTCCTGCGTCCGACGGCGTCGCCCCGCCCCGCACCGCGTGGGCGAGGCCCGCCGCGTGGAAGAAGGCGGTCTTCGCCAGGGGCTGCTCGTCGCGGATCCAGCGCTCGAACCGGTCCGAGGTGCCCTCCTCCTGCGCCCGGGCGCGCAGGTCGCGCAGGCCGGCGAAGACCCGCAGGTCGTCGTCGGACGGGTCGATCGCCCGCCCGCCGGCCGCCGTGAACGCGTCGACGAGCTGCCGCGTCTTGGTCCCGCCCGGCACGGGTCCGCGGCGGACGAGCAGCAATTCCCGGTCGGGGATGCGCGTCGAGATCCCCGAGGCGGTCAGCGCCGCCCGCAGGCGGGCCTGGAACGCGATGGCGTTCTGGTGCTGGAGCGCCCGGTAGCAGACGTGCCGCTCGCGGTCGTTCTCGTCGTGGTGGATGAAGATCAGCCGGCCGTGGAGCGGCGGGATTCTCTGGTCGGGCTCGCCCTTGCTGGCGACGTCGAGGTCGTCGTCGGGGTCGTCCTCCAGGGCGTAGAGGTCGAAGACGTCGCGCAGGAGCTGGCCGAGCCAAACGTCCTCGTCGCTGCGGATGCCCGCGATGTCGGCAGCCTTGGCGGCGGTGGGTAGGTCGAATTCGAGGCCCTGCTCGGGAGGTAGCGGCGGCAGCGGAGGTGCGCCGAGGTCGTCGCAGACTGTGACCGCCCCCTCCGCAAGGCAGCGGCGGCGGAAGGCGTCGCAGCGCATCAGCAGGATGCGCGGCATCATGTTAACCGCGGCAGCCGCCGCGATGGCGCGCTCGCTGAACGGCCAAGTCGGAGATTCGGCCGTGAATCCGGCTTCCGTGTAGGCCGGGGCCAACCGTCCAGCCACAAGGGCGGCGGCGGCAGCGCGCTCGTTCATCCCGAGCAGCAATGTGGGATCTTTAAAGCGTTCAATCATCGAGTCCAGGCTGCGCGTCCGTAGGCGCTCCCAGGATTCTTCCAGGCAGGTCACCACCGTCATGCTGCGGTCGCAGACGATGCTGACCTCAAGCAGGCCCGCGGCCAGCACCTCGGTCAGCCCTGCCTCTGCTTCGAGCCCATCCTGGGCAGCTAGCCGGCTGCTCTCGATGATGCCGTCGATCTGATCGACCGCGATGAGGATCGGTCCGCTGAGCGCCATGATCCAGCACATGCCGCGCACGAGCTCGACCGGGGCCGGCGGGGGCGTCTTGAAGCCCAGGGCGGCCCGTTCCGTGGGATCGGCGTCGTAGCCCTGCAGCCAGGCATGGGCGAGGCCGACCACGCCGAAATCCTGCGAGCGCAGCAGGCAGAGCGCCCGGAACACGTCGAGGTGCTTGAGCGCGCGGCCGGCATCGACCCGCATCAGCGCCGTGACGAGAACGTCGACGATCCGGCGGGCATCGATGTTCGGGGTGTTGAACGCGGCCTCGACCTGCGTCTCGACGCCGAACCGGCGGGCGACGCCGGCCAGAACCGCATCCGATTGCCGCCGCCCGTCCGGCATCGCCTGCAACAGGGCGGTCACGAAGCTCAGGGCGGCGCTGCGCCAGAAATCCGTCAGACCGAGGACGTCGAGGGGCACGAACCACGCCCCCGTGCGCCACGCCTCCTGGCGGATCTGCCCGACGAGGTGCGTCTTGCCGACGCCCGACGGTCCGACGAAGACGCGGCCGAGGGGACGGTCGGCGGGCTTGCGGGCCTTGGCGTGGAGGGCAGCGACGAGATCCGCGACGAGCCGCTCGTTCGGGCTACCGGTGGGCGGGGTATCGATCCAGATGCTGTCGAGGGTGCGCACCCAGTCGAAATCGACCCGGCGCAGGGCGTCGAGGGCATCGGTCATGATTGGATCCGAAGGATGTGGAAGGGCTCGCCTGCGGGGCTGAACGCCGCGTCGCGCTCGGCATCATCGAGCGACCGGGGGTCGCTGAACTTACTCAGCCCCGCGGTCTTGTCGCCGCTGAGGATCGCCGCGAGGCCCGCATCGACCGTCGCGCGGTCGAGATCGGCGAGTTCGGTACGCAGCGCGCTCAGGCGCACGGCCCTGGCCCGCTCCCCGCCGGTCAGCGCGAGGTAGGCCGCCTCGATCCGGGCGCGGAGCTGCTCGGGGCTGAGAGGTTTCTTGGAGGGCGCGGTTTTTCCGGAGCGGGTTGGTGACCGGGAACCGGCCGTCTTCTGGGCGGCACCTGCCGCCTTGCGGGGCGGCGTCGTCTTCGTGCCGGTCGTCTTCGCGCCCTTGGCCGCCTTCGTTTCCTTCGCCGTGGGGGCGGCCACGGCCGCCTTCTTGCGGGTTGGCGGCGTCTCCGGCGGCGGCTCCGCGATGACGGGACCGACGAATTCGGCCAGCGGCCGGCCGCTCGCCGCGAGATCGGCCTCGATTCGCCCCAGCCAGTCCTGCAGCACCCGGAAGGCCGGCGGCAGGGGCGCGTCCAGATGGGTCCCCGCCCAGTTCCAGCCCTTATCGGTCACCGTCAGCCGCAGCGCGCGCGCCTGCTTCCCGGATTCGAGATAGCCGCCTGCAACCAGGGCCTCGCGATCCGTCGGCTTCACCTTCGGAACGAGCGTGCCCTCCAGGGCGGTTCCGCCCCGGCCGAGGAGGCACCAGAGAATCAGCGCCTGCTGCGGCGTCGGCGCGTCATGCATGGGCTAAGTCCCCTCCTGCGCGCCGGAGGCGGACCACGGCGCGGATCTTCTCGATGGCGAGCGGAAGGTCGGCCGCCACCTGATCGTTGGTCAAGCGCAGAACCAGGTAGCCGGCGGTCAGCAGCTCGAAATCCCGGTGGCGGTCGGCGCCGAACTTGGGCTCGGCCCGGTGCTCGGGACCGTCGAGTTCCACGACCACGCGGAGCGTCGGGCAGAGCAGGTCGACCCGCGGCCGTGCCCCCCAGGCGCCGACCGGCACCGGGGCGTTGCAGACGAACAGGCCCGCGAGGTCCGGATCCTGCCCCAGAGCCGTCGCCACCCGCCGCTCGAGATCGCTCGCCGGCAGGCCGCCGGGGGGGGCGATGAAGCGTTCCACCGCCGGCCGAACCGCTTCGGCGAAGGCGTGGGCGCCGTAGAGGATCCGGTCGTAGGGGGGCGTCTCGGGCGGCTCGGCGGCGAGCGCCGCCACCACCGCGGCCCCCTGCCGGGCGCACCATTCCAGCGCCTCGATCGCCGGGCGGGCGCGGGCGGGCGAGGCCGGATCGATCTCCCAGATCAGGACGAGGCCGCCGGGCTCGATCGCCTGTGCGAGGTGCCGCAACTGGAGGTCGCGCGCCATCCCGCGGAAGCGCGGCGTCAGGCCGAGCCGGACGCGCTTCGCGGCCGCCTTCAGCCAGGGATCGGCACCGAGCAGGGTCGCGGCGGTGTCGCGGCCGTACCAGTGCGGCCAGCGCGCGCGGGCGAGGTCGGCCAGATCGTCGAGGAGCCGGTCGAGCAGCGCGGTGGCATCGGACTGATCCGCATCCGCGACCAGCAGCGCACCGCGATCCGTGCCCTCCGACACGAGGACGCCGAGGGTCGCGCGGCCGACACCCAGGACGACGAGGCGCTCGCCCGGCCCCAGATCGGCGATGCGCCGGGCCAAGTCGCCGGCCGTGATCTGCGGCCGAGCCGCGATACCGAGCTGAGGGGACACGCGTGAACCGATGACCGCACCGCCGTCGCGCTGCCGGCGCCCCACGCCCCGCAGCCCGTCGTCGGACCTATACAGCACAGCTTCGCGCGCCTGGCTATGCCTCTGACATCTTCAGGTTGTCGCATGATCGGGTGTGCGCAACCGTATCATCCCGTGTTGCCGGGACATCCGTGGCGACCGGCGTGACCGCGGACGCCGTTGCGCTGGCGCCGCGGTTGGGCTAGGACATGGCCACGGCCTGCACCCGTAGCTCAGCTGGATAGAGCGTTGCCCTCCGAAGGCAAAGGTCACACGTTCGAATCGTGTCGGGTGCGCCAATTTTCTTCCACAAAATCAGCGATTGATCTGCCCCGTGATGGACACGGCGCGGATCAGTTAGAGCGTCTAACAAAACCGGGTTTGGCGCGTTGAGTAGAGATGGCAAGACCGCTCCTCCCCGAAGGCCTGTGGGCCGAGATCGCACCGCTGCTGCCGCCTGAACGCGCTAAGCCGAAGGGCGGTC
>NZ_JBBXMX010000024.1:0-57670 GCF_038442355.1 Methylobacterium guangdongense
TTCAGCAAGATCAAGCACTTCCGCGCCGTCGCCACCCGCTACGACAAGGATCCCGATAACTTCCTGGCCAGCGTTAAGCTCGCAGCCCTGCGTGTCTGGTTGCGAGCTTTATGAGTCCACGACCTAGTGTGCGGGCCCTGCCCCAGGGCCTGGGACAGGATGCAGGCCAGCTCCCACTCGACCCAGGTCGCCGGCCAGCCGACCGGCGCGTCCATCGTCGTCAGGTGGATCTCCAGCTCGCGGAGCCGGAGGATGCGGCCGAGCGCGCGGACGTTGGCCGTCACGCCCGTGCAGGCGACCCGGAACCGGGCGTTGACCCGGCTCAGGCGCTCGTCGACCGTGCCGACCCGGTCCGCCTCCAGAGCGGCGCGCTCGGCCCGGACGATGGCCATGAGGGTGTCGGCCATGGCTCAGGCCCCCTTGCTGTACTTCATGCCGGGGAAGGCGCTGCAGAGGTGCTCCCTTACGCAGCCCAGTGCCTCCGAGCTTCCGTAGAGCTCGATGTGATGCCCCTCCGGGAAGATGAACTCGATCTTCTGCTTGGACCCCTCGCGAGAGAACCCAGCCTCGCGCAGCACGCAGAGGACTTCGTCGATGTCGATTAGGGTCGGGTCGCCGTGCCTTACCTCGCCGGCGCTCTTGCCTGCGTTCAGGGCGCGGACGACCACCTCATCGTCGGACAGGGCCCGCAGGGTGGCGATCGCGTGTTCCTTCAGGAAGGCCGCGTCGCGGTGGAGCTTGGCGACACGGAGGTCGAGCGCGGCCCGCTCCTCCGGGGACAGCGCGGCCATGACGCGCGCGACGTCGCTGATGTCGATGTGCATGGGGCACCTCCTGCCCCACAGGTTCCCACTCCCCGCGGATTCGCACAGAGGCGCCGGGGCCACACTATGCAGTGTTCCGACACGTCCGGACGTCTCAGGCGCCCCCGATCCACTGCAGAAGCCCAGAGCCCAGGCTATCTCCGCGTCCGAGTACGCTACACCCGCGCAACGAGCGGTCCCGGCCAGGGCGAAGGACGGATGTTATTTTCGAGTGACAACCACCGGCCCTGATCACTCGAAAATAACACGGCCCAGCGCCCAGGGATTTCTCAACCAAGACTTCAGCCGGCCGTTGCGGCCGGATTCCTCGTCTGACAGAATCCTCCCCATGAGCACGCTCCTGAAACCGAAACGCGCCCCCTCCGCCGCCTGAGCCTCCCGGCTCGGCGCCCCTGCGCGTCCGTTTCAGTGAGCCCCCCATGTCCAAGGTTTTCGAGAACGCCAAGGCGTCCGTACGCCAGCATCGCGCCCTGTTCGAGAAGGCGCGCTGGCCGAGCGACGAGCATCCCATCCCGTCGACCCTGGAGGTCCTGAGCGGCGCCGAGATGGTCGGCGGCGACGTCTACGCCGACGCCAAGGCCGTCCTGGGGCCGCTCGCGGACGAGGACTTCCCGCACAAGCTCCCGCCGAAGATCGCGCTGGGGATCCAGGGCGTGCTCGCCACGCCGACGACAGGGGCGATCCGGTGGCTTCAGGACGAGATCTCCGCCGCGATGTCTATGTGGGACGGCGCCAAGAGCGGCCCCAAGGTCCTGTCCGAGACCGCGCGCCTCCTGGAGGACCTCCACGACCGGTGTACCGTCTGGCTCGCGGCGATCGGCTCGGCCGATGCGAACAGGCGCGCCGCCATGCTGTGCGTCGAACATTTCGGACACCGCCCGATCTCCGGATACGTCGACGTCGTGACGTGGGGGCTCGCCCGGTCCGCGATCGACTACCTCGCGACGGCGGCCGCCCTCGACCGGTTCGACGAGGACGACGTCGACACGGGGGTCTACCTGCCCGAGTCGAGGCACGTCCAGATCGAGGCGAGCTCGCCCCTCATCCGCGGGTTCGCGCACGTCCTCGGGCTCGTCCAGGACGTGCTCGACGAGCCCCCGGCCCCGCCGGAGCCGCTGGTAGACGACCTTTCCGTGCTCGGGCTGCTGATCCAGGAGGACCGCGCCGAAGTCGCCCGGAACGCCGAGGCCAAGGCGCGAGAGGACGGGAAGACCTACAGCGACCCCGTCGACGCGCTGCCCGGCGTCCCGAGCGTGGTCGTCGTCAAGGACGTCAGTCACGTCAAGCGGGCGGGCAAGGGGGAGAACGACGCGGTCAAGGAAGCGGCCGCGATCGTGGGCGTGGCTCTGCCGCTGGTGACGCCGCCGGCGGACCTGACGGCGACGCGGGCCGAGCTGCTCGCCGACTGCCCCCACGGGCACGCCATCATCGACCGGCTGCTCCGGCCGCTCGCGGGCCAGGACGTCGTGCGCAACCCGCCGCTCCTCCTCGTCGGGGAGCCAGGCTGCGGGAAGACCAGGCTCGCCCGGCGGTACGGCGAGACCCTCGGCCTGAACCCGGCGCTCTACAGCATGGGCGGCGCCATGGATGCCATGACCGTGGCCGGGCTGGCGCGCGGCTGGTCGAGCGGCGGATTCAGCGCCCCCGTGCGCGAGCTGATCCGGACCAAGGTCGCCAACCCGCTCGTCGTGATGGACGAGGTCGATAAGATGGCCACGTCCAGGCAGAACGGCAACGCGGCCGACGCCCTGATCAACCAGCTCGGAGTGGAGACCGCTGCGAGATACAAGGATATCTACCTGCAGGCGGACGTGGACATCAGTCACGTCCAATGGATCCTCACCGCCAATACTCTGGACACCGTCCCGCGCCCACTGCTCGACCGCTGCCTGATCCTGCGCATGCCCGACCCGAGCCCGGAGCACCTGCGTCCGCTGGCGACCTCGATCCTGGCCGACGTCCGGGCCGACTGGGGCCTCGACGAGCGGTGGGTGCCCGCCTTCGACGGCGTGGAGTGGGAGGCCCTCGCGGAGCACTGGTGCGGGGGCAGCCTGCGCGCCCTGCGCCGCCTCGTCGAGGCCGTCCTCGATGCCCGCGAAGCCGGCCCCCGGCAGTGACCCCCGGAGCGATGGAGACCGACATGGAAGACGTGATCCACGCCCAGGCGATGGCCTACCTCACCGGCACCCTGGGCGACAACGCCGCCGGAATCCGCATCACGGGGATCGACACCGGCGGGCCCGGGCCACGGGTCCGATGGGAGATCCCCCGGCTGTCGCGGCCCCGCGTCTCGGACCGCGGAGAGATCTACCGGCACGGCGTCACGGACCTCATCAGCCGCATGATCGCCCTTCGCTGGGCGGGCGGCCAGGAGCACCGGGAGCCACCGCCCGAGAGCTACCTCGACCTGCACCGGGACTACCCCACGGTGTTCACGGACACGCTGGAGACGCCGGCGGGCTGGCACTGGATGCTGGAAGCCGCGGCGGAGGCGATCCTGGAGCAGGGCGTCCCCGAGGGGTCCAGGACCTGCCAAGTGAAGCAGAAGCTGGGGACTTTGCGCTGGTACGTCCGGGGCTCCACGCCCGAGAGCATGCTGCTGGTCATCAACTCCGCGGAGTGGCTGAGCGGCGCCGTCTGCGAGCACTGCGGCGCGCCGGGATCCGTGCGGCCCGGCGGGTGGATCCGCACGCTGTGCGACGACCATGCCGACCAGAAGCGACGGCGTTGAGGCCTACCGGAACCTGACGCGGCGGTCCTGGAGCGTCCGCGCCGGCGGCCGGGTCGTCGGGCACGTCCCGGCGATCGCGCTGGCCGGGGTGAGGCTCAGGGCCTCGGAGGCGGCCCGCCTGCGCTGCCTCCGGACCGGGTCCCGGGACGTCCACGCCTGGGCCCGGGGCCTCCCCCTGGTGGGCGTTCCGCGACCGCCCGGGGCCCTCCGGTTCTCATACCGCCTCGACCGCCCGGGATTCCGTCTCCCGGACGGCGCCCCCCTCACAAGCGCGGCCGCCGTCTGGCTCGAAGCTGACGGCAGCGCGTGGTGCCTCGCCCCCTGTTCGGAGTTCCCGTGATGCGTATCCTCACCCTCGCCGCCGCCCTCGCCGCCGCCGGCCCGCTCCCCGCCCCGGTGCTCCCTGCCCCGGGGATGTACTGCCCTTCCGGAGAGGACTACCGGCCGATTTTCGTGGGCCCTGGCCCGCGCGATATCTCCATCGACGGGATGGAATGCCACGACGTGCGCACGGTCCAGGGTAAGCTGCGCGCGACCTGCTTCACGAACAGCTTGACCGACACGGGCGGGACGTACCCCCTGGACGTCGAGGTCCTGCCGACGGGCGAGCTCTCGCGTTACGGCACGCTGTTCAGGCGGGTGCCCCGGCCCGGGATGTGCCCCGCGGGCTGACGTGCGCCCACCTGAGTACGGTGTGCGCCACCTGTGCGCCCTCCGTATACCCTTGCCTATACTTTCCTGAATACCGTTGCCTAAATAGGATTTTGCACCCGGTTGTAGCAATCGGCATATTTCAGGATTTGCGTTAACAGGGGTCAGAGGGGCTTCAGGACGGGCATCGAGGACGCGTCGTACCGGTCCATGATTGCAAGGACGCCGGGGCTGCTGCGCCGGTGGTAGAAAAGCGTCTTGGCTTCCGGGCGTCGTGGAGGATCGCCAAGCAGCACATGGCCGACGCTAGGCGGGACACCCCCGTCTGGTCGTTCGCCTCCTCGCCGACGCGCCAACGGCGGACACGGCGCTCCAGAGCCGCGACGTAGGCGTGGACTGCTAGACAAGCCTATCATTTGGCAGGGTCAAACCAAGCGACCCTTCTGATTTGCGCCATCAGCGGACCTTCAATTGCAACCACGCGAACACCCGCTTAGTGCTCAATAGCTGCCATTGAGGTGAAATGATCGCTCCGGCGGCCACATCTCGAAGGGAGATATGTGATCGCCTGGACGGAGCCGTCCGGCAATCGCCGGGCGTGGGCGCGACCGCTCCGTCCACCGCCGAATCATGTCGCGCCAACACCGGTGCAGGAAGCTTAGGCGACGGGTTCCGTGCTCGGCACATCGTAGAACTGTGAATCCAGCCTGGATTCGAGCCTGTGGTTGAGGAGGGCTTGGAAGATGTGGCGGCAGGTCTCCGGGGTAGGTACGATCCGCCCCTTGTCGTCAAAGGCAATAACAAGCCTCATGTTGCCATGCTCGGCCCTGAGCCGGTCCATGAAGCCGGCGTCCTTGTAGTGCCCCTTCGACTGGATCGCGATGGCCCGACGGAGATGGATCTTGTTCGATCCCACGAACGCCTCCAGCGGACCGAG
The DNA here is from genome assembly GCF_038442355.1 of Methylobacterium guangdongense. Taxonomy (NCBI): domain Bacteria; kingdom Pseudomonadati; phylum Pseudomonadota; class Alphaproteobacteria; order Hyphomicrobiales; family Methylobacteriaceae; genus Methylobacterium; species Methylobacterium guangdongense. Next base: position 5,144 of record NZ_JBBXMX010000024.1, read on the forward strand.
CTCAGAGAAGATCGCGACGAACTCGGCTTCCTCTTTTAGGGCGGTGAACGCCTGCTGATGCCCGGCCTTGTACACCAGCACTGACTCGAAATTCGGCTTGCTCTTGATGAAGATCTGGTCCCCGAGCACGAAGAAGTCGAAGACGGGGTGGATGGTGAAGACAGGGTCCTCCTCCACGTCCAGCTCGTTGTCTGAGAAGACCGCCCGGATGAGGCCTGAGGCCTTCCGCGTCGACCAGCTCGCGTCGGTCCGGCTCACGGCCAGCAAGGTCAGGTCTTCCCGGACGAACTTGATGACGGTGAACTTGCTGTTGGCCAGGTCCTTGATGTTTCGCGCCTTCCGCCCGGGCGTGTCGTCCGCCACCGCGCCTGCGATCAGGTGAACGTACGTCTCGTCGGTCTCGATCGTAAGGGCACTGCCCTCGTTGTTCTGGGCCAGAACGTCGTACTCAATGGTTTCCGTGATGCCAGCGAGCGCGCCACCGACCGCCTCCCTGAGCCTGGCGGCGAGATCCTCGGTGATGCCGACCCAACGCCCCGTGAACCTCGGCCTGCCGTCCTGGCCGGACGAGGTCTTGAACACCCATACCGTGACGTCCGCACCCGCCAGATCGAAACCCTTCAGGTCCGGAAGCGTGGTCATCGACTGGCGTCATCCTCGTTGTCCTGGACGACCATCACGTCCTGGAGGTGACCCTGAAGGTAGGTACGGTCAGGCTCGATATCGACCTTAGACAGCATGCGACCCACGAAAATCGCCGTCGCGCCATGATGGACGTACTTCACCTCAAACAGCTTCCAGCCGAATGCCGCGAGAACGGGATTGAGGACGATCTGGCCGGACCTGTAGGTGATCCAGAAGATCCAGCCCAGGAACACCGCAAAGCCGATGAGCTTGGTGCCCTGCTCAAAGTCCAGGCTGATGAACGAAACGACGTACGGTATGACGTAGTTGATCAGGTCCGCCGGTATATGCTTGCTCTCGGTCACCTTCACGCGCTGTGCGGTCCGCAGGACGCGGAGCGCGAGAAAGGTGGCCAGCATGCCGACCGCGCAGACGGCGACCGCCGCCAGGGAAAAGAGCGGGTTCTTGAGCGGGCTCGCGCACCCGAGCGCGACCATCGACCCGACCGGGCAGATGCCGCGCTTCACGACCTCGATGTCTAGGTCCTGCGCGAGCAGAATCAGGCTGAGGGGCAGGTAGGACCCCAGGTAGATGGCCGCCGCGAAGAGGATCCTGAGCTGCATGGCTGCGGGGTTCCGATCACACACACCTGCCGGAAGCCGTCGTGACCGCCCATGCCGTTGAAGTGCCACGGGATCATGACGGCCGAACCGCGCCGCGGCTAGCGGAAGGGGGGCGTCTCGCCTTGGACCCGGGCCCGAATACCCTCGCGCGGCTTCGACACGGCACTTGATACGACTGTTCCTGATATGTTCGTATATGGGATCAAGCCGGCGCGAAACGAGGGCATGCGGGATTGGTGCGGGTTCGCGAAGTCTGCGTCGGGCAGCTCCGTTCCCTCATATCAAGGGCGGCGGCCAGCCTGGCGATGCTTGGCCGTTAAGGTCCGACGGGCTATCTTCCGCGACGGGTCCTGCCCATCGCACGCCGGACTTCCCTCCAGCCATCGCATCGCCAGGATAGGTTGCGTGACCAGCGTCGCCATACGCCTGAAGGAACTGGAGGAGGACGAGCTTGAGGAGTTCATCGAACTCTGGTGCGACCGCGTCGGCTCCGGCTACGTGTCCGTTGAACGGATTGGGAAAGCCAACGACAAGGGCCGCGACGTCATCGGCTTCCTAACCCAGGCCAAACATGAGGGCCCCTGGCACCTCTATCAGTGCAAGCGAAAGACGCGCGGCAGCGCCCTCGGCGTACCGGAGGCGCTCGGCGAACTCGGGAAGGTCTTCCATCACCATTCCGAGGGCGCCTACCGCACGATGCCCGAGAAGCACGTCTTCGTCGCGCCGCGGGGCGTGACGGGGCCACTGCAAGACCTGACCTTCAACCCGTCGGACCTCAAGGCCGCGCTGATCGCGAAGTGGGATGACCATTGCGCCGGGTACATCACCCAGCGCCGTAGGATCGCGCTTACCCCCGAACTGAGGGCACTGATCGAGGGCTACGACTTCGGCAATGTCAGCCATCTCGGCGCGACCGGCCTGGCTAAGCATCCCGCCTCCTTGAAGGCGCTGACCCAGGTCCTCGGCCTGGCGCCGGGAGACGCTCCGGTCGGCACGGCGCCGGCAACCCTCCAGGCCGAAGAGATGGCGTACATCGACCAACTGCGCCAAGTGTACGGCGAGGCGAGGGGAACTCCGTTCGCCACCGCTGACGACGTGCTCGCCGACGGGATGCACGGCGACCATCTGCGCGAGCAGCGCAACCGGTTCTTCGACGCCACCTCGTTCAGGCTCTTCCATCGCGACAACACGTCGGTCGAGGCGCTCGTGGAATTCGAGGCCGAGGTCCACCATGGTGTCGTCGACGTATACAGGCTGCCGTACGAGAGCCGCCTCGAACGGGTCGGAGCCGTCATGCGCCATGCCTCGACGATGACCTGCGCCATCAAGGGTAAACTCGCCCGCATCCCGGTCCGCCAAGGCATGTGCCACCACCTCGCCAACGAAGGGCTGATGAAGTGGACTCCGTGAGCGTCGATTCGTTCGGGCGCCTTTTCAACTCGCCCTTGGAGGCCGGGATACGGGCGGTCATCGTCCTGGAACACCTGCGCCCGGAGAGGGTCGACCTCGCCGAGATGGTGCTGCTCGACCACGTCGTCGTCCACACCGCGGACGTGGGCGGCCCGCCGAGCCTTCATCCGGACGTGCCCGGGCGGAAAGGCGAGCTCCTCGTCCGCCGGCGCCTCGTGGAGAGCAGCCTCGAATTGATGCGCCGCTGCCACCTGGTGCGCCAGGAAAGCGGGCCGGACGGGATCTTCTACCGCGCCTCGGATGAGGCCGCCTCCTACGTCGAGCTGTTAGAGACACCGTACTCGGAGCATCTCAAGGCGTGCGCGTCGTGGATCGCCCGCGAGGTGCGCGCGCAGGACAAGGACGCCTTCAAGGCGCGGGTCCGCGAGTACATCGGCGACTGGAGCGAGGCGTTCGGCGTCGGCGTCGGTACGAGCCCAGCCTGACCATGCCCGATCCCGCCCGCTTCGTCCTGCGGCGGCTCTCCTTTACGGGGCCGCGCGTTCCCCTCGCCGACATTGGGTTCGTCCCGGGCGTGAACGTCGTTTGGGGCGCGTCCAACGCCGGGAAGACGTTCATCATGAAGGCGCTCGACTTCATGACGGGCGCCGGATCAGCCCTTCCCGACATCGAGCAGATCCAAGGTTACGAACGGGCATGGCTCGAACTCGACCTGCCGGTGAGCGGGCGGGTTACGCTGGTCCGGGCGCTGAGCGGCGGGGCGTACGGCATCTACGAGGGCACGAAGGAGCCCGGCGCCGATATCGTCGAGCCCAACCGGACGCTTGGTGCCGATCACCGGAGCAAGGGCGAGAACATCTCCTCCTTCCTCCTGGCCGAGCTCGGCGTCGTCGACCGGAAGATCGCCCGCACCCTGATCGGCGAGAAGAACCCTTTCACCTTCCGCCACTTCGCACCCTACGTCTTCACCGAAGAGACGAACATGATGGGCGAGTGGAGCCCCATCCGGATCTCGGCGCAGAGCGGCGAGACCTTCGACAAGAACGTCCTGAAGTTCATCGTCACCGGCCTCGACGACAGCGCGATGCAGACGACACGGAGCGTCGACGCGCAGAAGACGGCGAACCTCGGCAAGATCGAGCTCATCGACGACATGATCACAACGGCCGAGGAGGAACTGGAACGGCGCTGGCCGGACAGCGCCGACCTCGAAGGCCAGTTGGAGCGCATATCGACGACGGTCGAAGGCCTCCAGCAGGCGATGACCGAGCGTCAGGCGCTGCTTGACGGGATGCGCCGTGAGCGGCGCTCGAAGGTCGAAGCCGCCAACGAGGCGATGGAGCGGCGGTCGGACATCTCTGTCACCCTCGACAGGTTCGCGCTCCTCGACGCCGTTTATGACAGCGACGTCACGCGGCTTGAGGCGCTTGAGGAGGGCGGGGCTGCCCTTCTGGCCGGCGCGCGACGAATTTGTCCGGTCTGCGGGGCCGATCCGGCCCACCAGCAGCACGAGCACGGGTTCGGGGAAATCGAGGTCACGCAGGCTGCCACCCGCGCCGAGATCGCGAAGATCCGTCTCGAACGCTCGGACCTGCGCAAGGCTATGGCCTCGCTTGAAGCCGAGCGGGAAGGGCTGCACCGTCGCGGCGAGCGCCTCGTCTCGGAGGTCGAGGCGCTCGAAGCCGACATCGCTGAGGCGAAGCCGGCGGAGGCCTCCAGCCGCCTAGCCTACGAGGAACTCGACCGAACCCGCCACGAAGTTCGCAAGGGCATCGCCCACCTTCGGTACGTCGAGGGACTTCGGGCCAGGCGCGCTAGGCTCGCGGCCTTCCGGCCCACGTCGGTACCGAGGGGGTCGGTCACCGCGGGCATTGGCGGGGTCGTCGGCCACGAGTTGGCCTCGACGATCCAGTCGGTCCTGCACGCTTGGTACTTCCCGGGCCTGCCCACGGTGGCGTTCGACCCGGGCACGCACGACATCCTCATCAACGGCAAGAACCGTCGCGCGAACGGCAAGGGCGTGCGTGCTCTCATGAACGCCGCCTTCAAGATCGGCGTAATGCTTTATTGCCGGTCGAAGGCGCTGCCGCACCCCGGCATCGTCGCCCTGGACAGTCCCTTGCTCAGCTACCGCGACTCGCTTTCGCGGCACGGCGCGCCCGGCGCGGATGAGAAGCAAGTCGCCGAGAGTGGCCTCAACGCGCACTTCTACCGGTTCCTGCTCGACAACGCGGACAAGGCTCAGTTCGTGGTCATTGAGAACGACGCCCCGCCCTTCGACCTTGGCGACGCAGCCAGGGTGACGACGTTCGTCGGCAGCGAGGGCTCGGGAGGCCGGAGGGGCTTCTTCCCGGCCTAGCCCGCGCGCAGCGGAGGCATCGTTGTCGGGTGCCTATTTGTCGCCCCGCCTCCTTCACGAGCTTCGCAGCCTTGGGGGCGACGATGCGGTCGTTCGCATGGGTGCCCTTTCCGCGCCGTCATGCCGTCACATCGCAAACGACGCCCACGTCTGACGATTGACACCAATGGTAGAGGGAAGTCTTACCTTCTACCCTTGAAGCAAGCAATTTCGGCCCGGGGCTTCGCCGCGGTATGCGGTCCGCTGCCCGGCTCGGTGACACGCGACCTCCGCTCATCACTGTGGCGCGATTTCGCAATCGCCGGTGTCGTGCTGGCGCTGAAGTCACCGACGGCTTCCCAGATCACAGGCGCGGAGATCCTGCGATGGGTCATGTTCGCGACCGCCGTGCTGCTCTCACGCCCGCCTGGCTGCGCTACCACCTGCTGCGCAGGGCGGAGGCTGGGGGAGGCGTCGCCGAGGTCGGGGGCCGCTTCACTTTGGTCGAAACCGTCCCGCCCGCGCCGCCGGCCATCGAGGCTCCGGGGACGGGAGATCCCGTCCCCCCGATGCTGTCGGGAGCCCGCTTTTAGAAGCTCTTCGTGGCGGAGGTGCACGACCTGCTGCTGGAGGCCGGCCCGCTCTCCGTGGACGACACCCTGAACAGGCTCCCACCCGGTTGGGGCGAGGCCACGCGTTGGTACGGCAAGGCCGGCGAGAAGAGGACCATCTGCCCCGGCAAGCTCCGGGAGAAAGTCAACGGTGATACCTTCGATGTCGGGATGATGCGAGCCTCCGCAACGGCCGACAGGCAGGCTCGCTACCCGGCCTCTGCTACCGGTCGCTAGTATGTCCGAACCTGCTGACGTCATGGCCGCCGCTTTCGGGGCCGCTTTACTTCCCGAGCGGACATTCGACTGGGCGGGGCGGAAGGCCCGCAACGGGTCAACCGCGGAAATGGACTGCCGCCTAGAAGCGGACGTTCTGCAATGCGCCCATCTCGGCCATTCAGCCGCCTTCTGCCGCTGCTCCGAAGCGGACATCGGCTCCGGCCAATTCACATGTCAGGCTTGCGCCAAAAACAGTCCGTCACGCGAGAGCGGTAAAGAGGCCGATGCTGGTAAAACGAGCGGACCTTGCCGCAGGCCAGCTGACTCCAGCTTTTACACCGACACCGATTTTTGGCTCTGCCTCTCCGACCATAACCACCTGCGCATTACCCGCAGGCGAACCCCCCGCCATGCCGGCTATGGCATGAGCCAGAAGATCCGCAAGCGCAGCGAGGAGGGCTTTGGCTGGATCAAGACGGCGAGTGGCCAGCGGAAAACCCGCTTCAGAGGCCGCGACAAGGTCGGATGGGCCTTCGCCTTCACCGCGGCGTGCTACAACCTCGTCCGCCTGCCCAAGCTGCTCGGAGCTTCGGCGTGAGCGTCCTGGGCAAGTGGCGGATCGTCGAGCTGCCCGGCTACGCGGACTACTATGCCGACATGGTCGAGCCGGCCTACATCCTCTTCGAGGCTACTGGCGGCGAGTTTGCCTTCGGATGCGTCACCGGGACGTTTGCTGGTGGCGGCAATCACGCAGCCGTTGAGTTCGACTGCTCCGGGAACGACGAGATGGACGAGGCCCGCGGCTCCGGATGGGCCGAGATCCAGGCCGACGGCTTGCTTCGGGGCGCAATCGGCATCCACGCCGCCGATAAACTCCCCTTCAGCGCTCACCGCTGGCCGAGTTCTTCTACAGCCTGTTAGGGCGCCTGCAGTAACCTGCTTGGGCGGGCGCTAAACAGCCAAAGCTCCACGCAGACGCAACGCTTCCGGTAGCCGCTGCGTTCGCCGAACGCGCGCCGACGCCCGCAGGAAAGTCAGGAAGTTTTCCGCCTCTTCAAGGCTCATGCCGCATGCCACAGGGTCGTGACCCTGCACAACCATGTGGGTACCGTCGCCAGCAAGCTTCACGCTGATTTTCGGCATCCAGCTTCTCCCTATAGAAGCTTCGAGGGCGCTCTGGTTTGACCGGGCTCCTCACAAACACAACCGGCCTGCCGGCATCCGGTTCGCAAGCGCGACAGATACTGCCGTCAGACAAAGTGGTTGTGCGATGAGGACCATGTGCGTGCAACTCCGCAGATCCATGCGATGGTCACGATCGTGAAGATCGGGGCCGACCAGCGCGCCATGCGCTGTGGCTGATCGTGTCAGCCCTGTTCTCTTGGTATGTGGCACACTTTGGCAGCTACAATGACACCTACGGATCGCTCGGCGCGATCGTCGGCTTCATGACTTGGATCTGGCTGTCGACGACGGTCGTGCTGCTTGGCGCAGAGCTGAACGCCGAGATGGAGAACCAGACCGCCCGCGACGCCACGGTCGGCGGCCAGAAGCTCCTCGTCGCCCTGCAGGCTAGCAAGGCCGACACTGTCGCAGCGTCGCCATAGTATCGACCCCAGTCAGACCTGCCAGGCCTCTGGATTGAAGCCACGGGAATCTAAATTTATAAGAGTGCTGCTGTTCGCTACCGTCATCTGCGTAGGCCCGTCAGCACCGACCCTCTCTATCGACAACTGCCGCTCCAGGCGTTGTCCAGTCCCGCCAAATTGCGTAGAGCGCCGCCATCACGACCGGCCCAGCAAAAAGGCCGACAAGCCCGAAGGTTTCGAGGCCACCCAGGATCCCGATCAGGGTCCAGACCAGCGGCAGCCGCGCGGCTCCTCCGATGACGGCCGGCTGAACGAAGTTGTCGCCAGCCAGCATGACGGTGGCTCCCCAACCGAACACGCCGGCCGCACCAAACCATGCGTCATGCTGGATCGCGAGAATCAAGGCCGCGGCCGTGAATGCAAACCAGGCTCCGAAGGGCAGCATCGCAAACGTGACGGTGAGCAGCGTGAAAAGCCCAGCCTGCGGTAGCCCGGCAACCCAGTAACCAACGCCGATCAGCAATCCCTCTCCGATGGCGACCAACACCGTACCGTTCACAACGCCTCTGATCGCAAGGGCCACTTTCTCGAACAGCCGCTCGCCGGGTTTCCCCAACAACTCCTCAGCAAGGCAGAGCATGCGCGTCCCGACCCTATCCCCGTCCCGGAGGAGCGCGAAAAGCGTCAGAAAGGTGACAAAGGCCAGGAGCGCGCGATAGGCGATCTCCCCGCCGAAGCTGCGCATCCAAGCCGCCCACGCTTCGAAGTTCACGTCGGTGAATAGCGCCCGCAGTCCTGCTGGGTTGCTGACGTGAGAGCGCCACCAGCGATCCGCGTGCTCGCCCAAAATGGGGAGGCGCGTCAGCCAGCTCGGCACCTCGATGCCACCTTGCTGGGCGCGACTGATCCATCCGAGAACGGCCTGTCCTTCCCGGCCGAGCTCGGCAGTGGCCAGCACCAACGGCGTCACCAGCACGGCCGCACACAAGAGGGTGGCCACAGCGGGGACGAGCCGTTCGCGCGATGTCTTGGTTCGCGGTGCCCGCCGGTAAAGGGGCCAGATCGCAACGGCGATGATAATCGCCCAGGCAACCGCGGCCAAGTATGAGCGCGCCGTCCAAAGCGCGATGAGAAGCACAACTCCGCCGAAACACGCCCTGCGCCTGCGGCGAGATGGGTCCCCCGTTAAGGGACGCTCGATTGGGTGCATCTGCGCCTGAACGTCCAAGATCTCACCCCTGAAGCCTGAGTGAACGGCCCTGACCGCCGAAGGCCGGCGCGGTCCAGCATGCGGACCCGGTGATCAGACTTTGGCGCTCGAGTTCTGATTGCGCTTGTTGGCGTGGGTAATCGGCCCCTTGGAGGCCTTCGAGCCGCCGCCCCATTGCTGCGCCTTCCGGATCTGGTCGCCTCCGACGTGATCAGGGCTTACGCCCTTGTCGCTTCCGCTCGCCCGCTTGCCGGATGTGTCGTCCGAACTGGATGCCAGCGGATCTCGCCTTTTTACGTCGCGATGTTTCCGCGCATGTCCCCGCGCTCAGGGGGCGGAGACGCTTCGCCGGGCGGAGTGTAGGCTCGGCCCTCCCAGGGGTCCGACCTCTGCTTTTCGGTATATCGGGCCGGATCGACGGGCGTCTATAAGGTTTTGCCCTTAGGACTGACCCAGGTGCCGGGTGGGCGTCAGAGTGCTCAAAGGCGGTCATCGGTGCGGGAGCGCGACGATGCTCCGATGATCACACGCTCACACAACGCAAATCTCTCGGCTTGGTGTCGTGGTGCTCTACTTACCAGCCGGCGTCGACGCAGCCGTCTCCGGCACACATCCGTAGACGCGGACCATGGTGCCTCCGACAAAAGCGTCTGCGCCAGGGAAAATGATTGGTCTCAAGCTGACCGTGAAGCGAAACTTCGCCGGAGGAGTTCGTGTTTTACAGGGGGCGGGAACAGGCCATCCTGCCTTTAGCCGATCAAGTCATGCCACGTGTCGCGACGGAAAGATTTAGGCTAGGTGTACGATGACAGATGCCGGAGACACTGATCGCGGGCGCAGGAGTGAGCAGGAGGATATTGCGGAACGGGAAGATTTTCTTAATTATAATTATCGCGAGCCAATCGAGTTGGCGAAGCAATCGATCGGCATAATCAGCGGCATACTCTTGTTTTCAGTAAATTTTTCTGACAAGCTTGGAGGTATACAAAACTCTCCATCATCTTATAAATATGTTTTGCTTGCATCGTGGGCATTTTTGCTGTTATCCATTACGATGTGCGGTGTGTCGATGGCGCTCAGTTGGAATTCTGCGCGTCACATGCTCTGGGGACAGAATGAAAAGCGGCCGCCCCGGAAGTCGAGACAGCTAAGCAGATTCGCCGCCAATTCCTTGACGAGCGCGGGGATCTTCTTCGTCCTGGGGCTGGCGCTGATGATCGCGGGCGGCTTCATGTCGTCGGTCGTTCGGCCCGCATGATCGCAAGCCCCGATCCTCAGGTGAGCGTGGCGAGTGCTTCGCGGGTAAAATCCTTCAGCTGCTCGTGCCGTCCCTCGCGGATCTTGCTCACCCAATGCGGGTCGGACAGCATGGCCCGGCCGACGGCCACGAGGTCGAAGTCGCCGCGCGTGAGACGGCGGATGAGTTCGTCAAGCGGATCGGGACGCGAACTCTCGCCCTGGAAGGCGGCGATGAACTCGCCCGAGAGACCGACCGAGCCGACCGTGATCGAGGGCCTCCCCGTCAGTTTCTTCGCCCAACCTGCGAAGTTGAGGTCTGAGCCTTCGAACTCCGGCTGCCAGAAACGCCGCTGCGAGCAGTGGAAGATATCGACGCCCGCTTCGGCAAACGGGTTGAGCCACGCAGCCATCTCGTCGGGTGTCCGGGCGAGCTTCACCGCGAAATCTTGCTGCTTCCACTGCGAGAGACGCAGGATTACGGCGAAGTCCTCGCCGACCGCAGAGCGAACCGCGCGCACGACTTCGATGGCGAAGCGACTCCGCTCGGGCAAGGTCGCGCCGCCGTAGCGGTCCTGGCGCCTGTTCACGCCGGCCCAGAAGAACTGATCGATGAGGTAGCCGTGCGCGCCGTGGATCTCGACCGCGTCGAAGCCCAGCCGCTTGGTCTCCGCGGCGGCACGGCCGAACGCCGCGATCGTATCGGCTATGTCGCTCTCGGACATCGCGACGCCGCCGGCCTCGCCGGGGACGACGAACCCGGACGGGCCTTCCATGGGAGCGGGCGGTCTCCATCCCGACGCGTGAGGCGCCACGATACCCATGTGCCAGATCTGCGGCGCCATCGCGCCTCCGGTGGCATGCACGTCGTCGATGACGTGCTTCCATCCGGCGAGCGCCTGCTCGCCATAGAAATGAGGGATGGCAGGATCGTTCGACGATGCTGGCCGGTCGATGACGGTGCCTTCCGAGATGATGAGCCCTACCTCGGGGGCACGTCGCCGGTAATAGCTGGCCACTTCGGGTGTCGGAACGCCACCGGGAGAGAACGAGCGCGTCATCGGCGCCATGACGATCCGATTCTTCAGCCGGAGCGACTTGTACGCGAAGGGGCGGAACAAGGTGTCGAGGTTCATGGCACGCTCCAGGATCAGCGCGTCCGTCCCGGACGATCATCCGGGGCGGAAAACCGTTGCGCGGCACGGCTCGAAGCGGGCCGCTACTCGGCCGCAGTCGGACTTTCGCCCGGCGTGGTCGGGGTCTGCGCCGCCTCGATCCCGCTGCGCTGACGGTGTGAGCGCTTGCCGGCGGGATTGGACTCGCCCCCGGCTGCACCCGGTTGCGGCTCCAGCACCACCGTCTGCTGGCTTCCGTCCCAGCGGGCCAGAACGCGGTCTCCCTCGTGCACGGTGTCGGCCAACTTCGCGCGGGCCAGCAACGTCTCCAGCTCCGTGCGGATTAGGCGCCGCAACTCGCGCGCGCCGAACTCTGGACGGAACCCCGCCGCCGCGAGATGGTCGACGAGGCTCTGGTCCGTGACGAGCTCGACACCCTGCCCCTGTGCCGTGCGTCGGACACGCTCCAGCTGCATGCTGACCACCTGAGCCCGTATGGTGGCCGGCCGCACCCCACAGATGTGGCCGGCCGCACCCCACAGATATCGTAGATTCCGTCGCTCATGCTGGGCTCCCTGAATTTTGGGCTGGAGCTTGATGGATCAGCCAGGATCTGATCCGCTTCGCCGGGCAGCGCTGGCAGATCGGGCGTGGTCCGGCTCGGCGTGGACCGTCAGCATCCTTGAAGACCTCGAGGGCACGTCCGTGCCGGCAAAACTCCGCGCGACGCCGGCTTCAGATCGCGCGCTCAAGGTGGTGGCGCTTCGCGTAGGGCTCGCTCGCCCAAAGGCGTTTTGCCTCGTCGAATGTCCGGTTCAGTGTGACCCGGTCATCCACGGCAGCGATCCAATCCGGGGTGACGTATTGGTGCTGGTTTCGAGGCTTCTGGTCGACACGAGAGATCTTGAGGTGACCACCTTCGACCTTGTCGACAGTTCCAATCCGAGTTCCGTCGCTATCGACGACCGACATGTCCCTGTTGATCAGAGCGAGCAGTGGACGACCTCCCGCGCTATCCTGTCCTTTCATCGACATATTTTACTCTCCAGTTGTATGAACGATTGCTTGCGTTGAGATCAGAACTGGTTGCTCAACAGCGCCTCGTATCCACGCGGGGTCAGTTCAACCGTGTCTGCGTCCGGCGTGGCGACATACCCGATGCGCGCGAGTTCCGAGACCGCCACCGCAACGGCGGGGTCGGTCCCGAACCGTTCATCCAGCGTCGTGATGCGCAGGCGTGCCCCGGGCAGCCGATGCGTACTGCGCAAGTATGTCAGGATCTCACGTGCAATTTCTGACTGCATCGATAGCGCCTCCGGATATTCATTCAGACTGTTCGCGAGATCAAATCTCGAATAGAAATCCAATGCCGCGGAAGACGCCCCTTTAATTTCGGTGTGCACTTCCGCGACACTGGTGCTCCTAGCAAGGCGACCGATGTAATCGGGATTATCTATCTCCGGGTAGAGGAAGGTTGTGATGATCCGCTGTCGAGCCTGTCGCTAGCCAAGAGGCCGTTCGGCTCTGTGCTTGCCCCTGACTTGCACCCGGACCGGCCTCATGAAGCCGTCTAGGGGCCGGCCTTTGCGGCCCTGATGCATGTGCCCCGGCGCAGGTCACCGATCGTGAGAGGCGCCGCCTATGCGGAGCGGGCGCTGCGCGCCGAGATGAGCCGCGAGGGCCAGCAACCCAGGATCACCACCGTCCGCAGCCCGGCTCCCACTACAGGCCACGTCGCCTGTTGGCCGGGCCCGATCGCCTCGCGCCGCATCAGGTCAGCCAGCCGCGCCCGCGTCGCATGCGGTGTCTTGTCGAACGCATCCAGGCCATTCGCACCCATGCTGCGCCTCCCTGCCTTCGCGTCGAAGTCAGATGGGGTTCTCGCCCCGCCGCGGCATCCGGATCGATCCTAAGTGAGATGCCGGACGGGCAAGTCGTTCAGGGCCTTGACCTAGGAGTCATCCGAATTGCGGGCTGCAGCACCATGCTCAATTCGGGGACAACGCGACATCTGCGGAGGGTATGACATGGACGGATCCCACGCTTCTTTCACGCCCGAAGACCTTGGTGCCTGTGCGGCGGCCGCAATGGCCAAGATTCGGATCTCCTTAAGCCGCCTGACGCCCGCCGAGCGCGCCGCCTTCTGGCATGCCGTGGATCTCCTCTACGGCGCACCTTCCGGATCTCCGATGAGCATGACCGAGTCTCGGCCGATCCAGTACGGCGTCGCGCAGGGTCTCCAAACCCTGCTTCCGCCTGTATGGGAGCATGCTCGCGACGCTGAGGGCTTTACCAGCGTGCCGGAGGTGCAGGCTTACGGCACGACAGGCTGATCTCGCGACCCGGTTCTCTCCCAGGTGCCGGGCTGCGACCTAGTCGCCGTCGTGATCGGCGGGATGCACGCCGGCCGTCGTCGCGATCCTGACGGCCTCAGGCTAGGTGTGTGCGCCGAGCACCTCCATGACCCGGGCCCGGTGAACCTCCACCGTGCGCGGGCTGAGGCCCAGCGTCCGGGCGATGGTTTTGTTAGTGCCGCCCGCGAGCAAACCCTCCAGTATCTCGCGCGCGTCTGGGGCATGGCCGTCGAAGACAGGCTGGACCTCGCGGGTTGGCTCGCCAGCGTCCACCCGGAGGACCGCGACGCCGCCAAGCAGGCGCTGGCGCGCGTGAGCGGTGGCGAGACATTCGTATTGAAATATCGCATCTTGCGCGCCTCGGATGACGCAGTGCGCCGCATACGGGACACCTTCTTCCCAATCCCGGGCATTGACGGGCACATCCGGTCCGCGGGCGGGATCGCACAGGACGTCACCATCGACACTGGCCTGCGCGCCTACGTGGTCGCGGTCGGTGACGATGCCCGGCGCGTCCTCGTCGGTGCCCTGCAGGCCGGCGGGTACGAGGTGGGAGCCTTTGGGAGCGGTCAGGCCCTACTCAAGATGGTGGGTTCGCTGCTGCCGGGCTGCGTCGTACTCGATCTGAGGGAAGACGGTGGCTTGGTTGTCGCAAGCGAGCTGAAGGCGGCACGCTCGCACCTGCCTGTGGTCGTGGTCGGAGCGAGCGGGGGCGATGTCGGCTTCGGGGTCCGCGCCATGAAGGCAGGAGCGTTCGATTTCCTCGAAGCGCCCTGGACGGTGGAAGCACTGCTGTTCGCGGTGAGAACGGCGCTCGCCGAGATCCACGCCGCCGCCGATCAGGCGCTCGGGCGCGACGCGGCTCGCGCGCGGATTGCGGCGCTCTCCGTTCGTGAACGCGAGGTGCTGGAGGGCTTGCTTGCGGGAGGGACCAACAAGACCATCGCCCGGACGCTGGCTTAAGCCCGCGCACGGTAGAGGTTCACCGGGCCCGCGTCATGGAGATGCTCGGCGCTCACACCTTGCCCGAAGCTGTGCTGATCGCGACGGCGGGCGGCGTGCTTCCCGCCAGTCACGACGGCGACTAGGGCACGCAGTCCGGCGCCTAGGTAATAGGCGGGCCGCCACGCGCCCTACGACTGCCGGTGAACGTCAGAGGTAACCGCGGTGGACGCTGAAGCCGAACGTCAGCTTTCAGGCAGCAGCCCGATGACGGTTCACCACCCCGAGCTGAAGTTGCCGGACGGCTAACGAACGTCCGCTTCGCGGGAACGCCGACAGCGCTTCCGATGACTGAGTTGGGTCGGGGCTGTGTCGAAAGTCCCTTCCGAGATAGACTTGCGGCCTCATCTGCGGAGGCCAGCATGGGTCGGTTCGTCGAAGGGCAGGACCGTCGGCAGTCCTGGTTGCTGCCCAGTTCGCTGGATGACTACGTCACCGCCGACAATCCGGTTCGGGTGATCGAGGTCTTCATCGACGAACTCGATCTGGGCGCGCTTGGCTTCACCCGCTCCGAGCCCGCGGCGACCGGGCGGCCTGCCTATGACCCGGCCACGCTTCTGAAGCTCTACCTCTACGGCTATCTCAACCGCGTGCCGTCGAGCCGGCGACTTGAGCGTGAGGCACAGCGCAACATCGAGGTGATGGGGCTGACCGGTCGCTTGGCTCCCGATCACAAGACGATCGCCAACTTCAGACGCGACAACGGGCCTGCGATCCGGGCGGCCTGCCGGCAGTTCGTGGTGCTGTGCCGGGATCTGCGGCTCTTCGCCGGGGCGACCGTCGCCGTGGACGGGTCGAAGTTCAAGGCGGTCAACAACCGGGACCGTAACTACACCGTGGCCAAGGTCGCCAAGCGCCTGGAACAGGTGGAGGCCAGCATCGCCCGCTACCTCGCGGCGCTCGACCGGGCGGATAGGGAGGGCAGCGACGTACCCGAGGCACGCACGCAGCGCATCGGCGAGAAGATCACCGCCCTACGCCGCCAGATGGCCTTCCTGCGCGCGATGGAGGCGCAGGTAGAGGCCGCAGACGACGGACAGGTCTCGCTGACCGACCCGGACGCGCGCTCGATGGCGACGAGCGGGCGAGGCACCGGCATCGTCGGCTACACTGTCCAGATCGCCGTCGACCCTGAGCATCATCTCGTCGTGGCCCATGAGGTCGTCAACGAGGGTCACGACCACACCCAGCTCGTGCCGATGGGCGATCGGGCCAAGCAAGCGACCGACGCGGGGGAGATCGTGGTCTTGGCCGATCGCGGCTACTACAGCGGCGACGAGGTTCTGGCCCGCGAAGGCACGGGCATCCTGCCGGCCATGCCACGGGCCGGCACGTCGGGTCGAGCCAAGAAGGGGCTCTTCGTGCGCGCCGACTTCGTCTACGACGCCGCGGCCGATCACTACGTCTGTCCCGCCGGCGCTGTGCTGCCGAAGTCTAACGCGCTCCGATCGACACGGCGACATCGACCACTACCGCAACCTGGACGCCTGTCATGGCTGCGCGATGCGGGTGCGCTGTACGACCAAAAAGTTCAAACGCTTCAAGCGCTGGAAGCACGAGGCGGTTCTGGAGGCCATGCAGAGACGGCTTGATGCCATGCCGGACGCCATGGCGATCCGGCGCGCCACGGTCGAGCATGTCTTCGGAACGCTGAAAGCCTGGATGGGCAGCACGCCCTTCCTGACGAAGGGCCTGAAAGGCGCGCGAACCGAGATGAGCCTCGCGATCCTCGCCTACAACATGAAGCGGATGATCCGCCTGTTCGGCGCAACCTGGCTCGTCCAGGCCATTCGAGCCTGAGGCGGCCCACCGCGGCGCCGTCATCATCCTGCCAAGCGACGCTGACGACCACGATCAATGCGTTTTGACACAGCCTCAGTCGGAAGCCGCGCGACCGCTTTTACGCGCCACCAGCTCCGAAGCAGCCATTCCGCTTACGGCCAGACTACGCCATGCCAGGTCGCCGGTGAGCGCAAAACCAGACATTCGCCTTGGCGCCCATTCCGGCGGTCCAATGCGTGCGAGAAGCGGCCGGGAAGCGGACGCTGGTAGACAGCATGGCAGTTACCGGACCGCCGTATCGACGCCGGAACCTGATCGCGGCTCTCTCGCTTTCCTGACCTGTTGCAGCTCGACTGAACCGCATGGGGCAGGAACACCGCCCGACAGTGCCGCTACGTCCCCAATCATCCAGGACAAGCAACGGACAATGAAGTTCTTCTGGGGTCCCCATACCTGCGCGATCGGCATCCACATCTTGCTGGAGGAGATCGGCATCCCCTACGACAGTGTGAAAATGGATGTGGCCGGAGGCGAGACCGGACGGGAACCATTCACGGCGATCAATCCGAAGGGGAAGGTCCCGACCCTCGTGCGCGACGATGGGACGGTCATGACCGAGTATGGCGCCATCGCCACGTGGCTGGCGCGCACGAACCCCGACAAGGGGCTAATACCCGCTGACCCCGAGGCCGAGCGCCAGGGCATCGAGATCATGGACTACGCTGTCGGCACGCTGCATCTGCAGGGGTTCGGGCGCCTGTTCAAGACGGCGAACTACGAGCCCCAGGACATCCTCCACCATACGCTCAAGCTCGGGCAAGCTTCGGTGAAGGAACAGGGGCGTGCAATCATCGACGCGGCTCTGACCATCCTCGATCGGCAAATGGCCGGGAGGGCCTACGTGGCGGGCGAGACCCTCACGATCGGCGATACCGCGCTATTCTACGCGACGCGTTGGGCACCGCAGGAGGGTATCGCGCTCCCACCTCACCTTGCCAAACATTACGAGCGGATGGTCGCGCGCCCTGCCGTGGAGCGGGTTCGTGCGATCTGGGGGGAGACATAACCGGACGGGGGGCCACCGATCCCCGCAAGACCAGGAGTGATCGCGATCACACGCGCTCTTTGGTGTGAGCGACTACGCCTGCCGACCACCCATGTTGGGTTCGGCCTCACGTTCTTGGATTCGCCATTTGAGCTTGGCGGCCCGGCGCAAGACGGACCCTTGCGCCGGTTCATGCGCCAATCAGGCTGGCCGATATTCACTCAATTCCTCAAGGCCGCCGCCGTCCGCATAGGCGAGGCGGAAGCTTGGGCGCGCCTTCCAGCGCTGCCAGAACCGGTCGATCTGCTCGTAACGCTCATCCAGCGGGGTCGCGACAGGACCGAACTTTGAGAACGCGATCGCCGTGCACAGCGTGATGTCGGCGAAGGTTGGGTGCTCGCCGCCGAGGATCCAATCTCGCCCGTCCGACAGGTGTCGGTCGACGAGCCCGGTATGAGAGAGCGCCTCCTTACGGCAATGCTCGCCCCATTGCGGGTTGCTAGTCAGTTCCAGCTTCGGCCCCAGGCCCTGGTGGACCACGTGGAACAGCGTCGTGAGCCGGTACAGGATCTGCACCCAGATCCGGTCGTTCCACATCACGTCCTGTGCCTGCTCCAATGCGCCTTCGCCCAGGATTTTGCGGCCCGGGAAGCTCTCGTCGAGATAGCGCGCGATTGCGACGCTCTCGGCCAGATAACCGCCACCCGGCAGTTCAAGGGTCGGGGTCTCGCCCCACGGATTGCGCTTGAGATGTCGCCAGCCGCGCTGCTCACCGCCCGGTGCCATGTCGAGCACACGTTCCTCGACATGCTGCGCAATACCCTTCTCGTGCATCAGCAGGCGCACCCGCTGCGGGTTCGGGAAGGCTGACGGCGAGGTGTAGAGGGTAAGCTTGTCCATAAATCCTCAGCAGAGCGTGCTTTCGACGTCACGGCAGGTAGGGTTGGTTCTAAGCGGCAACAGAGGGACGCAGACGTTGGCTTCATGCCTGCTCCCCAACCTGCCGAACGTGCCGAACGTGCCGGAGATCCGGCGAACGACCGCTTGGAGAAACGCAAATGACGTTCCCAGCGGCGGTGAGGGAAGATGCGCAACCCCGGCACTGGGCATACGCCCGATGTTTACCCGGTGCGAGCGCTTACCCGTGGCGGGGAGCCGAGATCGTGCTGAGGAGTTGGCTGACATACCTCTCAGAGAGTGCCCACTATGAAACTTTTAGCGAGCGCCCATTTCGGTCTGGTCCTGGTCCTGATGTCCAGCACCGCAGTGTTGGTGGGGCCCGCCGCAGCCCAAAGTCGCGCTCCAAACGAAGGCAACCTCACCCAGATCGCGAGCTTCGCGCATCAGGTCACAGGGATCACCGTGAGCCGAGACGGACGTATGTTCGTCAACTTCCCGCGTTGGAGTGAGGACGCTCCGGTCTCGGTTGCCGAGTTGAAGGATGGCAAGCCGGTCGCTTATCCGAACGACGACTGGAATAGCTGGCGCAATGCTAGAAAGGACGAGGTCGATCCCAAAACCCACTTCGTCTGCGTTCAGAGTGTCGTCGCCGACGGTCAGGATCGTCTTTGGGTGGTCGACGCCGCCGCACCGGCGATGGCGCATGTGGTCAAGGACGGAGCCAAGCTCGTCGGTATCGACTTGAAGACCAATCAGGTCGTGAAGACAATCCCGTTCGATACCAACACAGTGATGCAGGCCTCTTACATCAACGACGTACGCATCTCGCCCGATGGCAAGACCGCTTACCTGACGGACTCCGGGGCTGAGGGGGCGTTGATCGTGGTCGATCTCGACAGCGGTTCAGCCAAACGCGTGTTGTCCGGCCACCCCTCGACGATGCCGGACAAGAGCGTGACCATACAGTACGACGGCAAGCCACTACGTCGCCCCGATGGGCGCGGCGTCGAGTTCTCCGCCGACGGTATTGCACTTTCACCTGACGGCAAGACGCTTTACTGGCAGGCTATCAAGGGTAAGACCCTCTACAGCCTCCCGACTGAAGCACTGACAGGTTGGGCCACGGCATCATTCGTGCCCGAGTTGCTGAGTGACAGAACCCTGAGCGGGAAGATCGCCACGGTCGGCGAGAACGGACCGGCCGACGGGCTACTGATCGCCCGCAAGGACGGGCGGATGTATGTCACCTCACCGCAGGACAACGCAGTGAAGGTCCGCGACCTGACCAAGCCGGACGGTGGTCTGACCACGCTGGTTCAGGACGACAGGCTCCGCTGGCCGGATACGTTTAGCGAAGGGCCCGATGGCACGATCTACGTGACGACGTCCCACATCCAGGATTCGGCGGATTACAAGCCCGGCGCTCCTATCAGCTTGCCGACCGAATTGTGGGCCATCAAGACTAACCAAGCCGCTGTCACAGGGTCGACCGGTTCGGGAACCGCCCGCTGAAGACAGGCGGGATCCTGTATCGCGACACAAGAGCCCGCCCAGTAACCGCCGCGGCGGGCTCCTTTCGATGAGACACCCGCCGCACGGCATCCGCTGGAACTTTATTCGAGCAATTGTATCACCGTCGCAAAGACACGTCGCTTTGCGGCAGCCACTTTGAGTGATCGATTCTCCTGGAGCGGCAAGGTGGGAAGAACGAAGTCCCAACTCGGCCCCGGAGCATTTGCACCCTTCTCGGCGGCGCCGAGATCAACCACCATCTGCTTCCTTCGAGCTTTATTCCATAGCCGGCCAGACGGCTTTCCACACCGAGCCGAAGCGGGCATACGACTGATGAACGGCCGCTTTGGCGAGGCGCCGACAGCAGTATCGGCGACTGGATTAGCTTGGTTCGATCCCGTCTGCTTGTTCGACACGCCTGCCTCGAACCGGTCAGCTCTTCTCGATGACGGAGACCTTGCCGTCCCGCTCCACGATGGCGACCGCGACCTTCGCCAAGTCGTCCAGCCCTTGCTGGCGCGCCGCCGTGCGCACATCGGCCTGCTGCATGCGCAGGCGGCGCATGTTGGTCTCGTCCCAGTCGCCGTCGCGGTAGACCACGATGGGCGTGCCGTCGACGATGCGCTCGAACCAGACGAAGCGCAGCTTCAGCCACGAAACCGATACGTGCATCAGCCCGACGGTGAAGAGCGCGCTCATCGCACCCGTGAACGAGTGGTCGTCACCCAGGATGGCGCTGACACTCAGGCCGCCGAACAGGAACAGCACCACCATGTCGATGGGTGCCTGCTGGCTGGCCGTGCGCCGCCCGATCAGCCGGATGACGAACAGCACGATGAGGTAGGCCGCTGCGGCCTTGACGACGGTGTTCATGGTCAGGGCACCGCGTACTGGGACCAAGACAGGGTCTCGCCGGCATCAAGCCGGGCCGTGAGGTTCACCCCGCCGCGGAAAACCGGAGACCCGGTGAAGCGGATCAGCGCATGGCTCTCGCCGGCTTGGACCGGGAAGACGAGGCGGATGCCGCTGCCCGCGGCCTCCCAGGTCGCCGGCCGCGGCGTGATGCTCTCCAGGCCGAACTGGTCGACGAGGTCCTTGGCGATTGTTACCGCGACCCTGTCGCCCCCCGGGGGAACCTTCGTGTCGAACTTGATGATCGTCGGGGCGCCGAAGCGCACCACCGGCTCGTACCGGATGCTGATCGACCCGTCACCGTTGGACAGCGCGCGCTCGCTGAACGGCCCATGCCCGAGCAGGCCGGCGGCGCAGATCAGCACGAAGCCGAGCATGGCGAACCGGCCTGCCATCTCGGCCCATCGCCAGCGCTGTTCGAAGGCCGGGTAGAACCCGTTCGCGATCTCCACTGGCATCGGAGGATCGTCGTGGATGACTTCCAAGGCGTGCGTCCTTCCGGGTGCGGCTACTTCCGCGCAAACACTCAGGGGGCGGGATCTGGCGCATACCGAACAATCGGTGCTGAACCGAGCCGTTCAGCAGCCATCATAAGCGTGACCGTTTTCCGGGCCGCGGCAACTCGCTGAGCACCGCGAACGGACGCGTCGGCTAAGGCTTTGCTGCAGATCTGTGCCGAAGCCAAGGTGCGCCTCAGCCCTCAGGGCTCTCGATCATCCAAGCGCCTAGCTGTCGTCAAACAGGACGGGCATTTGCGGCGACAGAGCATCCTAAGCGCGCGTGCTGCGTTGGCGATCACGTTTGCGCCATGCCGCCAGAGGCTCGCGCAGACGCATTGAGATATCTGTAGAGGTGTCGAGCGCACGTCCGCTCGGCGGGATGCTCGTAGACGCTACCTGGGGATGGCCCGAACCCGTGTGTGAGCCCGCCTATGATCCACACCGGTTATAACCCGCTCCTCGTCGCCCTCTCGATCGCCATCGCGGTCTTCGCCGCCTACACCGCCCTCGACCTCGCCGCGAGGGTGCCGGGTAGGGCTGGGCCACGCTGGGCTTGGGTCGGCGGTGCAGCCGTCGCCATGGGTGGCGGCATCTGGGCGATGCACTTCGTCGGCATGCTCGCATTCGAGATGGGCCTGCCCGCCGCCTACGATCTCGGGCTCACGCTCCTCTCGCTCGCCCTCGCCATCGGCGTGACCGGCGCGGCTTTCGCCTGGGTCGTCTTACAGGGCACTGGTGCGGGAGCGTTGGCCGTCGCCGGACCGTTGATGGGCCTCGGCGTGGCGGGCATGCACTACGTCGGCATGGCGGCGATGCACGTGCCGGGCAATCTCGCCTACGCCCCGGCCATCGTCGTCCTATCAGTGGCGATCGCCGTTCTGGCCGCTACGGCCGCGCTCTGGCTGGCGTTCCGCCGCAGCCGCCCTTGGCAGAAGCTGGCCGCTGCCTGCGTCATGGGCTTGGCGGTGGCCGGCATGCACTACACCGGCATGGCCGCGGCGACCTTCACCGCCGAGGAGGCCGGCGCCCATGCCGCACACACCGTGACACTCAGCGACAGTCAGCAGAACCTCGCCCTCGCCGTCGCCGCGGCGACGTTCCTGATCCTGCTCCTGGGCATGCTGGCAGCCTCACTCGATCAGCGCCGGGTGCAGCGGCGACTACACCGCAGCGAAGAGCGCTTCCGCGCCGCCGTGCAGGCCGTCAACGGAGTGATGTGGACCACCGGCGCCCAAGGGGCCTTCGAGGAGGATCAGCCCGCCTGGGCCGCCCTGACCGGACAGACCTTCGCCGAGATGCGCGGGGACGGTTGGACCCACGTCGTCCACCCCGACGACGTGCTTGCGACTGCGGCGGCTTGGGCGGAGGCGGTGCGGACGGGCGCGCCCTACGCGGTGGAGCATCGCGTGCGCGTCGCCGATGGAACTTGGCGGTACTTCCTCGCCCGCGCGATGCCGGTGCGCGACGAGGGTGGGGCGGTGCGCGAGTGGGTGGGCGTGCACGAGGACATCACGGAACGGCACGCGCACGAGGCGGCGCTGCGCGATGCGCGCGACGCGGCCGAGGAGGCACAAGCCGCCGCTGAGGCCGCCAACCGTGCCAAGAGTGAGTTTCTGGCCAACATGAGCCACGAACTGCGCACGCCGCTCTCGGCCATCATCGGCTACGCGGAGATGCTGATCGAAGAGGTTGAGGACGGCGCCGAGGCGGACGCGATCGCCAGCGACATCGGCAAGATCGAGGGCAACGCACGCCATCTTCTGGGCCTCATCAACGACGTGCTCGACTTGTCCAAGATCGAGAGCGGCAAGATGGAGGTCTACGCCGAAAGCTTCGCGGTCGAACCGATGCTGCGGGATCTGGCTGCCACGGTCGCCAGCCTGATGACCAAGAAGAGGAACACGCTCACGCTCGAACTCGCGGCTGATCTCGGCGACATGCACTCGGATCTGACGAAGACCCGCCAGATCCTTCTCAACTTTTTATCGAACGCCGCCAAATTCACAGAGGGCGGACAGATCCACCTTGCGGCCCGACGAGAGGTGGATCATCCGGAGGGCGATCGGTTGGTCTTCGCCATATCGGACACCGGCATCGGCATGACGGACGAGCAGACCGCGCGCCTGTTCCAGCGCTTCGAGCAGGCGGACAGCTCGACCACGCGCAGGTTCGGCGGGACGGGGCTCGGGCTGGCTTTGACGAAGGCCTTCTCGGAGATGCTGGGCGGCACCGTATCCGTCGCCAGCCGCAGCGGTGCGGGCTCGACCTTCACCTTGACCCTGCCCACGACCTACGTCAGGCCCCCAGACAGCCGAGCTGAGCCGCAGCCGATCGAGATCGCGGACGATGCGGTCGATGCGGGGACGAGCGGAGAACTGATCCTCGTCATCGACGACGACGCGGCCCAGCGCGAACTCATGACGCGCTTCCTGCGCCGCGAGGGCTTCCGGGTGCGGGTCGCTGCCGATGGTCAGACCGGACTGGACCTCACTCGCCGGCTCCGACCGCGCGCCATCCTGCTCGACGTGATGATGCCCGGCGTGGACGGCTGGTCGGTGCTGAGCCAGATCAAGGCCGACCCAGAGCTGTGCGCGATCCCCGTGGTCATGGTGACCGCGGTAGACCAACGCAATCTCGCGGCCTCGCTCGGCGCGGCCGATTACATGCTGAAACCTGTGGACTGGACGCGGTTCAGCGGGGTCATGGATCGCTATCGATCCTCGGGGACGAACACCCGCGGTGCCGTCCTGATCGTCGAGGACGATCCCATCGCGCGCCTGTCGATGCGGCAGAGCCTCGAAGACGACGGGTGGAGCGTCGCGGAGGCGGAGGACGGCGAGCAGGCCCTTCGCAGTGCGGCTTCCACACCGCCCCAGGTCGCTGTGCTGGACCTGAACATGCCGGTCATGGACGGCTTTACCTTCCTGAGGCGGTTCCGCGAACTGCCCGGCTGCGCCGCGACTCCCGTCATGGTGCTGACGGGGCGGACGCTGTCAGCGGAGGACCGTTTGGCGCTGCGTGGGGCGAGCCAAGTCCTGAATGCCGGCGATCTCAGCTCAAGCGATTTGGTCGAGCGGCTGCGGCTGCTGACCTTGCCCACGGTGATTGGCGAATGAGCCATTCTTAGCGCTGGGACTTATCTGGGATAGGCCTCGTCGGACCACGTCGCGGTCTGCTGTTGCGGCAGACTAACTCCGAAGCGGACCGGCAGCTTTCGGCCAGACTACGCCAAGCTAGATCGCCAGGCCGCGCAAAACCGGCCGCTCGGCTTTGCGCCCAACCCGGTCATTCAGCATCTTCCTCCTACTTCTCCAAAGCAGACAAACCCCACGACGCAGTTCGTCTGCGGAAGGAGCGGTCTGCCAGTCTGAGATCACGACACTGCCACGTCCGTCGTCGGTCCGGGCTCCAGAAGCCGCGCCGCGACCAGCGGTTGAAGCGGTTGTAGATCGCGGTGCGCGGGCCGTAGTCGGTGGGGCAATCGCGCTAGCAGCAGCCCGACATGAGAACATGCAAGATGCCTAGATGATCTGCCGGCCGTCCTTTCGCTCGGGGCCGGGCTGATCCTTGGGCATAGACGGCTCGATCACCGCCCAATGCTCATACGAGAGCCGGAACAGGTTTGCTATTGCAGCCTCCACTTTGCAAGCCGCGGCCCGGAGGCACAAAACTATAGGCAATACAATGCTTTCATTTGGCTCACGCGCGGCATGGTCTGGAGCCTCTGCTCCCAAACAGTGAAAGCCCTTTCAAATCGCTTGACGAATGACATCCACTCATACCATATGATTATTTTATCATAATAATATTATTATTGAAAATAACGCCAGTCGGGTAGCGAATGCCCCTAAATAATTTGCAAAATTGTCCTAATATATCCGCAATATCACAGTAGCGCTTCATATTGATGCCTGTATTCTGGACTTTTGAGTGGGAAGATGCGCCAATCCTCGAAAGAAATGTCCGGGCGTGGCTGAGAACACCAGGCTCAACCCAAAATTTGAAGCTCGAGAACATCCGTTCAATGACCTTGATCCTGATCGTTGAGGACGATGGCGATATTCAAAACCTCCTGGCGCGAGGCCTCATGGCGGAGGGCTTCGAGATAGGCACCGCCGCGCGCGTCGACGAAGCGCTGAAGGCAGCGCATGGCCCGGCTCCCGGGGCCGTGATCCTCGACATCACCCTATCGGATGGCTCAGGTCACGACGTTTGCCGATCTCTGCGGGCGGACGGGTTCTCAGGTCCGATCCTGTTTCTGTCTGCCCGTGATGAAGTCAATGACCGAGCCGAGGGGCTTGCGCTCGGGGCTGACGACTACATCGTCAAGCCGTTCGTCTTCGATGAGCTGTTGGCGCGCCTACGCACCCAGTTGTTGCGCCGTGAGCATGCCGAGGCCGCGCGCTCGCGCGTCACAATTGGCAAACTCGTACTCGACTTGGATACCGGCCGCGCGAATTGCGGCGCGTCGACCATCAAACTGACCTCTCGTGAAGCCGACCTTCTGGCGCTGCTGATGAGGAACGTCGATCGGCCCCTCTCCAGGACAGAAATCTATGATCGGCTCTGGGCAGATCACGGTGGGTCTTCGCTGAACGTGGTCGACGTCTACATCGGTTACCTTCGCTCGAAGATGACTGACCTTATGCGTCACGGTGGTCTATGCCTCGCCACAGTTCGAGGCAAAGGCTTCTTGCTGGAGCGGCGCGGTCTCAACTACCGCTGACACAGGGGGGGCGAGATCTGATTGTACTAAGAGGCTCGCTCGATGCCCCCAGCTTGACGGACCTCGCCAGCGGCCACAGCTGACAACGGCGCCGTTCGTGTGCGCAGCGAAACAGCCTCGAACCGACGTGCAGACACTGCTGATCTGGGATCGAGCATGCAGCGGCACTCCAGATCGCGTGCAACCGTACGCACGGCGGCGATGGCTGGCGATCGAGAATGCCGCCGACCTGATGGCTCGGTCACCGTGGGGAAAATACGCCAGGGATGATCGTACCGCTCTGGCCGAACAGATCTTGAGCCCGCTTGCAGCTACCTGAGATATCTTTCTGGTAAGCGGCCAGATAGGATCTCGCTTGGAGCATCAGGATGTCGCGGTCCAGTTCGGCCGGATCGACACCCATCGCCTGTATCGCCCCCTTGAAGCGGTCCTGGTTGGTCCGGAGCTTGTCGCAGTGCAGATTCACGAAGCCGACCAACCCGGCGAGTTTCGCGGCGTTGCGCTTGGGGGCAGGGATGTCCGGCATCTCTTCGGCCCGCGGAGTGACTGCGCCGAGACAGAGGATAACGACCCAGAGAAGGGCGTGGCGGTGCATGAAATGTTCCTTCTAGCCCGGCATCCGAGTCACCGGTCGATGCAGTTCTGTAGGTAGCGTGTCCGGGCCTGCTCCATGGCGGTGAAGTCCGCCATGCTCGCCGGGTTGCGCAGTTCCGGATCCTCGGGGAGCCGGCCGAAGATGCGCGACTCCGGGTCGAAGACGAACGGGCGCGCGCCGGTATAGTTGCCCATGCGGTTCCGGACCTCGACGGCGCCACAGATTGCACCTTGCCGGCCCCGCCGAAGCTCCGTCACTCTGGCGTCTGTGCTGGGCAACGCCCGGCCGACCGCGTCGAGGATGGCCTGTACCTGCGCCTGCCCGACGGTCGCATCCGAGCCGTCGACAATGTTTTGGGCGCGGGCAGGCTGGGCCTCCGCAGCGGGGACGGCCCCGACGAGCAGGCAAAGGGTGATTGCACCGCCAGCCGGCGATCGCAAAACGGACGACAGGCCTGCCCGCCCATGAGCCCGCGCCTTGGCTACGGCGGCCAGCCTCATGCCCCGCCCCCCTGGCGGCAGCGGCCGCCGAGGTTCTTGTAGCGGATGCTGCGCAGTCCGGCCTCGAACCAGATCTTGCCCGGCTCACGCGGATCGTAGCCGTAGAGGTTGATCTGCATGTCCCCTTCCGGGGCGTGAATCGCAGGCGGGCTGGAGGAACCGTCGAAGGCCCACTGTGGCGATGGCCCGTCCTGGCCGCCGAAATTAGTTTGGCTTCCGTCCCGTTCGCGTTGGAAGAGCAGCGAGACAGCCAGCGCGGACGGAATACCCTCGACTCGGAAGTAGAACCCGACGAACGGGGTCTGATCCGCGAAGTTGTTGAATTCGCAGTACAGGAACGAGGCCGATGTCCGTGGCCCAGCGATCAAGCGCTGGGCCGGCGCGGCGACCATTTCCGGGCCGGACCGGTCGGACCTGACCAACGATGCGATGATCGGCACTGCGAGGATCGCGGTCGCGGCGATCGCGGCGAACAGGACGCGTTTCACGGCGGAGTGTGCCGGTTCGCCCACTTCGCCGCCGCGCGCCCGGCGACGGCCTGACCGGCTATTAATCATCGGATGGTGAGGCACCCTGCAGCGATACGCATGTGCGAACCATGTCGCTCAACGTCAGCTGCTTCGTATCGCCAACATTGGCGATCTCCTCCAGACAGCGCATGAAGTATTCTCGTGTCAGGTCGGGTGACAGCGTACTCATCGCCTTGCCCATGCGGTTCGTGAAATCGATCTTGTCGGACATCGAAGCCCGCGGCCAGGATGATGCCAGATCGTCTATCTTTAGACGGGCCCACGCCGGACCAATCAAAAGAATGGATGAAGCTAATGTAGTGGCTATAAAACTTTTCACTGGTCTACCTCGCTTATCGATATGACATTCATGTGGTGTCGAGCACTTGTACAGAGGCAGACACCGTGACGATCCGGCGACAAACCCAGCTTTGCACTGTCGAGACGTCCTGTGTTCGCGTCTTGACACCGTGGATCCGGATGTTGGCGGGGTGAACTCCATCCGATCGGACTCGGCTGGGCGAAGGGAAATGTCGGGCGAAACCGATCGGTCGCTTAGGTCCTCACATCGATATGCGAATGGGCGACCTGAATGAGATCAACCAAGCTTTCAGCGCCAAGCTTCACGCGAATGGTCGACATCACACTGATGAGGCTGCGGTATTTGATCGGCAAAATCGCGACGATATCCTTATTGGATTTACCCCGTCCGATCAGCGATAAGATCTGCAATTCTCTTGCGGTCAGGCTCCCAAGCGGATCCACATGGTCGCGAGCGTCCAGCATCGCGATTTTTGTCGCGATGTCGTGCGGCAGGTATCCGCGCCCGGCCTGAACGGTCGCGAGCGCTTCCAGCAGCGTCGCGATGGGCGCGTGCTTGAGGGCGAAGCCGCGCGCACCGACCTTGAGCGCGTGCGCGACGATGACGGGATCGTCCGTTTCGCTGAACACCAGTATCCGCGATGCGGGATTGGCGGCGCGCATCTGGCGGATCAAGGTCAAGCCGGATAGGCCGTCGTCCTCGAAGTACAGATCGGTCACGACTAGTTGCGGCCTATGATTGTGGAATGCCGCGTAGCCGGTGGCGATGTCACCCGCCTCCAGCACATGCGCGATGCCAATCTTGCCCGCGAGCCGGCGGAATCCCTCGGAGATGACCGGGTGATCGTCGATGACGAGGAGCGCGTCATGCTTGAGCGAAGGGGCCCGCTTGGTATGCGAAGGCCTCTCCATCACCGGGGTCATGGCGCCCTCCTGTTCTCGCTTCGGCTCTCATCGATCGGCTGGACGTCGTGCGCGGCGAGATCGGCCAAGGCCGCATCGTGGTCGAGCCCACGATTGCGCGTGTTGAAGTAGTGTTGGCACATCTCGCCGTAGAGGCGTTTGTGCCGACCGTGCCGGGCTGCGATCCGTCCGAGCCCGTCGATCAAGGCGCCATAGCGCTCGCCCTTGCCGACCTCCGCCAGCATCTGTCCGAGTTGGACCGTGCGGTTGGCGATCATGCGCGGATCTTCGATGAACCCGCTCGCAGCAGCATTCAGGGCCGTGCGCATCGACCGCACCGGCCCAGCGTCGGCCGGCAGGGGGTGACCGGCCTCGCGGCCCGCAAGCCATCGGGCAGGATCGGTGCCGTCAGTGGGCGCGAGCCAAGCCGGCAGTTCGCTCTCCGAAGTGCGGGCCACCACCGCCTGATCCGCCGTGTCTGCCCCGCCGCCGCGATCGCAGGCCGACACCGTCAGCATGGCGAGGATGACGAGCATCGGTCTCATCGCGCTATTCCTGGCGTAGCCCGACCAGCCAGCGTCGAGGCGGCTGCCGCAGGGGGCACCGCCACGATCGAACGCGGACCTTCGGCGACCGGGATACGACCGACAGTAGTCAGGCTCGTCAGATCGACGATCGCTATGTCGTCCGAGAACCAGTTGGCGACGTAGGCGCGATCCCCCCGGATCACTACGCCCTCCGGGTATTTGCCGACCGGAACGGTCGCCGTGATCGAGAGGGCGTCGGCATCGATCACCGAGACGGAAGCGGCATGCTGGTCGGTGACGACGATCCGGGCCCCATCCGCACTGATGGCGACCCCGTACGGGCTCGGCCCGGCCGGCACGGTCGCCAGGATCCGGCCTCCGGCCGTGTCGATCACCGTCATGTCGTTGCTGCGGACATTGGCGACGTAGAGCCGCCGACGGATCGGATCGTAGGCGAGTGCGAACGGTCCGTCCCCGACCGACAGGGCGGCGACGCGCACCATCCGGCGTGTATCGATCACGCCGACGGAACGGCTCTCCCGCTCGGCGACGTAGAGCCGCCCGTCTTCTCCGAGGGTGAGGTGGGCGGGATCGCGCCCGACGGCGACTTCACCCTCGACCGCCCCGTCCGAAGGCGCGATGCGCACGACCCGGTTGCCCGACCAGTCGCCGACATAGATCGCCCGCCCGTCCGGCTCGACCGCCAGCCCGAAGGCCTGGCCGGCGAAGGGCAGGTGGCGTGCCGATCCGTCCGGTGCGACCACTGTGATCGCGTGCCCGTCCGGATGGCTGATGTAGAGGCGTCCGCTCGCATCCGCGGCCACGACGGCCGGGGACGCCGTCACAGCCAGAGCGGCCGTGACGGCGCCGGCCGCGATCCGCGAGACCCGCGCCCCCTGCTGGCTCACCACCGCCAGATCCTGCGCCCCGGCGAATCCAAGGGGCCCCGACACGGCGATCAGCCCGATCGCCAGCATGGCGCACCGACGCATCCGCTGGACAAATCCCCGTCTGATGGTCCCGGCGGCGTTCATTGCGTCGCCCCGCCCTCCACCTTGGCCTTCAGGCCCTTCAGCCCGTCGGCGAAGTAGCGGTTCATCGCCTCCCGGCCGGCGGCGTCGGAGAGCTCCTCGGGCGGCTCGTTGCCGGTGTCGCCGCGATAGAAGCGGCCCATCCACTCGACCTTCGAGCCGTCGCCGTCCGGCGTCACCGTGAGGGTGGCGGAATACGACGAGACCGGCAGAGCCTTCAGATCGGGATCGGACATCCGGTAGGAATAGGTGTGCTCGGGGCCCTTCCATTCGTCGAGCCCTTCAACCAGCGTGCCACCCTTCTTGAGCGTGACCTTGCGGACGCCGCCCTCGGCGTCGCCACCGGTCGCCTCGACCTTCGCGACGTCCGGATGCCAGGCGCCGATGCCGCCGAACGGGCCGACGACCTTCCAGACCGCGTCCGGACTGGCGTGAATCGTGACCGTCTGATCGACCTTCTGCGGGGTCGGCCCATGAGCCAGGGCAGCGCCGGCCGCGAGGACGAACAGCAGGGCGGGGACGGTACGACGCATGGTCAGGTGTTCCGGGGACGCGAGACGGGAAGGCGGACGGGATTGCCGCGTGCGGACAGCGGTGCGGCGAGCAGCACGCCCAGCACGAGGAGCAGCGCCGCAGCGCCGAGGAACGGCCGGGGATCGATCCGTCCGGGCAGGGGCCGGGGCGTCGCCGCCGCGACGAGCGGCGTCGCCAGACCATCGGGTCCGTCGAGATGCGCGTAGGCGAGGCCGGTGGCCGACGCGAGGCTCTTCAGGTAGGTCTCGCGCACCGACGAGAAGTGCTCGGTGCCATGCGCGGCCGTTGCGCCGAAGGGGGCGTTGCGCGGCTCGTAGCCTTCCCGCATCTCCGCATCCTCCGGCGGCGGCCCGAAGCGATTCTCCTGCTGGACGTCGGTCTCGGTGTAGAAGCCGCGCTCGCGCCCGCGGTCATCGAATTTCGGGATCGGCGAGAGCCCGTATCCGCCTGCGCCGACGATCAGGCCGCGCACCGCGCCGGGCTTGGCGTCGAAGGCCGGTGTGCGCCCGGCGGGGAGCGGCGGCGTCTCCTGCCCGTCCGTGACGAACAGCAGGTCGACCCCTAAGTCGGCCGCCATCGCGATGGCTCGGTCGAGGCCGGCGGCGATGCGGCTGTCGCCCTCCCAGGCCATGCGCCAGTCCAGCGCCGCCAGCTCCCCGTCCAGCGGCGTAAAGTCGGCGCAGACCTCCACCGGCGTGAACAGGAGGAACGGGCGGCGCTCGGTGAACAGGCCGAGCGCCATCCGCGAGCCGCAGGGCACGTCGGCCACGAGACGGCGGAGCGCCAGCTTGACGGTTTCGAGCCGGCTCTCGGGATGCCCGTCGATCGTGTAGTCGCGGGTGTTCATCGAGCCGGTGATATCCACGACGGCAAGCACCGCGACGCCCGTGCGCGTCACCGGCACCGGCGGCACGACGAGCGCCAGGAGGACGAGGCCGAGGGCCAGCGCCAGCGCCTGGAAGCGACGCCCGCGCAGGTTGTGCGCCAGGGGCAGCAGAGCCATCATGGGCCCCCCTGCGGCTGGCCAGGGATGTCGGTCCAGATCTTCTTGGGATCGGCCTGCATCTCCTCGCCTTCCTTGCGCTCGAATTCCGGGTAATCCCGGATCAGGCGCGAGGCGACGTCGAGGTTGAACTTTGCGTCCCAGAACTCCGGCTGGTCGTGCAGGGCGCGGCGGTAATCCTGGCGGGCGAGCGTGACCTGCGGGCCGGCCTTGTCGAGTTCGCTGCGCGTGATGAGCGTGAAGGCGTCGCGCACCCGCGCGTTGGCGACGAGATAGCGCGCGCGCGCGGCGGTTTCGGGTGCGTTGGCCCGGTCGAGGGCCGCCACCAGGGGCTCGGTCTCTCCCAGCCGGTCGCGCTTGGCCAGGAACCGGACGCGCCCTAGGAGGACCTGGGCCGTCGCATCCGGACCGACCTCCAAATCCTTGCCGGCCTCCAGGGCGGCGATCACGGCGTTCGCCCGCTCCGCCCGCCACGCTGCGACGCCGAAGCCGGCGGCGGCCAGCGCAAACAGGATCGGCAGCGCGAGGAGCAGCTTCGGCCGCACGGGGGCCCAGCCGCGGCGTGCGGTCGAGGGACGAGGCCGGGGCGTTCTCATGCGGCCCTCCTCATGGCCGCGGGCCTCGGTGTCGCGCCGGACATCGGTCGTGCCGGAGCCGGCCGCCGGGACAGGTCCGCCTCGGCGAGGGCCGCCAGAACGAGGAGCACGAGGCCCAGACCCGCCACCGCATAAGCGACCCACGTCAGGTCGTGGCGGGGGCGTATCTCGGTATACGGGATCGGATCGCGCTCCAGCGCCTCGATCTGCGCGATCGCGTCGGCGACCGCCTGTGGCCCCTCGGCCTCGAAGGCGCGGTAGGGCACGCCGAGGCTCTTGAAGAACAGATCGAGGTGGCGCTCGGGCGCGGCCTGGGGTGTGTCCTCCCCGGCCGGTCGATCGTAGATCGATGGGGCGCCCTTCGTGCGCAGGAACAGCCAGTACAGGTTCGGCCGCAACTTCGTGAAGGTGGCACGGAGCTGGTCCTGCACCCGGGGGTCGATCACGGCGGCGCCGTCCGAGATGAACAGCAGCACCCGGGAGCCGCTGCCCTCCGGCCCGAACTGCGACAGCGCCAGCGCGAGGCCGCGGGCGACGTTGGTGTAGTCGAGGCCCGGCCGGTCGATCGCCGCGATGGCGGCCCGCACCGCTTCGTGCCGATCGGTCATCGGCATCACCAGCATCGGGGCAGTCGAGAACGCCGTGACGGCGAACAGGTCGTGGCTGCGTGCGCCGACGAAGCCCGCCAGCAGGCGCCGGGAGGCGGCCGCCTTCGACTCCTCCACGCCCGAGGGCTGACGGCCGGCGAAGGTCTCGTTCATGCTTCCCGAGCGGTCGATCAGCATCGAGACCTGCGCGCCGATGCCGATCCGGGTGATCCGCTCGCCCGCCCGATACGGACCGGCGAGCGCCAGGACGAGGCCGCCGAGCGCCAGGATACCCGCCGTCGTCAGAGCACGGCGGATCCAACCGGAGACCGGATCCATTGGGACGGCGGAGACGGCCGGGATCGCGGCCCGGTGCCGGCCGGAAGTTGCCAACGGGATCAGCGCGAGCGGCAGCAGCCACAGAACCCGCGGCGAGGCAGAGCCAAAGCCGGTGAGCCAAGCGAGAAGAGAGGAGATCGCGCCCATCTCAAGCCGCTCGCTCGACCGCCGCCAGACGGCGTAGGCTCGCCTCAATCTCGGACCGGGGGCATGCGGCCTGTGCAGCGGCTGGATCCCGGCCGAAAAACGCCCGGCGCGAGGCGGCGAAGAAGCGGGCCAGCGCGGCTGCCTCCCCCTGGAACGCCGGATGCCGGGCGAGGAACGCGGGCAGGTCGTCGGCCAGCACGCGGCGCGCGTCGGTCTCGTCGAGACCGCGATGGACGAGACGCAGGGCCTCGCGATAGCCGTCGCCATCTCGTCCGAGGCGACTCAGCGCCCGGGCGGCCCGCGTGAACGGCCGCTTGCGCCGACTGCCAAACCATGCCCGGTCGTAGGCCAGCGCAGCCAGGGACAGGACGGCGAGGCCGAGGCTGACGAGGGCCGCTACCAGGAGCGGCGTGGAGTCGAGCCGCCCGCCGCGCCCGTCCGGGCGCAGGTAATCGGCTGGATCGTCGCGCTGGGGGGGCTGGATCTCGCGCAGCGACGACATGCCGAGCGACCAGCCTGGAATCTCGGCTTTGGCCGACGTCGTGCCGCCCGCACTCTGGTTCTCCAGCACGACCGAGAAGCCCGGCACGACGACCTGACGTGTGTCGAGGGCCGCGTAGAAGGTCTGGTAGGTCAGGCGCAGGCGGATCCGGCCCGGTACCTCGTCCACGGCGGTGGCACGCAGGTCGAGCCAGTATGTCACCGGGCCCGGCTGCGGCAGCGAGGCCTTCTGGAGACTGAACCCCGGATCGACGGCGATATCGACCTGGGTGTGCAGGACATCGCCGAGGAAGTAGCCGAACGCCCGCGGAACGCGCACCTCGACGTCGCGGATTTGCGCGATCGCAGCCCCCGGGTGAAGGGCCGCGAGGAGCAGGGCGATGAGGGCGATTGACGCGATGCGCATCGTCACCTCGACAGCAGGTGACGGCTGAGGGCGTCCGCATCGAAGCGGTCGTAGAGGACGAACGGGGCACGCACCCCGGCCGTCACCGCGGCGGCCCTGAGCCGTTCACGGCGCTCGCGCTCCTGGTCGATCCAGCGCCGCCGGAGGCTCGGCCGCAGGAATACGAGGCGCCGGCCGGCGCCCTCCAGGTCTTCGAGTTCGGCCAGCCCCCAGTCCGGCAGACCCTCGTCCTCGGCACTGTCGGCGAGAAGCACCGGCACGGTGTCGTGCAGGGCCAGGGATGCGAAGACCCGGCCGATGAGCGTCTCCGGCCAGCGGAAATCGGAGATGACGAACACGAGCTTCGGCCGGCCGGCCAGCTGATGCGCAGCGTCCAACATCCCCGCGGCACTGGTCGTCACACCTTCGACCGCCCCCAGACGGTCGGCCATCGAAAGCGCGGGACCGCGACGCCGGGTGGCCGGCAGATAGAGATCCCGCCGGATCGCCTCGTCACAGCCGATCAAGCCGAAACCGTCGCCGATCCGCGTCGCTGAACCGGCCAATCCCACACAGAGATCGCGGGCCAGCGCCATCCGGTCGGCCGCACCCTGAAACCGCATCGAGGCCGAGAGATCGACGAGCGCCCAGACCTCGACCGCGGTGCGGGCCTCGAAGCGCCGGACATGCACCCCCTCGAACGGGTCGCGCAAGGTCGCGCGCATGTCGATCCGGCGGGCATCCGGCAGGCTCAGGAACGGGACCTGATCGCGGTAGGTGCCCAGCCCGCCGGCATCCCGCCCGCGATGGGCGCCGA
The DNA here is from genome assembly GCF_038442355.1 of Methylobacterium guangdongense. Lineage (NCBI taxonomy): Bacteria > Pseudomonadati > Pseudomonadota > Alphaproteobacteria > Hyphomicrobiales > Methylobacteriaceae > Methylobacterium > Methylobacterium guangdongense. Next base: position 40,147 of record NZ_JBBXMX010000024.1, read on the forward strand.
CGCGGCTGCCCCGCGGCCGCCAGCGCGGCAGGTAGAGAATTTCGGCGGTCGGCCGGCCGCTCATGGAGCTGGCACCGTCTCGAACACCGCCCGGCACAGGGCCGGCACGATCTCGGCCCGGCGGATCTCGTAGATCGGTTCGAGGAACACCCGGTGCGCCATCACCTCGGGGAAGACCGCCCGCACGTCCTCGGGCACCAGCCAGTCCCGGCCCTCCAGCCAGGCGCGGACCCGGGCGGCCCGCACCAGGAAGGCGACGCCGCGGGGGGAGGCACCGCCCTGCACGAGCCCGTCCATGTCGATGTCGGGCAAGCGGATGCCGGCCTCGGCCGGCCGCACCAGGGCTTCCCAGAGTGCGACCACATAGGCTTCGATCTCGGGCGCGGCCTGGATTGCGTGCTGGATCGCGGCGCTGATGCCGCCGATGCCCGCGTGGTCGAGGACACCTTCGGCCACGCTCTCGATGAGGCGATCGGTGTCGTGGAAGCGTGGGTCGAACACCAGGGCGCGCCGGGCCGCCGCGTCGCGGGGGGCCTCCAGGCCGATCTCCATCAGGAACCGGTCTCGGGCGGCGGCCGGCAGCTCGAAGGTTTCCTCGCGCTCGACGCGGTTGCGGTCGGCGAACACTTGGAGGTTCGGGAACCGGTATTCGCGATTGAAGGCGCTGACCGTCCGCTCGGCCATGATCCGCAGGAGCAGCGCGTGAACCTGCGGCCGGGCGCGGTTGATCTCGTTGAAGAAGAAGACCGACAGGTCCTCCGCCCGGCGCAGCACGGGCCCGGGCTCGATTCGGGGCCGGCCGTCCTCGGCGAGGTAGGTGTGATAGATGAGGTCGGTCGGCATCAGGTCCACCGTCCCCTCGACGCGCTCGTAGGCGCCGCCCAGCGCCCGGGCGACCGCACGCAGCAGGGTGGTCTTACCGACGCCGACATCGCCTTCGAGCATGACGTGTCCGCGGGCGAAGATCGCGATGGTCACGAGGCGGATCGCCCGGTCCTGGCCGATCACGGCCTTGGCGACCTCGGCTTCGAACCGGGTTGCCGCGGCCCGCCAATCGATCAGCATCGCGTCGCCGGAGCGAGGGTTGTTCATGGCGGCCACTCGACGCTGTCTGGTCTGGCACGGATCGCGCTGTGACGACGATCCGTGCCCGCGAACTGGTTACTTCGACGAAATCTTGCTGACGTCGTACTCGAACTTGCCCGTCTTCTCCGCGTTGGCGATGCGCTGCTTGTTGCGCTCCTCCATCTGCTTGATGGACTCGGCCTGCTTGCTGACTTCCTTGGGGTCGTGCTTCGGATCGTACTTGGATCCGGCGACCTTCTCGGGGAAACCGGGCTTGGGCTCCCAGCAGTTGCCGGGCGCTTTGCAGGTCTGCCCGTCATAGGCGAGGGCCGGCACCGCCAGGATCGTCCCCGCGGCCAGAACCGCCGCCGTGATCATCATCCGCATCGTCAGGCTCCTTCTCTCCCAAAGTGGCCAGTCAGGCCGTTCGACCGCGTCCCGAACGGGCGCAGCATCGCGCGAACGCTCATTCCGCCAGTGGCTTGCACTGGCCGGGGGCGTCCTTGGCGAAGGTCTCGCCCTCCTTGAAGGGCGTGTAGGTCTTCTTCTGCTCGTCCGTGAGCCAAGCCGCGTCCTTCACCGGGCCCGTATAGAGATGCCGGATCCAAGCGATGACCTGCAGCATCTCGTCCGGATTGAGATCCTCGTTGTGCGGGCCCATCATGCCGTTGGCACCGCCCCACAGGGTGGAGAACAGGCCGACGTCTTCGGTGTTGGCCGGGTAGGTCCAGTAATTGTCATTGAGGCCGGGCCCGACCTTGCCCTCGGCGAGATGGCCGTGGCAGCCCGAGCACGAGGTCAGAAACAGGCTCTCGCCGTTGCGCAGGCAGGACTTGTCGTCGATGTAGATGTTCTTGCCGGTCTGGAAGAAGGTCTGGACGGCCTTGGTATCGCGCCCGCCGGGCTTGCCCTCGTTCGTGTCCATCACCTCGCCGGTGATCGTGTTGTGGAACTGGATGCCGGTCTGAGCCCCCGCTTGCGGTTGAGCCAGGACGACCCCGCCGACCGATACGGTCGCGAGACACAGACCGATCAGGACTGGAAAATACGGCTTGTAGTAGGACATGCGTGGTCCGAGACTCTGATGATGACGGGGGGCGTGCAGGCGAAGGCGGCTAGTTCGTCGCCGCGACGGGCACGCCGTCCTGCTTGAGGATCGCCGCGATCTCCGGCTTCGCCTTGGTGATGGCCGCGTCGAGGGCGCCCTTCAGAGCCGGGTCGTCCTTGCGCACGCCCATCGCCTGGTCGAACATTTGAGGCATGGGACGTCCGTCGCTGCTCACCGTGTCGTTGGGCACGAGGGTGATGCGCAGGGGCACGGTCGAGGCCTGGACGTAGCGCGCCACGTCCGGGGCGAAGGCAACACCGACGTCGGCCTTGTCGTTGGCGACCTCGCTGACGATCCGGGCCGGGTCGATCTGCGTGTACTGGTTGCGCGGCGATCGGAAGTTCACCAGCGAGTAGAGGTAGGCCATGTCCTCCTCGTAGCGGCCGATATCTTTGAGCATCGCCTCGCCCGGGGAGCCGAACGGCACCACCATGTGGTCGACGCTCTTCAGCCGCGGGTCGGACCACGACTTCACGTCGAGATCCTTGTCGGCGCGCGTGATGAAGACGTAGCCGCTGCGATAATACGGCTTGGTGGTCAGCACCCGCGGATCGTCGCTGTCGAGGCCGACGACGACGTCGCAGATCTTCTTCTCCAGACCGTCCCGCACGAGGTAGATCGCCGGCTTGTCGAGCCAGACGAAGACCGGCTTCTTGCCCATTGCGTCTGCTACGGCGGTGGCGATCCGGTTCTCCAGCCCGGAACCGTCGCGCATAGAGAGCGGCGGCTGCTTGGCGGAGGCGCAGATGCGCAGGGACGCGGGGTCTGCCGGCGGGGCGGCGGGGGCTTTGCCCTGATCCGACTGGATGGCCTGGGCCTCCGATTCCTGGGCGATCCCCGGGACGGTGGCGAGGGCGAGGGCTGCGGCGCAGGTCGCCGCACGCAGGATCGATCGGCCGATCAGCGGCATCGGTTTCATTCCCTGATCTGATTCTTGTTCGGGTGCCGCGGTGCCGGACCATGGCGTGGTCCGGACGGAACCTCGTTCGAGGGTGGGGTCTGCCGGCCCACGAGCCGGCAGACCCCGGAGCGTCCTTACTTCGCAGCAGCCTGCTGGTACTCGCCGACGTTCGGGTCGTCGTACGGGCCCTTACCGTCGAGCGAGAACACCATCACGCCGCCGCCCATCTGGGTGTAGTTGGCGAGCTTCTTGAAGGCGCCCACCGCGCCGAGGCCGGCGGTCGGGTCCTGCAGGTCGAATACCAGACCCACGCCCGGCCAGCCGCCGACGCCGTAGTAGATGGCGACGTACTGCGTGCCCTTGTGGGTGTAGGTGATCGGGTAGCCGATGGCGCCCGACGGCAGCTTGAACTTCCAGAGGAGGTCGCCGTTGTCGGAGTCTCGCGCCTTGATGAAGCCATCCAGCGTCCCGTAGAGGACGATGTTGCCGGCGGTGGCGGTGGTGCCGCCCCAGACCGCGAAGCGCTCCATCTTCTCCCAGTTGAACTTGCCCGTGATCGCGTTGTAGCTCTTGATCTGGCCAAGTCCCTCGTAGTTCTGCCGGTCACCCTTCGGGCCGGGATACATGTTCAGCGTCGCGCCGACGAAGAACTGACCCGCCCGGTAGGGCAGCATGAAGGGCTCCCAATCCATGCAGATGTGGTTGATGCCCATGAAGAAGGCTTCACGCTTCGGATCGTACGAATCGTGGCCCTGGTTGTGGTAGCCCATCGCCGAGGGGCAGATGTCCTTGGCGAGGTGGTCCATCCGGGTGCCGTATTCCGGATCGCGGACCGGGGTGCCGGACTTCAGGTCGACCGACTTGAACACGTTGACGGTGTCGTCGATCTTGTTGGCCGAGACTAGCGTCCCGTCCGTCCGATCGAGGGTGTAGACGATGCCGTTGCGGTCCGGGTGGGTGAGGAGCTTCCTCATCTTCCCGTCCTTGTCCTTCTGCTCGGACAGCATCATCACGTTGACGCCGGCGTAGTCCCACTCATCGTGCGGGGTCTTCTGGTAGCCGAACTTGGCTTCACCCGTATCGGCGTCGCGGCCGAAGATCGTCATGGTCCACTTGTTGTCGCCGGGACGCATGGTCTCGTTCCACGGCGCCGGGTTGCCGGTGCCGAAGTAGATCAGGTTCGTGCCGGGATCGTAGGCATACCAGCCCCAGTTGGTGCCGCCGCCGATCTTCCAGGCGTCGCCCTCCCAGGTCGAGGTGCCGAGGCCCTTCTGGCCGTAATGCGCGTTGTGGATGTTGAAGTCCTTGGCGAGCAGCAGATCCTGGTCGGGACCGGTGGCGTAGGCACGCCAGACCTGCGCGCCGGTCTTCACGTCGTAGGCGGTCAGATAACCGCGCACGCCGAGCTCGGCGCCGGACGAGCCGATGATCACCTTGTCCTTGACCACATAGGGGGCGATCGTCAGCGTCGATCCGACCTTGATGTCGGAGTTCTCGACCTTCCAGACCGTCTCGCCGGTCTGGGCGTTCAGCGCCACGACGTTGCCGTCGAGCTGGGTCTTCAGGATCAGCGGACCGGTCTTGCCGTCGCCCGGCCAGTAGGCCAGGCCGCGGTTGACGAGGTCGCAGCAGGCGACCGAGCGGGCGGCCGGGTTCTGCTTCGGCTTGTCCTGCCAAAGGATGTGGCCCGGATCGTCGAGCCCGAGCGCGAAGGTGTTGTTCGGGAACGAGGTGTGGATGTACATCTTGCCGTCGACGACGAGCGGCGCACCCTCGTGGCCGTTGAGCAGGCCGGTCGAGAACGTCCAGGCCGGCTTGAGCTGCTTGACGTTGCTCTTATTGATCTGGGTCAGATCGCTGTAGTTGTTCGAGTCGTAGTTCTTACCGGGCATCACCCAGTTCTCATCGCTCTTCGACTGCTCAACGAGCTTGTCGTTAGCGGTCGCCATGCTGGCCATGGCGACGGGCGCCATCGCCAGGATCGCCAGGGTCGAGACCGAACGCGTAAGCCTTCTCGTCCTCATTATGCATCTCCTCGCCAAGCCGTCGCGCCTTCCGGCTTCGCGGCTGTTGTAATTATTGCGGTGCGCAATAGCGTTCCCGCTACCGCGCCGGACGTATGTTTTTCCGTAAAATGAAGAAAAACACTTTCTTATGAGAGACTTATTACATCCGTTGACGCATTCGAGTCCTATCAAACACTTCGTTACGTGTCTCTAGGAATTTCGATACTTTCGATCGGGATAATTTGGCAAACTTATTACGGAGCGATTGGACGCATGCTACGCGCTTGACCGCCGGCATTTGTCGGTGAGGATTGTCTGCCTCAAGGCGAGGCGTGCCGTGGCGGCTTGGAGGTCGGAATGAAACTGACTCGGTTGCGGCTTGGACAGCGCAGAACTCTGAGACAGACGAGGGCGCTGATGTTCGTGTTGTTGGCGCTCGACCCTGCCGCCGCTGAGCCCGTTCATCTTGCCGCCTTGTACCCACGCGATGAGCGGCGCGAACTGACGAGCTCGGATTTTGAACAGTATAAGGGCGCTGGCATGCTGTGGTGTCACCGCGCAGACGGTGTTCCGCAGAAGGCTGCCGCAGCTTGGCTGATCGCCGATCGATCGATCGTTATGCTGAACGCCCACAATTTCCGGGACCGTAAATTGGGCGTCACCCGTTCGATCTCGGATTGTTACTTCCAGATTGCCGGGCGCAACTATGATTTCGTGCCCAGTAGCCTCGTGCTCGGGACTGCAACAAACGCGCAAAATCTTCATATCACAGATGACTGGGCGATCTTGCGATTGACGCAGCCTGCTGATGCCGCCCCTCAACCTCTACCAGAACCTCAAAGGCTGCCCATCGGTGAAGTATCGATGCCCATCACCATGGTTTCGCCTGCCGGCCACGAAAACTACCGCGGTGCGACGAGCCTGGAGCATTGTACGATTCGAAGGATCGATCCGCCTAGCGAAGACGGGATCCGTCGCGTTCGACACGATTGTAATGATGGTTACGGGGGTTCCGGATCAGGACTGTTTGACGAAGCCGGTCACCTTGTCGCTATGCAGAGTGCCTCATCGGTCATGAACGCCAAGCGCGCTTTCGATCCCGAATTTCACTACGGCTCGGCTTTATTGATCGAAGGGCAATTGCTTGCGACTTTGCGTAAAGCGGCAGGCATTTAGGGCAAGCATGTATGGCATCATATCGTATTCAAAGATATGGTGCACTATCTATGTCATGAGACAAAAACAACACCCGCGTTTTTTAATGAAAACAAAGGGTCGATATTGGAATTTTATTCTAGAATAATTCGAATTATTCTTAGAAGACGGAAGATCGAACAATTTATCGTCAGACTGGTAAGCTCCACGGCGGCCATACGCCGCCTCACACGGTGAGGCTTTAGTCAGAGATCGGATCCCGCTCGCGCCGGGCCAGCTCCTGGCGCACTCGCTCTTTTACGTCATCGCGCACGGCTGGGCTCTGAAGCTTGCGTCGAAGGCTTTCTTTCGTGTGCCCTTCGAACGGCCGCTCCGCTTGCCAGCGCCGCCGTGACATCCCAATGATGGATTGCGTCAGCATCCTACTCCCCGCCCAAGGGCTGCTACCGCAACACAAAGCGACAGGCCAGAATCAACAGACGGCGCACTGCCAGAAGCCGGCTAGCTTGAGGTATGGCATTTCAGCGTCGGCTCGTGCTGTGCACCTCCGGTAGAAGTAGGACAGGGAAGACGCCACTCTGAGCCAATAGTGCCACATGGTCGAAGAAGATCGGCTATCGGGAAATGCCAACGACGGTCCGCATGGCCAGTCTGGGTCGTTAGGAGGCCGTCCGCTTTTCTAGGAGAACTGCTTCGAAGCGGCCATTCTGCTTACGGCCAGCCCCCGTCACGCAGGCGTTTGCCTTTGAATGACTGCGTCGGGTGGTTTCCTGTCCGACCGCTTTCGAGCGGATTAGCGATGAAGCAGACATCGCCGTTGCGCCCGAGCTAAGATCTGCAGCGTTGCATCTTCAGGATGTCGCTTCAGCGCACCGCACATGGCTCGTGGATCGGGCAGCGGTTGAACCGCTCACGGAACTCGGCCGAATGCCGATAGGGGGCGTTGCGGGCGCGGTTGATGTTGCCGAGAGGCCGGTGCGCCGCAAGGCCGGTCCACACGCTGAACCGCATCTCCTCGTCCACGGCCTGGACCCGTGCAGGATCCCAACTGTCTTGCGGTTGAACCCAGACAATCCCGACCCGCTGGAACGGTGCCTCGTCCTCCTTCCACTCCACCGTCGGGTCCTCGACCGGCTGCCGTTCGAGGTCACGGCAGAGTTGCACGCGGAATTCCCACTCGCCGGCGATGCCGGTCATCTCGGATTGAACGGTTTCGCGGATGGCGTTCGGGCGGCCGGAGGCATCGATCTCGGTGCCGGTCAGGGCGGTGAGAGCCGGCGCGACGGGGGCCAGCGAGAACTTGGCGATGTAATCGCCGTACCGGAACGGGGTCAGGCTGTAGTAGGTCTCGCCGAGCGGGTCGACATTGGGCGCACCGCCCAGAGAGCCGATGGTGGGGCTGTCGATGCCCACCGCATGCAGAGCCTTGTTGACGCCGCGCAGGACCGTAGAGGCGGCGACCTTCAGCCCCTCGGCGCGGTCCGTGGTGCCGGCCAGCAGCTTGAGGCTGCCCAAAAACTTCTCGGCGTTCGGCGCCTGGAACACCTTGCCGTTCACCATGATGAAGTTCTGGGTCGTCCCCTCCGCATCCGGCAGGCGCTCGCCCTCGACGTCCAGCACCTTGAGGGCGAGGCCTCGGGGCAGGGAGACCGCATCGGGGAGGATGTCGCCGGCGTTGGTCGACAACCGCATGTAGACCTTGTGCTGGCCGGGAGTGGCGAACAGGCCTTGGGCCAGTTCCGGCGGAAGGCCAGCATCAATGGTGAGCACCCCTTCGAGGATGCCGTGGGACTTGGCGTGAACCGAGCGCACGGCGTGCCCAGAATCCTCCGCGACCCGGTTCAGGATCTTATCGAAGGTCTGGTTGAGCTGCTCGATGGTCTGTCCTTCGTCCGGCAGCACCGCCTCGACGTCGGGAGTGTATCGCACCGGTGATCGCAAGGTCTGTCTCCCGCTGGCGGCCAGGACAGAACACCCGCTCACCCGACGACGTTCCGGGTTGTGCGGCATTCAATCGCCCATGAACGAGGTGGGGAACGGCAGGGGGCCGGCGCGGCTTGTCGGCGGTGCGGTCTTTCTATTTGCCAGGGCGCGGCCGCGATCCGGCGGCCTTCCGACCCCGCGTCCCGATCCCAGCCTTCGTGAAATCACCCCGCAGGCGGACGACACGTCGAGGATACGCCGATGACATTCCTTCGCTACGCTCCCGATATCGAGACGCCCGCCCCGGACGAGCAGAAGTCCATCGACGGCATCATCCAGGGGATGACCCAGCAGTCGCAGGTCGTGGAGAAGCGTGAGCACCGCGCGGTGCGCGCGAGCCACGCCAAGAGCTCGGCCTGCGTCGTCGGGGAGTTGATCGTTCCGGAGAACCAGCCCCCGGAACTCGCGCAGGGCCTGTTCGCTAGGCCGGGTACGTACGAGGTGGCCGTGCGCTTCGCGCAAGGGCCCGGGGAGATCCTGGGCGACCGGGTGTCGACCCACCGCGGGATGTCGATCAAGGTCTTCGGAGTGCCGGGCGAGAAGCTCCCCGGGCACGACGTCGACACTCAGGACTTCGTGCTCGCCACGGGCACGACCTTCCCGTCGGGCACCGCGGCGGGCTTCCTGCGCGACGGCACGGTCGTCGGGAAATCGACGGGCCTTCCGGAGGGCGTGAAGAGTGCCGTCGCGGCCACGGCTCGCAACCTCAACCGAGTGCTGCACGCGTTCGGCACCGAGAGCGCCATGGCCGATTTCCTCGGCCATCCCTACAGCCACCCGCTCGCCGACAGCTACTTCAGTCAGGCCCCGATGCGGTTCGGCGATTACGTCGCCAAGCTCGGGGCGGTGCCGGCTTCGCCCGCGCAACGGAACCTCGCTGAATGGCAGCTCGACCCGCACAGTGACGAGGACGGTTTCCGCCACGCGGCTGCGGCCTTCTTCCGCGACAACACGGTGGTCTACGATCTAAAGGCGCAGCTCTGGGCCGATGCCGAGCGGCAACCCATCGAGGATGCCTCGGTCGATTGGCCGGTCGCAATCAGTCCGTACCGCACGGTGGCGACGCTCCGCCTGCCCCGGCAGGATGCCTACTCCCCCGGGCGGGTTCGCTACTTCGACGAGGTGATGACCTTCCGCCCCGCGCACAGCCTCGCGGCACACCAGCCGCTCGGTTCGGTGATGCGGGCGCGGCTCCAGGTCTACCGAGCGCTGAGCGACTTCCGCCACCGGGAGAACGGTGTGACCGCCGAGAACACCGCCTCGCCGGAGAGCATCCCGGCTTGAGCCAACCCCTGCCCACATCACGCAGAAAGAACGACCCATGTCTCTTCAGGGCAAGACCATCGCGATCCTGATCGCCCCCAGGGGAACGGAGGAGCCGGAGTTCACAAAGCCCCGCGACGCACTGCTCGCGGCCGGCGCGACGGTAACGGTGGTCGGGCTTGAGGCGGGCGAGGCCGAGACGGTCAACAACGACCTCGACCCGGCTGGAAAATATCCGGTCGACAAGGTCATCGACGGCTTGTCCGCCTCAGACTTTGACGGCCTCGTCATCCCCGGCGGTAGCGTGGGAGCCGACAAGCTCCGGGGCAGCGAGGCTGTGGTCGGCTTCGTCCGGGACTTCTTCCAGCAGGCCAAGCCGGTTGGCGTCATCTGCCACGGGCCCTGGACGCTGGTGGAGGCCGACGTCGTGAAAGGGCGCAAGCTGACGTCGTTCCCGACCGTGAAGACCGACATCCGCAACGCGGGCGGGGAATGGGTCGACGCGGAGGTGGTGGTCGACAAGGGCCTCGTCACCAGCCGCAACCCGAAGGACCTGCCGGCGTTCTGCGCCAAGATAGTCGAGGAGTTTGCGGAAGGGCGTCATCCGGACCAAGCCCGCAGCGCTTGAAGCCGTCTGACGTCAGCTTCGGCATCGGCGAGCCCCGGCGCTCGACGCCAGTCGACCGAACACCGCTTTCCCAGACCAGCAGCCGTTCGGTGCTGATGCACGCACCGGACGGCTGCTTTATGGAGCTCTGCTTCCTCACAACGACGGCTGGGTTGGGTCGACACCGGATCGGCGGCTTGGGGTGGATTGATGAGGGTCCGCTGCGGGGCAGATCCTGCGGCAAAACGGACCTCGCAGCCAGAGCTATTCACAACCGTTCCAGATCGTTGGAAAGGTCGACCGTGAGTGAACTCCACCAGCCCGGACTATCGCTCGCAGAGCCGAAGGGATCCCGAGTTGGACCCGGCGTTCGCCCGACGCGTTGGCCGTCGTGGTCGCTCGCATCAACCGAACGGCTCGCGTGGTCAGGTCTGTCAAACAGACATTGAGCCAAGAACGGCGAACACGAGGCGTGAAACGATGTCAGGGAACCGGCGACTTTTCGGGGACGGGTTACATCTGCTCCACGAAGCGCATCGGCAGGGGGCGGCACAGGCGGCACGCAACTACAAGACGTCGACGCTGCCAAAGCTCAAGCAGATGCTCGAGGCGGGATCTAAGCAGAACATCGTCCAGCAGAAGCGGTTGGACGAAGTATTTGAATTAATCAGCATCAGGCCCGATCCCAAACAAGATCCGGCCATGCAGGGCATCTGCGATCTCAACGAAGCAGAAATAACCAAGCACAGGAATGCCGCCGACCGCGACCTCATCAACATTGAGTATGGTCAAGTTGCGGCACATTTCTACATCGCCCGGTATGGGACACTCCGTAGTGCTGCACACGCGCTCGGACATACCAAAGCCGCCAAGCTTTTAGATCGTACGCTTGTCGAGACCCGAGCGATCGATCAGGCCTTCACACAGCTCTACAATCATCTACTGGCACGCCGCACCTCGACCCGCTATCCGGACGAAACCGCGCTCGCCACCACGGCGTACATGCACCCCCGCCTTACGGTTGGGCTAGCGCTTGGCGGTATCTTGGTTGCGGTCGCGCTCTCGGAAGCAGGGCGATCCAAGCGACGCTGAAGGGCGGACGCAGCATGGCTCTTATGTGGGGCCAGCTGCCGTCTGCTTCAGGGGACGGGCCAATATATCTCGAATGGCCAGGTTGGGTCGGAAGCCGAATGGCGGCTACGGGTGGTTTCCTGCCCGTCCGCTGCCGAGCGGCAAATGTATTGAAGCGGACCTTCTCACGACAATTTCTCACGCCACCGTGACGCTCGGGTAGACATTGCGCACCCTGCCTCCCCAGCGGCGCCAGGTCCTCCCGCATCGCCGAACTGATCGCGCGCACCCTTGCCGTAACGGCTTGCGATGGATCAGGATCTGCCTGGAAGACTGTGCGCGGCTTTGATGCGCCAGCGCTACTACCCGAGGTGCCTTGATGTCGTTCGAGACGATGGGGGACCAGCGGCGAGGTACATGCCAGGTGCTCGGTCGGGTCGACCATCGGGCCCGCCTAGTCGTCGAACGCCGTATCAACGGCGCCGGCTCGCACCCGAGGCAAGCTTACCCCTGCAACGAGCTCATCGTGATGCTGGAGGGCCGCGCGGTCGTACGACGGAGCGGTGACGGCCGGGACGAGAAATGCCTTGCCGGGGCCGGAACGGCCTGGACCGGACCGGTCGGCTTCATGGAGAAGGCTGAGCTCTCGGAGGCGATCTCGTGCCTGCACGTGTGCCTGCCGCCGGCCCTCATCGAGCACAGTGCCCTGGCGGACTACGGCATTGACGCCTCCTTGATCGAGCTCGCCTTCGTCGGTGGCTTGGCCGATCCGCTCCTCGTCACCTTCGCACGGGCGTTCGAGGGCATGCTGGTCAGACCGCAGTTGCCGACGGACCGGCTGTTCGTCGACGGTCTGACGACCGCGCTGGCAGCCCACCTAATCGCCAACTACACGGTCGACCGCTGGAAGCCGTCCACCGCGGCCCGGAAGCTCGACGAGCGACGGCTCAGGCGAGTGACCGACTACATCGATGCCCACTACGCCGAACCCATACCGCTCGAACGCCTCGCCGCCGAAGCCTGCCTCAGCCCCTTCCACTTCGCGCGCCTATTCCGGGAGGCGACCGGCCTGGCCCCGCACCGCTACGTGACGGAGCGACGGGTCCGCGCCGCCCGAGAGGCGTTGGCGCTCGACCGGGCCACGCTTCATGAGGTGGCCGTAGAGCAGGGCTTCGGCTCCCAGGACAACTTCACCAGGGTGTTCCGGAGAAGCACCGGCATGACACCTGGGCAGTACCGGGCCATGTTCCGCCGCTGAAGCGGCACATCCCCTCATCGTTCGACCCAAACACCGCAAGAACGGCCGGTAGGACCGCAAGAACGGCCGATACGTCGGTGCCGCGGAAATGTACGCCGTCATGCGGGGCTTGGCGGCACGGTCTGCGGCGACCGGCTTGCAGACAATGGCCCCGATGTCGCGCTGACTTCCCCACGCTCGGAGGAGCCATGACCATCAGGGACGCCCTGCTCGCCGGCCCGCTCGGCTTCGGCGCTGCACCGCTCGGCAACATGTTCCGCGACATTCCCGACGACGAGGCGGAAGCTACGGTCGACGCGGCGTGGCAGGCCGGAACGCGCTACTTCGATACCGCCCCGTTCTACGGGAGTGGCCTGTCTGAGATCAGGCTCGGCAAGGCCCTGTCGAAGTACCCGCGCGACGCGTACCGCCTCAGCACCAAGGTGGGGCGCATCATCCTCGACGAGGTCGAGACAGGCGCGCGCGACCAGGGCGAGAAGGGCGAGATCTTCAAGTACGGGCGCCCGAACAAGGTCATCTACGACTACACGGCTGACGGCGCGAAGCGGTCCATCGAGGACAGCCTGAAGCGCATGGGCGTCGACCGGCTCGACTTCGTGTGGGTCCACGACATCGCCAAGGATTTCCACGGCGACAAGTGGATCGGGCTGTTCGAGCAGGCGCGCACCGGAGCCTTTCCCGCCCTCGACCGCCTGCGCGACGAGGGCGTGATCGAGGCCTGGGGGCTCGGGGTAAACAACGTCGAGCCGGTGGAGCTCCTGCTCTCGCTCGACGAGGTGCACCCGAACGGCACCCTGCTCGCGGGCCGATACACGGTCCTCGACCACGGGAGGGCGCTTGAGCGCCTTATGCCCACTGCGGTCGAGAAGAGGGTCGAGATCGTCATCGGCGGCCCGTACAGCTCAGGCGTGCTCGCGGGCGGCAAGCACTTCGAGTACGGCTCGGTGCCGCCGGAGATCGCCGCTAAGGTCGAGACCATCAAGGGGCTGTGCGGAAGGCACGGCGTGCCGATCAAGGCTGCGGTACTCCACTTCTCGCTCGCCCACCCCGCCTCCGCGGCGGTCATCCCCGGGGCGAGCCGGCCGGAGCGGATCGCTGAGGACCATGCCGCCATCAGCTTCGAGGTGCCCGGGGATTTCTGGCGCGACCTGCGCCAAAGCGGAGTCGTGGCGCCTGACGCGCCCCTCCCGTCCGGTCAGTAGGGGGCGGCCATGGCGACGGCATCGGCAAGCGTCGAGATCCCAGCTCCAGCCTCCGAGGTATGGCGGCTCATCGGCGGGTTCGGCTCCCTGCCCGACTGGCTGCCTTACATCCCCAAGTCTGAGTTGCACGAGGGCGGTCGCGTTCGGCACCTAGCGAACCCCGACGGTGGCCTCATCGTCGAGCGGCTGATGGCTTTCGATGAGACCGGACGGAGCTACAGCTACCACATCCTACAGTCCCCCTTTCCGCAACAGGGTTACCTCTCAACTTTACGAGTCCGAGAGACTGGCGACGGGCAGCGGTCGCGCGTTGACTGGTCCGGCGAATTCCAGCCGGTCGGGGTCAGCGACGCGGAAATCTCGAAGCTTTTTCAGGGCATCTACGAGGATGGTCTCGCCGCCCTGAGGCAGCACTACGCCGACAAGGGCTGAACGGCTGAGGCCACCGCATCACTGTCATAGTGGCGGCGGAACTTGCGTCCGCTTTCAGGGAAGGCGCGGCTGTGCATGAACGACCACGTTGGGTCGGTAGCGGGACGGCTGTTCAGGGTGGTTTGCGGTCTGTCCGCTTCCGAAGGCCGATGCGTAGCCACGAGGACCTCTCACGTCCTGTTGCGGACGTGGCGGTCGGCTGCAAGAAAAGGCAATGGATAAGCCCCAGGACAGGCCGGCACCGATCACGGTGGATTTCTACCTCGTTCAGGACTTCGCGAAGGGCGAGGAGCGGCTCGCGCGTCAGGATGGGGCCTACAAGGTGTTTCCACCAGACACGCTGCTGCCGGCGATGAAGTCGCTCAAGATCAAGCTCGCGAAGGAGATTGACGAGCCCGGCGTCCTACGTGAGTTCGTGTTCTCCTTCGAATTTGCTCGCGGCACCGCCCTTTCACATCGCTGGCCGCCGCTCCCTGAGAAGGTCGACTAACGGCCGCTTTCGAGAAGCGCGGATGCTGCCGTGAACGACTGCGGTGGGTCGATAGGAGGCCGTCCGCTTTTATCAGCGCCGCGCTCGGAAGCGGCCGTTCCGCTTTCGGCCAGCATCGGCCGCGGCGAAGGGAACGGGTGAACGTCCGAGAAGGGTGGATTCCCGCCCGTCTGCTTTTGGGTATTAAGTTCGTAAAGCCGACTTTGGCTTACAGCCCTCAGCTTGCGTTCTCTCTGAACCGCTTTCGCACCCACCGCGTAGCGTCTTCCAGGGTTTCGAATACAGGCGGGCGTACCTTCGCGAGCCGCCCGAGCCTGACCTCCATATACCAAGACCCGCGTCGCTCGTGCTCGGGCGCATCGAGGCGCACCAGCACGGCCACGAGCAACCCGTTGGCGATCACGAGCATGCCGACCCGATCCGGGCTCCCCGTGTCGACGGCGATGGACTGCAGCACGACCAGGCTCTCGACGTTGCCCCGGTCCGCCACCGCTACTCTCCTCGGACGCTACTGAGCCACGGCACCTGCCGGCGGCCACTCCAACGCGCGTTCCTGAGGTGGAGGTAGTTGGGATTGAACCCACAGTACGCCCTGAGCCGTTCAACGTCCAGGATCGTCAGGATCCGGTGCTTCAGCGTGATGAGGTTGAGCCCGCGCAGTTCTCGCAGCGTGCGGCTGACCTGCACGTCCGACAGGCCCATCGTGTCGGCGACATCGGTCTGGGTGAACGGGAACGCGTAGCTGTTGTCGGTGACCCGCCCCACCGCCTCCAGGCGCAGCAACAGCTCGCAGAACAGGTGCGCAATCCGCTGGTCGGCCTGCCGGCTGCCGATGTTAACTAACCACTCCCGCAGCACGGCCTCGTCTACAAGAGCGCACCACATCAGGGCCCGCGTTACCTGCGGGTGGTGCGCCGTGATCTCCTCGATGGCGTGCCGGGGGATCTCGACCGTTTTACAAGGCGAGATCGTGCCGATGCTGTGGTCCATTTGGTCGAGGATGAACACGTTCAGGTCGCAGAAGTCGCCCGGCACGAAGAAGGCCATGATCTGGCGCTGGCCGTCCGGCAGGACCTTGTAGCGACAGGCGTAGCCGTCGAGGATGAGATGCACGTGGCTGGGGACGTCACCTTCCTGGATCAGATCCGTCCGCGCCGGGACCTGCCGCAACCGAGGAACGAGCGCCCGCAGCGCGGCGCGGTCGGCGTCGCTCAGCTCCTCGAAGCTCTCAAGCTTGCGGGTCAGCGCATCTCGCATCGGACCAGAACATCATAGCTTGATCTGCAGCCTATGAGAGACACGGGGCAAAAAACCCCGTCATAGGATGTCAATCTGGACTACCGGTAAGTCGATAACCGATTTTTTGATGCGAACGTGTAGCCGGAAAGGGCTGTTCCTGGGCTAGGTCGGTTGGCTGGGGGCTGGGTCTATTTCCCGCGCCGGCTTCGGGCGGCGACGTTCAGCGTCTGCGAGAGCTGCTCCACCGAGTACGGCTTGTGCAGCAGCGGAAAGCCGTGGGTCCCCTCCTGCGCCAGAACGTGGCTGTAACCCGAGGTCAGGATCACCGGCAGGCCGGGATGCAGGCGGCGGATCTCCTTGGCGAGATCGACGCCGTTCATCCCGGGCATCACCACGTCGGTGAACACCACATCGAAGCCGTCGGCGTCTTTCGCAAGCGCCGCCAGCGCCTCTCCCGCGTTGGCGGCGAGGATCGGCAGGTAGCCCAACTCGATCAGCGCCTGCACCGAGAAGCTGCCCACGTCCGCGTTGTCTTCGACCACCAGCACACGCGTGTCGTGTCCCACGATCAGGATATCGGGCAACACGGCATCGGCCGGCTTGCGCGACGCGCCGGACACGCGCGGTAAGTACAGCGTGAACGTCGTGCCCTTACCGACCTCGCTCTCGACCGTCACCTCGCCGCCCGACTGCTTGGTGAACCCGAACACCTGCGACAGGCCGAGGCCGGTGCCCTTGCCGACTTCCTTGGTCGTGAAGAACGGCTCGAAGATGTGGTTCAGGCGCTCCGGCGGGATGCCGCTGCCGGTGTCGCTGAGCGAGACCGCCACGTAGGGGCCAGTCACGGCCGGATGGGTGCGCACCGCGGGGATCGCCTCGACCGGCGCGACGCGGATCGTGATCGCCCCCTCGCCCGCCATCGCGTCGCGGGCGTTGACCGCCATGTTGACCAGCGCCGTGTCGAACTGGCTTGGATCGGCGTCGATGTAGCAGCTCTGCTCGGGCAACTCGGTCACGAGCCTGATCCGGGCGCCGGTCAGCGTCCCGACCATCTCCGTGATCGCCCGCACCCCGTCGCAGGCGGCGAACACCTCGGGTTTGAGCGCCTGCCGGCGTGCGAAGGCGAGCAGCTGGGCGGTGAGCCGCGCGGCGCGGTCGACCGTATTGGAGATCGCCTCGACGTAGCGGACGCGGCGTTCCTCGGGGAGGTTAGGCCGCTTGAGCAGGTCGGTCGAGGACTTGATCACGGTGAGCAGGTTGTTGAAGTCGTGCGCGACACCGCCCGTGAGCTGACCGATGGCCTCCAACTTCTGCGATTGTCGCAGGGCATCCTCGGCCTGCAGCAGATCGTGCGCCTGCTCGGTCTCCAGGGTGACGTCACGCCCGTAGCAGTAGATCAGGCCGTCCTCGGGGGTCGTGATCCAGGCGATCCAGCGGTGACTGCCGTCCTTGTGCTGGTAGCGGTTGCGGTACAGCGGTAGCGGCTCCTGCACGGCTTGACGCAGCGCCGCGCGTGAGGCGGCATGGCCGTCCGGGTCGGTGAACGCGAACAGGCTGCGGCCGACCATCTCCTCGGGCGCCCATCCGAGCAGTCGCGTGGCGGATGGACTGACGGCGCGGAACACGCCGTCCGCGTCGAGGACGACCTGCAGATCCTGGGCGTTGCGCCAGACCCGGTCCAGGTCGGCGCTGCGCTGAACGATTTGTCGTTCGAGCGTCTCGTTCAACGCGTACAGGTCCGCCT
>NZ_JBBXMX010000025.1:0-56804 GCF_038442355.1 Methylobacterium guangdongense
CCTGAACGAGCATCTGTTCCGGAGCCTGCCGGCGGCCCGGACCATCATCGAGGCGTGGCGGGTCGACTACAACACCTGCCGCCCGCACACGAGCCTCGGCGGGCTCACCCCGAACGCGTTTGCAACCCGGTCCAAACAGGACTAGAACCAGAACGGACTCTGGTTATGAGCGGGGGCAAACAGGGGGCAAGGTCAGACGGCCCAGGGCAAGAGTTTAGCCCATGCATACAAGGAGGCGGAGATCTCCGAGCAGAGCTATTACCGCTGGCGCAAGGAGTACGGCGGCCATCCTTCAGACGCTCATCAACGTCGAAAGAAACCGGGCTGACCGCGCATCGCAGCACCTCACAGGCCGACGATGCCATCACATCACGAAACCCCTCAAACCGCGAGGTTTTTGGATGTGCCCAGTCGTAGCTAGAAACAGAGCCGACGCGCGTTAAAATCTATTAATAATGGTTTCATAGCTTTTTGCATCTCAATGAAATCAGCAAATTTCAGATTATTTGATAATATACATATTATATTATGATAAGTCTTCGGTAATAATCAACCAATATCGCTACTTGAAAAGTTGTTCAATTCATAACGTTATTCTCGATCTCCTTGATCTGGTTTGGAGTAAGACATTTAAACTTTTTTAATTGCATGAATGCCGCTGCGTATTGCGCGGGAAATTTTTTTCTAGCCTTCTCTACCGCTTCATACACATCTAAAACGTACTCTGAGTTGTCGTACAATTCTACGCGACCAGTCAGAAAAAGTATTTCTGCCGCCTTCTTAGTATCCACTTCTTTCGAACTAGACATACGGATAACTTCGTCCGAAAGCTTGTTGGAGTCATCCACAGATAAATTTCCATTAGAAGCCTTGGTTTGACGCATACAAATGTCTTTGCATGGAGGACAATTTTCTCCAGCGCTTAGAGATCCAATTGCTGCGAACGAAAGCATTAGTATAAGATTCGTTCTCAAAATATGAATTCTCATCTTCGATATTTACTCCCTTCGGTGGCACTCGACAGATTTTTAAATTTCTTAAATGTTTATGTACGCTCCATTACATATGATAAAATTATCATTGCTTCGAGAAAATAAGTATTTCACTTTGACGTGACAAAAAAACTGAATTTGCCTTTTTTATAGGGCCGCTGATATAGGTAAAATCAAGACATGTCAAGCAAGTCGAGAATAGACTTATACGTTTTTCCGGATCAGTAATAATGACAGCTGTCAATCCCGTATCTTGCCCCAGCATTTCTTCCGCTTTCTGGCCCGATTTAAAGACAAGAGTGTATCCTTTAGCCTCCCAATGTCCCCATATTTCGTTATTCGGAGACATTTTTAATACGCATCTCTTTGTATTGCAATCTATGCCTGTTTTTTCTTTAATAGATGATGCATCTTTAATAATTTTACTATTTATACATTCTCTACGTTCAGATCCTGACGAAAATTTAGTTTTACAGTAACTCGGATAATCGGCGAAATCCTCAGCAACCGAAGGCAATAAGCTCATACTTACAAAAACTATGCCAATTAGCATGCTTAGACGATTTACATGCTTGTTTAGTTTGTAATAAACGACTTGGTACATCTACCCATTCCCACTTCGCATCAGCTTTCTTCCATATGCACGCTTAAGTTGTAAGTAATGTTGTTGTGACGGGTTCCTTTTTGATACCGCTGAGCTTAACTCATTCGTGTGCGTGTTCCAAATACCATCCAATTGACAGGTTAAATCAGTGCTGTTTTGTTTTTCTTCGTACGGTATAGCAGTAATCAGAAGATCTATGATACAATCAGCGTCTTGATTCGTTATGAATTTACGCCTACCTTTAGCAATAGGGGCCAAAAAAATTACAATTCTATCTATATTATCTTCAGAACTTACAGCTCCATTGGCAATCAATTCGGATCTTAACGTATTTGCTGCAACACAGATGTTGTTTTTATCTGCAAAACTTTGATTAAAAGGAAATACTGACCATAGCAATACAGCCGTCAGATAGCGATACCTCTTCATATTTATCTCCATTTTGATTTCGCTGAGCATTAAAATCTATAATTATATATAGTGATTTTGTATCACTGTATATAAGTGATGAATTATAGATACTAAAATTTTAAGTCCTTGTCTCGGCAAAGCCCCATTACCTTGGTTCTTGTCTATGACTTATCGCCCTCTGGTAAATTAGTTGCAATGTTATTGCACGCGCGGTTTGTAGCTTATCCAGTCTGCGGGATCCGGCGTATGCAAATTTTCGGTCTATGCCAGCTTGTTTCGCAAAGGCTCTGGACGTCAAGCCGCCCAGGACGGTGTGTGGTCGATCTTCGTTACAGTGTCACTTCCATCCCTTGATGCGCTTGCTGGCATCGACCAGCGATAGGAACCACGAGGCGTTCAAGCACTTCGCCCGTAGGTGACCATTGAACGACTCGATATAGGCGATATCGGTCGATTCTCTGGCTGCGAGAAGTCGATCTCGACCCCGTTCAGGTATGCCCCTGTTCGAGCATGCGGCCGGCAAACTCCAATCCATTGTCCACCTGTAGACTTTTGAGACGACCTCGCAGCCAGACCAAGACGTCGAGCGCCTAGGTCATACGCCGAGAGCCGGCTGGTCTTCATCTTGCCCACGCCGGGCGCCAGGATCGGCACCGTCGTATCGTCGCCATGCAGGGCGTCCGAGCCGGCGATCACCTCCTCGCGGAGCTGATCGATCAGCGGGGCCAGCGCGGCGGCCGTCGCGCCCATTCAGTCGGATATGGTCGAGGTCTGCAACATGACGCCGTCCTGCGCATAGATCTCGGCCTGACGATACAGTGGCACGTGATCGTCGAACTTTGCCACAGCGATATGCGCGAGCAGCCCGGGTCCGGCACGGCTGTGGGCGATGGCGTGGTAAGGCGCCGGAACCTGCACGACGGTCTCGCAGGCGCGATAGGAGAAGGCCTCGCGCAGGTGCCGCACCACCTTGAAGCGGCCCGGCACGTAATCGAGGCTCTCCGTCTCGTCCTCGCCGATCCGGCGCAGGCGACCGCCGCAGGCCGGGCAGGCACAGGGGCTGGAATGAGCGACAATCTCGCGTGACAGATGATTGGGCAAGGGTTGGCACCCCGGCCCCCGGCTTCGAGAACAAGCACAGCCCATGGCCGTCCCACCACAGGATCTTGATCAGCCGCCCCGCACGGCTGCAGAAGACGAAGGCCTAACCGGAGAATGGATCATGGTGCAGGTGGCCCTGGACCAGCGCGGTGAGCCCGTCAAAGCCCTTCCTCATGTCCGTGTAGCCGTTGGAAGGCCACACGCGCGGGCCCGAGGAACGGGGATCATCGATCCAGCAACGCCGCGAGAAGATCTCCCACTAAGGCTAGGGCCACTTTCTGCCGTGACAGGCTCGGCTTCCCACGCCGCGGCCGGGTACGATCAACTCCACAATATGCCCACCGCGGGCGATGCAAGCCGCTTCCTCACGCCTCTGCTGGTCGGCAATCTCAGCGTTGGAGAGACTGTGGCCATTCTGCATGAATATGATTTTTGTGACCATCATGGCGACGATGGTCCCTGCAAGAACCAGGGCAAGGAGCGACTGCCACCCTCCTCCAAATCGGAACTCATCCCACCACCCTTGAGTGCGGGTCCGCCTCATACCAGCCTCTTAAAACCACCGAGCAAGTTGCAAGCATCAAGCCAATTGTCCTCGCGCATTTTTGATAGCCTTCAAAATCCTACTGCAACTAGCTAATATAGTAATTTTGCCAAAATGATCACAATCGATATATCGTCAATCTTTGTGAGCTGTGCCGACGATCAATCTGACAGTGTTGCCCAGCGGCCTCTTCGTCGGACGCGATCTGTACCTGCAGGGCTGCATCGGCCTGACGACGCTGCCTGATGGCCTGTCCGTGGAGGGCAACCTGTCCCTAAGTCGTTGCACCAGCTTGATTGCGCTGCCCGACGGCCTTTCCGTGGGGGGCGACCTGAGCCTGTGGGGGTGCACCAACCTGACGGCGCGGCCTGACGATCTCTCCGTCGGAGGCAACCTGTCCTTGCGGGGCTGTACTGGCCTGACGGTAATCAGACCCAGCCTCTCTGTGGGGGATAATCTCCACCTGGACGGATGTACCAGCTTGACGGCGTTGCCTGCCAGCCTCTCCGTCGGAGGCAATCTCTACTTGGACGGATGTGCCAGCCTGACAGCATTGCCGAACATGTTGCATGTCGCTGCTGACCTGCACCTCAATCATTGCACATCCCTCACCAATTTGCTCAATAATCTCACCGTCTACAGCGGTCTGCATCTCTGTAGTTGTACGGCTCTGACTAACCTACACGATAACCTCGTTGTCTGCCAGGATCTCAATCTACGTGACTGCAGCCGCTTGATGCGATTATCCGACGACCTTGTCGTCGGGGGCGACCTTAACCTTGCCGCCTGCGCTAGTTTGCAGCGTCTGCCCGAAGGCCTGTATATCCCTGGCCGTCTCTACCTAAACGGCTGCAGCGCGCTCTCTACGCTCCCAGAACGACTCTCGGTGGGTGACTGGCTTGACCTACAGGGCACCCAGGTCGCAGCACTCCCGGCCGCAGCCTGGGTCTTAGACCACATCAATGGGGTTTCGCTTACCGACGCGCGCGCTCTCGTATATGGCTTCGTATGCTGGAGACAGTTGTCCCTTATGGCGGCAGCAAACGAACTTAGTTCCAATCGCGAGTATTGATTGCTATTTTGAACAGAGAAAATGATCATACAATGCGCAAAATGTACAGATTACCTATCGCGTCAGTAATGACGCTGTACTTAGCAGGACCAAGTTATGCCTTAGAAGCCGGTAGGTACGAAAACTACGTTCGACACATAATAAAATCCACCGTCAACGGTCGCAATGTCGAAGAAGATTTATTTGATAAGCAGTTGTTATCGTATTGGAATAAAATTATAAAAAAACATAAGTGCTTCACTGTTCAAGGCTTAGACGCGGAACTTTCGATGCATCAAGATAGCAATGTTCACAACATTATCATTCATACCCCCACTGCAACAAAGATTGGATATAAAGTCAGGGCCACATACATTGTGTCTGGCGATAAAATTGATAAAGATTTTTACCTTGTGGAGCAAAGTAATTCGCTAAAAATTTATGACGTATGCGATCATCCGTCTGTGGTTGGTGATCAATGCTACAGATTTATAATTAAAAAAGGGATATGCATGGATTGAAACATGTATATCGAATTATCGCACCGTATCTCAAATCCTCCTTGCATAGCTTTTAGTCCTCTCACGGGGGCGACCAGTGGTGCTGAGGCAGCCGGGTAGACGCCTTAATCTCATGAGCACACCGTGCCGGGTGTGGAACCACCTGTAGGCCGAGGTCCGCGCACAGATCGTCACCCTCGCGCTGGAGGAGCCGGAGCTCAGCCCGCGCGAGCTGGCTGTGCGCTTCACCGACGAGCGGCGCTACTTCGTCTTGGAAGCGACCGTCTACCGCCTGCTCCAAAGCTCAGAACCTGATCACCGGCCCAACCTACATCGTCGTCAAGCCCACGCACGAGTTCCGCGAAAAGACCACCGCGCCCAACCAGCTTTGGCAGACGGACTTCACCCACCTGAAGGTCGTGGGCTGGCGCTGGCACTGCCTGTCGACTGTGCTGGACGACTTCTCACGCACCATCGTGGAGTGGAAGCTGTGTCCGACGATGCAGGCTATCCACGTCACCGCCACGCTCGACCTGGCGCTGGCAGCCGCCGGTCTCAATCATGGGCCGGTGATGTATCGCCCCGGGCTATTCTTTTATCATCTAACTCAAAATTACTGCCGAAGAAAATTGCAAAGATGGAGACCCGATCTGGGCATTTGGGAGCGTATCCAGCGCGAAGAGCATTGACAGGTCTATATGCAGTTTCGCACAGTGCTTGATGAGAGGGGACGGATCTCGGATATGTATAAAATTTTTGCAATCTGCGTGTTGGCTGTGTATACTAATGCAACCGCATCTGCAGATATGTTGGTTATACCTGATGGTGCCATATTGCTAAATATAGAAAAAGATAGTAATTATAAAAAGCAGATACCTCCAAAAAACAACGTAAAATCAAAAGATAATTCCAAAGGTCGAACAGGAGGTAGGCGAAATAAAATAGGAATAAAATCATCTCAAGATAATTGAATATAGAAATTGGCCGTCAAGTTGTAATTACCCAGACACTTGCGCGGGTTGGGTTTTGCTGATTCCTTCGTGGGATGGGGCGCAGCGATCTTGAGCGGCTGAGCCGCGAGGAGCTGATCAATCCTTCGACAGGCTCAGGATGAGGCTGATGCTGCTCGCTCTGATCCCCTAGGCGGGGCGCATCTGGGCGCCACCGTTCCGGACCGCGCTGGTGCCGTCAGAGCGTGCCTGCCGCGGCCGGGGCCGTCGCCACAAGCCGCTGCTCGATGTCGGACGTCAACTCGCTCTGCAGGCCCGCCGCCGGCTGCCGGGGCGCGACCTCGTCCTGGTGGGCGATGGCGGTTTCTCGGCCCTCCTGTTCCTCGATGCGATGCGGCGCGGCGGCATCACGCCGATCACCCGCCTGCGGCTCGACGCAGCCCTTTACGAACCTGCCCCGCCGCGCCCGCCTGGCACGATCGGACGCCCGCGCACCAAAGGCGCACGGCTACCCACACTCGCTGCGCGCCTCGTGGCGAAGGACACGCGCTGGCGCAAGGTGGTGGTACCGGGCTGGTACGGGGCGGGCGAGTGCACGATCGAGATCGCCACGGACACCGCGGTGTGGCGGCACGGGGGCCTGCCCGTCGTGCCGATCCGATGGGTGCTCCTCCGCGATCCCGAGGCGCGCTTCCCGCCCCAGGCCCTGCTCTGCACGGATCCGACACGCGAGCCCGCGCAGATCGTCGGTTAGTTCGTGCGGCGCTGGAGCGTCGAGGTCACCTTCCAGGAAGCGCGTGCCCGTCTGGGCGTCGAGACGCAGCGGCAGTGGTCCGACATGGCGGTTGCCCGCACCACGCCCTGCCTGCTTGCCCTGTTCTCGATCGTCACGCTGTTGGCTGCGCAACTCCCAGCCCACCGGCGGCGACGGATCGCGGCCGCCGCGTGATACCCCAAACCGCGCCCGACCTTCGCCGATGCCCTGGCCGCCGTACGCTGTGCGATCTGGCGTGAGCGGACTTTGGCAACATCACCGCGCCGACGCGCCCGAACAAAACCCCGCTTCCAATTGCCCGCGCCCTGGGCCTATGGCCTCTGCCACGCCGCATGATGGGCCAAAGTCGAGCTAAGAGCCCGTCCGGTGATACCCCTGACTTGTCAAACGAGCTCTTACAATTTGCGATGC
This sequence comes from Methylobacterium guangdongense, assembly GCF_038442355.1. Taxonomy (NCBI): domain Bacteria; kingdom Pseudomonadati; phylum Pseudomonadota; class Alphaproteobacteria; order Hyphomicrobiales; family Methylobacteriaceae; genus Methylobacterium; species Methylobacterium guangdongense. The sequence goes on from NZ_JBBXMX010000025.1 coordinate 7,340, forward strand.
AGAGCACCTATAGAGAATATAACGATGGCAAACCGGCGATTGTGAAATTTTACTTGATATAACTAGAAGTTGATTTTCTGTATGTCGACCACCAAACGGTCGCGCCGCTCGCTCCTCCGGCAAGCCCCATTAGCAGATCAGTTATGACCCGATCGTGTGACGCAAATTCGAACCCAGATGAAATGAAGGTTATCAGAAATGCTAATACTGCTCCTAGAATGATTGCAACCCATATATTTTGAACACGTCGCCAGCAAATCAAACTCCAGATCTGGATGCTCATCGCAATAGCGATACTCCAACAAAAAATCATTATAATAAATAGCGCTAAGATGCCAAAAAACGATTCTATTTCACTGTTGGCAGGCGAAGTGATCGCAAACAGCTGCTGATCTCTAAATATGAGTGCGTAAGCGTATACAGAAACAATAGGAATAATCGGATAAATTAGTGCTCCTACTATCGCTCCAGGCAACACGCCCCTTAGCGCATCCCATCCCTTTGGCCCCTTGTGAGTTGGAAGCGGCAAGTGCAACTTTACCGCCAGACGATTACGGAATGATCGCCAAGAAATCTGTAATATAATTACGAAACATACAGCCATAATGAAAGTCATAATTTTTCTCCGGTTGTAAACAAGATACTATATATCATTTAAATACATACATATTGACCTGAACCGTCCGCAAGATTAGCTCACAACATCTCAATGAGCATTAATTTACGTACATTTATCAGTAATTTGGCTATGTTTTTTATTGATATACGTATAATCTATCTAAAATATTGTATGTATAAAATGCTTCGGTTCAAGTTGTGAAGTTTATAGCGATGTGCACATGGGATTATTTATATAGCAACAGGGCTCTAGAGTCGGCAAGCTGCGTCGAGTTGGAATATACGTTCAATAATGCCCCACGCGGCGGGCTCCGCCCGCCGCAGGGAGAAAGGAATTCGTATGTTTGGAGGACGTTCGCGACTCATGGTAACCCGCCTCATTCATAGCTTAGGATGCACGAAAGATGTGCGTCTAGCCTGAACTAGTTCGCTGGATCGGGATCATAGGCTCTAGTAGCCAACGTTGACGATGTATCCCTGCATCAGCTGCCCACGGATCGGGGTTGTGCAAGACAGTCCGACTTTCTGGAAGATTCCCGGACCAGAGAGGCCGTAAGCTGTGTAGCAGCGGTTCCCTATCTGACCACCGCCCTGCATTCCACGAGTGTCCCTATAACCCTGCCCCACACCGTACATCGGCTGAGCATCGGTATAGGCCGGGCCAGCGTTGATGAAGCGCTGAGACTGCTCTGCCTGACGGCGGAATTGGTCCTGCCGTTGCCATACGGTGCCGATACCCGCACCCACCGGACCCGCCGCCACCCCGCCCATGGCAGGGGCCAGCCGGTCGAGAGGGCGACCAATACCGGCATGGAAGGCATCCAGACTATTTGCTGTCTGCTTGTTGATCAAGCCTGCCCGGCAGGCAAGGTCTGCTAGGGCACCCTTGGAGCAGCCAGCCTGGGCGGAGTTTGTGCCGAGGCTCATGGTGACCATAGCGAGGGAAAGGCCGAGCGTAGTGAGCTTGAGCGTCTTCATGGAAGGTCTCCCGTCCCGTCTGGGACTTACCGGACAGCCCCTGTGGCCGTCTTCACGAAAAGACCATCGCTAAATTCCAATCCACCCTGTGTGGCTCAACCTACAATCGGAAGGCGGGCGTCGAGGGTCTGCTGCGCGACAAGACACGTCCGCCCGGGACACCACCCCATTCGACCGAGACGGTCGCCGGGGTGCTGGCGCTGACCTGCTCGGAACCGCCGGGCGAGGTCACGTACCGGACCGGACGGGCCATGGCTCGCGCGGTCGGGATCTCGTTGCGTGCCGTGCAGCGGATCTGGGACGCTCACCGCCTCCAGCCCCATAGGCTGCGCACGTTCAAACGCTCGCGCGACCCCGCCTTGGCCGCCAAGGTCGAAGACGGGATCCCATCGAACCTATTCTATGGGATCCCCGTGTGGTGGGCCTGTACATGGATCCGCCGGCCCAAGCGGTGGCGCTGTCCATCAATGAGAAGAGCCAGATCCAGGCGCTGGAGCAGACTCGCCCCGACCGTCCGCTCGCCTCCGGCCATCCCGCCGCCCAGACCCACGTCTACACACGCCACGGCACCACGACGCTTTTTGCCGCCCTCGACGTCCTGGCCGGCACCGTACTCGGCCGTTGCATGCAGCGCCATCGGAACGGTGAGTTCATCCGGTTCCTCAACGCCATGAGTTATTCCTCCGTCTAGGAAATGCGTGCTCTCCCACTTGAGTCTCGCGGAGTCGCAATTTATGCTACTAACTGAAAAAATTTAGTCGAGGCTCTTTGTCGTGAAATTTGATATACGCGCTATATGCTTGGCGGAGATATTGATTTATCCTTTTTTTAGCTGGCCATCCTCAACTATTCGGCCGGTGAAGACCTCGCATAAGGAGGAAAATTATACAGCGTCGACTAATCAAAAATTTGCTCGAAGTAGAGAGTCGCGCAGCGAGTATAATTGGTATGATCAGTGTAAATCGGAGTCTTAGCAATCCTACTGCTGCTCGATGATACCCTTCGATGTACAAAACTGCATTTGTGATTGAAAATCGGCCGATATTTGGGGTTAGAAATGGTCCTACCATACCTTCGATCGATTATGACAACTCTAATTTTGCTTCTAAATCTGGTATTTTCAATAACTGCATCCGCCCAAGTAGTTAAATCTAATGATTTTTCAACGAATAATGTCATCGATTCCATACCACAATCTGAAACTACATCCGTTGTGCCATTTGTCAACACTGATCGACGTTATGGAATTGACGAAGGTGGCTCATTGCTCAGCTTCTCGGAAGCCGAAATAGCATGGCTCAAGAGTGTAACTGGTTTGATAAAATGCGTTAATCCGAAAACACGCCGTGGCACTATGGCATCCGCGAGTATTATTGAGAATGGTGGTTATATCACAACAGCAGCGCATGTAATTTACCGCGCTAAGGAACTTGGGGCGCTAGACTGCCAATTCGCGCCAGCATCAAATCCCTCGCCTCCCCGCAAGGTTTTAATTAACAGCAGTTCCAACTTTCAAGGATCAAGCTCTAAAAGAGATAAAAACGACGATGATTACGCGGTTTTGGAATTGGCAAATCCCATAAAAGGTATCATTCCAATCGTAAGAGCGCCTCGATCATCGGTCAGCCTCGGCAGTCAAATATATATGGTCTCTGCCTTAGCCATGTATATGAAGAGACAGATAAAGCCTAACGAACCCATTGTTCAGAAGTGCATGGTTCGATCCGTAGACTTGTATAAAGATAATTCCAGCTCTCAGATAACTTATGATTGCATCACTACCCACGGACAATCTGGGTCCGTGGTTCTTCACAGGCGGCCAACGGGTAAACTTGAGGCTGTCGGAATTGCAATACAGTCAAGGACCGAGCACGGTAGAAATGAGGAAAATATAGGCGCTCCTTTTGATAATGAGAAAAACGCTGGTATCGGTGTGTCGATTGATGGAAATCTGGATGTTTATTTCCGAATGATTGATAATATCAATAAAGGTAGTGATATTGGATATCATACTGATTTGACTATCAAACATAGATCCACTGAAATTGATTACCAAACAACATTGCAGATTTCTAATATGATTGGTTCTGCGCTTGGAACCGTCGCTTGTCCTGGCACCGAAAATATCGCACCCTTGAAGGTATTTGCAACCTTGGTAGATCACAATGACCGTATCGTTATGCAGGCGCACCCCCTACTCACAAAAGAGGGTAGGATTCGGCAAGATATCAATAATTGCGAATTTTATAATTATGAAATTCCGACTATAAGAACTAAGCTAAAATTTTTTGATCCTGGAACTGTGTTAGGAACTAGAATTCCTAGAGACGAACCTTTGAGAGATTTTGCCATTGTTAGACTTGCCTCACCTTTAGGCCATGCAAGGCCTTTGAACTCGGCAGAGCAATATCACATCGATTCAGATATAGAAGAGGTGTATATTCCGGCTAACAATGTTATAAATTCTAGCGCGATCCCTCCTGACAACAATTTTACAGTGCGAAAATGCGCTCCGAAACTTGCTCAGCAGGAGTCTATATATAACGGATCGATATTGAGAACTAATTGTGTTTGGATAGCGGATAATGCTGGATCTCCCGTGCTGAGGCTTAAAACGAGTGGCAATGTTGAATTCGTTGGCATCGCGTCGCATCCACCCCCATTCAAGTTTCTAAAAGCGAATATTTCATCCCAAAAGATAACAAATACTGATGTGATTATTTTAAATGGGGATTTTTTCCGTCAGTTTGAGTGGAGCGGGAAACAGCCATAATAATCGTATGGTCCAGGTAGAACACATTACAAAATTTAAAATTTATATCGGTTACTTTATCTTAGGATTAGCGCACGTATCTTCCATATTATATAGAACGTAGACTAATGAAGAATTAGACTCAGGATTTGACAGCTTTGTTTGCGAAGGCTCGGAGTGTCGAGCCGCCCACACGGTCAGGCTAAACGGCAATGATCTACGGAAATCTGCTATGGTCCATAGCTGGGCTTTTCGCTGCCGTAGCGGCGGTATCCATTTTCTGGGCAATCAAAGCTAGTCGCGTGAGGCTATGGCGAGACATGTCGATCGCCTTAGCCGCTGCTCTACCATGTGTACTTATCTGCATAGCATTATTGATCTATGGATCGTACCAACCTACTACCAATATGCGCGCAAACGTTGGCTATCCCCCCAACTGGAGTTGTTTTAATCCGGGTCGAAGTGCAGGCACCATTTGTGGTCGTGATTCAAGAGGTTTCGAATAAGTACACTTTCTATCCTTATTTGGATTTTGATTTAGTATAAATACTAAAGTTAGCTAAAATAAGACAGACTATAGTACCGGATCGGTACGGTGTATGAAATTTCACCGGAGACAATCAGCTTTGTGTGACTTTAATTGCTCTATCCACGTTTTTCTACCTATCTCAGAAGCTGCGCCATCCCTCTCAAGGACAATGGTTGGGTTGGGTAGCGTATTGTACGAACGCGATGCTCCTACGAAGCACTGGCCCGGCCCCCCTAACTAGACGCCGTAATACTGCGAAGAGTTCAGTCGAACCGACCACTTTCCGCCCCAAGCAGTCATCCAGCTGCCTCAACCCTTATATATAGAAAACGACTGTTTTCCCGACGGCACGCAGCTCGCGTAAGGACGTACTATGGGGCAGTTTTTTCAACGCCGAGATCAGCCCGAACGCCAGCCTCCAGATCGACTCCACGATGGTAGTGACCGAACCTCGATCTGTCGGGACTGACGCTTACCAAGTTGCTACATGAGATCGCCCATATTGCCTGGTAGAACGGCTACATCGTCCTGAGTGGCCGCCCCAGTCTAACAAAGATTTTGGAACTTGCTAACGTGTCAACTATGATTTAGAAGACTGCACTGGCTTTTTAATATAGATCAATAGTAAACAGGACTTTTTATGAACACCTCGATAATCAGTCGGTTTGTAATTTCGGCCATTATTTTCCTTATACTCATAGTAATGTACAGCTTTACCAAAACAGGCAGTCATGTAAATCGATTCCGCACATCCGCACCTAATAAAGACGCTATAAAGAACCGCTCTATAGTTTACAATGCCGCCGTTAATATTGGGTAAAATAAAACCGAAAGGGAAATTAAAAATAAATCTCTGACCGCAGATTACCATCTAGACACTTTAGATCTTGCGGAAATATTTGTTGCATTTTGTAGAGAGAGGGAAGTCTCCTACGAGAAATTTGCGAATTTCTATAGAGTAGGTCGTCAAGAAGGACAAGCATTGAGGGACGATTTTGGAAATCTGGTTCAACGTGTTGGCATTCTATCCAAGAAATTTTCGGCGTCTGAACGCTCAAAGTTATTGCGCTCTGGGACGGTAGGAAACCCGACAGAGATTAGAGAAATTCCTGACGTTCTGAACACTGTAGAGGCTGTCGGAAAGATGTTTCGTGTCATCGAAGGTCTTAAGAATGATGACACCGACTGGAAAAAATAAGAATAAATATGTCATAACGTATATTATGTTCCTAACAGGTGCTTGACCTAACTGATCATAGGCGCTTCCCGTTAGCGGGCGTAGGGCTTTCGGCATTGTCTGAGGAGCCACCATCGCGCTCGGCATGCGGATCCTGATGGTCGGCCGACTCGTGCTACTTTGGCTGCGTGGCGCTTTTGCATGTGTGTCCGCAAGGGGATCGATCAGCGGACACTGAGCAGCACGGTAAGCGAAGAGTCGATCCACCTGCACAGCATTCGTCTCAATAGATTGGTACGATAAAAATTGCAGTGAAGGGACCTCATACGTTACATCGGGTCCATGACGCACGTTCTAATCGGCTACGCCCGCTGTTCGACAGACAAGCAGGACCTAGAGGCCCAGCGCCAGGCGCTGATCCAGCTCGGGGTGGCGCCTGATCGCATCTACACCGACAAGGGCTTCACCGGGACGAACCGAGCTCGCCCCGGCCTCGATCAGGCGCTGGCCGCGGTCCGGAGCGGCGACACCCTAGTGGTGCCTAAGCTTGACCGGCTCGCCCGCTCCGTGCCCGACGCACGTGCGATTGGCGACGCACTCGCCATCCGGGGTGTGAAGCTCCAGCTTGGCGCCAGCGTGCATGACCCCACTGACCCGATGGGCAAGCTGTTCTTCGTGACCTTGCCCCCTGTTCTGCCCTCGTTCTGAAGCTAGGGTCCGTCGATGAGGAGACGGACGATGAAGAAGAGCCGGTTCAGCGAAGAGCAGATCATCGGCATCCTCAAGGAGCAGCAGGCCGGGCTTCGGGTGGCTGAGATTTGCCGCCGCCACGGCATCAGCGACGCGACGTTCTACACGTGGCGCTCGCGCTTCGGCGGCATGGAGGTCTCGGACGCGCGCCGCCTGAAGGCGCTCGACGAGGAGAACCGCAAGCTCAAGAAGCTCCTGGCTGAAGCGATGCTCGACGTGGCGACGCTGCGTGAGGCACTGGGAAAAAACTTCTGACGCCCGGCGCACGGAGAACAGCCGTGAGCTGGGCCATCGAGGAGAAGGGCTACTCGCAGCGTCGTGCGTGCGGGCTGATTGGCCTTGAGCCGAAGACGTACCGCTATGCCTCGACGCGAGGTGACGATGCGGCCGTGCGGGTACGCCTGCGCAGCCTGGCCGGCGAGCGTCGCCGACCACAAATAGAAGAGTGGCACCCACGACGTGACATCCAAGCCGATTATTGACCAACCCAATTATAGAAGGCGCTTTAAGCCGATACCCGTAGCCGCATAATTGGTGTTTGGCTGGTCATCTGGGGACCGTCAGGAATTTCGTGTGGGGCGGCCATAGTGGATCCGAAGGAGGTTCCCGATGGCACAACGCAAAGCCCCCCACATCCCTGACGCGCTCCTGGATCAGCTCTTGGCCGGGGCTGACCCCAAGGCGGCGTTCGAGTCTGACGGCCTGCTGGACGCGCTGAAAAAGGCCTTGGCCGAGCGGGCGCTCAACGCCGAGATGGACCACCATCTGGCGGCCGAGGAAGCCGGCAACACGCGCAACGGCTATGGCCGCAAGACCGTGACCACCGAGACTGGCCGGATCGAGCTGGCGATCCCGCGTGACCGGCAGGCGACGTTCGATCCGCAGCTGACTGCCCGCTATCAGTGCCGGTTTCCCGGCTTCGACGATAAGATCGTGTCGATGTACGCCCGCGGCATGAGCACCCGGGAGGTCGTCGGGCACCTGCGCGAGCTGTACGGCATCGAGGTCTCCCCCGACCTGATCAGCGCGGTGACCGACGCGGTGCTGGAGGAAGTCGCCGCCTGGCAAGCCCGGCCGCTGGAGCCGGTCTACCCGATCGTGTTCTTCGACGACCTGCGGATCAAGGTGCGCGACGAGGGTGTGGTCCGGAACAAGGCCGTTCACATCGCGCTCGGCGTGCGCGCCGATGGTTCCAAGGAGATCCTCGGCCTCTGGCTGGAGCAGAACGAGGGCGCCAAGTTCTGGCTGCGGGTCATGAACGAGCTCAGGAACCGCGGCGTCGAGGACGTGCTGCTGGCCGTGGTCGACGGCTTGAAGGGCTTCCCCGACGCGATCCGGGCGGTGTTCCCCGAGGCGCTGGTCCAAACCTGCATCGTCCACCTCCTGCGCCACAGCCTCGACTTCGTCTCCTACAAGGATCGCAAGCTCGTGGCCGCAGCGCTGAAGGAGATTTATCGAGCCCTTGATGCCGCCGCTGGCGAGGCAGCGCTGTCCGCCTTTGAGACGGGCGAGTGGGGCCGGAAGTACCCGGCCATCGCCCCGAGCTGGCGGCGGGCCTGGGGCGAGGTGATCCCGTTCTACGCCTTTCCCGGCGAGGTTCGGCGGATCCTCTACACGACGAACGCCATCGAGGCCCTGAACGCCACGCTCTGCCGGGCCGTGCGCGCCCGCGGACACTTCCCGACCGACGAGGCCGCGCTGAAGCTGCTCTACCTGGTCTTGAACCGCTCCGAGAAGGCGTGGAAGATGGGCCCGCGTGAGTGGGTCATGGCCAAGGCGCAGTTCGCCGTCATCTTCGGCGAGCGCTTCACCCGGGCCATGGCGGCCTGAGGTTCAACCCGCCGCCCACACACGGAATTTCCGATAGTCCCGGTCATCTGTTCTGATCGTCGAATTGAGCCATTCTGACGAGGTGTTGTCTGTCTCACAGTTGGTCGAATTTAGCTGGAGGATGAAGGGGGCGTCGGAGCGGCCACGGTGGCCAGCCCCGAGACGAGACCGCCCAGGCCGACCCGATCCCGGCACATGCCGACGACCGAGCGACGCAAGCGCCGTCCCAACCTCCCAAGGACAGACTATGCGCCCCCTGCTCCTCGCCCTGCCGGCCCTGGCCATCGGCCTCACCGCCGCAGTCCCCGCACAAGCCCAGGGCTACTACGGCTACAGGCCCTACCCGGTCTACCGCCCGGTGATCGTGCCTCCGGTCTACCGCCCGGTGATCGTGCCTCCGGTCTACCAGCCGGTGATCGTGCCCCCGGTCTACCAGCCGGTGATCGTGCCAGCTGATCCCTACTCGGTCTACGAGCCGGCCTCCCCGCCGCCGGTCGTGCGCGAAGAAGAGACCACTACCCAGCGGCGCATCGTGCGGGAATACGCCCCGCAGTGACAGTCGGGCGAGGCTCGGCCTCGCCCTCCTCCTCGCCCCGGTGTGGCTTCCCCCACATCCGACCGCCTCAGTCCGCGCAATAGTCCGGCTGTCAGCACGGTCCCCGCCACCCGATCCAGACAGAAGCTCACCATGGCCACCAGCCGCACAATCCCCCTCGCCCTCGCCGCCATCACCCTCGGCTTGGCTGGCGTTCCCGCCGCTCAAGCCCAGGGCTATCGGCCCGCCCAGGTCGCCGTCGGCGTCCATGTCGATCCAGAGTTCGGCAACGTCGCTGTCGATGTCACCGTCGGCTCGGCCTACCCGTCGCAGCCGGCCTATCCGCCGGTCGTGCGTGAGCAGGTCGATGAGTACCACTCCGAGCGCCACACCACGCGCGAATACGGGCGGTGATCGTCCCTCGCTGATCCCGGAGGGACCAATCCCCTCCGGCTCACCCAGGCCTCCAACAACCGGACGCACTCCATGGACATGATCTACGCTATCCTGCTCAGCGGAATCTCCAGCCTGTGGGTATGTAGCTCCGCCATGCCGCCGGCCTCGTCGTCTCCGGTGACCGACGGGCCCGCCACGAGTGCCCTCGCCGGGCGCGCCTTTCCTGAGGGCGAGACTGGTAAGGGGGCAGTACCGGCCCGGCCTCCGCTGCGGTTCGACGCTCGCCCTGAGGGGCGGCCGGTGGTGACCTGTCGAAGCCAGAGCTCCGGCTGGAGCCGTACGACTTTGAACGGGCGAGTCACGGCGTTCAATCGGGACGAGCCGACGATCTCGGACACATGCAATGCGGACGAGCCAATCCGGCCGTTAGGGCCCCCTGGCGCCCGCCCGCGCCCCAAGCAGGCGGAAGGGATTAGAGGCGAGAGCATCTAGACGGGTATGCACCGCGTGCGGCTCACGCGGGATGGTAACGGCGATCTGGGTCAAGGGGCGTACAATCAGGTTTTGGAAGCGGTCGAGCCTGACGGTGAAACGATCGCTCCTCGGGACATCGCCATCCTGGCCGACGCGCTATCATTGATCAGGGAAATCCCGGCATTCATCATGATGATCCCCCCTGAAGGCTGCTGCGCCGCGCGGCAGAGTACTCCTGAACCCCCACACCTCAATCGGCGCATCAGTTCCGACGCCCAAGCTCCATCCGGATTTTGGAGGTAGATTTGTCGATAGACGACCTCGACTACAATAGAGTTGCGCCGCTGTTCGGCAACTTGGCGTTGGAGACCATCAGTAACCTACTGCCTCGTCAGCGTCCCATCGCGCTACGGCCTGGGGATTTCATCTACCAGCAAGGAGATCCTGTTGACGGCATCTGTGTCCTAATGCCGGCCGATGTCGTCGCTTTGCCGCAACTCGTCGACGTGACGTGGGCCAACCAGACAACCGGCCGGACTTTGCGCCTCGAACGGATCCGGGCGCCGGCGATGCTCGGGTATATCGAGGTGGTGCAGTCCAGCTTTTTGCTTCGTCATGGAAATGGCGGTCGCCGCCTCGGCGCGGCCCGCACCCGCCTGACGAGCGCCCAAGCAGTCACCACGCTCAAGCTTATGCATATTCCCTACTCTGCCCTCGAACGTCTAAGTTCGGATGAGGCGACCGCGCTGGCGGCGATCCTAGGACGCAAGGCCGCCGATGCGTTCGCCGGTAGCCTTGCCGTCCTGCACGATGCGTTCATCGATGACAGCACGTACCGCCTTGCGGCTTGGCTGCGCCAAGAGACAGCAGGCTCACCCTATGGAGGGGCGAGCGGGAGTACGGCGCGTACGCGACCACTGAAGCAACAAGAAATTGCCGATCAAGTCGGATTGGGCCGCGAAACCCTCAACCAGAAGCTTAAGGCAATGGAAACGGGCGGTATCATCGCAGTGCTGCCAAGCCGCGAGATCGTTGTCTACGACCTCGAGCGCTTGGATCAGCTCGCCGACCTCGCGATCCGGTCGGATTTCACCACCTTCGACACAGCGCGGGGTACGATCAATGACGCTTTGCTCACAGGGGACGCGTTCCGGGCGCGCAACCTCGCGCTGGAGGTCCTCGGCCGCTTCCCTAGCCATCCGGAGATCCGCCATCAGGCGGTATTGGCAATGCTGCGCTGCGGCTCCTTTGAAGAGGCGGCTGGCCTGCTTGCGACCTTCGGTTGGGACGGTGATCTAGACACCGTACTGTCGAGCATTGACGATGGGTACGCTTCGCCTCACGGAGTAAAGCGGCGCGACGAGCTCGACTCCGGTGAGCAACTCGACGCCGACGAAGAGAAGCGCTGGTGGCGCGACCGCCAAAAAAATGAGCGCCGCCTGCGCGTCGACATCCCAGCCTTATCGGCCCGGGTGGCCAAGGAGGTTGCATTCGCAGCACTGCGATTGGGACAGCAAAGCTTTGCTCCAATCGTCGCCCAGGCGGCGGCACGATACGCAGCCATCGCCGACCGCTTCTCGGACACCTACTGTGCGATCAACGTCGCGGCTATGGCGCGGGTGTTGGGCGACGCAGACAAGGCCGAGAAGTATGCCCGGCGCACGCTTATGAGTGGGACGCCGCGCACCTACTGGGACTTCGTGACCGCGATGGAGGGTCACTTGATCCTCGGCGAGCGCGAACCCGCCCTAGCAGCTGCACGCGACGCTGCTGCGGTGGAAGTCGCTGAAATCTCGCGCGCCGGGATGGTTGCCTCGACCCGGCTACAGCTCCGCCGTCTCGCCCCATCCTGTGGGGCGCTGGCGATGGAATTGCACGCTTTGTTGCGGCAGAAGCGGATAGCCTATGTTAGCGGCCACCTGCCGCCGCAACCGGATCTTGATCTCTCGCTCTGGCGGGACATCGAGCCTGGGCTGAGCACGGCGATCGACCAAGCCTACGTCGAAGCTGAGATCGGCGCTGTAGTCTGCGCACTAGCTGCTGGATCTGATCTGCTGATGGCCGAGCGTGCTCTTGCAGCGGAAGCATCCGTGCACGTCGTGCTTCCCGTGCCGATCGATGTCTTCCTCGAACGTTCGGTTCTGGTTGGCGACGCGGTCGCTTGCCACCATTGGAAGGCACGCTTTGACGCAGTATTGTCCAAGGCGCGGACTGTTAGGGTCTTGGAGGAAGATAAGCCGACTAAGGTTCGGCTCGCGTTCGACGAGGCAGTCTACGTTGGAAACCGCCATGCGGCAGGGTTGGCACTGCTGCGATCGGATGAATGGGAGAGCGAAGCGGTAATGATATGCATCCACGATGGTTCGCCCCCCGGCTCGATCGCCGGAACCTCGCGGGTGCGCGCTGACTGGCAAGCCCTCGGTCGTAGGACGATCCCACTGACCTGCAGCTGGCGGGCCGGCAGACCCGCCATGCCGCAGGAAACGCCCCCGACTTGCTTCGGGGCAGTGCTGTTCATTTGGCTTGCGCTACCAGACGATCACGACCGTCATCAGAAGAAAACCACTCGGCTGATCGACGAACATTTCGAACGGGCTGAAAGTGTCCTGCGCTTCCATCTCCAGGACGGCGAGCGTTTAGAGCGGCGCGTCCTGACCAATCAAATGGTCGGCTTCTACATAGGACTTCGCGATCTTATGCGCGCACAGGACTTGGCCGCGGCCATTAGCCGGACGTCGCTGCCCGGTCTCGACGGCGCTCGCATCGTATTGGATTTCGGTGGGGTATTCGTGGGCTCTCGCCTCTCCGAGACGCGGGTGGCTGCCTTGCAAGGCGCACGTGATAACATTGAGCTGCCGCTTAGTATGGTGGTTCTGACCGAGGCGTTCGCCGCGGAGGCGCGCTTGCTGACGCAGGCGCCCGCCCCCTTCGCTCAAGTTGGACTGCAGGCGCGCAAACCGGGGGTGAGCGGCGTTCCCCGCGCTGCAACCCGCTACTACCGAAGCTCACTGTAAGCTATCTCATGGCACTGTCTCTATCTCATCAATGATCGATTTCATATGCAAAAAATTACTTTAATTCGTCTCATAATAAAAATAGAAAGCAGTCACTTATACGCAATTTGTAGCAGTCTGCTTTCCGCAATTGGGAAGTAACAACTTTACTCCACGTCAAATTTCTCAAGCTATGCATCTCTTTAGTCTTGGTGAGTTTATCAAGTGTATGCAGATGCTATATTCCCACTGCAGACTTGATAATTTACAACCTTATGTGAATTATGGTATGATTTTAAAATTATTCCTCTTCTTCGTATCGAATAAATTTGAATAATGAACGAGTCATAGAGATGATGTCCAGAAAAATATGTCCGGCAAGTCTGAGTAATAAATATAGAAACGCACCAGCCATGATAATAGATATTAATTCGTTCCTGTACCATGCGGAACTAAAAATTTCATTGCCATAATCAGGGTAAATGTTATAACCAATGCGTGACAAAGCTGTTGGTATTAAAACGACACCGATAAAGCAAAGTTTATTTAAAAAATTTGACTTATACTTATTTTTAGCTCTTTTTCGGGATCTGTCTTCAATAATTTTATCTTCTACAGTCACCATTGGATTTTGATATGGGACTATGCTGTTTTTGGAATGCAAAGCATAGTGGTGTATGAGGCTGATTAATTTAACCCGCTGCTGATTGAGTCTTAATTCATCTGTAGGGTCGATAGGTAAACTGGAATTATCCATAGGTATTTTGCAAATTAGATCTTGTCTTAAAGCAGTGCGAATGGCTCTCGATATATTTTCCAAGAAACGTCCAACTTCACTAGAGTTGTAATCACTCAAACGATGTGACCGGAAATCAGCCCACTGTCGACTGTGAAGAAATTCAAAAATCGTTGGATCATGACAATCATTTGGATTATTTGGTTCGAGATGTGAAGTATCTATGAAGTGTATCGGGAATATCAATCGATCAGATCCAATATTAATTTCACGCCTACGAAACATTTGTATCTCTTTGCAGCACCATTCACTTTGTAAAAGTGCTGGAGTCACAACAATGATCAAAAAAGAAGTATTTTCGATGGCTGTTTTTATTTGTCTTTCCCAGTCTGATCCTGATGGAATGGCGGCAACGTCCTGCCAGATATTGACAACCGGAGCGCGACCTATCTGCTGCTGAAGTTCCTCAGCTAACAGTGAGCGTAACTGACTTAGCTTTCCTCGCGAAAATATATCGTCAGAGCTTGTATAGCTCCAAAATCCCGTGGGTTTCAGCATGGATCTGTTTGACTTCTGCTATTTTGCAACAAAATATTATTATTTGATAGGCTAGAGAGAAATTTTGCATGCTTTAGCCGCTGCTTGTAGCACCATCGACGCCTTCGAAATAGTGCAGCGGGCGCCATTCCATAATCTGCCCCTTATGCGAAAGGCCCATCGCAGCTCGCGGCGTCCGCTTACGGGACGTCGTCAAAGCCGTCTGAATGACCGGAATGGGCGCTTTGCAGAATGTCCGCTTACGGGCAGAGCCTCAACTTCCCCAATCCGCCCTGAGCCACCGTCGCCGGTGGCCGGCAAAGCTTGGGGCCTTGCCGGCCAGTAATTTTATTCGCTTAAGATCAGGCTTCGGCCGCCGCGGCGGCGTTCGGGTGCAGCAAGGCCATCTCGTCGCGACAGCGCATCAGCAGCGGCAGATCAGGCCAGTCACGCCATTGTAGGGTGAACTCGCCACCGGGCTTCGAGGCGACGACGACGGCCTCATACCAGCCGTCCTCCTCACCTTCGGTGATCAGCACCAAGCTGCCGATCGCGATGCCTGCCCAGCTGCGGGGGTAACGAGGATCAACCGTGTTTGCCCCACCAGGGCAGCCCTCGTCGCCATCAGCGGGCTTCTCATGGCTTGGCGTGGCCAGCACGATGCGGGTAGTTGCCGATCCCGCAGATGAACCAGCCAGGGCTTGCAGGCGCTCATAGACCTCCTTGGCGACGAATGGCACGAACGCGCGGCCCGAGCTGAACACCCGCCCTTGAGGCAGATCAGCGGCGGCCGAGCGCTGGGCGTCGTCACACAGCACGAGTGCGCGGAAGCCGATGGTCGCGGCGGCCTTTGTGGCCAAGCTCACGTCGGGGGTGGGAAACCAGGCGGCGTGAGGCTTGCCGCCCTTGTCGGCACCGAACACGACAAGGGCTGGCGTCGGCTTGGCAAGCGGGCTCTCGGCCGGGGTGAGTGCGCCTTTGGCTTTCGTAGCAGTGGCTGCGGTCATGGCAGGCTCCAGAAATGCGAAGGGGGCCTCGGATGAGACCCCCTTGGGATGGTTGCGGAAGGCTGAGGCTGAGGCAGAAAGCCGGGCGGTAGCGCTCGGCAGTTCGGCTTCAGCGTGTGTGGCGGGTGCCTCATGTCGACCCTCGATGAAGGCTACGAAGCAGCAGCCTGTCGACCTTTTAGCAGATTATATTCCTATTAGTCAAGGCGGGGCGATCGCAGGCGGGGGCCGACGCTGCTGGTCTTCGCTGCAATCGAGATACCCGCCGGATGTAAAATGACACCCGTTACTGATAGGGTACGATGGTCGCGCCGTTCCGCGTGGAGGAGCCGCTCACTATTTGCCAAGGTGCGGAGAGAGGCGCAGTTCAGGCCGCGCCCTGAACGCAGGATTCTAAGCCTGAATGACTGAGACGATCTCGAACCCGACTGCGGCTGCTCGCGATGGATCGCCGCCGGGCCAGCGTGGGAAGGCAATAGCCGCGGTGCTCACCGGAGTGGCACTCGCGACACTCGACACCGCCATCGCCAACACAGCCCTGCCCACCATCGCTGGCGATCTCGGAGTCGATCCAGGTGCCTCGGTTTGGATCGTGAACGCCTACCAGCTCGCGGTCGTGGCGACGTTGCTACCGATTGCGGCGCTCGGTGAGATCGTCGGGCAGAAGAAGATCTACGTCGTCGGCCTTCTCCTGTTCACTGCGGCGTCGCTCGTCTGCGCCCTGGCCTGGTCGCTACCAACACTCGTCGTCGCGCGCGTGCTCCAGGGGGTCGGCGCAAGCGCGCTGATGGCGGTCAACATCGCGCTGATCCGATTCATCTACCCCGCGAACCAGCTCGGCCGCGGCGTCGGGCTCAACGCCTTCGTCGTCGGCGTCGGCTTCGCGATCGGCCCAACCGTGGCATCGTTGATCCTGCTGGCGGCGCCATGGCCCTGGTTGTTCGCCGTCAACGTGCCGATTGGCCTCGGCGCCCTCGCCTTGGCCTGGACTGCGCTGCCCGAGACCGGTCGTTCCGGCCACAGCTTCGACCTCCCCGGCGCACTGCTCAACGCCGCTGCGTTCGCGCTCCTGGTTCTAGGGTTGGGTGAAGCCGCACACGAGGGGCCGCTCTGGCGCATCCTCGTGGAGATTGCTGGGGCGCTCGCCTGCTTCGCCCTGCTCCTGCGTCGCCAAGCCGGACACCCGGCGCCGATGCTGGCCGCCGATCTCCTGAAGCGCCCGCTGTTCGCCTTGTCGGCTCTGACCGCGGTGTGCTCGTTTGCGGCACAGGGGCTAGCGTTCGTCTCACTACCTTTCCTGTTCCAGCACACGCTTGGCCGCTCGCAGGTCGAGACCGGCTTTCTGATGACCCCTTGGCCAGTGGTGGTCGCGCTGCTAGCCCCGGTGGCCGGACGCCTCTCGGATCGTTACGCTCCCGGCCTGCTCGGCGGGATCGGGCTCGCCGGGCTCGCGATCGGCATGGGGCTGCTCGCGCTGCTACCTGCCGATCCCAGCGTCACGAACATCATCTGGCGGATGGCGATCTGCGGGGCCGGATTCGGCTTCTTCCAGGCCCCGAACCTGCGCGCCATCATGACGAGCGCGCCGGCTGCTCGCTCGGGTGGGGCGAGCGGGATCGTGGCCACGGCGCGACTACTCGGTCAGACTCTAGGCGCCGCCCTCGTCGCGGCCTGCTTCGCGATCGCGGAGGCGCACGGGCCTGCAGTGGCGATGGGGCTCGGAGCGGCCTTTGCCGGGTTTGCCAGCTTGGTGAGCTTCACGCGCCTTGCCGTGACGTCCTGAGGCTCCCTTCCATCGCGTCACCTTCAGCCGATCGCTTCAGGCCCGCCGTCGCGCAGTTGGCTGCTTCGGCGTCGCCCTAACCCGGCGCTTCCCGTGTGCGGCAGTCTCTACAGTTTCGGTTTTACCGGAACTTTGCGCTCTCGATCCACGCTGGGGCTGCGAGGCGTGCGCGTCGAGAAAGCGCCGGCAGGCGTCGAAATCTGTCTCAGCCGCTGGCGGGCAGTTGATGCCACGCTGCTCAGCCAGGCTATGCGCGTACTTGAGCATCGCTGCGCTCGGAACTTTGCGATCGGTGAATTGGTCGGTGTTGCCTTCCTGGGGTGCACGCGGCCCGGCATGGGTGTCGAGGAAGGCCCGGCAGACGCTAATGCTGCTCTTGCAGCCCCGCGGCAGCTTCACACCCTTCCGCTCGGCTAAGCTCGTCGCGAACGACACCATGGCTGGCGTCGGCGGACGATCGTCGGCCTTACCGGGCGGGATCAGGCTCGGGTCGAGGCTGACGACGGGCGAGTTCGCGATCGCGGCGATCAGCTCATCCAGTCGCGCACGCGTGCGATGCCGGAAGGCGTTGGCGCGCTCGACGGCCTCAACCCGCGTGGCCGCGCGACCGATCTCGGCCAGTTCCGCCTCGAACAAGGCGCGTCCGACCGGATCACCGTAGGTCGGGAACACGCGGCGCACCGCCGCCATGAAGGCCAGTCCGACCTCGGTCACCTCAATGGCCGGGTCCTTGCCATTGGCCAGGGTGATGTACCGGCTCTTGAGGAGCTTGGGCAGGATCGTGTCGCGGGTGGCGGCCGTGCCGAGGCCCTTAGGCTCGTTCGGGTTGACCGGGTTCTCCAGGGCGCGCTTGGCCACCGGATCATCGACCTGGTCGATCAGCCGACCCATCACCACCGGCAACTCGCCTCGGGTGATCCGCCGCGGCGGCTCGGTGATCGCGGCGGCGACATCCGCGCCGGCAGCCGATGCGCCCTCCCCGTCGTTCAAGAGCGGCAGGCGCGGCGACGTGGCCTCCGCCTCGCGCCGGGCCTTGCCAGGCACCACGTCGGCTTCGAGTTCAGCTTCGCTGCCGTAGACCGCACGCCACCCAGGGGCACGGATAACGCTGCCCGACACGGCAAACCGCTTCGCGCCGAGCGGCGTCCCGACCTCGGCCGTGACACTCGTGCGGGCGTCGATGCCGTCGGGGAGGTGGGCGGCGAGGAAGGCTTTCGCGACGAGCCCCCACAACCGGAACTGATCAGCCGAGAGGCGGCTGCGTTCTGGCACCTTGCGCAGGGGCACGATGGCGTGGTGCTCGCCTGGGTCCTTGACGTAGTGCCCCTTCGCCCCGCGTCGAATCAGAGGCGCCTCGCCTGCCGGGACGACGTCGCGCACATTGGTCAGCACGGTCGCGATGGCGGTGACGATCGCGGCGGCATCGCCTGCCTGCCCTTCCGGTAGGTACTCGGACTCGGTGCGTGGGTAGCTGAGGTAGCCCTGATCGTACAGCTCCTGGGCGATCGCGGCCGTGTGCTGCGGATCCCAGCCGAACCGCTTGGCGCAGCGCCGCGCCAAAGTGTCCTTCGAGAACAGTCGGGGCGGTGCACGGCGCACATCCCTGTGCTCGACTGCCAGGGTGCCCGACCACGTCGCGGCGGCCGTCCGGATCGTCTCGGCGGCCGCCGCGTCGAAGATCCGCTCCTTGGGCGCATGCCACAGGGTCAGCGTGGCACCGGACTGGGTCCCGAGGTGCAAGGCGACCTTGAAGAAGTCCTGCGGCACGAAGGAGCGAATGCGCTCCTCCAGGTCGGTCAGGATGGCGAGGGTCGGTGTCTGCACGCCACCGAAGCGCCAGGGCTCGCGAAACGCGGGCGGGCGCAGGCGCAGCGAAATGGCCCGGGTGCCGTTCAGGCCGAGGTGGTAGTCCTCATACTGCCTGCACAGCGCTTCGAGGTAGGCGGCGTAGTCGCGCTCGCCCGAACCCGGCTCCTTGGCAAGCGCCGAGAAGGCGCGGCGGATCGAGACCTCGTCGAGTGCGCCGAGCTTGAGCCGGTCGACCCGCCCACGCCAGCCGAGGTGCTCCAGCACCTCCCAGGCAATCATCGATCCTTCACGCCCGGGATCGGTGGCGATGATCACGCGCTCGACCCCGCTCAGCGCCTGCCGGATGGCGGCAATCTTTGGCTCGTGCGACTGGCCGGACCGGTTCGTGCCACAGCTGACCGGAATCGTGGCGAGCTTGATGGGCAGGGCATCGAAGCGCCAGGGCTTCCACTCCGGCCGGATGCTGCCCGGCTCCTCGGCGGATAGCAGGTGCCCCTCGGCGGCCACGCAGACGGTGTTCGGTGAGCGGAAAAAGCGCTGCAGCTGCCGCATCGCTGAGGGCTTCTCAAAGAAGAACAGCGTGCGGCGGGAACTCGGAGGTGACATGTCAGTGCCCGCGAAGGCGCCGGCTGTACGCGGCAGTATGTTCGTATTTTGTTCCAAAAAGAGTTCGCGCGCAATCGCGTTGAGGGAGAAGCCGCAACGCCCCCACGCTGAATTCGATGATGTGCGATCTCGAAGGTTCAGCCGGTGTTGCTTCAAGCACACGCGTCGGCCGACGCGGCTTGTTGAAAGCCTCCTTCCCAACGCACGCTTTTTGGAAGGACGGCGGCGGACAGTTGATTCCTAGCCACTCCCTGTATCAGGGCAGCCGAATCCGACAGACATCCTAACAGTATTAGCTGTCCTTCACCGACTTATACATCCCCGGATCATTCCGATCTCTTCCCGAAGAGTGCAATTTGCTTTGCTGCAAGAAAGCTGCTCGTTGGCGAAACTGCGCCGGCCCTGAATAGTTGAAATTTTCGACCGAATAAAAAAAATTTAAGAAATCCGTACATCTAAGAGATTCGTAAAAGTCCTTTGGGCGATCCGATTGGTATCGGCCTGAGGAGAAAATCCATGTTGGGACTATTTACGAATTCGATCAACGCGACGATCATTCGTCCGACTTGCTGCAGCGGCTGTGGCACTGCAGTTTCTGAAATTCGCATCAGCTGTGAAGACACGTTGAATTTTATACAGCCTCGCAATGTGATCGAGTTCGAGGGGCTCGCTACGAGCAATCCTGAGCTCAAGCTCAAAATTGATAATTTGGATGAGTTTGTTGAGTGGATCGAGGAAACGAGCGCTCGCGATCTTCACAGGCTTGAGGGGCCATGCGACTTCGCGATGGCCGCGATGGTTTCCGCCCTCAATGCGTTGATAGCGGCCCCTTCTAACGCAAGTTCGGCTGATCTCGCACGGGTGTGTCTCGCCGAAATTGCCAAATTGGGAACAGGCGCGACAACAAAACCCTGGAAATTAGGACGGGACGCCATGTACCCGCGCGGTCCCGGTTCGGTCGAGCTCGTAGGATGTGTTCGCTACGAGGCTGCCGCGAATTGGAGTTGGGCTATCGCGCCGAATCGATAAGCCTCATGGCTGGCGGGAACGAGTAGCTCGTTCCCGCCAACTGTCGCGGCGTCGTGAAGCTCCTGCAATTGCAGCGCCTACGTCACGAGTATCGGGGCGTCCATAAGCCGGGAAGGCCGAGCGAGAACGCAGGAACCCGCCGTTGCGACTCTCTCATGATCCCTGGCGACGCGATCGTGAGGCCAAGAAGTAGCCTTCGCAAAACTCGTAAAAGCCAATTGAAAACGTAGGGCAAAGCAACGCGTGGAAGCGCCCGCTGCGCCGCCCCTACTTTATCAGAAGAGCCAATGCACTGCAGACCTGCTGTGTATATGGCGGCCTATTGCTTGATGGGACAAGGAACAGCTGAAATGACGATGCCTGATACGGACAGCTTCACTACTCGCAAAGCCTACATCGAAGCCTGGGGCACATACTTCAAGGAGAAGATGGATGCAGGAGGGGAAGGCTACCTCATCACCCTGATGTTCAAACAAATTTCTGGATCCGAGGCAGCCAAGTTGCGGGTCATGGAACAGGAGCTGTACCGGGTGTACGCCACCCACCTGAGCCGCCTCTTTCGCCGGCCAAACGCGCCCACCAACCGCGGCAAGCTGCCGATTTGGATCGCCTCGCCCGACTACCCCGTCGCCAAGCACGAGAAAGTGTTGCTCGACGAGGTCCGGATCAACGACGGCCTCCACTTGCATGTCGCCGCCTTGTACCACCGCGACCGACGGTTTGCGGGCAGCATAGAAGACCACTTCGCCGATCTCATGCACATCTACATCCACGGACATCACGAGCTCCTGCGGATGCATATTAGCCCGATCGAGACCGAGGAGCGTTACGTGGTCGGGTACGGCTTCAAAACCGTGGTCAAGCGCGCCTCGATCGGCGTCGACGGCCTGATCGTGCTGCCGCGGACCTCTGGCGAGGTTCAATCAAGCAGCCGCGCGGCCGTGCGCCCGAGCCTGTGGGTCTGAGAATTGGCTCTGATCGAAGCTGTACACTGAACGAAAAGGGCGTGGCGGTTCATGGCCGCCACGCCCTCCCCGCTCGTAGGGCCGCTACTTTTTCTTGGGGTAAAGACCGAATTTTGTAGCCCGGTAGGGTTTGTACGCCCCCTGCCCTGCTTCGCGCACCGCGACGATTCGGATTTTCTTGCCAATTGGCCGCTTCATGGCCCTTTCAAATTCTTCCTTCGTCAAGTCGACGCCAAGGCGGTACGGGTTTTTCTTTGACTTTTGGCTGTTTTGTTCCTTGACGCTGCTGGAGTTTTTCTGTTCATCTTCATCATTTTCTTCATCGTCGTTTCCATCATCGGCTACTAAATCGTCGCCGTAAATATCCTTCGCTTGTGGTTCTGGCAGCTCCTCGACATCGAGCTTTTTGTAGCGTGGGTCACCCTCAGCGACTTTTTTCAGAACTGCCTCGATGCCCCCATCAGCAGAAATCTTGGCTTTGAGCTTTACAGGATCGATGCCTAGATTGAAGTAGTGATCGAGAATTCTGCCGTACTTTTGCGCCCGGTTGATGCGAACGAATTTTTTACCGGCGAATAGAAATAGGCCCGTAAAGTGTGATCGCATCGGACTGTTCGTATCTGCGTTCGGCCGGTATCGAGGTTCGCGTTCTTCCCAGTACGGTTCGTCGCACAGGGTTTGCCATTCCTCGTCGTCCTCGTATTTTTCCCTGACAACCAAGGCGCCAGCCAACATTCCGTAGAGTGTTTCGTTATGCCGTGTCATCTCCGTGTTGTAAAAAACCTGCAATCGTCGCGCGATTTTGGCTGCACTTTCCCAGGCGTGGAATTCTAGCTCCGGCGTCTTCGTCTTCTTCAGTTTAGTCTTTTTCATCGCTGTCGCTCATGATTTAGCCAGCCACGAGCACGCAGTTCCGCGTTACGCGAAGCTGGCGGGGGTTATTCGGTGGGGAGGGGTAAGAGCGGCGCTGCAGTCGCCGCGTTGAACGCTTCAGCCTCGCGAGGACTGAGCTTCGATGAACGCCCGGATCTCTTCCGCGCGCCAGACTGTCGTTCGTGGGCCGAGCTTGATGGGTTGTGGGAATCGCCCATCGGCGACGCCCTGCCACCAGCTGCTCTTACTCATCGGGATTGGTCCGCTCGGCGCCAGTATCTGGCTCAACCGAACGAAGCCGTATCTAGGCCAAGCATCTTCTGCCGTTATTGCATCATCGACTTTGCTTTGCACGCAAGTAAGTCCCTCTCGTTTCGGGACCATCTATTTCTCACGTGCCTTCGCGCTTTACACTGTTCCGGCAGCATTATATGTCACTGAGAATGCTGGCAGAGGACTTTCAACTCCCTGTCAACAAAGCGCTTTTTGCATTCAGCGGATTCTTTCTGCCCGGTTGCGTTTGTAGTCCTCGAGAGCCTCATATCCACGCTTGGGAAATTTGGGGATTTTCACTGCTACCGGTTTGAGATTGGTAGGCAATTCGATAAAATCATTCTCGGTCATCGATCGTGGATCGATCCGCTCTATTAATTTCTGTTGCGTCCATTTTACTTTTCCAAAAAAATCAATTAGCTCGCCTCTGTCATTGGCAATATCGGCAATGCGTTGGAGAAAACCGTCAGCTTGTGGGTCGATATACCAGTCGATTGAACTGCCCCACGATCGGACGAATTGAAATGATGCTGATCTTTTGAGCATTTTCCATTGTTGTTGATGGGTGGCAGGGCTTGGTTTATAATATCTAATGAACCCTTTTGGTCGATCGAAGCCCCCATGCTTATTAATGAACTCGTATGCTCGCCCTAGGCTTGCTTGGAGTCTTCTATCTTTAGTTGGAGGATTATAAGTCAGCATGAACCTCACAATATCTGCGATGTAATCTATTTCATTATAGTTCTCAAACTCATGCTTTTGCCATTTATATGGTATTGCAATCCAGTGATTATCTATAATATGTGATATTTCTACCGGATCGTAAAACTCCTTCAGTATCAGGGGTTCGATTTCCTTACCTTCTGATCGGAAAAGCGCCCAAATTCTATTCAGCACAACAAAGAATCCTGACTGAGCTTCAAAATCCTCGTCAGATGAGTTGATCCAGGAAGCAAACGCGCCTGCTGCCAACTCCCGTTCATATGCAATCCCGGTAATTTCGGCACCGAGGAGAATGCGGATCGCGCGTTCGATTTTCATGGCTGGAGGCCACCTTGCAGAAAACACATTTGCACACTGAAAGTTTTAGGGTTCGGTCTCGGTCAGCACCAGAAGGCGATGACGGCGGGCAGAGTGATCGGCATCCATGTGATGAGAATCCCTCAGATTAAGAGCGCCTAACAGAACGGGCACGGATCGCGTGGGCAGGCGTTGGTCGTGATGGCTCGTCCGCTTCTGCCCGATGAACTCTGGACCGAGATCGTGTCGCTGTCCGTCGTTAGGTGATTTGAGACGATCAGGGACGCACAGGAACGGAGGCTCTGGTCCATCTGGGTTGAGAGGTTAGGCAGCCTGCGCGCGATGACGCAAGCGGCGATCTGTCTGACCTGACCGGCTGGCTTTGGACCGGGCTGATTGAGAGGATCAGTCAGGACCACAGGAGTTGGACATGCGGCGAGGTCAGAAGACGGGTGCGGAGCAGGTCGTGCTGAAGCTGCGCCAGATTGAGGTGCAGACAGCCCAGGGCAAGAATTTGGCCCTCGCCTGCAAGGAAGCCGAAATCTCCGAGCAAAGCGACTCACGCTGGCGCAAGGAATACGGCGGCCTGCAGATCGACCAAGCGCGCCGGATGAAGGATCTTGAGCGTGAGAACGCGTGATTGCCGCGGCTCGTGGCTGATCTGTCCTTGGAGAAGCAAGTGCTGGCGGATGTCGCCTCGGGAAACTTGTAGCCCCCGAACGACGCAGGCGGGCGGTCGACGGCATCCGAGAAAAGTATGGTCTCTTGGAACGTCACGCCTGCCGGCCGATGAGGATGCGCTGACCCGCGCCATCATAACCTTGGCGTCCGAGTAGGGACGTTACGGCTATCGCCACGTCACCGCGCTGCTGCAGGCAGCGGGGTGGCAGGTGGGCAAGGACCGGGTCCAGCGCATCTGGCGTCGCGAGGGGCTAAAAGTCCCCAGCCGACATAAGCCCCGCAGCCGCCTGTGGCTGAACGACGGCTCGTGCGTGCGCCTGCGCCCGCTCCATCGCAACCACGTCCGGAGCTTCGACTTCGTGCAGGCCCAGACCCACGACGGCCGGAGCCTGCGCATCCTGACGCTGATCGACGAGCACAGCCGGACCTACTTGGCGCTGAAGGTGGCGCAGCGCATCAACAACCTCGGCGTGATCGAGGCTTTGGCCGATGCGATGTGCCTGCACGGCATCCCGGAGAACATCCGCTGCGACAATGGCCCAGAGATGATCGCGAAGGCGCTGCGCAAAGGGGTCGCCAAAGCTGGCTCACAGATCCAGTATATCGCACCAGGATCCCCGTGGGAGAACGGGTACTGCGAAAGCTTCAACGGCAAGCTTCGGGACGAGTGCCTGCGCCAGGAGATCTTCTACTCGCTGAAGGAGGCGCAGATCGTGATCCGTCTATGGCAAACCACGTACAATTGCGTCCGACCGCATTCGTCGCTGGGCTATCGGCCGCCCGCGCCCGTCCGCTACCCGGATCTGGCCTTCCGTCTACCCATGGCCGCGACCATGCAGTAGCCTCTCAATCGGCTCGGTCCAAAATACCGGTCAGGTCAGAGGCAGTCGTCCAATCGCAGGAGCGTATGACGGCGAAAGGCGACGACGACCGCCTCGTCCTCCTGTGACAGCACCGTCGAGCGGGGATCCTTCGGACCCGTGCGCTGGTCGGCGACCGAGGTCCGCTTCTTCCACTTGGCAACTGTCTTCGGTTTGATCCCGTAGCGCTTCGAGAGCGTCCTTCGGCTCGCTTGACTATGCTGGATCACTCGCCGGATCGTCTCAGTCGTCGTGGCACTGCCGTGAAGAACTTGGCCCATAGCGCGTCCCCACACTCTACAGTAAAGAGGGCACTATCAAACCCTGGGATCAAACATTTAGTTCGAGCACGGCACGCGATAGCGGTCATTGTATGGCGGCGTCATGGAGCGCCAGATCTTCAAGACCTCGGCTTCGTAGATACTCGCCTGCGCGGGTGGGAATCGCCCCCCGACGTGGAGGAACTGGTCCCGGCTGGCGACGCGTGTGGTGACGATGTCGATGCTCATGACATCCCGCACCGGCTGGTTGGGCAGCTTCATGCCGCGCCCCTTGAGAACCCAGCCATAGTAGCCCGGTGGTGGCGTGGTCGAGGCTTCGGAATAGGTCACGCTGACGGTCCGCTTCCCGACCTTGCCGAACCGGAGATAGGCCTCTGGAGTCAAGCACTGCGAATTCGCGAGGACCTGGATGTAGATAACGACGGCCGTGCCCAGGTCTCGCGAGTGGAAGGTCGTGCTGACCTGCGTCTTCGACGCCTCGTCGACGTCGTTCCCGTCCGGTGACACGTACAGAAGCGTGCTATCGTAGTCGTAGCTCCAACCCGTCTGGCTGACGAAGCGGGTGCGGCTCACGGCTGGAAGAGGGGTTTGCCGATCGCAGGCCGCCACACGCTGCTCGAACTGGACCCCGAAGGTCCGCCAGGGGTAGGTACTCCGGTAGCGATCGGCTGCCGCCTGGAACGCCGGTCCGCACGGCACATCGGTCTCGGCGAAGGCGACCTGTTCCCGGGCGCGGAGCTCGGCCAACGCGAAGTGCTGCACACCCTCGAACTTCTGCTCATCGGTCTGGCAGGCGGAGAGGCGCGCCCGGGCGTCCGAGACGGACAGCACTCCTTCGCCGGGGTTGTTGCACGGCGTGTCGAGCGTCGAGAAGTAGCGGGTGGGGGCAAAGGCGAACGAGGAGGAGATATCGGGCGATCGCCGCAGCGAGAATCCGCCGCGTTCGACGGACGCCCCAAGCCGGTCGAACAGGGTCGAGAAGACGAGGCCTTGTTCGCCCATCAGGCCTGATAGGGTCCGGGCGAAGCTGGTCTCGTGGTCAGCCACCATCTCGGGCCCGCGAACGGAGATGAGACTTACGCCCTCCGCGCCCGGGATCCGCGCCATGGAGCACGGATCCCGGGGATCGTCGAGGCGTCGGCAGTTGGTGACGATGCCGACGAATTGCGACGGCCGGCTTTTCTTGATCGTCCGGAGGACGAGTCCCAGGGATAAAGCCTCGGTCGGCAACGACGCGGGATCCGCGACGGCGTTCGGGGATGCATCCTCGGGCAGGAAATAGATGTCGCTCTCGTCGCGAGCGTAGGTTTGGCCCACGGCGAATAGGGCGACCTCGGAGCCCGAAGGCAATTTGGCGAGGTCGCGGATCGCGGCGTCGGCGTCGAAGCGCCGCGACGGGCCGATCGTGGTGACAGTGAAGCCGAGTTGCCGGAGCTTCGACTTATAGCGGTCCGCGGCCTCGCTCGAACTTGTTTTGGCGGGTCCGGGCGCGACGACGATGGCAAAGCGGCGCCCGTAGACGGTGCTGCGCGCGATCGGCTCATACACCGCCCTATCCGGAGCCAGGGCCCTTACCGCGGGCGCGAAGATAGAGGCCGCCAGCATCAAGGAGACCGCCCAAAGCGTGAGCCGCGCCCCGTGCCTCGGCGTCCGGCGGCCCTGCAGGTTGGCCGTACGCCCGAAGACCCCGCCATCAATGTCCAATGCGCCCGCCACCACCGCTTCGTCCACTCCAGCGCAATGCGCCTGCCGCGCATTGCGGCGATATCTCATAGTCGCTGCTAAAAAATGAACCGGCCCAATCGAAACGACAAGCAGCGCCTTCGAGGTCATGAACATGAACCCGCGGGCAGGTCGCGGCGAAACTACGTAGGGGACCACTGGTCACATGGGAGATTGCTAAGAGAGGCTGTGGAGAAGCGTCGAGTTAGCGATTACAATCTTCACAGATGCCCTTTGACCTGAACATTGATCGAGCTGTCCGCGGCCGCCCGGCCCTCGTGAAGGTGAGTATAGGAATGCGAGATCTGGCTGGCGGTGGCGGAGAACGAGACTGTGCTAAGCGGCCATCGCGGGCGCTCGAGGTCTTCGCTGCGGACGCCCCAGTCGACGCTCATGATAGGCAGACGGCATGGCCGGAGCACTGACGGTTACCAGCGTTGCCGGGCTCGAGTTAGTCGACCATCGCTTGACGACGCAGTACGAGGCGATGACGGCCCAGATCCGACAACGGCTGTCGCCCGATCACGCCTTCCTTTTCGCACGCCCGGAGCCTGCGCTCGAAGCGGAGCACCTCGCATGGTTCACCGAGGGCGACGAGGATGGCACGCCCCTGTCCGCCCTCTCCGAGGAGAGCCGCGCCCGAGCGCAGTCCATGCTCCATGCGTTGGAGGCGGACCTCGAGGCGTTGATCGCCGAACTCGGTCAGGGCGGGCCTGGCCAGAAAGCGCTCGCGAGCCTCATCGTGAACGCGCTGATGCGTCCCTCCGAAGATGACGTCTGGGTGGCGGGCGATAGGCCGGTGCTCGTGAATTGGGGTTTCCGCAAGGCCGGACAACAGGCGATCCCTCGTGCGGCCGCTGTCGTCGTCCTAGATGGACAGGCCTCGCGCTGGGCGGGTATCCCCGCCCCGCCATCGATCGCCGCCGGAACGACAACGCCACGCCCGAGCTCGGTGCGACTCATGCGAGGCCCTATCCCTTTGCGGAACGCCCTCCTCTGGGGCCTGTTCGTCGTGCTGCTCGGCGTTAGCGCCCATCAGTTGCTGCTCGCCTGCGCGCTGTTCGGCGCCGGGATGCCCAATAGTCTGAGGCGCTTCGGGCCCGACACCTGTCCGGCACCCAGGACGAACGACGACCTCGCTCAGGCGCTTGCCACACTTAAAGCCTCCATCGCGGAGGACGAGCGCTCCCTGATTACGAAGGCGCTCGACTGCCAGGCCTGCGCGATGCCCCCGCCTCCCGCTTCGACGCCGGTCGTCACACCGCCACCCACACCTCTGCCTCTGCCCGAACGGACGAAACGCGGGAAGCTCGAGATCAGCCTGATCTGGTCGGGCCAAACGGATCTCGATCTCATCGTTGCTTGTCCAGACGGCACGAAGCTCACACAGGACCGACTCAACAAGTATAATTGCGGCGGCGAATTCGTCGTCGACATGAACCATGCCGAGAAGCGCTCCCAGACGCCGATCGAGCACGTGATATGGGAGCGGGAAGAGGATGCCCTACCAGGTTCCTACCGCATCCAGGTCAACCCCTACGACACGAACGGGCAGCGGGCCGCCACCGTTCCCTTCGAGATCGTGATCAGTCGCAACGGCCAACCGGTGAAACGTCAATCTGGGACGGCGCGGCACTTCTCGCCGCTCGAGTTGATCGACGTCATGACGGTTACGTTCCCCCTGCCGGCCGAAGAGCCGCGAGCCACACAGCCTGGAGGCAAACCGTGAGCGCGATACGATGGCAGGGCTGCGGCGCGCGCCGGGTCCGAGCATGGCTCGCTCCCGCCGCCATCGCCGGGCTGCTGGTCGGGGCGAGCCTATCGACGAGGGCTGCAGCCAGCGACACCGCCTGCAAAGGTCCGGACCTGTGGCCGACGAACCCCGATCGGCTGGCACGGGAGATTGCAACAGCCTGTAATGCCCTGGTCATCCGCGGATCGGCTGATCCTAACCAGCTTTCCGAAGCTTATAATATGCTATCCATTTGCTTGGGAATTTTAGGACTTAACAAGGGTCGCCTCGATCTATCGTCGAAGGCTATCGAAAAAAGGCCGGGCGATGCGGTGCTCTACGATAACCGTGGTCGAGTCTATTTCGGCGACGATGCGTTGGAGCCTGCGCTAGCCGACGCAAAGACCGCAATGCGTCTTAATTCCAGCCTTGTGCGGCCCCTTCTACTTGCCGGGAGAGTCAAGGCGAGATCTGGCGACGAAGACGCGGCACTATCTTATTTTCGACAAGCAATCACCGTCAACAAAGACCATCCAGAGAGTTATATGGAACTTGGGAGGTTCAACATCGCTAGAGGTCGGCCGCGGCAAGCGCTAGACGATTTTGTGCGTAGTGAGTATCTCATTCAGAAAGATGCATTCGGAACCGAAGCCCACAATTGGACTCTGGATTTTAGGGCAAAAGCTATGGAGGGTCGCTGTCGTGCTCTCGCGATGCTCGCGGAGGCGAGTGCAGGCGCTGTGTGCGACCGAGCTCTCGGAGAGCGTCCCGCGAGCGCAAATGCGAATCTTGGAAAGGGCTTGATCGACCTTGCCAACCGTGACGACGAAACTGCGTTAAAGCATTTCAACGGCGCGGTGAGGAGTGACCCTTACTTGTCCGAGGCGATCGTCGCACGGGGAAAAGTTTACGAGTCACGAGGCGATCTCGAGCGGGCACGGCAGGAATATGACCGCGCCATTGAGCGCCAGCCTAAACAGGCCTGGGGGTATCTCGCACGCGGCGAGCTTTTTGAGAAGGAGGGTCAGGGCGCCAAGGCAGAGCAGGCTCTCGCGAAAGCGATCGAGGTGCAGCCACGCCTCCCCCAGGCTCACAGCGTAATGGCAGCCTATTACGAACGGAAAAACGAGACCATAGAGGCCGTCGAGCAGTACAAGCGGGCGCTTGAATTGGACCCGGGCAACCAGGAGGCCAAATCAGGGCTCGCGAGACTCCGCAATCGGACGGATTGACAGTATTACTGCCAGTTATTACCAACAAGAAACGCGTTTCTGTGATGTTACATAGGATATAGATTTATTCTGCAGGATAGCTTGAGAATCTAACAGTTTATACTATTAGAATTAGCAGCCTGATTTCTACAACATCTTAGTTTTCCCAAAGGATTTCAACATGAAGGCCAAGTTATGGCTTACAATGCTAGCGCTGATTGCTTCGAATCAGAGCTCGGCGAGTGAGATTAAGTTCAAAAAAAATTGGAATCACAGAGTCTAATGGCCTTTCGACAACCCTTCGGATTTTTCAAGGACGAAAACTGTTTCTGTCGAGCCGTGGGGAAAATTCTAATTGCAGCAGTTCTGGTATCAAGGCAACACTGAATTCGAGGATTCACTATACGGTCCGCTGTGGGAATGAACCCATTGGAGACAAAGTTATGAAGAGTAGTTCTTTTGCCACATATAATGGTCATACTATCAAAATTGACTCCCGAAGCGAAACAGGAGGTACAGTTTATTTTACGCATTCGTGGACTGTAAATATTATTGGTGAAAGCTGCATTGGCAGTGTCCATATCGAAAGTACATTTGGAAAATTTGACAAAACAATCGTCAGTTGCAGAATTTACTACCGATAATCGACGGCGGCAAACAGGTATAGTTCCGGAACCAGTCCGATAGAAATGCCGGTGGCACGAGAAAGTGAAACCACTGTAGACGCCATCCTTCGGGCAGAGTTCTAGGTAAAGATTGAAGTACAATTTACCGTTGGCGAGTAATTGTGCGACCGTCTCTAGTGATCTGAGTTGGAAGTTATTTGGCAGAAGCGTTTGATGCTGGCGAGGATGGCATCGGCTGACTTGGTCCAGACGAACGGCTGTGGTTCGGTGTTGGTCTGATCGATGTAGGCGTGAATGGCGGTCTTCAGATCGTCCGTGGTCTCGAACACGCCGCGTTTCTGGATCGATGTCGAACCATGACCCCGTCATGGATGTTGCCAAATAGCTCGCACGACGAGCAAATTTCAATTCTCAGCGGGGTCACGATCGGCGCCGATCGTGACCCCGCTTCTCCGGCAATTTTAGCCGAGACTTGAATGACTTGAGCTAATTTTTGAGAGGGGTGATGGTTCGGTGCCGATCCACAGATCTGCTCGGCGACGCTGACGACCTCTGCCGGTAGAGCGGCATGCAGGCTGGCGCCGCAGCGCGCAGACGCCTCGGGACGATGCTGGACGATCGTATCGGGATCATCGGTCATGACGCGGCTATGAACCTCGTGACTAGGCTTGGCGCCGCCGGGCTTGGAGTGCTCGCGCTGCTCCTTGCGATCCGTCGCGGGCGGCTTGGATGAGGTGCGCCAGGTCGTCTCCGGACGTTGCAGCCGCAGCACCAGCTCGATCAGCTTTCGCAACTCAGCCGTTCCAGTTCGCTGCGGCCTATCTCACGAGAGAATCAGCGAAATCCGCTCCGCGCAAGGGCATGGGTAATTACGTCGCCATCGACCGCACGACCAAGTTCGCCTTCGTCGAACTTCACGAGAAAGGCACGCGGCGGGTCGCAGGCGACTTCCTCCGTCACCTCATAGAGGCCCTGCCTTACAAGGTGCATACGGTGCTCACCGACAATGGCACCTGCTTGACGAAGCCCGGCAACGTCGCCTCGGCCGCATCCATCATCAAGGAGGCGATCGCAGTCGAGGAGACCTTCCGAGCACACAGCTTCGAACTTGCCTGCGCCCGCAACGATATTGATCATCGGCTGACCAAACCGCGCTACCCCTGGACGAACGGTCAGGTCGAACGGATGAACCGCACGATCAAGGACGCGACGGTCAAGCGCTACCATTACGACAGCCACGGGCAACTCCGGGCGCACTTGACCGACTTCGTCAGCGCTTATAACTTCGCCCAACGCCCCAAGACCCTGCGCGGCCTCACGCCTTATGAGGCCATCTGCAAAGCATTGACGGGCGAGTCCAACCACTTCAGGCCAGACCCGCTCCACCACATGCCGGGACTAAACATCTAGTTCATTCAATTAGCTCAATGGTCTCGAAGAGCCACGTCCCAATTTTTTCCCATCGTGCTCTATAACATTCTCTCGGAAATTTGGGTCACAGTCCTTCGTCGAACCCGTCCTACTGGCAGAACTCCCTGAATCGCTGATCCCGGGCCTGCACGTCCTGGTGCTCACGGCAGAGCTTGTCGAGCGCT
This sequence comes from Methylobacterium guangdongense, assembly GCF_038442355.1. Classification (NCBI taxonomy): domain Bacteria; kingdom Pseudomonadati; phylum Pseudomonadota; class Alphaproteobacteria; order Hyphomicrobiales; family Methylobacteriaceae; genus Methylobacterium; species Methylobacterium guangdongense. Next base: position 39,718 of record NZ_JBBXMX010000025.1, read on the forward strand.
TCGCGCTGGCGCGGCGAGCGGTCGCGCCACGCACTGTAGTAGGAGCCGGCCCGGGCCACATCGGGCCTTGGCACTGCGGACCGCAGGACCTTGTCTGCGACGGTCGGATCGTAGAACCGGCCCATGCGCCACGAGGCCTCCTCGTCCGAGCGCCAATCGATCTCGTCGAAGGCGCGGAAGGCGGCCGGACCAGCATCGACCGCGAGGGCTGCGAGGCCGGCCGCACGGAGTTCGCCCGCCGAGGCGTTTGACTGGACCAGCCGCTCGATCTCGGAGGTCACCTGGGTCACGGCTTGCTGACGCTCGACGCGGTGCTTCGCCTCGTCCCTAGCGTCACATTCAATGACCTGGCTTTCGATCGGCCCCCGCCAGCGGCTCGCTGGATAAACGGTTAGGAAGGCGCGCGCCTTTGGGAGATCGTTGCAGGCCCGCGAGACTGCCTTCACGGCCGCCTGCTCGAGGGCGACCGCGAGCTTCGTCTTGAAGATCTCGGCGTAGGACCAAGTCTGCGTCGCCGTCCGGCAGCTTTGAACGAGCGCCTCGGTATCGGTCTCGCGGATCTGCTCGATCGTCAGCGTCGCGTCAACGACGTTACAGGGGATCTGCATCTGTTCGAAGAGGTTCGACGGCCAGAACGCGAAGGTGTTCGACAGGGCGAGCGTCGGCGTCACGTTCAAGTTGCTGCCGACAAGCTGCTTCTGCAGCCGCTCGTAGAAGCTCAGAAAATCCGCGCCCTCGACCGTCATGGCATTCAGGATCGCGTCACTGGCCGAGGGCCGCCAAGCCAGGGGGCGACCGTCGGCCGGAGGGGCGGTGATGCGGCTGGTGGCGACGATACCGACATCGGCGGCGGCGCTCGCCGCTCGGGCGACCGTGTTAATCGCGCAGGGCTCATTGGCGGTGGGGCTGCACTCGTCCACGATCACCGACAGGGTTCTTGGCCCGGCCCGGGAAAGCCGCCGGAGGGTGTCGCTGAGGCGCAACGCCTCGGTGGGAAGCGAGCTGAGCTGCGTCTCGACTTCCGGCGGCGCATCGCCGGGCACGATCCACACCTCGTCTCTTCCGGAGACGAAACGGCCGAGGGCGAAGACGGCGACGTCGTCGCCCGTTCCAATCTTTCCGGCGGCCTCGCGGAGCTGGCGGTCCAGATCGGGCCGATTGGCCGAACTGATGGTGACTGTCGTGAAGCCGAGTTCGTTCAGCCGCTTGCCGATCGCGCCCGCATCTTCGCTAGCCCGAGCCACGCGGGCGAGTTGCGCCGGATTGTCGCCGATGATGAGGATGCCGACCCGATTTGGCCGTCCGGTCGCACGGGCGACAGGCTCGCGGATCGTCGCGTCCGCGGCGCGTGCCAGAGGCGACGTTGCCATGACGAAGGCGGCCAGGAGGATCGCACCCGCAGACGCCGACGTTTTTCGCGATCCACCGGTCATGATCAGTTCCTGCACTCATCAGCAAACTTCACGTTCGTGCGCTTGAGATCGGGATAGGCGCCGCACAGTCGGTTCAGGGCCTCCGCGCAGCGGGGCGAGGTCCGCTTGCAGTAGCCGTAGTAAGGTGATGCCCGCTCCGGACGGCGGTTCGGAACGGATGAGTAGACTGGCTCGGTGACGAGTGGATCGTAGATTCGTCCGATCTGGAAGGCAGCCTCTTCGTTCTGCTTCGGATCAACGACCTGCTCGAAGGCCCGGAGGGCGATGATCGAGTAGCCGGCTGCAAGGGCCTTCCGGCCCATTTCGACGAACTGTGCGTCTGTCGCCGAGCCGTTGATGAGAGCGGTGAGCTGACTTTCAGCGTCCGGCCCAGTCAATTGCGGCGGTGGCGCGGGGGCCGGACCGGGGGTGACAGTCGAGCGGCCATGCGGGCAACCGGCGATGCCCGCCATTCCGCAGAGATCGATGGTGCCGCTGACTTGCAAGGACGCGGCTGCGCCGGCCGCTGCGACGACAACGAGGCCGACCCAGAGCGGCAGGAGCGACCGCACCCTGGGGGGCGGCTGGGTGATACCCGGCTCGGACGAGGGCGCCGGCGGAATGACAGACGGTGGTTTCGGCTTGGGCGGTGGCGGCACTGATGGCAGCGGTGGGGACGGCGGCCCAGCGGTCGTGACGGTGGCGGCGGCCGGACGTGCATTCCACAACTCGCGCCCGTACATGAGATCGAACGCGGGCCGGGCCATCTCGGGCCAGCTGACGGTGCCGAGTTCGCCGATGCCGTCTGCCACGATCTCGATCCGCTCGAACTCGCCAATTCGGCTCACGACCATGGGGCCGACGCGGGCGATGCTCGTCTCGCCGTTCGTCTCGACCTCGTGGACTTCGAGCCATGCGATCTCGGGCTGCCAGCCTTCCTTGCCGAGGTGGCGCGGCTCGTCCTCGACGCGTTGGAACGACAGCCGCACGGGCGTCGGCACCCGCCGACCGAGGTCTATTCGCGCGAAGCCGATGCTCTCGTTGTCTTCCCAAACCCTTAGAGCCATGCGCCGCTACTTCGCCTCCACCCGTAGCCCATCGATGATTGCCTTGAGCCTGTCGTTCTGGCCAAGATCGACCTGGATGCCCTCGGCGCTCGTCGCGTTGTCCTCCACAATCTTGTAGAAGCCGGCGAACCAAGCGCTCGCGTACTGACTCGCGAATGGCTTCGCCTGTGTGCCGAGCCCCTTCGCGTCGAAGGTGACCGGGCGGGGCTCGAATGCTTTGGACTCCCCGTCGATGTCCGGCCGCCGGTCCGCCGGAGCCTTGCCGAAGCCGAAGTCGCCGACGATGCGGTTGATCTCGGCGCAGACCACCAGCGCGATGCGTGCGGCGTTCTCCGGTTCCGGATGGGAGCCGTTGACATGCTCGGCGATGCGCTCAGCCAACCGATCCTGCAGTTTCGTGCGGCGCACGAGCCCGATGATCTCGTCGACGATCTCCTTGGTTTCCTCCCGAGGCACGTGGGTGGTGCGTGAGACGATCTCGTTCTCCGCGAGCCGCCGGAGACGCGCGACGAAGGCGTCGATGGCGTGCTGGGCGAGCTGGTGTTCCGCCCGCTGCCGCACCGGCACCTCGAGCCGGGGCGCGCGGGAGGCTCCGGGCCGGATGACCCCGGACGCCGCGGGCCGGGCCACGGCGCCGTCCGGCGCCGAAATGCCCGCGCGCAGGGCTGCGTAGATCAGCTCCGACATCTCGGTCGTATCTACCATCAGGAGGCGCAGGAAGGTCGCGAAGGTTCCCCGGTTGATCGCGACCTCGAGAGTATCAAACACCCTGCTGGCTACCTCCCGGCGTGCGGTTAGCCGGGTCCCCACGTCGAGGGGAACGTGGAAGCGCTCGATCAGGGCGACCATGTCGCGGCCGACCTCCGACAGGGCGGACAGGACCTGCTTCTCCTTCAGATCAGGACGGCAGACGTGTTCTAGGTTCTCGACAATGTATCCCGCTCCGCCGTCGTTGAGCCTGAGCCCCTCGTCGAAGGCTCGGGCCGGCTCGGTGAAGTGCTGCCCTGCCTCGGGGATCGAGAGGAATCCCTCGCGCAGCTCGTCGATGCGCGGCTTCATATCCGGCAGAACCTCGACCTCGCGCCGGCCGTCGTAGCGGATGATCGAGGGAGCCGGGTAATTGGGATTACGGAACCAGTAGGCGTTCGCGAAGGGTTTCCCGGGGGTCCACTCGTGCGGCCAGCTATGGGCCTTGCCGAAGAAGCCCAGCAGGGACGCCTCCATACGAGCCTTGAACCGTCCAGAGGGCGAGGCCGTGTCGCCGGCCTTGTCGATGAAGTGGGTGTCGAACCACGTCAGCACGAAGAACAGCCCGACCGGGCGGCCGAGACGCGCCTGCGGGGTGCGGCCATGGGTATCGCCGATCCATTCATCAATCATGTCCGGCAGCGTGACGACCTCCTGGGCGGAGGGGCGCACGCACAGCATCATCGCGGTCAGCTCCTGCTCAGCCACGTAGCGGTCGAAGAGATAGGCAACTTTCCCGCGCAGGAACGTTTCCTTAAGGCCCGACTCGTTCTCCGATAGGTAGGAGGCCAGATGAAATTTCTGGCGGCTGCGGGCGCCGGGAAAGTCGAGCAGATCGGTATGGGCGAACATCGCCCGTGGCTGCTGCGCCATCTCGATGCGAAGCTCCGCAATCAGCGCAGTCGCTAGGGCGCGGGGCAGCGAGATCTTGCCGCCCGCCGCATTCTGCAATTCGATCGATGCCACATCCTGGAGCCCGAGCTTGCCCAAAGTCGCAACATCGATGACGCTGGTCTCGCGGGGCAGCAGCGCCCCGATCGGCGCGTAGGCGTCGGAGGCGCGACCGAGGCGCTCGATCGCCGAGGTCAGGGCCTTGTAGAGCCAAGTGAATTTCTCGTGCCGGCCCCAAAGCCAACCGAACAGTTTGGCGCGTCCTTCGAGGTCGAGCTTAGGCGCGAGGCGCTCGACGTCTTTCCAATAGTTCGAGACGATGTCGATCAGTCGGTTGCCGACGAAATGCTTTTGGAAATAGTCCTGCAGGTCGATGATGTCGTCGACCGTCAGCCCGCTGTCGGACCGTGCAACCGCGGAGAGGGACTCGACCGTCTTCTGCAACTCGTCGGCGGAGGGGACGTCCTCCTTGGTCTGATCGCCCTCGTTGAAATAGGTGTTTCCAAGGATCTTGATGATGTCGAGTTCGCTGAGGAGCCGCAACGAGACCGGGAAGCCCGGGGGCGTCGGCTTCGCGGCCCTCTGCGTCGTGAAGCGGGTCACGAGGCCGGTCGACTCCTTCTCGCCGGCCGGATTGATGTTTTGGAGAAAGTCGATCGGATCGAGTCCGTCGAAGCGAGCTTCAAGAGCCGCCCCGCCCTCCGGGCTCGCAATGACGCTGACAAGGTAGGACTTGCCGACTTGGCTCGGGCCGAAGACTGCCACGCTCATGGAGCGGCCGGCGGCGGCTTCCAAGCGTTGCGCCTTGATGCCCAGTTTGCGCATCGAGCGCGCTAGTATGGCGCGCTCAGGGCCGATCCGCTCGGCGTTGCGAGCGTCCTCGAGCCATGCCTCGGCCTCGCGGCTGAGCGACGTAACGGACTGACAGGCCGCGATGAGGGATTCGGACGTCACGTTCACCATCTCTCCGCGCCCATCACCCGAGCCCGAGCACGCCGGTATCGAGCCAGTAGCCTTGCTCGCGATCCATGGTGTCGAGGGAGAAATCCATCTTCGGTTTCGCGTCCTTGCCGGACAGGTCCATCGCGTCGGCGATCTCAAAATCCTCTTTCATCGATTCCGTCTGGATGAGCGCGTCGGGTTGATCCTCGTCGGGCCGGTCGCCTTCACGGCGTTGGATCGTGACGGTGATGGGCGTGCGGAACTGCGCGTTGTCGATGCCGGCATGAAGTCGCAGGCGGTAGAGTGGGGTGGCGATCCAGCGTTCCAGCGGCAACTGGCGGTAGCCTATTCGCATCCGCGCATAGTAGCGGAATTTTGCCTCCTGGCCGGCTGCGCCCTTGGCGTCGAGGTCGACGTCGTCGAAATAGACGTCCCCGCTCTCGATCCGGTTGTTGCCGTCGAGCTTGCCGATGTACTTTGCGGTGGAGCGCAGTCCCATCCGCCCGGTTTCAAGGGCGAAGTTGGTGAGCTGCTGGTTCTCTGCCAGCGCGCAAAGCATCGCCCCCACCACCGTCGTGGTCTTGGGGTCGCCGATCCGGCGGGTGTCCCGGTCGCGGAACGGGTACCAGTTGCCCGCCTGGTAGAGATGCATTGGCACCACCCGGTCGGGCGTGACCGCGAGACGGTTCGCCAGCAGGTCGATGACGGCCGGCAGTCGCGAGGGGCGACCGGTCAGCAGCACTACGTCTGGGTCGAACTCGTGAATCAACTCGCAGAGATTATCGAAGACGTCCCCAAGCACCGCATTGACGGCTTGGCGAATTACCTTGGAGTCGCTGACGAAGACACAGTCGGCAAGTCTGAAGTTTGCGGCTCCGGCGGCATGGGCTGGGGCCTCGATGAAGTCCAAGAGCGCTTTCGCCGGCATGCCGCTCTCCTTCTTTCGGCCCATTGGTGTCGGAAAGAAGTCTGCGAAGCTGCGCTGGGTACTCGCCTGCTCCTCGGTCATCGAGTGTTCGGCGGCGTCGCCCAGCATAGCGAGGCCGATCGGCTCCAACACCCGGCGCACGAACTGCCGGCGCTTGTGCTTCTCCAGCTCAGACATGTTGGCTCGATCGCCCCCGAACAGCTCGTTGAAGAGGCGGCGGGGATCCTCCATCCCCGCATCGCGCAGATGGCCTTCAATGGCGGGCAGCACGAGTCGTTCGATGACCTGCTTCAACAGGTCGTCGCCGGCGATCCGGAAACCCTCGCGGAAGTTCTGGACCGGTCTCAGAAGGGTGTTGGCCTCCTGATAGTAGGTCGTGATCATCAAGTCGCTGGTCCCGCCGCCGATGTCGATGGAGGCGATCCGAACTGAGCGTTCCTCGACGGCTTCCGGCGCCGGCGACTTTTCCGGCTCGGCGAAGCATCGCGGCCGGCCGATCAGATCCATGAAGCCGCGGATCGAGCCGCCGAGCTTCTGCGTGATCTCACCGTACAGGTATACTAATTGCACACAACTCGCCTCGTCCCAGGCGACATGCACAACCGGCGGGAAAACTCCGCGTGGAGGCTTCTCCCACCATCCCATCAACTTCCAGATCAGTTTTACCGCACCTTCGGCGCGCGAGCGCAGAAGCCGCTGCTCCTGCACCGGCATGGCGGGGGGAAGGGTGAGGATGATGCGCCGCAGCCGCCGCGGCGCATCGCGGGGCGCCCGGTCTTCCCGCACCGCCGCATCGTTGATCATCACGATGGCCTGCCAGATGATCTCGGCGACCATGAAGGTAAAAAAGGAGGAGCGTGAGAACGACAGGTGCTGCGCCCCGACCCTGTCGTCGCTGCGGACCTTGAGGTTGTATCTCCGCCGATCATATTCCAGCTGCTCAATGACGTCGCCGCGGCTATTGACGAATTGCCGGATGGCCTTGTCGATCAACGGGCTGGACTTCCGTCCCGTGTCGTAGGGGTCGTAGTCGCGCTCCGCGAAGCGCCATTCCTGCTGCAGCGCACCAGTATCGCATAGATAGCGCTTCGGGCTGGACAGGCCGGTGACGACCTCGTTGCCGTGGGCCGATTGCCGGAAGCGCGCCGCCTCCGGGCCGACCCGCACGGGGCTCGGCCAAAAGAACGCACGGCTCACGCCGGAATGGACCGAAAGGTGGTCGCGGCCGAACCGGGCCTGGGCGAGCTCGACGTGGCTTTCGAACGGGTCGGAGTAGACCCTCTCCGGTTCGCTCAGGTCGCGCAGGTGCATAACGAAGGAGTTGTTGAGATCGACGCGGTTGTCGTTCGGCCGGGACTCGATGCAGATGCCGCAGGTGCGGCTGTTGCCCACGTCGAGGATCAGATCGACGGCGATCGGCTGAATGACGGGCGCGTCCGACACTGTATCGAGCATCCGCACGACCCGGGGCTCGATGGTCTGCGACAGGTATTCGAGAAAGACGAGGTAGCGGGCAATGTGCTCGAGGACGGGGTCGTCCTCGTTCTCCCGCAGGGGCCGGCCTGGCCGCTGCGCCTGCTTGAACTCGCGGAACATCTCCAGGAGCCAGGCAGGCACCCATTTCTGGAATTGCGCGAGCGCCTCGCCGTCCTCGCCGCCTAGGGCCGCGCCAAGATACCAGGCAATATCGCGGTACTTGTGCGCGAAGCGGAACTCGTGCTCGGCCTCGGCATCATCCGGGCTGGGCGACGTATAGGGACGGTTGGTGCGCCGGTCGCGCAGCTCCGTGTCGATGGCAAAGGTCACGTAATGGCTAACGGGATCGTCCGGCGCCCGGTCGACGATCTCGACAATCCGCGCGCGAGCCCAGTTGGTCGGACCGAGGTCGAACTCCGCGCGGCCATCCGGATCGATCTTCACCCGGAGCATGGGCACCGGCACCCACTTCTCCATGAATATCTCAAGGGCGGCGCGCTCGGAGACGGTATACTCCTTATCCGATGGCCGGGCGCTTACCTCAATGCCGTTGCGCGGGTCGTTCTCGTCCCAGGCCGGGATGAGCTGGTAGGGAATCTTGCCATTGACCAGCGGTGCGCTGTCCACCGGCCGCTCGATGAAGCGGCGGGACATGCGTCCGGCCTCCTCGGCGCGCAGGGCATAGGTAAGGAACTGCACGCCGCTGTAGGGCGTGAGGCGCACGGCGGCGCTCGACGGATCAATCAGCTTGGCGAACATGCACTCCTCAGGGCTTCGGGCCGGGCACGGGAGCCGGCGCCCTCTCTATCGACGCTCCGCCGGCGCTGCCGATCCGACAGGGCTGCCCTGAAGGTGTGCGCCCCTCCGTGACGGGCGCGGTGTCAGATGGACGCTCTGCGAGCGGAAGGTCGAAGGTGAACATCCTGATTCTCTCACTACTCCCGAACTTCGTGGCGACCCCGGACCGTTGCTCGATCACTCGGCCCCGATAAGTGAGATATACGTCGAAGGGGATACGTGCGGCAGTCGATGCTCTCTTAGCGAAGGGGGTCACGACCGCCGTATATCGCCCGGCCGGAGCCTGGGCGACATTGGCCCAGATGATGTGCTCGACAGGCGAGAGTGAATCGTGTTCGCCGTCATTCATGTCGACGTTGTGCCTGGCCCCACACCCAAACTTTGGTTCGACATAGCTGACCTGCACACCGTCAGGACAGACGATACTGAGATCGAGATCGGACGAACCAGCCCACTTCAAATCGAGCTCCAGCTCCCCGCGATCGGCGGTCGATGGAAGTTCCACCGGCGAGCAGACCTCCTCGTGGGGCGGGGGGGGCGGGGGCGGCGCCACTTCGGTATGCCTGTCGGGCCGGGGGGGAATTGGACACGAGGCCGGGCAATTCGCCGCCTTGAGGACGAGCGAACGCTGGTCGGCCTCGATCTCGTTCTGAATCCGGTTGAATTCGAGGCGCATTTCGGTCTGGGGACCGGCCTCGTCTACTCGGCACCCGTTCGGCAGCAGCGTCTGGAGGAACGGAGCCCAGGCCGGCACGGCCAAGGCGCAGGCGCGCAGCAACAGGTCGCCGCAGATTAGAAGCAGCGCCGCGAAGAGCAGCCAGAGCAGCGAGCCGGCGACGTTGCGGGACCGCCCAACGGCGCGTGGCGGCGGAGGTGCTTGGGGGGCCCCGGCCCTCTCACCGGAAGCCGGGGCCGCCTCGGTTGCCGTCGCAGCTGTCGCAGCTGTCGCGGTGCGGCTGCCCGCGACGGTCACCAGCCCCGGGGCGACCTGAAGCGGGGCGCGGTCGCCCGCAACCCGCAGGCCCCAATTCACGAGCACCGGCCGGCCGTCCACGACCCAAACAGGCTCGCCGAGTGGGCGCTCCAGGGCTTTCTCAATCAACCGGCCCAGATCGGCTGAGAACGGCCCCGCCGATTTCAGCTCCTCTGCGAGCTTGCGGATGTCGTCTTCGATCTGGGCGAGACGGCGCTCGATAGGATCCCGCCGCTCGAGCGGAAGATCCCGAAGCTGCGAAGTTTCGCCGACGCCGTCGACGAACCACGCGGTCTGATCGCTGTCCCCGCCGAGGGATTGTTCCGGCCGCGAGAAGATAAAGGCATGATCGGGGGATAGCCGGGCGGCGATCTCCGCGATCATCTGGTCGTATTGGGTGCGCAACTTCGGATCGACCAGTTCGAGACCGGTCCGGCGCGTGATCGCGATTGCGGTGGTTTCGCTCATGGCCCAATCCCGTTACGGCGTCGGCCGGGCGGGGGGACGCGCGTCTCCGCGCGGGGCGGGTGCCGCAGGGGCGGCACGTGGCGAAGGCGACGTCGCGGCCGCCGTGGTGGTCGGCTGGCACGGGCTCTCGTCGATCGGGATCGACACGCCGTTGGCAATGAGGAACCGCCGCAGCCCGGCGGCGCCCAGCGCGTAGAAGGCGGAGACCGGCATCTCTCTGTCCACCCGCACGAAGGTGTTCACTCCAACCACCCGGCCGCAGTAGTCGATCAGCGGGCCGCCACTGTTGCCCGGTGAGATGACGGCAGAGTGGATCACTAGCGTCATGGTGTCGTTCTGCCGCTGAGTCGTGTTGATGTCGCCGCGGGTATCGGTGGGTGAAACCTCCTGAAGCGCCGAGCGGTCACCCTCCATGGCCCGGGCAAAGGCCGGGTTCGTACCCTGATGGAGCTCCGGGAAGCCGCTCGCCACCACGGGCTGAAGCTGCGGCGCGCTGCTCGTGAGGGTAAAGGGAAGTACGCTGGTCTGCGGCGCGACCCGGAGCAGGGTGAAATCGTCCAACTCTCCGTTGCCGCTTTCGGCGACGATCCGGGCGGGCGTGACGCCGACATATTTCGACGCCACATAGACCGTCCCCTGGCCACCTTCGGTGACGTGTCGGTTGGTCACGACGAGGTCCGGAGCAATAAAGAACCCGGTCCCCTGCGAGTTGTCCCGCAGGACGAGCGCGACGCCGCGAGCCGCCCTGGAGGGCAGGTCCGTCGGGCTGGTCGGCGGCGGCGCGGCGATGAGCGGCGGCACAGGGGGCGCTTCCGTCGGTGGCGGCACGGCGGCGGCGCTGCCTGGGGTGGTCGCGGCGGACGGCCCGGCAGGCGGCGCGACCTGAACGTCCCGGGGGGCCGGCCCGATCACGCTGCCGAGGCCCGCCCGCAGATCGTTGCATTCGCGCCCGAGGAGAGCCTTTAGGTCCGCCGACCGCTTGCGCAGCGACTCGAGGATCGCCTGCGCCATCTCTCGCTTGGCACCCGGTGCCCCCTCTCGGTTGGGATAGCGCAGGACACCGGGGATCAGCAGCACGACGGTCACGATCCCGGCGAGGATCGTGGCCACCAGGGGCGCCCTGATCGAGCCGACGGACTTGGCGCGCACGGCGCGGCGCGGCAGGCCCAGGCCGGTCTCGGCGATCGCGGGCTCCGATTCCGGGAAGGCTTGCCGCCATTCGGGACGTGAAATCGGCGGCATCCCGATGCCGGGCGTGAAGGGCGCTAGCCCGGAGGCATAGAGCCGCTGGCGCGCTTCCCTGTCCTGGAGCACCGCGATGGGAAGAGTTCCCCATCCTACGAGGACCGGCTCGCCGCCGACGCTGACGATGGAGTCGACGGAGGGGATGTTCAGCGAGGCTGCGAGAAAAGGCCCGAGTGCGGGATCGGATGAAAGCGCGACGATGGCCTTCGCGCGTTCGCCGAGGGTCCGCTTTACGGCGGCGGCCGAACCCGGATCGAGATCGTCGAGGGGCCGCACCACGCCATCGAAATTGCAGTACCAATCGATCCGCGATTCCGCGACGCCGTTGCCCCGCGTCAGCCTCGGCTCGGCCAGGAGGCCGGCGGCATCCCGCCCGTAACGCTCTTGGATGAGGCTGGCGAGCAGCTTGTGGCGCTCGATGACCGGCTGGCCATCGATCTCGACGAGCGCGATGCCTCGCAGCGTCTGTGAACGGACAAAAAATTGCGCAGCCACAGACCCGAAACTCCCATTCCGTCCGAGACTGCGCATCGCAGCGCTTCGCGGTCAAGCTTAGAAAACTACCGCTTTCGCTCCGGTCCTCGCCATAAACTGTGCATGCCAAATTCAAAACGTGCTGCGACTGATTTCTCGATGCAACAGCATCAAGATCATGAGGGAAGTTTCCCGAGATGGTGTGGCTAGGGTCGGGGGTGGAATGCCGCAGCAATCATCACCGCCCAACCTGTCAAGGGAGGCTCGTTCGGTTCGGGCGCGGAGTTGCGAAATTGCCGCAGCACACCATTCCTTGGCGTCCCTCGATCGCCTCGCCGCTCGGAAGCCGATGCCTGGCGATTGAGGTGCCGCTACTCGCATCTCCTGACGCCGTTGAAGAGAAAACAGTGCGAAGGATGTGGCGGCGGCGGCGGCGGCGGCGGATGATAGGAAGGCCGACTCGAAGTCTCTGGCCTCGGCGGACGGCAGGCCTCCAGGAAAGCCGTAGCCTCCCTTATGTAGCGGCCGGATGGGTAGTTCGACTTGTAACCGTCCCTGGATTTCGCGACTTCGCAGAGCTTTACGCTGTTCTGGAAGACCCGCTGCTCCAAGCCCGCGTCGCGTTTCGCGCGGAAGCTTGGGACGTAGGGCCATCGCCGCATGGCCGTGGAACAGGCTTCGATCGGTCCCGCCAAGCTCGCCGTTCGAGCCCGGGCTGCGCTCGCACCGACCGCGATCCTGTTGCAAGGGCTGTCGAGCCTGTCGAAGCGATGCGGATCAAAGAAGTGGAACGATGTCGAGAGAGCCCTGCTTGTGAAGACGTCCAGCGAACCGTCCCGCGCACTGCTTCGAAGCTTGTTCGCGAACTGTTCGAAGGTAAGACCTTCCTCCTTCATTGCGCTCATCACCCGTTCGACGGGGTCTGTTCCCGGCGGGGAACCCGTCTTCTTGAGACATAGGACGCTGACTGGTACGCCCGCGAGCTGGGTGCCATGATCGAACAGCTCGGCCGTCGCACTGCAATCGTCGAGCACCGCAACGATCTCCTTCGGCGCGGCAGCCGCCAACCGACGAAACACAAAGGAAAGTCGGATCGTCTCGGCATCGATGGTGGCCTGCCCGTTCGCAACCTCGGCCGAGACATCGGAGGGCAGGATGAACAGGTCGTCGTCGCGCGCAAGGACTAGGCCGGTGACGAGGACGGCGACCGCGGCTCCGGCTGGCACGTCGGCCGCACTCTTTCGGATCGACTGGTCCAGGATCGGCCGGGATTGCGGGCCGATGGTCAGCGCGTCGAAACCGAGATCGACCAGCAATTTTCCGTATTGCCTGGCGTTGTCCTCCAAACGAGCGGCCAGTTCGCGATTCGAGCCGTTGGAGACCACGATCAGAGCCCTCTTTGGAGGCCCAGTCGGGTCCGACACGTCCGATCGCGTCCAATTGATCGACTGCGCGAGAGCAGCCGGCGGGTCTTCAAGCCAAATAAGTAAGGTGATAGCAAGGATCAGCCGAACGATATTAGTAAAAAATTCCGAATGATTGGCTCTAATTCCTGCGGCCGACTGGGAATAAATTCCAGCATCACTTGTTGGGCGCGTAGCCTCATGTCCAAAAAATTTCAAGCTGCACCGCTCGCACGATAGGCCGATCCGGCAGATTATACCGATCACGGCGTGACTTCGAAACCACATCGACTCTCGAAATTGCCAATTACCGCGGGATGTTGACGATTTGCTTATGTCAATCCTCCCCAGGGCTGCCATTCCGACTACCCTTTGCCGCCGCCATGCGATAGCCTGTGTCACAATCAAATTTCCTGCAAAAGCCGGTGGCCGCCGGATCGGTGGAAAACGCGTCAATCGGAGGGGAGAATGAGAGATTTCAAAACGACCATCTTCGCGCCCATCCTTCTGTGCTTGTCGATCGCAACGGCCGCGGCCTCACCCTATGTCGCCTCTACGTCGACCTCTCCTCCGCCCATGACGCCCTATCGGCATTTGGCCGACAGCGATCCGTATCCTCCGGGATGCCGGAATAAGGAGAGCTTCGATGCGTGCGCGCTTCGAGGTGCTGGCTGCAGCTTAGGCACCCGCCGCGCTTGCCGCGTGATCTGTGAGGGACTCTGCAACGACTGATGGAATGCCCGGTGCGGGTGGATCCTCGCCGTCCTCCATTGTAACCAAACACGGGATGGCCCGTTTGCGCCGGCTTGCGACCAGAGAATCTCGCTCGGCATGCAATGCCGTCTTCCACACTTCACGGTGCACCATGCTGAGCAGTATCCGTGCGGTTATGGCACTGGCCGCCCTCACGATCTCCCCTCACGCGCTGGCCGCGGAAGGTTTTACTGGGAACACGATCGTCGCGAAGCTCAAGACGTTGGCGCGCATATGTCGGACAAGCACCGGAGAATGCACTGACGTCGAAACGCTGAGCGGGATGAGCGTTTACTTTGGCACCAAGGGGACGGTCTATATCTATACAGCTGAAGGTGGCGGCTTGGAGATCCCGCTAGGTGTCTGGTCCAGCGATAAGATGGGACACTTAGTGAGGTGGAGCGCGAGTCGAGGCCGCGCGGTGTGGGAAGCGTCCAGTGAGGGCAAATATATCAACACGATCACCTTCGTGCGCAAAAACTCGACCTGCCTCATAAATAACCAGTGGTCCAGCAGCAATCCCGGTATCTTTCTGCAGAGCCGCGGCGTCGTCGTCAGCTACTGTTATGTCAAGTCTGGAAATCAACAGGGAGCAAATCTTCACTAATCTGAGCAATGAGTATTATAACAGTGTATGAAGTCGACGCAATCGATATTATAGAATTTTTACGATGGAAGTCGGACTACTTGAAAAATAGACATTGTTGGCCTGTGTAGTTGGAAATTTGAGGTGAATTATTTGGAGGTGGTTCGATGAGAGTATTTAGATCCCCGAGATCAAAAATTTGGTTGCTGCAATTTGTTTTCAGCATGCTTTCGGTTGCACAATCACCGGCGCATGCGACTTCATGCGACGGGGAAGAAACTTCTATCCCCAAAATGCCGTCTCGGCCGGTTCAGATCGACATCTTTAATCAAAAGATGGCAAACCTCCCAGGACCACAAGATGTGGTGTTCGTGGGCGATTCGCTTGTCCAATTCTGGCCGGACAAATCACTGAGGGAGGCAGCCCTTAGCCCCAGGTTTTTCAATTTCGGCGTCGGCTTGGACCGAACCGAGAACCTGCTTTGGCGACTGCAAGCGCCGCAACTTCCGGCGCTGAACCCAAAAACTGCCGTGATTCTCATCGGCGCCAATAATTTGCGGGCGAACAATAGCGCCTGCGCCATAGCAGCCGGGATCGAGGCGGTTGCAGGGAGGGTCCGGGACATCTGGCCGAAGGCGAACCGCATCCTGATTCAGGTCCTGCCGCAGGGGGACGATTTTTCGTACCAAAACGATAACCGTCAGCAGACGAATACACTTGTTAGAGAATACTTGGAGCGCTCGACAAACGTGCGGGTGTTGAACGTCGACAGTCTCATAACCTGCAATTTTGAGCCATCCTGCCCGAATTATTTGGCTGACCATTTGCATCTAAGCCAAGTCGGGTACGAGACCCTCGGCAAGGTCGTCGCTCGAGCGATTAGAACGAGTTCACGCTGACTGCATCGCCGGGATGATCTGCCATCCACCGTAACGGGACTGCCTTGCGGGCGATGTGCTGAAGATATTTTCTGGGGCGGGGCGGCATGTTTTAGACGGAATATACCGGAAGGCTAATGTTAAAAATTTATTTCTGCTGTTTTTGGACGGCTAGGTCGGAGAAAGAAGGCTAAGTTTGCTCATGTCCGGCCGAAGCTGATGAGTGCAGATTGTTTATAACGTCCAGTCAAATCACGATTTGTGATTTTCAAAGATTTGGGCCTACGGTATTGACTTAAAGTCAATCAAATCGTTTGGATGCAGGGCGTCATGAAATATGGCATTTTCAGACAGAATTTGCGGAATATTGGGAGTGTGGCAACATTGGGACCTCTCCTCTGTCTTTCATCCGCTACAGCCGGCGACATGCCTCGTGGCATACGACTGCACATCGACCGGACGATCGGATGCTCGAATGGGAGCGACGCACGTCAACTCATCCCGCAGCGTACGTTGCATTTTCAAATCTATATGACCCGCAAAGGCGAGATTTTCGATTTTGACAGCAATACAACGGATCGGGGTGTAAGATACATTCCGGACGGACGGCCCCATGCCATCAGTAAACTCTCGCGAATCGGAGGGAGGCCACTCGAAAGCCGCGGAACCGCCTCCGCCGAGTGGAGAAGCGGGATCCTTGATCTGCGGGAAAACCATACTCTACGAAGCGCCGGTATAGTGAACGAAGTCAATGATCGGTCCACCTATTCGATCGACCTGAACGCCAAAGCCTGCGCGACGCGATCTGTCAATTTTTCTCGACGTTATATAGATAGTGACGTACTCATGGTGGATGTCAATTGTAGTAGACTGATTTCTCAGACTTGTCGTTTGGAGATCCGTCCTTGACACGCGCAGGAGCTTTGCGCCTTACGCTGCTAAGTCTTTGCTTGGCTGCTGGATTTGCACGCCGCGATGCCGTAGCCGCGGGTAGTTCAGAACTTCCTTCGCCGTGCTACGGCCTGGTAATGTTGACGAGTGCCGATAATCTGGTGATCGACAAACGTTATGCAACCACGTCGAATTTTGCGGGAACCGCATTCGAACAGGGTATCGACTATGTCTGCCTCCACCAGATCGCGGCAGCAAAACTTAAGAACGCATCGCGACTATTAGAGTCCAGGCGCCCGGGATACAGATTGGTCATTTTTGACGCCCTTCGAACGGTCAGCCAACAGAAAACGATCTGGAATATCGTCAAAGGCACGGATCGCGCTCGATATGTTGCCGACCCACGCAAAGGATCGATCCACAGCTTCGGTTTTGCCGTCGATCTCTCGATCGTCGATAGGCAAGGAAAAGCGCTCGATATGGGGACGGATTTCGACTCCTTCACTGCTCGCGCCGAGCCGCGTCGTGAGACAGAACTTCTCAAATCAGGCCAGCTTACAAGGCATCAGGTTGTAGACAGAAGACTTTTGCGTGATGTCATGAGGAAAGCGGGTTTCGAGCCACTGTCCATTGAATGGTGGCATTACGATGCCTTGCCTCCTCAACTTGTTCGATCTCGGTATCGCCAATTACCTTGATAAACGTAGCGCCGGATACAGAGTTCAGGCATTGCTGCCCAAATACTAAAAAAGGCAGATAAGGCCTCATGACGTTGGACGTCGTCAGTTCGGACCGAAGCAATTCGCTGAAGTATGCCGGCGGACCTACCTTTGAATTGCGGTGGGCTCAGAATGAGGATCGGGGCCGGGTCGGCGCGGGCTTCGGCACGGAGCCGACGGCCAGTTCTCCCGCCATGGCATCACTTGACGGATTTTTGTGACGCGTCGGAAGCTCACCGGCGCGGCAGCATGGAAGCTCATGCCATCGGCCCCAGTGGACGGGCGTCTCTGCAAAGGGTTCGCGGGCGGTGACCTTGCCCCCTGTTCTGCCCTCGTTCTGAAGCTAGGGTCCGTCGATGAGGAGACGGACGATGAAGAAGAGCCGGTTCAGCGAAGAGCAGATCATCGGCATCCTCAAGGAGCAGCAGGCCGGGCT
>NZ_JBBXMX010000026.1:0-55713 GCF_038442355.1 Methylobacterium guangdongense
GAGAAGTCGGGGCGGGGGTCGCGGCCCGCGCGCCATCCGTGGACGAGGAAGTCGCGGACGGGATCGGCGGTGATGCCGTACCACGTGGCGTAGAAGGCGGTGTCGAGGTGGGGGCCGAGGGCGGCGATCTGCGCCTCGGCGCTGGCGAGGTCGTGGGCCGGCGGCAGGGCGGGTCCGGCGAGGCGGGCCAGCAGCGGCGCGCCGCGCGCCCGCACCCAGCGGGACACCGGAATGCGGGGGGACAGAGCCTTCAGCCGCGTCACGGAACCCATCCCGCCGCGGCGTCCGGCATCCCCGGTTCCAGGCTCTCCCACCTGCACGGGCCCAGGCGGGCCGTTCGCGGGCGCTCCACCGCGGTGAGCGCCGGCTCGGCGCGGGACGGCGCGCCGCTTTCGTCGAGGCTGAGAGCTCGGGTGAGCATGGAATCGCGCAGGCTGGGTCGAGGGCGGGGCGTCGCGTCGGCTCGGAACCGCCTCGGCGGGCCATCGCCCTATCGGAACGCGCGCGCGGGGTAAACCACACCGGTCCGGATCGGTCGGCCGCTCAGATCAGGTCGGCGCGCCACGTCACATTGTCCCGCACGACGCGCGCCGGATTGCCGGCGGCCACGCAATGGGCGGGCACCGTCCCGGTGACGACCGCGTGCGCACCGATGATCGCGTTGTCGCCGATCACGGAACCCTTCAGGAGCGAGGCCTGATTGGCGATCCAGACATGATTGCCGACGCGGACCGGCTTGGCCGCGTTCAGCCGCGCCCCGGTCTCGCGGCAGATGATCGAGTGGAAATCGCTCGTCGTCATCCAGACGCCCGATGCGATCGAGCAATCCGTGCCGATCTCGATCGCCTTGGCCTCGATCAGATTGAGATGGACCAATCCGGTGAAACCCGTCCGGTCGCCGATGCGCAGCACCGAACGTGAACCGACATAGATGTTGGCCATCGAGAGCCGCACATCCTCGCCGACATCGAACCGGCAATGCGATTCGATGACGATGTGCATGTCCTTGTCGGAGACGCATCCGCGTCCGATGCGAACGTAATTGTTGTCGCCGTTGATATAGATCTTCCCGGCGTGATTTTGCTGATCACGGGGGTCGATATCGATGACATTGTTCTCCCCCTTGTCGAATATATTGAGGTGCATATGATGCCCTGCGGCGGTGTTTGGCGGCCGGCTCGCCCCGCGGCCGGTGGGGGCGCGGCGCGTCGAGCCCGCGGCCGGGCATCCGTCGTCCCTGGTGGCAGCTGCGGTCTTGGTCATGACCGGATTCATGACCGGATTGAAGAGTTCGAAGCGGATCCGGAGGGTCTGGCATCCGGCCGACACGTGTCGCGAAGCTTCTATGTCATGGCGTGTGGGCCTTACAACCGAACGGCCAACGCGTCGGCCGCGAACGATCCGGGTCGTGAGCGCGCCGCCCGCGCGCTGTTGACGCCGCGGAAGGCCTATGCCGTATGGCCTGCGTTGAGAGCGACATCAGACCAAGAGGCTGTCCGGTGACCGAGGACAACACGCTGACGAAAGCGCTGGCCGACGTCCGGGCGCGCAGAGCAGCGCTTCAGAACGACTACGACCGGCTCGCCGAGGAATTGACGAAGCTCCGTACGGCCGAGGCCGCGCTGACCGCGATCGTGGAGGGCATCCCGCTGGAGGACATCGCCGCCCATCCCGCTCCGGAGGGGCCGCGGCCATTCGGCGGTGAGCGGGCCGCGGTCCAGCCGAGCGGCCGGCGCGGCGCCCGGGGTCCGCGGGCGAACTCGGCCAAGGGCCGTCTGAAGGCCCTTCTCGGCACGGCGGGGCCGCAGGGCCTGTCGCATGCCGAGATCGCCGAGCGGCTGTCCGACGTCGCGCCGAACACGCTCAACACCTACCTGAGCATGATGGTGACCAGCGGCGAGGCGGTCCGGAAGGGCGACTTCTTCTCGGCCGCCGCGGACCGGGGGTCCGCGGCCGATCCGGCCGAGGACGACACCGACGAAGACGCCGACGAAAGCACCGGCGACCCGGCCGACCACCCGGACGCGGCTGCGGCGGAGTGACCGCGCGCGCCTTCCGGAGGGCCGAGCCATCCGGAAAGGCCATCCGGAAAGGCAGCCCCGATCCCAGCCGCTGAGCCTCGCGGCCCGTCTGCGAGCCTGCTACCATGTCGACACCGCCGGGTTGTGGCGGCTTCACCGGGGGCGATCCGCCATGCGGTCGATTTTCTTGCTGTGCGCCGTCCTGCTGCTGCCGAGTGAGGCCTGGGCGGCCTGCCGGTGCGCCTGCGTCAGGGGCGTGATGCGGCCGATCTGCCAGCCGACCGACCTGGTCGAGCCGATCTGCCAGGGCCTGTGCGAGGATTCCATCCGGCCCAGCCGGCTCGTGGTGCCGTTCGGCGGCGGCCTGCAGGCGAACAATCCGGTCCAGCCCTTCGATCCTGCGCCCGGTGGTCTCGTCCAGCAGGATCCCAACCTCAACACCGATACGCGCGGCAATCCGCTCGGCACCGCCGGCGTCCAGGGCGGCAACGACGCGCTGTCCAGTTCCGTGGGGGCGGGGGCTGCGACGGCGCGCTGACGCCGGCACCGCTCAGGGCGGCGACGACATCTGCCGGATGATCGGCAGCATCAGGGCGCTCGGGGCGGCTGCGGGAACGGGGAAGATCGTGGCGGTCTGATCCGTCCGCACCCGGGGCAGACGCTCGATCACGGTCCGGAGGTTCGGGATCGTCCTGGCCATCGTGGCCGCCAGCGTCTCGCCGGCCGTCTTCGCCATCACGTATTCCAGGGTGTCGCGGGGCGCCTCGTCGATGGCGGTGGTCGAGGGGTAGAAGGCGGCCAGCGGGTTTCCACGCCCGAGGCAGAACTGGCTCAGCGCGTAGAAGGCGTAATTGTAGATCCGCATCATCTCCTCGAAGCAGGCCGGCTCGAACGGGGCGCGCTTCTGGCGGAAGATGCGGGGCGTCGCGAAATGGTAGAGCTGGGTCGGGTCGAGCTCCAGCGATCCGAGCTGCTCGGCGACCGGTCGCGCGGCGTCGTACCGGAGGACCTGGCAGCGCCCGCCGCCGTCGCGGATCTCCCGGGCCACCGCCTCCGCGGCCTCCGCGCCGGACGCGTAGGTGATGCAGACCGCCCCGCCCCCCGCGGCGATCAGCTTGGCCGTCGCCGCACCGAGCCCCCGCGAGCCGCCGACGATCAGGGCGGACACGCCGGAGAACGCCCCCGGCTGCACCAGGGCCGCGAGGTCCCGCAGGGTCTCCTGCTCGACCGGGCGCGGGCGGACGAAGCCCTCGACCCGCGCCGTCAGGCCGGGTCCGTCGGCCGCGATCGTCACCGACTGGAGCATCGGCTGGAACCGCTTCACCGCATAGGCGAGGCTCGCGCCATCGGCCTCGCCGGTCAGGGTCGCGTCGATCTTCGAGAGGATCGAGTGCAGCCCCGGCACGAACATGCCGACCAGGGTGGAGAGGCTGCCCAGGGCCGCCACCCGGCTCGGCCCGATGGCGCGGGCGAGACGCGGCGCCAGGGCGACGATCGCCCCCGGATCGGGGAGCGTGAACGCCCCGCTCAGGCCGCCGAGCGCCGCCGGATCGACCACGACCGGCTCGGCCGGGATCGCGGCCTGCGCGGCTGCGACCGGCTGAGCCGGCGGGCGCTCGGCGGCGAAGGCGGCCTGGATCGTCAGCGCGCGGATGCCGTCCACCGACAGTGACAGGCGCATCTGTTGCGCGCCCGCCTCGTGGATCGTCAGTTCGGTGCGGTCTCCGACCAGCACGAAGCGCTCGAACCGCATCTGCAGCGTCGCGAGCCGTTCGAGCGGGTGCAGGGCCGCGCAGGTCTCGAGGGCCCAGAGCGCCGCGTGGACGCCGTGGACGACCCGCTCGCCGGCCAGCGTCCGCCGGGCCACCCGCGCATCCATATGCATCGGGTTCACGTCGCCGGTGGCGCGCGCGAAGGCGATCTGGTGCGCCTCGGTCCAGACGCGCACCATCGCGGGACCGTCGTCCGGATCGGTGTCGTCCATCGCGAAGCTCCTCGTCGAGCGCCCTGCCCCGGGGTCGGTGCGGCCGGATCCCGGGTTCAGCCCCTTGCTTTATGAGAGGGGATCTCGCAAGAGGACGGCGCTCGCACGCACAGGAAGGGGCCGGTCGTTCGCCGGAGGGCAGGCATCCGCCGGGATGCCGCAAAGACCGGTATCGAGGATGACCACGGCTCGCGCCCTCTCGATCGGCTTCGTCGGAAACGTCGTCACCAACCCGTTCGGGAAGGTGGCGGGGCGCCTCGCGGATCTCGCGGCGGTCTCGGTCGAGCATTTCCCGATCGGACAGATCGAGCAGGTCCTGGCGGGGCCCGCCTCCGTCGACGTCCTCGTCGTGCATCTCGACCATCGCTGGTTCTTCGACGTCGCCCCCGATGAGGCGTCCGTCGCCCGCGCGCGCGGCCTCGCCGAGCTGGTCGCGGCCCGGCTGGCGCGGGCGCCCGGCACGGTCATCCTCAACACCGTGCCGTTCGTGCCGGTCTCGTCGGTGGAGAGCGACCTCCACGATCAGCTGGAGGCCCTGGCCCGGATCAACGCAGTGCTGTTCGATCTCGCCCGGTCGCAGGAGCGGGTCAGCGTCATCGACGCGGCCGGAACCCTCGCGATCCTCGGCTTCGCCAACGCCTTCCGCGAGCGCAACCGGCACATGTACCAGATGCCCTACGCCCCGGCGGCCGTGGACGCGCTGGTCGAGCGCTATGCCGACGCCGTCGCGGCCCGGCTGCGGGCCCGCCGCAAGGTGGTGGTGGTCGATGCCGACAACACCCTCTGGGGCGGCGTCGTGGGCGAGGACGGGGTGGAGAACCTGGAGGTCGACAGCGACTATCCGGGCATCGTCCACACCCAGCTCCAGCGCCAGCTGCTGCGCCTGAAGCGCCTCGGCATCCTGCTCTGCGCCGTGACCAAGAACAACGAGGAGGATTTCCGCGCCGTCTTCGCCCAGCGCGCGATGCCGCTGCGCCTCGACGATTTCGTGGCCTATCGCAGCAACTGGTCCGAGAAGAGCGAGAATATCCGCGACCTCGCCACGGCCCTGAACCTCGGCCTCGACAGCTTCATCTTCCTCGACGACAACCCGTTCGAGATCGAGGAGGTGCGCGCCCGGCTCCCCGGGGTCGAGTGCCACCTGTTCGACCGGACGCGGCCCGAGCAGGCGCTCACCCTCCTCGACGGCATCGCCTCCCTGCGGGCCCGGAACGTCACCGCGGAGGATCTGGCCAAGACCGACCAGTACCGGGGCGAGGCGCAGCGCCAGGAGCTGCAGCGCTCGGCCGCCTCGATGGACGCGTACCTGGCCTCCCTGGAGATCCGCGTTCACATCGCCCGCAACAATCCGGGCGCCCTGCGGCGGGTCACGCAGCTGATCAACAAGACCAACCAGTTCAACCTGACCACACGGCGCTACACCGAGGATGAGGTCGCCACCGCGATGCAGGCGGGCAGCGTCTACGCGGCCCGGGTGGTCGACCGGTTCGGCGACATGGGCATCGTCGGCGTCGCCATCGTCCGGAACGGCGTGCTCGAGACCTTCCTGATGAGCTGCCGGGCGCTGGGGCGCCGCATTGAGAGCCAAGTTCTGCGCTACGTGTGCCAGCAGGAGGCCGATCCGGAGCTCCGGGCCCAGTATCGCCCGAGCGCGAAGAACCGGATGGTCGAGACCTTCCTGGACGAGAACGGGTTCGCGCTCCTCGGCTCTGGCCCCGAGGGCAAGGACTATCGACTGACCCGAGGACCGGATGACACCGCCTACATCGACATCGTCGCGGAGTGAGGGCGCGGCCGCCGCGGCCCGCACCACCCTGGACCGCCTGATCGAGACCTGGGGCCGCCCGGAGCTGAGCGCGCTCGGCCCCGAGGACGATCTGTTCGACCGGATCGATTCCTTCGCGGTGGTGGAACTGCTGCTCGAGACCGAGTCCGAGGTCGAGAAGACCGTGGGCCGCTACGTGCCGCTCGCCGACGAGAGCATCCTCGACAGCACCCGCTCGCCGCTGCGGCGGCTGCAGGGCTGGTTCGACTACGTGGCGGACGCGGTCGCCCGTGGCTGAGCTGCGCTTCCGGAACGCCGGCCTCGCCGGCCTCGTCACCACGGTCGGCGGCCGGGCGCTGGCCTTCGACGCGGAGGCGGCCGGTCTCGGCATGGCGCCGGAGGAGGCCGAGCGGCTCAAGCGCGCGATGGGCTTCACCACGCGCCACGTGGTCGTGCGCGACGACACGACGACGGCCGACCTCTGCCTGCATTCCGCCCGACAACTCCTCGCCGGCCTCGACCTGCGGCCGGAGGATCTCGACGGGCTGATCCTGGTCACCCAGACCCCCGATTACAGCTCGCCCGCGACCGCGATCAGCCTGCAGCACCGGCTCGGCATGCGCACCGACACGCTGTGCTTCGACATGCGGCTCGGCTGCAGCGGCTTCGTGTACGGGCTCTCGGTCGCCTACAGCCTCGTGGAATCGGGCCTGAAGCGGATCCTGCTCTGCGTCGGCGACGTGGCGAGCCGGATGGTCGCCCGGGACGACCGCTCGATCACGCCGATCATGGGCGATGCGGGCGCCGCCATCCTGGTCGAGCGGCGCGCGACCGAGAGCGTGTTCCAGCTCCACAGCGACGGGTCGGGCGAGAAGGCCCTGTTCATCCCGCATAGCGGCCTTCGCCGGGACGCCGAGGATGCCGACAAGCCCGCCTCCATGCACATGGACGGTGCGCAGGTGTTCAACTTCACGCTCAAGCGCGTGCCGGGGCTGATCACCGACATCCTGGCGGCTGCGGGGCTGAAGCCGGAGGATCCGGACTTCTACGTCCTGCACCAGCCGAACAAGTACATCCTGAAGAACCTGCAGCGGCGCTTGGGGCTCGACGACGGCAAGCTTCCCTCGGGCACGCAATCCGTCTACGGGAACCAGAACTCCGCCTCGATCCCCGGCACGATCTCGGGCTTCCTGGCGGAGGATTTTGCGCACCGGCCCCTGCGGGCGGTGCTGGCGGGGTTCGGCGTGGGTCTGAGCTGGGGCGCGTGCGCCATCACCACCGACCGGATCTACGCACCCCCCGTC
Organism: Methylobacterium guangdongense; assembly: GCF_038442355.1. Taxonomy (NCBI): domain Bacteria; kingdom Pseudomonadati; phylum Pseudomonadota; class Alphaproteobacteria; order Hyphomicrobiales; family Methylobacteriaceae; genus Methylobacterium; species Methylobacterium guangdongense. The sequence continues at coordinate 7,075 of NZ_JBBXMX010000026.1, forward strand.
TTGACGTTCGAGGAGCAGGCGTGATGACCGAGGCTGGGTTCCTGGACGAGCTCGGCGCGATCCTGGATCAGCCGGGGCCGCTCGCGCGCGGCCAGAAGCTCGGCGAGATCGAGACGTTCGATTCCCTCGGCATCCTCAACATCATGGCGCTGTTCGACACGCTGGGCCTCGAGGTCGAGCCGGCGCGGATCGCGGAGGCGGCGACCACCGACGACCTCCTGGCCATGGCCGGCACGAAGCTGGCCGCTTGAGGCCGGGCGATGGCGGATCCCGCAGGTCATATCCTCGTCGTCGGCGCCAGCAGCGGCATCGGCCGGGCGGTTGCGGAGCATTTCGCCGGACAGGGCTCGATCGTCACCGCCCTCGCCCGGCGGGCGGACAAGCTGGCTGAGCTCACTGACGCGGGGATCGCGACCGTCGCGGCGGACGTGACCGACCTCGCGGCGATCGGCGGCGTACTGCAGGCTGCGGTCGCCGAGCGCGGGCTGCTGACGGGCCTCGTGTACTGCGCGGGCGTACAGATCATCAAACCCCTGCGCAGCCTCGGCGTGGACGAGGTCGCGCGGTTGTATACGACGAACCTCGTCGCCCCGACGCTGTTCGCCGCCGCGTTCGGCAGTGCCCGAGTCTCGACGCGGGACGCGGTGTTCTGCGCGATATCGTCGGTCGCGGCCCAGCGCCCGGAGCCGGCGATTGTTCCCTATGCGGCCTCGAAGGCGGGTCTCGACGCGCTGATCCGCGGTCTGGCCCGGGAACTCGCACCGCGCCGCGCGGTCGGCATCGCGCCGGGCTGGCTCGACACCGAGATGACCCAAGCCCATGCCCGCCTCTACGGCGACGACTTCAAGGCCGCGCTGGAGAAGCGGAGCCCAGCAGGCGCCGCGACGGTGGACTCGGTGGTCGACGCCATCGCGTTCCTGATGTCGCCGCGGGCGCGGCACGTGACCGGCGAGATCCTGCGGGTCGACGGCGGGGCGACGCTCTGATGGAAGGCTGCCGGTGACGTCCGAGACCAAGCGCCTGGCCCTGATCGGCGGCGGCGGCTTCTCCAAGGAGATCGCCGAGGTCGCGCAGCTCTGCGGCTACACCGTGGAGGCGACCTATTCGAGCCAGCCGAGTGCCCAGGTCGGAACCTACCGGGGCTATCTCGACGAACTCCTGGCCGACCGCGCGGAGTTCGCCGGCGTGGCGCTCGCCGTCGGAGGCGTGAGCCGGGCCGCGATCCAGGCGCGCGCCGAGATCATCGCGTGGCTCGATCGGCACGCCCTCCCCTGCCCGCCCCTGGTGTCGCCGCATGCGATCGTCAGCCAGGGGGTGGCGCTGGGCGCCGGGGCGTTCGTGGCGCACGGGGTGATCGTCAACGTCGATGCCCGGCTCGGCCGCTTCAGCGTCGTGAACACCGGCGCCATCATCGGTCACGACGCGGAGATCGGCGACAACACGACGATCTCGCCGGCGGCCTTCATCGGCGGGCGTTGCCTGATCGGCGCGGACGGTCTGGTCGGGCCGCTCGCGAAGGTGCTGCAGGGCCTGAAGGTGGGCGCGCGGGCGATGATCGGCATGGGCTGTACCGTGCTGCGCGCGGTGCCGGACGATGCCGCGGTTTGGCCGAGACCGGATAATCCGGTCGCGGCGGACCGCGGTTGACCTGCTCCGAGGCCCGACGAGCGTTACGACAGCGCGCTGGCGCGAGTGACGGCCAGCTTAAAGTCGACGAAATTTGACATGTGCCAGACGAGCTAGGATCGTCCTAACCAACAAGCGACCCAATTGAGACGCAGCAGGCGCTGGGTATTCAATCATAAAACCATCCAACGTCGGCTTCGAGAAGGACGAACAAATGGCAGCATCGGGTCGTATAGCTCTCATTCACACTTGGCCAAATTTGAAAAACGCGGAATATGAGGTTGTTCAAAGAATCAAGATAGCAAGTCGCAACTGTGGCATCAATCTGGACATCATTGACAGTCAAGGAAGAATTATCGAGTCAGACGACTCGACCTTGATTTCTCGCTCCGTAACACGGACATCGCATCTGTTTGCGATTTCGTTGCATTTTGAATCTCCGAAGATCTTCGATCTGTATACATACATTGCTCTCTGGAATCCACTAGATTATTATCATATCTTCGGCTTCTCGGCCGTGACGGAGAAAACCTGCAGTCACAATGATGTCTTATCATGCGAATCCCCCCTCGCGGACGCGCATGCGCGCCTGAATTTCGAGCGGCTGGGTAAGCGGTATCTCGAACCCATCAAGCTGTTTCACAATTGCCCGCAGCCTTATCTCCAGTCCTCAATATCCCCCACGGCCACCTTGTTTTATGTTGGCATAAACTGGGAGCGGATGGTCGGTCGGAAAGGAAGATTTCACGACTTATTGATTGATTTGGATAATGACAATATGATCGATATTTATGGACCGGAGTTGTTCCTCAATCAACGGCCCTGGGAGGGATTCGCCAACTACAAAGGTGAAATCCCGTTTGATGGCGCAAGTGTTGTCAAGGCAATAAATAGAGCTGGCATATGTCTTGCGCTTTCTTCGAAGCAGCATCAAGAGAGCGGCATCCTGAGCAACCGCCTATTCGAGGGCATGGCCGGCGGGGCGGTTGTTGTCACCAACAAGCACCCACTAGTTGATAAATACTTCAAGGAATGTGTGTATGTTATCGATGACGACCAATTATCCGAGAGCGAAATTGCCGTTGAGGTGAAACGGATAATATCGGAGGTTCGATCGGACCCGGCCACGGCAAGCCAGCGTGTTTTGAGGAGCCAAGAAATCTTAGGCTCATCTTTTTCCCTAGAGGCGTCGCTAAATCAACTTATTTCGACCCATGCCGACCGATCGGCTTACGCAGAGCCCTACTTGGCGGGAGGCGAACCAGCCAGCATCTCCCTGATTTGCGACTACAGGGATGTCCCTAATGCGCGGATCGCCGAAAGCGTTGAACAGATTGTAGCGCAACTAAATATTGCAAGCAATCTGATAATTTTATTGTCCCAAAAGCAGCTGCGAGACCCTGACGTCCAGAACATAGTCGGAGATATCCAGCCGAAATCCAACTCAATATTTAACGTCCAGCTCCTAACGACCTCGATCACCGAAGCCTTTGATGCCGTCGACAGGCCGCTTCTCGCCTTCGTTCGTGCCGACGAGGAGTTTCACCAGTATCATTTTGCGTCGTTGGCCTTCGCCTTGATGAATGAGAAATCTGCATTGATTGCAGCCTCTGGGCTTCTAATAAAGGGCTTCGACAAGGAGGGGCTACTATCAATAAGGTTCGCGTCAAATAATTTTGAGCTAGACGAGCAAATTTCCAGTTTCTCCGCAGATTATGGATTTGGTCGCTTAATGTTCAAATCGGAGATTTTGCGTACCCTGCGATTGGATATGCTGAGAATTCTCGATCGACACGAGGTCAATCTCGTCGCCGCATTTGCGAGATCGTCTTCTAGACTGGTGGAGACGGGGATTGCCTCGTATGTCTGGTTGAAATATCTTTATCCTGCCATCGTATCCGACCGTCGGCCGCTGCGGTATGACAAGAGGCTGGTCGATTGCTTGCTCCCTGCCCACCCAGCGATCGATCAGAAGAAACCTGATTATAATCTAGAAGCGATACATCCTTTGCCGCAAGAGGTCAGGCTGGATTATTTGTATCGTGCAACAGAAGGCAGCGAGGGAGCAAAAATATTTGGTGAGGGATTTCGTTCAAGTGACGACATTGGATCTACCGTTCACGGTGCGTGTGGCAACATCTCGTTTCAGACACCCACAGGCTCCTCTGACCTTTGTATTATTTTGCGCATCCTCGTTGAAGCGAAAGTCCCCTCCAGCGAAGAAGGAGACGTCGGGGATGGAGGCGTTGGGCATCATGTTTATGATATCTATCTCGGCGATAATCTTCTCGGGACGCTCGAGTTGACGGATAAAGAGCAGCTCCTCTACATTTCTCTACCCAGAGAGCGCGAAGTGCTCGGGCGGGTATACTCGATCTGGATAAACCACTCTGGATTTAAACTGGATTGCAGCGACGCAATCCCGGCCGCAGAGACTATCCCCGCGTCATTTACGGTTCTGTCTTACAAGTTTATAGAGGCCGCCGGAGGAATGGCTGTGGCTCTTCACGACATCGGCAGCAACTCTATTTTAGACGAGCGTCTCGATCCAGTTTGGTATCTTGATCGATATCAAGATGTAAGGGATGCCGGAATTAATCCGCAGTTCCATTTCGAGAGTTATGGACGCGCAGAGGGCAGATTTCCGAGCTTCGCGGCTGAGAAGGCTGCGTACTGGGTCTTCTGAAATCGCTATTCATACCGAATGCCGGGTGAAATGAATCGGGGTTCTGGCGCCATACGGTAGCGCCGGCCCCTCTGATGCTAAGCCAGACGCAGTGCTCCTGGGCTGCGGCGAGGATTCAACTGATTGCGCCATACGACCACGCTTGTCACGGTAATGAATCCGCGAAAGGCGACGAGGACCTTATCGTAGCAACTCGTGGCTCGCGCCGATTTCGACGACGCGGCGCGATCGGGCGGCTGCGCGCCGCCGTACATGCGGAGACACGCAACAGCCGGGAACACGGCCTTGTCGATCAAAGGTCGCACCGATGACAGCGCGACTAATGCCGCGCGTTTGATCGACTTGGTGGGCATCAAGGTGGCTGAGGTCCGGTGCGGCATTGTGCATCTGCCGAACGAGTCGGTTGTTCGGTGATCCATTGCCGGGGCCGCGTGCTGCTGAAGCTCAGTGAACGTTTACAGGTGTGCCGGCACCATGCGGGTAGAATTGCACATAATCGTTTTCATCCATCTCATGCACTGATAAAAAGATAGACCGCTTATCAGTTCACGATAGGCTCTGATTTCAATAAGAGGGTGCGCCCGCGGGGAGGGGTTTGAATGAGAGCGAATTTATTGTCGAAACTGGGAAGATTCTTGAACAGGAATCGGCTCGGAGCTTTTCAGCATGCCGACTGCCGGAGCCGAATTCCTAAACTAATACATCAGCTTTGGATCAAACCGACCCATCTCGATGACATTCCTGACGACGTCGTGATGCAGGTTCGGGCTTGGAAGGAGCTGTATCCAGATTTCAGGCATAGGCTTTGGACAATCGATGAAGTTGCCAAAAGTCTTCCGGATGCCCGCGCCAAACGGATGATGGGCGCGATCGGGCTCTGTCGGTTCGAGGCAATGAAAGCTGACATTGTCAGGCTTTATATTCTTCAAGAATTTGGTGGATTTTGGTCTGATCTCAAAGTCAAGCCAATTCGCAGATGGCTCGATGACTATTTGGACAAAGACGTTGTTTTAATTGAGCATTTTAAATTTGCTCTTTTGCAAGACCCCGCCGGCGTCCTGACGAATAACTTGATTGGATCTATGCCAAACAATAGATTTATAAATTTCTGCATTGATCGAGCGCATCAAAACATCAATAGCAGGCTGTCAACGTCTGTTTGCCATATTGCCGGCGTAAAGATATATATGGATATCTTGGCTGAAATGAAAGGGCGCAACGAATGGACGTCGAATAGTATCATCCTGAATTCCGATGATGTCTGGGGGAGGCTGGTCGAACTGGGCCACGGTAGCTATAGCGCCGATCAACGACACTGGTCAGTGAGGGAGAAGACAGAGTCCATATACTTATGACACTGGTGCGTCGATTGAGCTCGCCCATAACCAGTTCAAAGAGCTCGGTGCAGTCCATCTCGCGGCCCTACGAAGAGGATGAGCAGAGTAGTGTTTCTTTAACCGATTTGATTGGCCTGGGGGGCATACTGAGTCGACAAGCCAGCTTTGGCGCCCCCCGCACAGTGCCTTCGAAGTCATCTCAGGCCATTGTCGCAGCGAATGTGCTTCGGAATGCCAAGTAGGAACATGGTGTCGACCAGTGCCTCAATGACGCCAAGACTATTGATTGGGCCGTGCCCTCTCCAGCGCGAGTTGGGCCCGGCTGCCTCTTCGAAAGACCGAGGATGAGGTCGTCGACCCGTGTCAGGATGCGCAGGCTTTCCCCATCGTACATCTGGGCCTGCACGAAGTCTAAGCTGCGTCTGGCGCAGCTTCGACACGGCACGCTCTACGCGCGTCTTCTAACCTCGCCGCATGTCCGACGCTTTCGGTCCTGGCTGATACTCTCGATCAGTCCGGTCTGAAGCCAACCGGTCAGATCAGGCTGGTCCGAAGCGACCCGTGGTACGGGGCTGCTCGTGGGTCTGAGCAAAGACCGCCAGATCGGGGCGCGGCCCCATGACTACGGCGTCTACTGGCCTGAGTTGGAGGTTCTTTGGCAGAAGCGTTTGACGCTGGCGAGGATGGCATCGGCCGACTTCGTCCAGACGAACGGCTTTGGTGCGACGTTGGTCTGATCGATGTAGGCGTGGATGGCGGTCTCCAGATCGCCCGTGGTCTCGAACACGCCGCGTTGAAGCTGGCGCCGCGTCAGCAGCGCGAACCAGCCCTCGACGAGATTGAGCCAAGAGGCTGAGGTCGGCGTGAAGTGGAGGTGCCAGCGCGGGCGCTTCAGCAGCCAGTCGTGGATGAGCTTGTTCTTGTGTGTGGCCGCGTTGTCGAGAACGAGGTGGACATCGAGGTCCTTCGGCACAGCAGCCTCGATCTGATCGAGAAAGGCGCGGAACTCGATGGAGCGATGACGCCGCGCGCAATGGCCGATGACGCGCCCGGCCTGTACGTCGAGCGCCGCGAACAGGTCGGTCGTGCCAGCCCGTCGGTAGTCGTGGGTCCGGCGCTCGGGCTGCCCGGGTCGCATCGGCAGCACCGGCGCGGTCCCGGTCAACGCCTGGATCTGCGGCTTCTCATCGACACACAGCACCACGGCGCGGTGCGGCGGGGCCATGTACAGGCCGACGACATCACGCACCTTGTCGACGAAGGCCGGGTCGGTCGACAGCTTGAAGGTTTCGGTCCTGTGTGGCTGCAGGCCGAAGGCGCGCCAGACCCGTGAGACCATGGTCTGGCTCATTCCGACCCGCTTCGCCATGGCGCGCGTCGACCAGTGCGTGGCGTTCTCTGGCTGGCCTTCCAGGGTCAGCGTGATCATCGTCTCGACCACCGTGTCTTCGACGCCGCGCGGCGCACCGGAGCGTGGCAGGTCGACGAGACCGTCGAGGCGCTGGGCAAGGAAGCGGGCGCGCCAGGTCGTGACGCTCGGACGGCTGACCCCGAGGCTGCGGGCGACGCCGGTGTTCGTGGAGCCGGGCTCGGCGCAGGCCAGCACGATCCGGGCGCGCTGGGCCAGCGCCTGACCGACGGTGCGGCGGCGGACCAGGCCTTCCAGCCGTGCGCGCTCATCGTCGGTCAGATTAAGCTCGGCCGGCTTGGGACCACGGGCCATCGCAGAAACCTCCTCGCGGACGTCCGGCAGATGGCTCTCGACCTTTAAAACCGCAAGGAAACCTCTAACACACACCACTAGATGTTCGGTCCCGGCATTTGGTGGAGCGGGTTTGACCTGGAGCGGCCGGGCTCAGCGGACCATGCCTTGCATATGGCTTCGTAGGGCGTGAGGCCGCGCAAGGTCTTGAGGCGGCGGGCGAAGTTGTAGGCGCTGACGAAGTCGGCCAAGTGCGCACGGAGCTGCCCGTGGCTGTCGTAGTGGTAGCGCTTGACCGTCGCGTCCTTGATCGTGCGGTTCATCCGCTCGACCTGACCGTTGGTCCAGGGGTGGCGCGGTTTGGTCAGGCGATGGTCGATATCGTTGCGGGCGCAGGCAAGTTCGAAGCTGTGGGCCCGGAAGGTCTCGCCGGCTGCAATCGCCTCCTTGATGATGGAGGCGGCCGAGGCGACGTTGCCGGGCGTGGTGAAGTGGGTGCCGTTGTCGGTGAGCACCGTGTGCACCTTGTAAGGCACGGCCTCGATGAGATGGCGGAGGAAGTCACCTGCGACCCGCCGCGTGGCCTTCACGTGAAGCTCAACGAAGGCGAACTTGGTCGTGCGGTCGATGGCGACGAGCAGGTAGAGCCGCCCTTCGGCTGTGTGAACCTCGGCCAGATCGATGTGGAAGTAGCCGAGCGGGCAGGTCTTGAAGCGTGACCGCTTGGGCTTGCCACCATCGACCTCCGGCAGTCGGCTGATGCCGTGACGCTGCAGGCAGCGATGCAGCGACGAGCGGGTCAGGTGCGGGATCGTCGCCTGAAGCGCGTAGAGGCAGTCGTCGAGCGGCAGGAGCGTATGACGGCGAAAGGCGACGACGACCGCCTCGTCCTCAGGTGACAACACCGTCGAACGGGGATCCTTCGGACCGGTGCGCTGGTCGGCGACCGAGGTCCGCTGCCGCCACTTGGCGACCGTCTTCGGGTTGATCCCGTAGCGCTTCGAGAGTGCCCTCAGGCTCGCTTGACTATGCTGGATCGCTCGACGAACTGCCTCCGTCGTGGTGGCGCTGCCGTGAAGAACTTGGCCCATAGCGCGTCCCTCCACTCCAGCGTGAAGAGTGCATCATCAAACCCTGGGATCAAACATCTAGGGTGGCCTCTCCTACCGTTGGTAAAGGCGGTGTCCTCGCCCTGGGGGCCGGGTCGGGCGCGCAGATTGGCGTTACGACAGTATCAGCGCGGCGATGAACGTGCCGCGAAGGCAGGGATGAACGGCCCGGGCCGTTGCCAACGCGCCCGCAGCGTTGCGCGCTGCGGGAACTCCGACGCCTTCAACGCCGCCATGCGACGGCAGAGGTCAGTTCGATTGTGACGGATTGTCAACGGCCCGCAGCGCCCGGAAGGATACCGTCTTCGCCAGAGTCTGTTGCGCCCAGCCGGATAAGGTCCACCCTTCATCATTGAACTGGAACTGACTTGCTCGGGCAACAGGCAACCCCGGAATTCCGAAGAACCAAACGGCCCCACCCTCCGCGTGCCAAAACCCGAGATCGGCATCGGTTGCGTCAACAATCCGTCCGTCTGCTAAAAGAGCTATATCGGACAACGCCGACATCGCTCTAATTTCGTAACGACCGACCAAATCGACGGGTCTCAGCTCAATCGAAGCAGGGCCCGAGATCGCGGATTTCCATAACTCCAGACATTCGGCAGAGGCCCGTTGCCAAGTCCAAGCCGCCCGTCCATCGGCGAAGCTGACAGTGTGGAGACGAGCAAGCGCAGGGAAACCATCGACCTCTGCGAGCGCAAGATATCGCCCGCGGACATGACGTATCTCTGTTACACTTACGATTGGACGGGAGATGGCGGCGGGATAATCCGAGGGATCGGCATGCTCGAAATTACTCAGGATGGCGGACTCGAGCGAGAACGAGGACGCCCAGCCATCGACCTGATCCGGAGTAAACACCGCGGTTACGACTGGGCTCGCCGGTTTACGGCTGACGAGCTCTTTGAGATCAATCTCCATAAACAAGCCCCAGGCATTACGAACAGACACGATCTCCGATGGCGGGAGAATCAACTTCGATCCATCGGTCGCAATCTGCTCGAAATCCTTTCGGCCCCAACTAAAAAGAACGCTGATCCCATTTGATGTCGTCTGCCAAGTTCCCTCCGAGAGGATATCACCATCGTGCCAAAGCGTACCGTCAACGCCAAAGCTGCCCGCGAAATGAACTTGGCCGCGGAGATCGCGGAGACGAAAGCGTAGGCCCACCATGTCGGCCGGGAGGAAATCGATAAGCTCAGGTGGCAGGCACTTAGCAACGTCCTGATGAGCCGTCCTGGCAGAGATAAAAAAGCTGCCGCAACCCTGTTCCTCAACGATAAGATCCGCGAAATTTCGGATAAACGGCGCAGATACCTCGGGCAGCATCTTTCGCATAAAGAGCAGTTTTTGTACCTCGGCAGCAAAGCTGGCAGCGGGAACATCGGCTTCACTGGCTATATTTGTCGCAGTTCTAAAATATTGATGGGACAGCTCATAAAGCAGTCCATACGACGGCGTGTAGGAAACAGTGTCGAAAAAGTTCATTTCGGGGGCGAAGCCGACGTCACACGCAGCGAACAGCTCCTGACAACCCGGATCCGTCAGGATTGTATCGACAAACCGTCGGCTCATGAGAACAAACGGATCACCAGTTCTTAGATTGTGGCGCGATAAAACAGAGTGGATCCATTTTATAGTCCGTGGATGAGAGCGCCGTGAATACGTATGGCCGGTCTCATTCATTAGATCGACGAAATTGGTCAATCGTCCGAAGGACATCCAACGCATGTCGGCCGAATGTCCAGATATCATGTATTGCTGACCCCCACCTTTGAACTCGTCCTCAAGAGCAAGTGGGCGGCGTGAAAAATTGAATGAAGACGCATTGAACCGAAAGTCGCTGCTATCGTAGATCATACGATACGTTGCGAGTTCCATAAATCGGCGAATATCGGCGTTTGTAAAAACGTCGTCGATCGCCCGATTGTAAATCTCGGGAAGTCCCGCGACCATGTCCTCAGGCCACTCCGAGTGCCAAGCCGGCGGGGGGATAGAGTAGCGCCGGCGTGCGTAGACTTGGCGATGCCCAGGTTCGCCCATGATCTTCGCAAAACTGCAGGGGCCAGTTAACGGATAGGTTCGATTGCAGATAATTTGAAACAAAGCATCATCGGCCGATCGAGCTGAAAAATACTCTAAGGCTTCAAAAACATTATAAAACAGGAGTTTTTGACCACCCCAGCTCACAGATGGCCGATGCAGGAAATGAACGTCGCCAGCCAACAATAGCGCAGACACATGTGAGAACCGAGAGAGCGGATCGCTCCCGCCGATGGAAACGATATAGGTATTTACCTTTCTGGATAAGCTAGCAAATTGCCTAAAAAGCTGCTCGACTTCTGCATGCCAGGTGATGAAATACCACACTGCTGGTCCGTTATCGTCGGCCGGGGATAGGCTATAAACGGCAGCTGCAGCGCTCCAGAGACGAAAGAAAGGATCGTTGACATGGGCTTGAGTCGGGTCGGCATATCTGCCGCTCGGCGCATATCGGATTAAGCGGTCGAAGGCGCCGTGTTCATAAGCCGACTCCCACACCGCTTGAGCGGTGTCGATGTCTGCCTTCGCTTGAAAAAGCTTGAGTGTCTCGCCGAGATCGCGCTTCGTGTGGTGGGATTGCACATTCTCGTCAGACAACAACGTCAACGTCGGGCGAAGCGATGCGAGTTCGCTCTGACCTGACAATCCTTTGTTGGACGCATTGATCGCACAAGTGAGGAGTGCGTGAAGGTGATTGTCAGAAATTCCGGACGATATAAGTACATCGATGGCGCCTCGCGCATCGTCGCAGGCGGCTAACAATCTGGAGACAAGCCTTGTCGCCGAGCGATACGGGCGCGTCCACCGATGTACGGCAGCGACTTCTGCAACCGCCCACGCAATTCGAACAGCGACGCTATCGACCTCGTCGTCAGGTGCGAGGATGTTCGCGACCTGGCCAACGCGGCGCAAGAGATCATATTCATCCAGTGCGAATAAACACGCCACTAATTCCGTCTTATTAGCTGTTACACCATAGAAATTGGCGCCTTTAAGTAGTTCTAATACCCCCAGTTGTTTCAGTGTGGAAAGATGCTCGCGGATCGCGATGGCGGTCTCATCTCCATCGGCCAACAAGCTGTCTGCCGATCCGATAACGTCGAATACAGCAGAAGCTGACTCGAAATCATGAAGTTCAAATGCGATGCGGCAAAATCTACCAAGAACATCGCGAAAGATCTGCGCGGTCGGCAGCAGAGACGGTAGGGCGGGTAAGATCAGATCATAGACCGCTTTGGTGTCGCCGCGTGCGGAGGCATACTCCGCTAACGCAACGCGCACATTGTAGTCGGCCGGTGTGTGCTCCAGGATCCGTTCGAAGAGTGCCTGCGCTTCGGGATGTCGACCTTCGATTCGATGCAGATTCGCGGCAGTATGCAGGAGCGATAAGACAATCGCAGCGTCAATACCCGAGGGTTCTGCAAGGAGAACATTGCTCCAAGCCATAACGGCGCTCTCTCCCACCGAGCGCAGCATTAGCGTAGCCTCAGTACTGTTCGGTACGGGCACCACATCGATCTTCGGAATGGTTGGCGTGAGGGCATGATCATGCCCATCAGAAAGATCAGCCATGAAGTCCCTCGAGTCTGGTCTGCTAAGCCGATTCCCGCGTCAAGTCGAAGTTGGTCGGCTTGTGCGACGCGCCTCGGCGACAATCTCCAGCAAACCTTCGCGCAGTTCGACAGCTGGCTGCCATCTTGGCAGGCATGACGTTGCCGACCAAGGCTTCATGACTTCGCGAGCCCGATACGGGCGCCCGCCCCAATTAACCCGCATTGGAGCGCCGACGGCGGAGTCAACGCAAGCAACGAGCTCGCGCAAGGATAACGTTTCCCCTGAGCGCACCGGGAATGATTCCAGTTTCCGGCGACCGGACCTCAGCCTTTCGGCAGCCATCGCGAATGCCGTAACGACGTCGCGTACGTGGACCAGATCGATGATTTGCTCGCCCGGTGATAGGACGACCTCAACCCCGTCGAGTGCCGACCGTATAAGATAAGGAAGGAGCTTGGCGCGCGGATCAGCGGGGCCATAAACATCGAAAAGCTTGAGTGTAAGAACATTTAGTTCGTGAGCATCCACATAAAAGCTTGCGACGTCCTCAAAGCTTTGTTTCGTCGCTGCGTACAGATTGGCCGGCTTGTATATGTCCGTACCGTCAAAGTGCTGCCATGAGGTTCCGGCGTTCACGAGGTTCCAACATCCATGAGCCGCCATCGCTTCCAGGATGAGCGCCGGGAAAGTCACGTTGGCTGACACAATGTCGGCAACTTGCTCGTGTTTATGTTCAACCGAAACGGCGGACGCCAGATGAAAAATCACGTCCGGCTGTGAAAGCTCAACCGCAGATGAAACCGATGCATAAGTGCCATCATAGAGATGGGTACGAATGTTGATTTGCGTCGATCGACGTCGCCCAAGCGCTTCGACGGACCAGCCCCTTTGCAGAAGGTCATGAGTGAGCCAGCCGCCGATGTAGCCAGTCACGCCGGTCAAAAGAGCACGAGGCCGCAAATTGGCATTCATGTTGAGCGTGCTGATTTCGCGAAGATAAATTAAACGGATTTGATCTTGCTCTTCTGACGAACAAACGCGCTAAAGACCTCAGCGACGTAGTCCAGATGGGCATGGCTCAGACCGGGATAAACTCCAATCCAGAACGTACGATCGACGACGATATCAGCATTAGTAAGATCACCCACCACACGATAGTTGCGGTCCTTCATGTAAGGTTGCCGCGTCAGATTTCCGCCAAACAAAAGTCGCGTGGCGATCTTGTGCTCGTTGAGGTGTTTGACAAGCTCATCGCGCGAAAATGGTGCGTCTTCACGAACCGTCAATACATATCCAAACCATGACGGTTTGCTCCTCGGAGTCGCTTCCGGTAGAATAAAGTATTCGCTGAGTGCCGAAAGAATTGACGTAAGATAGTCGAAATTATTTCGCCTGACATCGATAAAATTATCGACCCGATCCATCTGCGCGAGGCCGACAGCCGCCTGCATGTCAGTGATCTTTAAATTATAGCCGAGGTGCGAGTATGTGTATTTGTGGTCATAACCGAATGGGAGATCACCCAATGACCAACCAAATCGCTTTTTACAGGTGTTATCTACACCGGGGGGGCAATAGCAGTCACGACCCCAATCTCGGATTGACTCCATGGCCCGGAGCACGAAAGAGTTCGCAGTGAAGACCGCTCCCCCCTCGCCCATAGTAATATGATGCGCCGGATAGAAGCTAAGCGTACCGACATCACCAAACGTACCGACAGGCTTGCCGTCGTATGTCGCGCCGAGAGCGTCACAGCAATCTTCTACAACCCAAAGATTGTATTTTTGCGCGACTCTCATCACCTCATCGAGGTCGAAAGGGTTTCCCAAGGTATGCGCAACCATGATTGCACGGGTTTTGTCTGTGACCGCCTCCTCGATTTGACTCGATAATATATTATACGTAGGTATGTCTACATCAACAAAGACAGGTACGAGGTTATTTTGCAGGACAGGATTGACCGTTGTGGGAAATCCTGTGGCTGTGGTGATAACCTCATCTCCGGGCTTCAGCGCGCGCTCGCGATGCAGGTGCGACGTGAGGCCGGTGAGCGCAACGAGGTTCGCCGATGACCCCGAATTGACAGTCAGGACCTTACGACGACCGCCGATAAAAGCCGCGAGTCGGCTTTCGAAGGCGTCATTGAAGCGTCCGGTCGTGAGCCAAAAATCGAGGGACGAATCGACCAGACTCATCAACTCGGTATCGCCATACACCTTTCCAGAAACCGGAACCGGGGATTTCCCTGCTTCGAATGCCGAGGGTTGGTGGGCCAGTTTTGCATACTGACTTGTGAGTTCTAAAATCTTCGCGCGAAGCGCCGCGGCTTCGTTTGACTGCATGGCTGATCCTCAAAGGCCTGTAGCTGAAAGGTATTGCTCGATTTGCCGTCGTGTTACGGCCAAGGTGTCCGCATGATCCCCGTCGGCGCGATACCATTCCACCGATTTGGCGATTGTATTTTCAAAATCCCAGCGGGGCTTCCAATTCAGTAGCGCACGCGATTTGGAAGAGTCGAGCTTTAGATAATTAGCTTCGTGAACCTGTGGGCCTTTCTCGTGTTCCCACCGACCGGAACCCCAATGACGGTATGTCGCTTCTACGACGTCGCGAACGTTGCGATCGCTGCCGGCGTCAGGCCCGAAATTCCAAGACTCCGCGTACGCGTCGCCGTCTTCTTTGAGTAGATGCTCTGCCAGGGTTACATACCCGGATAATGGCTCAAGGACATGCTGCCACGGTCGAGTCGCGTTCGGGTTGCGGATTTTGGTGCTCTCATTGCGGAGGAGGGAACTCACGAGGTCGGGAAAGAGGCGATCTGTGGAATAATCGCCGCCCCCGATCACGTTTCCGGCTCGGGCCGTGGCAACACGCTTTCCGACCCCACTCAGAAAAGAATCCCGATACGATGCAGTAACAAGTTCGGTACATCCCTTGCTGCTGCTATAAGGGTCACGGCCGCCCATCGCCTCCGACTCGCGATAGCCCCATAACCATTCCCGGTTCTCATAGCACTTGTCGCTGGTAACGACCACCACAGCTCGAACGCTGTCGACTCGACGACATGCCTCAAGCAAATTGACCGTTCCCATCACGTTCGTGGCATATGTCTCGACAGGGTCCTTATATGAAGGACGCACGAGAGGTTGTGCCGCCAAGTGAAAGACGACTTCCGCACCGCTTTGGGCGAGCGACGCTGTCAATCGAGCAAGGTCTCGAACGTCGGCAATATCTGAACAGGTTAGTAATTGCTCGACGCCAGCAGATTGATAAATAGAGCGCGTATCGGCTTCCAGGGCATAACCATAGATCTGACTGCCCCAATCAGATAGTAGAATAGACAGCCAGGATCCCTTGAAGCCGGTATGGCCAGTCAAAAAAACTTTGCGACCATTCCAGAAATTCGTACGGCTCGCCATCACCAAACCTTCCAAGGCGCCTTGCCGCCCTCCCACAGCTTCTCCAATGTATTCTTATCGCGCAACGTATCCATCGGCTGCCAGAAACCGTCATGGAGGAAGGCGTGAAGCTGTTTATCGGCGGCTAGTCGGCGAAGCGGCTCCTGCTCCCATATCGTCGCATCGCCTTCGATATAGTCGAACACGCCCGGGGATAGGACGAAGAATCCACCATTGATCCACGAGCCATCGCCAACTGGCTTCTCTTCGAAATGATCGACGAGCGTGTCCTCAAGCGTCAAGGCGCCAAATCGCGCGGGCGGACGCACACCCGCGAGCGTAGCAAGGCAACCATGCTGACGGTGAAATTCTATCGAGGCTCGGATATCTAGATCCGAAACGCCGTCACCATACGTCATGCAGAACGCGTCTTCGCCCTCAAGATATGGCTTGACGCGCTTGAGACGTCCCCCGGTCATGCTGTCCGGCCCAGTGTCAACCAAGGTCACTCGCCAGGGTTCGGCGGTATTATGATGGACGGTCATATCATTGTTAGCCAAGTCGAACGTAACGTCGGATGTGTGCAAAAAATAATTTGCAAAGTATTCTTTTATTACATAGCCTTTATAGCCCAGACATATCACGAAGTCGCTAATGCCGTGGGCTCCGTAGATTTTCATGATATGCCAAAGGATCGGACGTTCATCGATCAGCACCATGGGTTTCGGACGGGATCCGGTCTCCTCCCCGAGCCTGGAGCCGAGACCGCCCGCTAAGATTACCGCCTTCATTGTCTTCCTTCGCGGCCCAATTGCCCCGCTATCGACGTGGTGGAGATAGGGGGGCGACCCGATAGCGGACGTCTGGATGCCGCAAATCGATGATTGACGCAACCTGCAGCGTGACTCAGCGCCCCCGCTGGCAGGTTTTGGCGACTTCCCTGACTTAAAGAGCTCTGGTGTAAGCTTTTTTCCGACGCGCATCCTTATTTCTTGCATGTCTCGATGTGCCGCTGTCGCAGCTTCCGGCGGTGCTGCAGTTTGAGCGCGGTCACAAAGCTTTCGATGCCCTGGTTGCTTCGAACCTGCGTGAGCGCTTTTTATCAATGGGTTTGCGGAAGACGTCCGCGGGCTTGACGCTGGCTGCGCTGGCGAAGTCCGTCGTCCTGACGTCGAGGAGACCGACGCACCGGTGATGCAAGTGACCCATTGACTGAGACAGTCGGGGGCCCCTCATTTTGAGCTCGACTAAGAATCGACGGTCCGATGCCACTCGCGCACGGCGAAGTCCCTATGAGCCGTATGCCTTTTGGTGACGCGATGGCGCAGGCCTTCGACGTCGCACCGTTCCCGACGGCGCTCCGCTGTCAGGGCGCCTTCGAGGCGGTCCAAATGTTGGGTGCGGTCATGTCCCTCTGCTGTCACCGGGGCGGATAGCACTCACGAGGTGCGCTGGCTCCGCCAGTAGGCTCATCCACAGAGAGGGATGGATTCTATCTCGCTCACTTCTGGGTCGACGCGAGGAGCAGGCGGCATCGGCGCGCGCTGATAACGACAAGGGCTGAGCCCTCCTTCAACTCGCCATCAGCCCTCGCTGCCGGCGTTCCGGCCTGTTATCCTTAGATCGCCTGAACCAAAGACGATCGCGCCAATGCCCAGGTTGTACAATTGATCCTTGCGACCCTGAACGTAACGTTTGCCAAATCGTCCTTGGTGGAGATTGATGTAAATTCATCTGGTCAGAAAAGAAACAAGTTCGATGGAGATCAGATAGATACCTGCCGAGGAAGCATTGTCGGTTGCCTCAAGTTACTGTTGCTCATACCCTGCAAGTTTTGACTTAAGTGCTTCGTTCTCGGTGAGTAAGCTTTGCGCGTGATGGGTCCTGGTCTCGAGCTCCTTTAAAGCGAACAGGAGATGCTCGCGCATATCATATGCGCTCAACGTCTGGCCAACGACGGGAGGGGACTGGGGTTCCAGCGTTCGTGATCCATTTTCGAGAAGTGAATCTTCGAACGGATTCAAGGATGAGTCATTGATAGATTGACGAAATATTTCTCGCAGTTTTTCCGGTATGCATGTGCCGGAAGCGAATTGCCCGAAACCATATGACGGCGCGACATATGTATGTGCTCCGAGCCGCGTCAGGTTTTCAGCGTACCATGCAACAAGTGCGTTCAAGCCCGCATCATTCTGAGGTCGAATTTTCGACCCATAAGCGGAAAGTTCAGTCGGTTGTTTGAGATCGAACCCGCTGAAATGGCAAAATATGAGCGGCTTGTCATTGACGAGAAATTTTCCATCTGCGACTGTTACCACCCGTCGGCTCATATTCCAGTACGCGTAGTTTGCGCCCGGATCTCGGATAATTGCATATCTCGACGTAAAAGAAGGGATCAGATCTATAAATTTCTGATCCGCAAACGCGCCTTGCTCAATCATCGTGACGCAATTGAACTCCAGCATTTTGGCCCACCATGTGACGAGCGGCCTGGATGTTGTCGATCTATGAATTCCAATAAAACCGAGATTAAATGTCCCGTGTTGTAATATAGAAATTTCATTGGGTTGATCGCGCTGTGTTGGTGGCTCGAGGAAATGCGGTGTCATCACAAAATCAATTTCGGCCTCGAGAAGCCTAAAATATTGATCCAACGATTCGAATAAAGCGATATCGCTATCAAGATATATTACGTTTTCGTATCCCTTCTCGAACAGATGGTTAAAATAATATGGTTTGACGGCGGTGCATAAGTTAAATGGATTGTATCGAAACAGGAAGTGGGTCTGATTGGGGAGTCCAATATCTTCAACAGGCAAGATTGTGCAGTTGTCAGGATATGGACAATCGGATTGGCGATCAACCAGGCCAAGTATGATATCGCAATTGTGATCGTGCTTCTGCAGCGTTTCGAAAAGCAGCTGCACCCAGGGCAGTTTCTGGTTGGTCGAAATCGTAAAAACCGCCCGTCTGAGTTTGTTCATTCCGAGCTGTCCCTTCGAGTCGCAGGTGGGGCTGTCCGTAAAATCGTCAGCTTGGTTGGCATCTAATCGACGATTTGTCTAGCGTTATTAGCACTACTGCCGCACACTTTGGATAATGTGGTTGGTTATCGAATATCCTTATGCTTCTTTCATAAGCGTGAGTCTTACGAAGTCAGAAACTTGCGGATGGTGGGAGGATCCGGATCTGTGGTTCAGACCGTGTCCAGCGAGTCCTTTGCATCCAGCGCGGCGAGCTCCCGCCAGCGCCGGTCTACCTCTCGACTCTGTGCACGGACGCAGCCCCCCAAGCAACGCCCCGCAACGATCAAGGCGTGGGATCTGCGAGCGGACTGACGAGCAGATCAAGGATGATATCGGCCTCGATCACGCCAAGGGCCGTTCATGGATGAGGCGGCATGGGCATGCGCTAATGACAGTGGTGGTCTACCCCGTCCTGCAATACCAGCGCTTTGGAGCGGCCGGGCGGAAGGTGGACTCGTTTGCCCACTGCAGCAGCTCTCAAGGCCAAAGATTCGGCAAGCTGTTTTTGGCATCGGATAGAGACCGATGCCAAACGGTTCTCGTTGCTGACGCTGCCGCGGGTCTTCCAATCTGTCATGTCCCCGCCTTACGCGGTACCGAACCAATGTGGCACCGGTCAGATCCTCACCTCCCGGAACTGTTCAGGTGAGTCAGCTTCTGGTTGGCGCGGCTTCGAACGGCGCTACTGAGAGGCTAGGCTCTCGCCTTGACGCGAATGCCGCTGCGGTCGTAGCAGCCGGGCATATGTTGGGACGGGACGAGAAATGACGGGCAAGCGCGCGCTGATCACGGGGGTGACGGGCCAGGACGGGGCGTATCTGGCGCAGCTCCTGCTGCAGAAGGGCTACGCGGTCACCGGCATCGTGCGCCGCTCCAGCCATGCCGGCGTGTTCGACCACCGCCTGAAGTGGCTCGGCATCCTCGACGACGTCGAACTCGTCGACGGCAATCTGCTCGACCAGTCCGCCCTGCTGCGGATCGTCCAGGCCGCCAAGCCGGACGAGATCTACAACCTCGCCGCGCAATCCTTCGTCACCTCGTCCTGGCAGCAGCCGCTGCTGACCGGGCAGGTCACGGGCCTCGGCGCGGCGCACATGCTCGAATGCCTGCGCTCGGTCGCCCCGCAAGCGCGCTACTACCAGGCCTCCACGTCGGAGATGTTCGGGCTGATCCAGGAGGCCCAGCAGAGCGAGACGACGCCGTTCTACCCGCGCTCGCCCTACGGCGTGGCCAAGCTCTACGCCCACTGGATGACGATCAACTACCGCGAGAGCTTCGGGCTGCACGCCTCGAACGGCATCCTGTTCAACCACGAGAGCCCGCTGCGCGGCGTCGAGTTCGTGACCCGCAAGGTCACGGACGCGGTGGCGCGGATCAAGCTGGGCAAGCAGAAGGAATTGCGGCTCGGCAACATCGACGCCAAGCGCGACTGGGGGCACGCGCGGGACTACGTCGAGGCGATGTGGCTGATGCTACAGCAGGATCGGCCGGACGACTACGTGATCGCCACGGGCCGGACCACGACCGTGCGGGACATGTGCGCGATCGCGTTCAAGCATGTCGGCCTGAACATCGACGACCACCTCGTGATCGACCCGGCGCTGTTCCGGCCGGCGGAGGTCGAGGTGCTGCTCGGCAACCCGGCCAAGGCCAAGGCGACCTTCGGCTGGGAGGCGCAGACCAGCCTGGAGGCGCTGATCACCGAGATGGTCGACGCGGATATAGCGCGAATGAACACCCTTATATAGCAACCTGGATTTCTTCTACTCTGGTAAGTCAGGGGAATTCTCTTGCGGATCTTGATCACTGGTGCAGGTGGAGTTGTGGGCGCTGCTCTCACGAACCTGCTACAATCTAAAGGTTATGATGTTAGGGCGCTCAATTCGCGGCGCGATTGCAATTTGGAAAACTTCGAGGATACGCTGAGAGAATTTGTTCTCTATGCACCGACGCATGTCTATCATCTTGCCGGAGCGGTCTATGGCCTCGGCGGAAATTTGAAATTCCCAGCCGATATATTCCGCAGAAATTTGCTCATCAACACAAATGTCGTTGAAGCCTCAAGATTGCTTCACGTTCAGAAAATTGTCGCCATGGGTACGATAGCTATGTACCCCGCGAAGGCGCCGATGCCCTTTTCGGAGGATGACGTTCTGAATGGTCCTGTCCATGAGTCAGAGCGTTTCTACGCGGCCGCGAAGCGTGCGATGCTGGAAATGCTTGAAAGTTACAGGGCGCAATATGGAACCAATTACGCCTTCGCACTGAGTACAAATCTCTATGGGCCGTCAGACCGCTTTGACGAATTCTATGGTCACGTCGTGCCGTCTTTGATAAGAAAATTTCATCGCGCGTCGAGCAATAAAAGTATTGTAGAAATATGGGGAGATGGAAGCGCGGAGCGAGATTTTCTGTATTCTGAAGATGCCGCGGTCGCCTTGCTGGCGTTGATGGAGAAAGGCTTGGGTATCTTCAACTTGGCTACCGGGGTGAGTACAAAGATCAAAGATTTGGTGGGCCATTTGCACAATTTGTTCCCCGAAGCGGAATATCAGTGGGATGTCAGTAAGCCGCTCGGTCAGCTTGAGAGAAGCTACGACGTAACGCGCATCCAACAACTCGGATTTAAGCCTCATTTCACTCTTACAGAAGGATTGCAGCGGACGGTTGATTGGTACTCGAAAAACTTGAAACATTTGCGGAATTATTAGGTTCGGCGGCACCAGTCGGCGACGATGCCATGCCGGGTGGTTCCAGGCGCTCACGAGATCGTTTGCGGCTTTGGAACAATGCCGTTGGACAGGGTGTCGGGATGCTATCTGAGCCGTTCACAAACGCCGAAGACCGACGCTCAAATCGCGGTGGGATGCGAAAAGGCTGCAGCGGCCTCCCTGGCCAAATCTGTTTCTTGGCTGGCAAGCGTCCGACTGCCTTATCATAAATTTTGAGATCTGCCTGATGGGTTCCGCGTGCCGATTCGTTGCGTTACATAATAACATGTCTATCCCACTTGCGGCTATCTTCAGGAATAAGCGTCTTGCGCCTTTCCATTCTGAAATTTGCGATGAACTTGCTCGGCAAGCTCGCTCTGACGAAGAGAGTTGAGTTTCTCGTAGGGGCTGGGCTATTTGACCCTGAATGGTATCTTTCGCAATATAAAGACGTTCGCGGCGATAAAGTCGATGCATTGCGGCATTATCTACGTTACGGCCGGTTCGAAGGGCGCGCCCCGACATCGACGGTCTGGGACCTCAACGAGCTGGCTCGACAGACCTTCGACGCAACATGGTATTCATCCCGGCACGGCGAAACTCCGGAGGCTTCTGAGAACCCGATCAGACATTACACAAAGGTGGGCTTCTCTGCCGGCCACGCACCCACACGTAAAATATGGGCCCTGGAGACATTCGCCCGGCTACGTTTCGACGAATCTTGGTACATGCATCGATATCCCGACGTCATCGCCGAGGGAAAGGATCCGTTCGCACACTTCGTCGAATTTGGACACGCAGAAGGTCGTCATCCATCCCGAACGTCCGCTGAAATGGCCGTTTTTTCAGGATTTGGGCGGAAGAGTTTCAATCGAAAATTATACTTGTCACTCAACCCTGATGTTATGCAGGCAGGCTATGATCCGGTCCAGCATTACGTCGAGTACGGATACTTTGAGAACCGACCGACACGTCCGGTTTGCGCTGAGCGTGATCCCGTGCCGGATGTCCGAAGAGGCCCGTTATATTGGTACTATGTTGGCGATACGATAGAATGGTTGAGTCGTCACTCGCATCTGACGGGTGTTGGCCGCGTGACAACCGAAATTCTCCTATCCGGGATGTTCGAGCTCGAGAGACCTTTCGTTCCTTGCATCAAGGATCATACGGGCGCGAATCTGACGCGTCTTATGGATAGGGAGGCCATTTCCAAAATAGCTTACGCTGCGGGCTACGACCTCGATGACGTTGCTGAATTGGATGGCGCTCTTAAGCGTGACAAATCGCGTGCGCTCCGACCCGCGGCAGGCGATCATGTCGTGTTCGCAGGCGTCGTTTGGACGGCGTCCGACGCTCTTCTGCTGGCCAGTCTCAAAGAACGGGCTGTGACGACCAGCGTTCTCGTACATGATCTCATCCCTATTACGAACCCTGATCTCGTAAGCGCTGCACATGCGCGGTCATTTGCACACTGGCTGTCGGTCGTCGTGGACACCGCGAGCCTTATTTTTGTGTCGAATGAGGTCGTCGGGCGAGAAATTTCGAAGTGGGTGTTACAGGAGGGTTTGTCACCCAGGTTTTCGATCAAAAAAATTCCATTTGGCACTCGAATTCTGAAAATAAATCGAGCGTTATCAGAAAATATTCCGAGCGCATTGAAGCGCGAATTTGTGTTGTCGGTCGGCACTATCGATCGAAGAAAAAATCAAAGGCTTCTTTGTGAGGCGTGGCTCGCGTTATGGGAGAGAAACCCTGAGTCCGATCTGCCGCAGTTGGTTTTGGTGGGGCGAGACGACGAAGGCATCGCCGCTGAGCCGCGCCTTTTTGATCTGATCGACCGTCATATCATAATATTCATCTCTTCTGCGACTGATGCCGACGTAGCGGAACTGTATCGTTCCTGTCTATTCACCGTGTTTCCGTCTACCCAGGAGGGCTATGGACTTCCCGTTGCGGAAAGCATGGCGTACGGCAAACTGTGTCTCTCGGCCGATTTGGCGGTTATCAAAACGCACGCCGGCGATCTCGCATGGTACTTCGACCCACGATCTCAGCATAGCCTGATCGGCCAGCTGGAGAAGGCCCTGTTCCGACCGGCGGAGAGACGAGCCGCAGAAGAGCGGATCCGATCCGCGTTCAAGCTCATGTCTTGGGGGGCCTCCGCGCGCGCGATCGTAGAGGCTGCGGATACGCTGACAGGTCGTGCGCCTGGTTGTCCTGCCGGGGACGCCAAGGGGATCTCTATCCCCCGCCAGTCGGAGACGCCTCAGGTATCCTTCCTCCTTGTGAACCGAAATTCAGCTGCGGATGTCATCCGGCAGATTCGCTGGATCGTTATGAATGCCGACGATGTGTCGTACGACATTATGGTGGCCGATAATGGGAGTGATCCGGGCGACCTAGACGCTTTGTCTTTCGTTAAGCCTTTGGTCACTATCGTCAAGATCGGATGCGATCGCTTCGCCGGTGAAGCGTATAATATCTTGGCCGAACTCTCATGCGGTCGCCAGATATGCATGCTCTTCGATCTCGATGCCGTCTCGTCCGACGGCCTGCTGGCCGCTCTGCAGGTTTTGCAGGATGGGGGTGCGAAGGCAGGCGTCTCCGTGTCGACCACGTCCGCCCGGTTCATGGGGGCGAACGACGGCAAGGCAGAGGCGGCGTATCGGTTGAGGACGCTGGATCTCGGGACGTTTACCCCCTCATTGGCAAAGGGCCCCCGGCGCGACGGCAGATTCTTTGACGCGCTGTTTTTGGACAGAGCTGTCTTTCTTCATTTCCTCGGCTTTGATTTGGCTTTCGAGCCGGGCCCTTATGAAGACGCCGATCTGGTTGTCAGACTGCTATCGCATTCGGTCCCAGTGCTTGCGGTTCAAAGCACGGGCCCGATCGATGCGTCCGTGGGCGAAGGGGCAAGCATTTCGAGGGACAAAAGCTACATCGACGATCTTAACAGCAGGAAATTTCTCGATCGCTGGTCGGACACCCTCAATCAAAGAGGGGATGAGTCAAAGTGGCGGTCCGAACACGAGCCGTCTTCGGCGGGCCGCGGGCGGGCCGCCGAACCGGACTGGCCGGTCGCGATCCTGCATACGCCCTACCCGCTCACGCCGGGGGGGGGCGAGCGGTACCTCCTGTCGATCGCTGCGCTGCTTGCACTGAGCCACAAGGTCGTTCTGGCGCTGCCGCACCGGTATAGCCGGTTACGATTGCTGAGGCTCGCCGCAGAGCTTTCCTTGAATCTCGACGCTGTCGAGATCCGACTCCTGTCCGAACTCGATTGCACAGAGCCGCCGTCTTTGTTCATCAGCATGGATAATTTCATCGTCCCGAGACAGGATCCGCTCGGACGGAGAAATTTCTACATCTGTCAGTTTCCGTTCCCGATGCACGGCGCCGTCGACGCGGCGAGACGGGCCCGCCTTGCAGGTTATCAGAAATATATCGCTTACTCGAATTATGCGAAGAGGCACATCGAGGCAAAGCTGGACAGCATTCAGGCCCCTGATATTCCCGTTTGTCTGATCGCACCTCCGGTGACGCAAATCGGTCCGTCCGCGAAACGTTTGCATACGATCATGACGGTCGGACGGTTTTTCGTCGGTGGGCATGCGAAGCGCCACGATCTGCTCATCCAAGCCTTCAAGCTTTTGAGAGAGTGCTGTGCCGAGCCCATCGAGTTTCACGTCGTCGGATCGACCATCCCGGAAAAGCGACAGATGGATTATGTCGAGGGGCTTGTGGCGATGAGTGAGGGGCTCCCGATTCATTTCCACTTGAATGCCAAGCCGGAGTTGATGACGGCGCTGTATGCCTCAACGGAGATTTACTGGCACGGTGCTGGCCTCGAGGCTGATCTGGCCAACGAACCCTGGGCGGCTGAGCATTTCGGAATGAGTGTCGTGGAGGCTATGTCGGCCGGCGCGGTCCCGTTTGCCCTGGCGTCGGGCGGTCCGCGGGAGATCATCGCGCACGGCGTCAATGGGTTTCTGTACGATTCCCTGGAGACCCTGGTGCAAGGCACGCGAGATTTCCTGTCGTGCAGTCCGGCGGATCGGCAAGCCTTATCGCAGGCCGCGATCCGGAGGGCGAAAGACTTCTCGCCCGAGGTTTTCGCGCGCAAGATTGAGGCTTTGTGGGCGGATTGAGATCGGGTGATGCGGCAGCGGGATCGTCGGACGAGCTGCTCCGGGGATGATGGCGGGCCGCCAGGGACCGCTCCGCCCACGTCCCCGGTGCCGAGGCCGGTCCCGAAGGCCCCTTATGCTGCAGGTGGTCGAGTCTGATAGATGGTGACGGTTCGCCGTGAAGGACCGGGCATAGGCGCGCCGAAGCGCGGGATCGGCACGGATCGGCCGGCGCGCGTAAAGCTGGCGGAACCGTTTGCGGAATGTCTCACCCTTGCTGTACGACCTCGGCCGATGCGCTGTCCGAGGCCCTGGTGGTGTCCCTCTTGCGGCTGAAGTCCTCGCTCAAAGTTCCGCTATGGTCCGCCACAACGCGCTCCGTCGCATGCTGCGCAATGTCCTGGGGCGCGGCCGTAGGTCCAGGGCCGAGCGGATGCTCGCCCGATCCGGCTTGTTCGACGCGGCATGGTATCGGGCAACGCAGGTCTCCGATCTTCCGCTGGACCAGGCCGCGCGGCATTACCTGCAGCAGGGCGCTGCGCTGGGTTTGAGCCCCAGCCCACTATTCGATGGGCCCTGGTACCTCGCCAACAATCCCGATGTTGCCGCGGCGGGCCAAAACCCGCTGCTGCACTACCTCGACAGCGGACGCGCCGAGGGGCGATCGATTTCCCGTTACGTCGACCCGAAGGCGGTGGCGCAGCTTAACGCCTCGGATCTGTTCGACGCGCAGTGGTACCGAGCGACCCAAGCTTCTGACGTGGCACCGGACCAAGCCGCCCGGCACTATCTACAGGATGGCGCTGCGCTCGGGTTCAGCCCCAGTCCCCTGTTCGACGGACCATGGTACCTCGAAGCCCATTCCGACGTCGCCAGAGCGGGCTTGAACCCGCTGCTGCACTATCTGGACAGTGGATGCGCGGAAAGACGGCGGACCCTCCCCGTCGCCGATCCAGAGGTGGTGGCGCGGATCGCTGCCTCGGATCTGTTCGACGCGGCGTGGTACCGGGAAACCCAGGCGCCCGATGTTCCGCTGGACCAAGCTGCGCGCCATTACCTGCAGGAGGGTGCCGCGCGCGGCCTGAGCCCCGGTCCGCTGTTCGACGGACCGTGGTACCTCGCCCACAACGCCGATGTCGCCGCGGCAGGCCGAAATCCCTTGCTGCATTACCTGAACGACGGGCGCGCCGAAGGCCGGCCGATCTGTCCGTATACCGACCCGGCGGCGCTGGCGCCGATCGAAGGCTCCGCGCTGTTCGACGCGGACTGGTACCGGACGACCTACGTCCCCGATCTGCCGCCGAACCAAGCGGCGCGACATTATCTTCGCGAGGGCGCCGGGCGCGGGATGAGCCCCGGCCCCCTGTTCGATGGAAATTGGTATCTCGGCAACAATGCCGACGTGGCCGAGGCCGGCCTGAATCCGCTGCTGCATTACCTGAAGAGCGGGCGCGCGGAGGGGCGACCCATCCGCCTCGCCTGCGCCCGCGATCCCCAGGCACGGGAGATCGAGACGCGCCCCATCGTCCTGCGCGCCAGCACGCCCGCGCGCATCGTCGTGGCGGTCCACGCCTTCTACGTCGACGTGTTCGAGGACCTCCTGCCCCATCTCGTGCGGGCGATCCCGTCCTTCGACCTGCTGGTCTCGACCGACGGGCCCGCGAAGCAGCGGGCGCTGGAGGCGGCGGCCGATCGCGCCGGGCTCGCCGGACGCTGCCGGGTCGTGCTGGCCGAGAACCGCGGCCGCAACTTCGGCCCGCTCGTCACCGTCCTCGCACCCGACATCCTGCGCTACGATCTCGTGCTCCACGTCCACACCAAGAAGTCGCTGTTCAGCGGCGCGGAGCAGACGCGCTGGCGCGACGAGATCTATCGCGTGCTGTTCGCGAATGCCGCCTGTGCCGCCATCGCCCGCACGTTGTTGGAGGAGGATCGCACGATCGGCCTCGTCTACCCCGAAACCAGCAAGCACATCGTCTACTGGGCGCACACGTGGCTCGCCAATATCGGCACCGGCTACGGTCTGCTCGCGCGCCTCGGCCTGCCCTACGACGGGTTCGACGCGTACATCGACTATCCGGTCGGCGGCATGTTCTGGGCGCGGGTCGAGGCCCTGCGCCCGCTGCTGACCGCCGGATTGACCCCCCAGGACTTTCCCGAGGAGCACGGCCAGACCGACGGCACCCTCGCCCATGCGATCGAGCGGGTGATTCCGATCGTGTGCCGGTCGCAGGGCTACAGCGCAGTCAGCTTCGACTACGATCGGGGGTTCGCTCGCTTCGACAGCAGCAGCCGCAACTGGCCCCAGTACAGCGCCCGCACGCAGGATCAGGCCCTGCTTGCGCTGCAGGATGCCGATCTGGTCTCGTTCGACCTGTTCGACACCCTCGTCAGCCGCCCGGCCCGGCGCCCGGACGCGGTGCTCAAGCTCGTCGAGCACCGCATCGCCACTGAGGAAGGCCGCCCGATCCCGCTCTTCACGGAGCGCCGGGCCGCCGAGAACCGGGCTCGGGCTCACAAGCACCATCAGGGCGACGTCAACCTGTCGGAGATCTACACGGAACTCGCCGCGTCCGGCACGATCCCCGGCGATGTCGTGGCGCGGGCGCATACACTGGAGAAGCGGATCGACCTCGGCGCCCTGCTTCCGCGCCCGGAGGTGATTGCCGTCCTCAGGGCGGCGCACGACCACGGCAAGCGCATCGTCCTGATGACCGACACCTACTACGAGGAGGCCGACATCCGCGGCATCCTCCGGGCGATCGGAATCGCCGACCTGTTCGCGGCGCTCTACGTGTCGAACGCGGTCGGCGCCCGCAAGGACCGGGGCGACCTGTGGCGCCACGTCGAGGAGGCCGAGGCGGTGCCGCGCGCCCGCTGGCTGCATGTCGGCGACAACGAGCATTCGGACATTCAGGCGGCCTGCGACCGGCGGATCCCCTACCTGCACGTCGCGCACCCGGCCAAGATCCTGGCGCAGGGCGGGTTCGTGCGGGACGAGGGCGGTCTCGCGGAGACCTGGGCGTCCGATCTGGTCATCGGCCACGCCATGCTGACGCTCGGCCGGAACCCGTTCCTCGGCCGGGCCGGCCCGCCCTACCTGACGCTCGGCTCGGCCCGCGCGGTCGGCTCCGTGGTGTTCGGGCCGCTCATGCTGCTGTTTATGTCCTGGCTGATCCGGCACGAGGCCCTGGGTCGGGTCGAGCGGCTGTTCTTCCTCGCGCGCGAGGGCGATTTTTTGGTCAAGGTCTACCGATTGATCCGGGAGCGCTACGGCCTGCGGCACATGCCGGAGGGCCGGTACTTCCACGTCTCCCGGCAGGTGGCGATCGGCGCGGCCCTCGGCACGGGATTCCGTCCGGATCTGGTGATCGGGGCCGGCCGCTACGTGGGCAGCATCCAGTCCCTGCTCTTGAATCGGGCGAGCTTCACGGCCCCGGCGCATCTCGGACTGGACAGCCACAACGTGCGGCTCCCCGCCGATGCCCCCGTCGTCGAGCGCGTCATGACCGACCTCGAGCCGGAGATCATGGCCCACGGGGCGGACCTGAACGCGCGGTTCCGCGCCTATGCCCGGCAGGAGGGGCTCGATGCCGGGAGCCTCCATGCGGTGGTCGATGTCGGCTACTCGGCCACGATCCAGAAGATGATGCAGCTGGCCCTCGGCCAGCCCCTGACCGGCTTCTACATGACGACGTTCGACACGGCGCAGGGCGTCGCGCAGGATGGCGGCGCGGCCTTCAGCTGCTTCAGCGCGGGCTCGGAGAATCCCGAGACGTCGACGCTCCCGGTCCTGGCCTACGGCCTCGCCGTCGAGGCGTTCCTGACCGCCCCGCACGGGCAGGTCGTGGGCTACGAGAATGCGGGCGAGCGGATCGCGCCGTTGTTCAAGACGGACCCCCGGACCCCGGCCGAGCACGCTGTCCTCGCCGAGCTGCATGCCGGCGCCGAACAGTACGTCACCGACACGCTCGATCTCTACGGGCCGGAGCTGCTCCAGGCCGACATTCCGACGCAGGGGCCGCAGGAATTTCTGCGCCTATTGATGCAGGGACTGATCGCTACTCCGTCCGAACCGATGCGGACCCTCGGTGTCGAGGACGATTTCTGCGGTCTGCCCGTCCACAGGGTGTACGCGCCACCGGAGAGTCCGACCTCCGGCTGAGGTGCCGTCAGCGGACCCGGATCAGCGCGTTGCCGTGACCGCCGCCAGGGCCCGCCGCATCGTCGCCGGCGCAACCCTATAGTTCGCGTGCATCGGGTGGACGCCCTCCGCCTGCAGCGTGGTCCCGCGCACGAACAGCAGATGCGCCCCGCTGGACTCGACGAAGCTGGTGAAGCCGCGGAAGTAGAATTCCGGGCTTTCATGGGCGAGGGCCACGACCCGGGCGCCCGGCCGGCAGAAGATGCAGTTGATCAGGGCGGAGCTGGCCGATCCGACGATGATGTCGGCCGCGTGGTACATCTGCACCTGCTCGGCGAAGGTCAGCAACTCGGGCTGGACGACCTCGAATCCGTGGGGCCGCAGCGTCTCGATGATCTCGGCCTCGTTGACGAGCTGGCGCTGCGTGAAGCCCCGCCGGGACAGGAGGATGCGCCGCCCGGTCCGCCGGAGGTCGACCCCGTCCGCGGCGAGCCGCTGGAGGATCCTCTCCCGCACGGCGGCGAGGATGTCCTGGGGCCAGATCGCGTCGTAGATCGGAAGCCCTGGCCGGGTATCGAACGGGAAGAAGGCCGGTACGGGCGCGAGACCCAGCTCTCGGAACCGCGTCGCGACCGGGGGCAGCGTCACGATCGGCCGGTCGCGGGTGTCCATCAGGGCGATGATCTGGCGGTGCGTCTCCGGCATCCCGTCATCGACGCAGAGCGGCCATCCCGAGGGGCAGGCGGGATCGTTGAAGCACAGCATGCGGGGGACGAATTCGAGCAGCCAATGGCCGTATTGCCGGCTCTGGAATCCGAACAGCATCAGGCCGGCGTCGATGTCGTTGATCGCGGCGGGCGCCTCGACAAGGGCGCGTCCGGTGCCCCAGACGGCCGTCATGATCTGACCCGGATTGACCCCGTCCTTGATGTCGGCAACCCCGCTCAGCGGATGGGCCGCGAGGTCGTAGATCAGGCTCTCCCCGCGGAGCACGACGTTGCTGCGGGGGAAGGTCAGGCAGTCCTGGAAGAACGCCACGTATTGCGGCGGCGCGTCGAGGGTCCCCGGCTGGGAGGTCAGCGGGACCGGGCCGTCGAGGAATTTGATGGCGGGGTCGGCGATCCTGCGGCCGGGCCGCATCTCGTGATAGCGCCCGTGCCCCTCCGCGGCTTCCTGCCGGGCGGAGACGAGACGATGGATGCCGACGGGGCCGAGGCCGACGATCGACCGGGTGCTCTCGTGCAGCGCCACGGCCTCCTCGTGCCGCCCGGCCTCCGCCAGGGCGTTCATCTGCAGGATGCGCAGGTTGCGGATCTTTTGGCTGAGGCTGTCCCCGTCCACCGTCGCGAGGCCGGCATCGCCGCCGTTGAGATCGTGGGCGAGGCGGTAGCACTGGACGGCGGGTTCCGCCCGGCCGCGGCACTCGTGCTCCCAGCCGAGCTGCACCAGCCTCCGGGCAGTCTCCTGATGGGCAGCCGCGTCCGCGTCCCGCCTCCGGAGTTCCGCGACGAAGGCCGACGCGTCGTCCCAGCGCCCTTGGTCGATGAAGCCGCGCAGCCGCGCCGCGATGGCGATCCGCTGCCAGCGCTGCGGGTCGTGCGGCTCGAGCGCGGCGGCAAGTTCGTAGGCGCGCGCTGCAGCCCCGTATTGCGCGCCGCCCTCGAGCCGGAAGCCGAGGGCCTCCAGATGCCGCAGGGTCGCGGCCGCGCGTGATCCCGACGGAGGCTCGGCAGTGAGCAGGGCGGCCAACGTCTCCAGCTGGCTTGGAGCGTTGCCGCTGTCGATCGACCGGACGAGGTCGAGGAAAGTCGCCGTCGGCCGCATGTCGCCCCGCCTCCGGCCGCTACGGGCCGATACCCACACGCTCGAGGCCGCGCAGCACCTGCTGGGGCGCGACCGTGTAGTTGGCGTGGAACGGATGCGTCTTCTCGCCCGGCACCGTCGTGCCCCGGATGTAGAGGACCTGGGCGCCGCTCGACCCGATCATGCTGGTGTAGCCGCGGAAATTGAACGACCGGTTCTCGTGGATCAGCGCGACGACGCGGGCCTTGTCGTTGCAGAAGATGGTGTTCGTCATGGCCGAGCTCGCGGAGCCCACGATCACGTCGGCCGAATGATAGAGGGCGATCTGCTCCACGAAGGACAGCTTCTCCGGGTACACGACCTCGAAGCCGTAGCGCGCCAGGGCGTTGATGATCTCGGCTTCGTTGACGAGCTGGCGCTGCGTGAAACCCTTCCGCGACAGGACGATCCGCCGCCCCGTGGAGCGCAGATCCACCCCGCGTGCCGCGAGCCTGTCGAGCACGGCGCGCCGCATGGCGCCGAGGACGTCCTTCGGCCAGACCGAGTCGTAGACCGGCACGTCCGGCCGGGCGTCGAACGGGAAGAAGGTCGGGACCGGGGCGACTCCGAGTTCGCCGAAGCGGACCGCCTGCGCCGGAAGCGGGAGGATCTCCCGCCCGCGCGTGTCGAGCAACTCCACGATCTGCCGGTGCGTCGCCGGCATGTGGTCGTCGATGCAGATCGGGAAACCCGCCGGGCAGGCGGGGTCGTTGAACCACAGCATCCGGGGCACGAACTCGAGCAGCCAGTGGCCGTAATTCTTGCTCTGGAGCCCGAACAGCATCAGGCCGGAATCCAGGCTCCGGATCTCGGCCGGCTCCTCCACCAGGGCGCGCCCGGCCCCGTAGACGGCCGTCATGATCTGGTCGGTGTTCTTGCCGTCCTTGATGTCGGCGATGCCGCTGTCGGGGTGCGCCGCGAGGTCGTAGATCAGGCGGCTGCCCTGGAGCACGATGTTGCTGCGGGGAAAGGTCAGGCAATCCTTGAACCGGGCGACGTATTGCGGCGGCGCATCCAGGGTGCCGCACACGGAGGTCAGCGCCACCGGGCCTTCGAGGAAATGGATCTCCGGCTCGGCGATCCGGCGGGGTCCGACCAGCTCGCGATACGCGCCCTCCCCCGTGGCGGCGGCCTGGCGGGCGGACATGATGTCGTAGATCCGCACCGGCCCGAGCCCGAGGGTCGTGCGCGTCCGCTCGTGCAGCGCCTGTGCCTCCGCGTGCCGGCCCGCCTCGGCGAGGGCGGTCATCTGCAGGCTGCGCAGGTTGCGGATCTTGCGCTCCAGCGTGTCGCCGTCGACCGTGAGCGGCCGCCCGCCCAGGGTATCCCGCGCGATCCGCGCCAGCAGGTAGCAGCGCACCGCGCTCTCGGCCTCGCCGGCGAGTTCGTAGTCCCAGGCGATCTGGACCAGTGATGGGTCGTCCTGCCCGCGGTCTCCGACCGCCGCCTTGGCCTGGCGCAAAGCCTCCAGGAGATCCTCGACGCCGGCGAATTCCTGCCGCCGGCACCGGTCGACGATGCCCGTCCGGATCGCGGCGAGGTGGTAGTGCGCGGCGCGCGCGCGCGAGGCCTGGGCGGCCAGCCCGTAGGCGCGGGCCGCCAGATCGAAGCTGTCCTCGCCCTGAAACCGGAAGGCGAGGGTCGCGAGGTGCTGCGCCGCGGTCTCGGCGCGCGCCTCCGTCAGGGCCGCGAGGGCGCCCGCGATCGTGTCGAGGGTGGCGGCGCCGTTCGTCCGGTTGGCCTGGACCAGGATTCGCCGAAAGTCGTCCCGCATCGATACCGACCGTTCCTTCACGCGATCCTGTGCGCCGTCTCGAGCTGCCTCAGCGCGCCGCCAGGGCCCGCTCGACGCAGGCGCAGACCTCGCCGATCTGCTCCCGGGTGATCGCCGGGAAGAACGGCACCCCGATGGCGCCCGCGGCGGCGGCCGGGGTCCGCGCGAGGCCGTCATGCCGGCAGGTCGCGAAGGCGGGATGGGCCTGGCATCCGGTCCCGTACCAGCGCCGCCACTGGATGCCGGCCGCGTCGAACGCCGCCGTCACCGCGTCGGCCGCTTCGGGCTCGAACAGCGCGTTGACCGTCATGGTCAGCCATTCCGTTCCGAAACCCGGCTGCATCCGGACGCCGATCCGATCGAAACCTTCGACATAGGCGAGCGAGGCCTCCCGCAACTGCCGGATGCGTGCCTCGAGACCGTCGAAGGCCGCGAGGCCGATCGCCGCCGCATATTCGGAGATCCGGAAGTTGCCGCCGCGCACCTCCGAGACCCGGCTGCTCGCCGAGAAGCCGAACCCGGTCATCGCGGTGGTCTGCGCCACCAGATCGGCGTCGGTGGTGAGGATCGCGCCGCCCTCCCCGATCCCGAGCGCCTTGGTGGCGTGCAGGCTCACGCAGAGCGGCTGCGCGCCGACCCGGGTCAGGTTCAGCGTCGCGGCGGCGGCGTCGAACACGACCGGAATCCCGTGTGCCGCCTCGAACGCCTCCCAGGCCGGGACGTCGATCGGCGCCCCGTAGGGGCTGACCACCACCACGGCGGCGACCTCGCCTCCGGCCAGCGACAGCGCCCGCTCGGCGATGGCGGGGGTCAGCGACAGGGTCTCGGGATCGACGTCGGCGAAGAACGGCTCCAGGCCGACATTCACCGCCGCGTGCGCGGTGGCGATGAAGGTGTAGCCGGGCATCAGGCAGAGCCCGCCGCGCCGGCCACCGATGCGGTAGCGCAGGGCGAGTTCGATCGCGCTGGTGCCGTTGCCGGTGATCGTCGCGGCCACCGGTGCGCCGCTGGCGCGCTCCGAGACGAAGCCGCAGAGCTTGGCCGTGAATTCGCGGGAGAGCGGGCCGTAATTGCTGTAGATGTGCGATTGATCGATCCGGCGCAGGTAGGGGACGATGGCGTCCGTCTCCGGCAGGCTTGGAATGAGCACGGGGATCATCGTCGAGACACGTCCTGACTGTCGGCCGCCACCATCCTCGTCGGCATGCTCCGGTGACGTGGCCCGCTATACATGCCGGGGCACCGCCACGGAAGGCGCCGGGGCGGGGGCCCTCAGTTGCGCGGTTCGGTGCGCGCGCCAGGACGGGCCGGCAGGGCGCGGGCGGGATTCCCGAACACCGTCTGGCCCGGCGCCACGGACCGGATCACGACGGCGCCGGCCCCGACCACGGCACGCGCCCCGATCCGGATCTTCGGGATCACGCAGGCGCCCGTGCCGAGGAAGGCGCCCTCCCCCACGCGGACATGCCCGGCCAGATGGACGCCGGGGCTCAGCGTGGCGAAATCCTCCAGCACGTCGTCGTGCGCCACGGTGCAGCCGGGGTTGATCAGCACGTGCTCGCCCAGGCGCGCATCCGCCGTCACCGAGGAATGCCCGAGGATCACCGCGCCCACGCCGATCCGGCTGCTGCCACCGATCAGCACCCCGGGATCGATGATCGAGGTGAAGCGCGCGCCGATCGCCTCCCGCAGATGTGCGACCGCCCGGGCCCGGGGCTCCGGCTCGCCGAGGGCGACGACGAAGCGCAGATCGTCGTCGCCCGCGAAGGCCCGGACATCCCGGACCACCGGCCGGCCGCGAAACATCTCCGGCGCGTCGAGGCCGGGATCGACGATGCTCGCCTGCAGGTCGATCGCCGTGCCCTGCGCGTTCAGGCGCTCCAGGGCGTCGACGATCTCGCGGGCGAGGGCGCCGGCGCCGTACAGGACGAGGCGGACCGTCATCGCGCCGGGGGCCACGACCGGTTCCGGCTCGGCGCTGGCGGCTGCGGGCCGCTCGGGCGAACGTCCATGCGCGGGGTTCCCTGACCAGGCCTTCCTGGCTGTCGGGGCCCTGCCCTACACGAGTCTCTGCGGGCTCTCCAGCGGCCTAGAGCCGTGCCCGATCGCATTGCAATCGGGCACGGCTCTAGGCCTTCGTTTTGACGCGCTCTCTTGCGCCGAACCGGTATCCACTTCGGCGGAGAGCGCTCTAGGCCCTCGGATCGATGCCTCGTCACAACGCCCACGTTCCAGTAGACCGCCGCCATCGGCGCGTCGCAACCGGGTGCGCCAGCGGGCGAGGGCGCGCGGAGCTAGGTGGAACCGACATGAGGCCGGCGGACACGTTCATCGACCTGATCCGGACGATCAATCGCGACAACGCCGCGGATGTCCTCACGCGGCTGCACGCGCGGATCGCCGCCGGGGATCACGCCGCCATGGACGTCGCCCGGATCCGGCGGCATCTCGAGACGCTCGTGTTCCGGCTGGAGGGCGACGACCAGCTCGGCGCCGTCGCCGACGTCTACGACCTGATCGGTTCGATCGTCCCCGACGCGCGCGAACGCTGGACCGGGGCCGCCGTCAACGCGCGGCTGCGCGGTCTCTGCGGACAGGGTCGCTACGCGGACGCCACCGCCGTCGTCCGCGCTCTGCGCGAAGGCGGCGACCCCGTCGCCATCCGCGAAGGCCTCGCCACCCTGCTGCGGCTCGGCTGGGTCGCCGAATGCGGGCAGGAGCCGGAAACCTGCGTGCAGGCCTACCGGCTGGCCTACGAGCTGAACGGCGGCGACGACGGCGTCACCACCGAGGACGGCTTCGCCCTGAGCACCAAGGTCCGGAACCTGCGCCGGCTGCAGATCGACGCCCTGCTCCCGGAGGGGCGCTACGCGGACGCGATCGCGCTGCACGAGCCGACGCGCCACGTCTACGGCTCCGGACCGTTGCGCGCCTACGACATCGTCACCGCCGCGGCGCTGGCCGCGGGCGGGGGGGCCGCCTACACGGAATTGCGGCCGCGCCGCCGGATCGCGCCGCCCGAGCTGCGTTTCTTCGAGCCGCCCCCTGCCCTCACCTCCGAGCCGGGCGAGCTCGACATGCCGGCCCAGTACCTCGCCTTTCTGGACGGAGCCCACGCTTTCCCGCGCAGCAACGTCGTCATCGCGGGCGACACGATGATCTACGACCTCGCCGCCCATCCGCGCCGGCCCGACATCCTGCTGCAGGACGGGGTCAATCCCGATCAGATCATGATGGCCGCCTTCGGCGACACGCGCGCCCTCGTGGAAGTGCCCGAGGAGCCGTTCCGGGTCGAGGCCGGGCTGATGATGTTCGGCCTCCAGAGCCGGAATTACGGGCACTGGTTCTGCGAGTATGTGCCGCGGATGCTCTGCTACAACGATCCGCGCTGCCCGGACGAGATCCCGCTCTGCATCGACGACCACATGCCCCCCTCGCACGAGGAGATCCTGCGCCTGCTCGACACGCGCGACCGGCCGGTGATCAAGCTGCCGCCCCGGCCCGTCGCCTTCCGACGCCTCGGGATGGCGCCGCCGCCGGCCTTCTTCCCGTTCGAGATGAAGCCGGGGCGGCCGGTCTACGATGCGATCTGGCCGGCCGACATCTTCGCGGCCGTCCGCGAACGGATCCTCGCGAGCGCCCGGGCGCTCGGGGTTCTCTCGGACCGGACCGACCGGCGCCTGTTCATCTCCCGCAAGGCGTTCAGCCAGCGCGCCCTCGTCAACGAGGCGGAGATCGCCGAGCGCCTGACCCCGCTGGGCTTCGAGGTGATCTACCCGGAGACGATGTCGTTCCTCGAACAGGTCGAGGCGTTCCATTCGGCCGCCCTGGTGGTGGGCTCGTCGAGCTCGGCCCTGAGCAACGCCCTGTTCTGCCGGCCCGGATGCCGGATCCTGGGCCTGATCCACGAGGAGCTGGCGTTCAACTTCCGGGGCTATGCCAGCTACATCGAGGTGGGCGGCGCCCGGATCCTGTTCCTGCGCGGCCAAACCCTCCACCGGCCGGGCGTGCACGCCTTCCACGTGAGCTACACCGTCGACCCCGAGAAGGTCGTGGCCGCGGTGGCGGCCCTCGAAAACGAGGTTGCCACGGGCGTTCCAGCCGGATTTCCGCCGCCGGCCGCCGACGATCGGCCGATCCGGGTGCCGGATCGCGATGCAAAGCGGGCTCAGCCCCCTCCGGCGGGCCCGCCCGCCCGCGTCGATCCAGACCGGCTCGCGCGCGTCACGACGCTGGCGGCCGGGCCGCACGCGGGGGCGGGATCCGGCCTCTGCGCCCTGGAGGCGGTGGCCTACGTTGCCGGCGAGCCCCATTCGGACCGGCCCGCCTGTGCGTCCCCTGCCCTCTCGGCCTTCATCCGGACCTGGAGCGACGGCCTGCCCCAGGCGGCCCGAGATGCCCTGATCCTCCCCCTCGTCCCGCGCCTCGTCGGTACCCGCGGCTCGGAGGCCCTGGAGCGCCGGCGGGTCGCCCTGGCGGCCGACTGGCTCGTCCGCACCCACCTGCCGGCGTGGTTCCGCCTCGCCAAGCTGAACGTCGAGGGCGACGCGCTGGCCAACCGGCCGGCGCTGACCGACAGCGCCGATCTCGCCGCCTGGTGCGATCATCTGGAGCAGGCGCGCAAGCGCGCGAAGGTCGCGAACCTGACCCTGCGGCAGACGGGGGCCGCCGTCCGGGCCGCGGCCTGGGACGCGGCGCAACA
Organism: Methylobacterium guangdongense; assembly: GCF_038442355.1. NCBI lineage: Bacteria > Pseudomonadati > Pseudomonadota > Alphaproteobacteria > Hyphomicrobiales > Methylobacteriaceae > Methylobacterium > Methylobacterium guangdongense. The sequence continues at coordinate 44,856 of NZ_JBBXMX010000026.1, forward strand.
GGCCGCCTGGGCGGTCATCCGGGACGATCTGGAGGCCGCCGGTCCGCGGATGCTCGCCGCCGGCTGGGACGCCGCCTACGCGGCCGCCTACGCGGCGGCCCGGGCCTACGGGAAGGCGCCGCTGGAGCCGACCCGGCGGGCGCTCCAGGACTCCGCCCTGGCCCTGGTCGAGCGGATGATCGCGCTGCGCGAAGCGGATCCGGCCGGCTCGGATCCTCTGCCGGAGGACGCCCCGCCGGCCAACGCACCGGTTCAGCCCGGCGTCGAACACCGGCCATGATTCGCCCATGAGCGAGACGCCACAGGGCACGCCGCCGTTCAATCCCGCCCCGGCCCTGGCTGGCGCGCGCTGCCTCGTGCTGGGTGGCAGCGGCTTCCTCGGGCTGAACCTGTGCAACCGCCTCGCGGAGGCGGGGGCCGAGGTCACCTGCTTCAGCCGAAGCCATTCTCAGTCCGCACTGCTCGACCGGCGCGTCGCCCGGGTGACGGGCCAGTTCGCCGACCGCCTCGCCATCGCCAACGCGGTCGAGCGTCAGGACGTGGTCTTCCACTTGATCGCCGGGTCGATCCCGGAGAGCTCGAACCGGGATCCGTCGGCCGAACTCGCCGCCACCCCGATCGCCACCCTGCACCTGCTGGAGATCTGCCGCTCGGCCCGGATCCGGAAGCTGGTCTTCGCGTCCTCCGGCGGCGCGATCTACGGCATCCCGCGCGCCATCCCGATCCCCGAGCGGGCGCCGACCGATCCGATCTCGGCCTACGGCATCAGCAAGCTGATGATCGAGAAGGCGCTCTACCTGTACCGCCACCTCCACGGGATCGACTACCAGATCCTCCGGATCGCCAACCCGTACGGCCGCTTCCAGCTCGGCACCAAGCACCAGGGCCTGATCGGGAGCTACATCCACCGCGTCCTCACCGACCAGCCGCTGGAGGTCTGGGGCACCGGCGCGGTCGTGCGCGACTTCCTCCACATCGACGACGTCAGCGACGCGTTCCTGGCCGCGGTGGGCTACGACGGGCCGCACAAGGTCCTGAACGTCGGCAGCGGCGTGGGCCTGAGCGTCAGCCAGATCATCGCCGAACTCCAGGCGGCCTTCGGGCGCGGCCGCCTGCCCTGCCTGCACAAGCCGAGCCGGGCCGCGGACGTGCCCGCCAACGTCCTCGATACGGCCCTGATCCGGTCCGAGCTCGGCTGGCGGCCGCGGGTCGCGCTGCGCGAGGGGCTCGTCGACACCATCGCGTGGATGCGGGCCTATCTGGCGGAGGCCGCCGGTCCCTGACGCGCGACCTGAAGCCGGCCCGCCCCGGAGTGGCCACGATTGTCGGCGACAGCGCGGCGATCCGATCCGCGCGCCGATCCGCGAGGAGACCGCATGTCCTTCCTGCACGATCTGCCGATCACCGACCTGATCGCGCATTACGGCTACATCGCCATCTTCGTCATCATCACGCTGGAGAGCGCGGGGCTGCCCCTGCCCGGCGAGACGGTCCTGCTGACCTCGGCCGCTTATGCCGGCAGCACCGGCAACATCAACATCGCCCTCGTGGTGGCGATCGCCGCGACTGCCGCCATCCTGGGCGACAACGCCGGCTACTGGGTCGGTCGCCGCTGGGGCCTGCCGCTGCTCCTGCGCAAGGGGCACCTGATCGGCCTCGATCACGGCCGGCTCAAGCTCGGCCAGTACCTGTTCCGCCGGCACGGCGGGAAGATCGTGTTCTTCGGCCGCTTCACCGCGATGCTGCGCGCCTACGCGGCGGTGCTGGCGGGCGTGAACAAGCTCGACGCGCGCCGCTTCATGGCCTTCAACGCGCTGGGCGGCGTCGCCTGGGCGTCGATCATGGGCTTCGGCGCCTATCTCTGCGGCCGGTCGATCGAGAACGTCATGGGGCCGGTCGGCCTCGGGCTGCTGGCCTTCGTGCTGCTCGGCGCGGTCGCGCTGTGGCTGTTCATGCGCCGGCACGAGGCGCGCCTGATGGTCGCCGCCGAGGAAGCGATCCCGGGTCCGCTCACCGAGGGTCTGCAGGCAGGCCCGTCGGCGCCGCAGGGCGCCGCGCAGGCGGATTTCGAGAGGCAGATCGAGACGCTCCTCGCGCAGCGCGGCACCGGACAAACCACCGGCCAAGCGCCGACCGGCACGCGCGCCCGGCGCCAGCCGGAAGCCCTGCCCCTCTGGTTCCGGATCCCCGTCTTCCTCCTGGCCTCGGCCGCCGGCATGACGCTCGCCTCCTGGCACTACGGGACCACCGGCGGCCTCTACGGGCGCGTGGTCGACCATATCAGCATCGTCGGCCTGCTGCTGATCCTCCTCGTGCCGGCCGTCCTGCTGACGGTCGTCGGCTGGCGCCTGCGATACCCGGGATCGTCGGCCACCGCCGGGGACGGGACCGAGGGCGGGGTCGGACTGGCCGCCTGAGCGCATCCGCGTTCGTTCGGCGCCCTGGCGGGTCGGGCGGCCCCCGGGCGCAGGGTTGACCGGTCGGGGGGGCCGATCGTATCACCCCGCCTCACCCGACAGGGGCGGTCCATCGCGTCGGTTCCGGCCGATCCTGCCCATGGGCTGCGTACAGGACCGTGCGTGCACGCCCCGTCGGACGTCGTGGCTGAGACGGAGCCGACCTTGGGCGAGGACGTGGAAGCGCTGCGGGCCGAACTCGCCGAGACGCAAGGACGGCTCAAGGAAGCGCAGGGCGAACTCGCCCGTCTGGTCCGCCTCGCCGAGGCCGATCTCCAGCGCCGCCGCCCCGGCGAGCAGTCGAGCGTCGTCGCCTCGTCGGTGCGCCGCCCCGCCGCCAAGGAGGTCGCGGCCCGGATCGCCCGGTTCGCGCATCTCTACCGCGAGGCCGCCGCGGCCACGCCCGATCGCGCCCCCGTCATCCCCGAGGCGACGATGCTCGAATGGCTCGAGACCTCAGGCCTGTTCGACCGTCAGTTCTACCTCGCGTGCAACGACGACGTCGCGAATGCCGGCGCGGACCCGACGCAGCACTATTACAACCACGGCTCCGAGGAAGGGCGCCTCCCCAGCACCCTCTGAGGGTGCCGTGTGGGAAGCGGCGCGCTGATGCGCGTTCGAGCGATCTGCGAGGGATCTGACTGATGCAGGACGGGGCAGGAGACGCCGCACCCGCGCTCGAGCCGTGGCAGGACGATTTCGCGACGATCTACGCGAGCGGCCTGTTCGACCACATCTGGTACGCGACGCGCTATCCCGAAGTCGGCCTGACCGACCTGTCGCCCCTCGAACATTACGTGAAGTACGGGGCCCGGCTCGGGCGCCAGCCCCGGGCCGACTTCACGGCGCCGCCGGACGAGACCTTCGACGGGAGCTTCGTCAATCCGTTCGCGGCCTGGGTCCAGGCGCGGGCCGAGACGCAGCCCGCGCCGGCCTGGAACCGGCCGGTCGTCTCCGTCCTGTGCATCACCTACAACCAAGCGTCGTTCATCCGGCAAACCCTGGAGAGCATCCTCGGGCAGGCGACGGATTTCCCGTTCGAGCTGCTGGTCGGCGACGACCGGTCGAGCGACGGCACCGCCGAGATCATCGCCGATTACGCCGCGCGCCATTCCAACCTCGTGGCGGTCCTGCGCACCGAAAATCTCGGGCCCAACAAGAACTTCGCCGACCTCACGTCCCGCGCCCGGGGTGAGTTCGTGGCGATCTGCGAGGGCGACGATTACTGGACCGATCCGCGCAAGCTCCAGAAACAGGTCGATTTCCTGCGGGCGCGGCCGGAATTCACCCTCTGCTTCCATCCGGTGCGCGTCGTCTACGAGGACATGCCGGGGGTCGAGGAGATCTACCCGAAGCAGTGCAGCCCGCAGCCGTCGCTGTCCGACCTCGTGGCCCACAACTTCGTCCAGACCAACAGCGTGCTCTACCGCTGGCGCTATCACGGCGCCGAGGCGTTCGTCTTCGACGAGGGCATCGCCCCCGGCGACTGGTACGTCCACCTGATGCACGCCGAGGTGGGGCGCATCGGCTTCCTGCCCGAGGTGATGGCGGTCTACCGCAAGCATGCCGCCGGCATGTGGGCGACCTACGCCACCGAACTCGCCCGCCACAAGAAGCTCGGCAATGCCGAGATCGCGTTCTTCCGCAAGCTGCGCGGGCATTTCGGCGGCCGCTACGCGTCGGGCTACGCGGCGTCGCAGAAGGCGATCTTCCGCCGGCTGGCCGAGGCCTATCTCGACGAGGAGGACGTCCCGAGCCTCGGGCGGCTGATCGCGGCCAATCCCGACATCGCCCGGGATGCCCTGAGCGATATGGGCCTCGACGCGCCGGACGACCTCTCCGGCGAGCCGGAGGCCCTGCGCGCGTGGCTGTTGGAGCAGCTCAGCGTCAGCGTCATCGTGACGGCCTACAACCACGCCGCCGATATCGGCCGCTGCCTCGACGCGATCCTGCGGCAGCGCGGCCTGTTCCGGATGCAGGTGGTGATCGGCGACGACAAGTCGACCGACGGGACGGCGGGAATCGTCGAAACCTACCGGGCGCGCGACCCGGAGCGGATCGCGGTCCAGCCCCGGCCACAGAATCTCGGCATGCTGCGCAACATGCAGGATTGCCTCTCGGCCTGCACGGGCCGCTACATCGCCTTCTGCGAGGCCGACGATTACTGGCTGTCGGACCGCAAGATCGCCCTCCAAATGCGGATGCTGCGCACCGACCGCAAGCTCGACATGTGCTTCAACTGGGTGCTGCTCCACTACCCGGCGACCGGCTCCTACCTGCCGCACGACGAGCAGGGCCGCTATCCGACCGGCACGATCAGCTTCCCGGTCCTGGCCAATTCACCACTGACCGCCAACTTCTCCTGCTGCTTCTACCGCGCCGAGGCCCTGCGCCGGGTGCCGGAGGCCTATTACGAGAACGCGGCGGCCGCCGACTGGCTGATGAACCTCTACGTCGCCGACAAGGGCCGGATCGCGTTCCTGCGCGAGATCCTGTCGGTCTACACGGTCCAGGAGAAGGGCCAGTGGTCGGGCCTGCCCGAGGACATCAAGAACGCCCGGATCGCCCAGTATCAGAAGCAGTTCGCCGGCATCTTCGGCGAGGGGCGCGGCTTCGAGAAATACGAGGTCGGCTGCACCGTGGCCGAGCTCGACGGGGAACTGCCGGATTCCTTCGCCCGCGCCAATCTCGAAGCCCCCCAGGACCGGGTCTGGGCCGAGATCCAGGACGGGCAGGTGGTGCTGTCCGGCTGGGTCGTCTCGGCGAGCCGGGCCAGGGCGACGCTGGTCGCGGAAATCGACGGCGAGGTCCAGCGCATCCCCGTGGACGTCCACCGGCCGGACGTGATCGCGGCAGTGCTCGGCGACATGCCGACCACCATGGACGAGGCCCGCTGCGGCTTCCGCTTCACCCTGCCCTACGCGCTCCACCTCGAAGTGCTGCTCTCGATCGAGGTCGAGCATGCGGTGGTGCCGTGGCTGTCGGTGATCTTCACCCACCGGGTGAAGCGGGCGGCCGAGCGGGGCTGAGGCGGCCGAGGAAACGGCGCGCACGCTCCAGGGGCGTCCGCGCCCGGGCGCGCTCCAGGGCGCCGCGGATCTCACCCGCCAGACGCGTCGCCACGATCTCCCGGGCGGGATCGTCGTAGTGGACGATGTCGTAGAAGGTCCCCTCCTCCCGGTCGCGAAAGATCCCGCTGTAGTCGAGGGCCGTGAAGGTCCGCCGGTACGGGCGCCGCGCCGCGAGCGCGGCCGTGAACGCCTCCAGCTTGGCGTATTGCCGGTCGAGATAGGCCAGGAACGCCCCCGAGGCGACGCCGCGCTCGACCTCCGTCAGGTGGCGCTTGCGCAGGACCGTGGGCTGCAGGACGCTCACGATCGGCACCGCGTGATCGTGCGACAGCTTGGTCAGCCGGTGCGCGGCGCGTTCGTACTGGTGGACGATGGCGTCCTCCCAGCCCGGGCTCTGCCAGCCCACCTCCGCGCGCAGCCGCTTCAGCTCCTCGTAGATCAGCGTGACCAGCGCGTCGTACGACAGGCCGTCCTCCCGCGCGCGGGGGTCGTGCGTGTCGAAGAAGTGGTCGTAGAGCCGCTGGGTGATGAAGGCGTTGTAGGGGTGGCCGGGCCGGGGATCGTAGGTCCAGGGCTGGAACAGGTCGGTGCTGCCGCTGAGTACCACGATGGCGTCGGGGCTGTAGGTGACGAGGCGCGACCAGATCAGATGCGTCATCTGGGTCAGGCAGCTCGACATCACCCCGAAATTGTAGACTTTTGCCTGCCCCAGCCCGTCGGCCCGGAGGATCCGCTCGATCCGGCCCGGCAAAGTGTTGGCGATGTCGCCGCCGTCGATCGTGGTCGAGTCGCCGACGACCAGGATCCGGGTCTCGCCCTCGGGCTTGCGCTCCACGATCGGGGTGGCGTTGAGGAAGCCGTCGGCGTCGAACGGGACGCCGTAATGGCTCGCCCCCGGCTTGCCGGCGAACTGGATGAACGGGCTCGGATAGCGCGTGTTCGAGTCGAGATAGCCGAAATGATGCAGGAACTTGCGCCGGCGCGCGGCGTCCTCGGTCTCGGGCGGCGCCCAGATCTGCTCGACGCCCGGGGCGGTGAGCGCCGCCATCATGGCCGCCCGGAGCGCCGCGGTGCCGGCAGCGTTGAGCCGGAGACCGTCGTCGCTGAAGGCGGCCCGAAGCGCCCCGGCCTCGCCCGCCAGCACGGCCTCGTAATCGATGAACAGCGCCCCGTAATCCTGGGCGTGCGCGCGCAGCCACGCGTTCACCGCGCCGATGAGCGCGACCGGGCGCCCGGCCGTGGCGGGCGCCGCCGGATCGACCGGCGGGATCGCGCCGACCCAGGTCCGGACATGGAGGTCGCGCGCGTCCCGCAACATGGCGGTGAGGTCGGCCACGAGGCCGTCCAGCGAGACCGCACGACCGGGGGTGAGGATGTCGTCCCGGCCGCCGATCAGGTGGAGGCCTTTCGCGCCGTAGAGGGCGATGTCGGAGCGCAGCCGCCGCGCCATGTCCCGGGCGGACTGGCCGGCGATGCCCCGGGCGACCGTCTGGGGCCCGGAGAACAGCTTTGGCGTCTCGGCGGTCAGATCCGCGGTCAGGGAGTCGCCGAAGAACAGGATCGGCCCGAGGGGGAACAGAGGCTTATCCGACACCAGGGCCGCTCATGCGCTCTCGGTTGCGGCACCGCCGGCGCCAAAAATCTCGATCCCGTCGAGGTGCAGGTGCTGCTCCTCATCGAGATCGATCTTCAGGTAGCGGAATTGGGCGCCGTCGAAGCGCAGGTGCAGGGGCAGGCCGGGATGGCAATGGGCGTCCGCGGCGTCGAAGACCAGTCGGTACGTATCCGCGGTCTCGCCGAGCCAGACTCGCATCAGCTGCGCGCGCTCGCTGAGCTGCCCCCAGCGGTTGTAGATCCGGATCTCCGAGACGCGCGTGACCGCGCCGAGATCGAGGACGAACCAGGGGGTCCGCTCCAGCGCCGTGTGGAAGAAGAACGACGGGTCGCCCGTGGTGCGCTCGCCGTAGATCCCGGTCGTCCCCGACCAGGGCGAGGCGGAACTCGCCGTCCAGGTCTTGCCGAGCGCGATGTTGGCGGAGGGCCGCGTCGCCACCAGCGTGTCGGTCTCCAGTTCCTCGATCAGCGTCCGGATCTGCTTCGAGGGCTGCCGCAGCGGCGCGATCTCCAGGTCGAGCTTGTAGATCAGGTTCGACAGGATGCTCTGGTCGAAGCGGTGGTCGATGAAGCCGTCGAGGTCGGGCAGGCCCATCTGGTTCGGCAGGTCGGTGACGACCCGCGCGTCGCCCGCGTAGCGCAGCCACTCGGCGACGAGGTGGCGGGTAGCGGGGCTGACCATGAAGGCGATCCAGGTGGCCTGGATCTGGTCGGCCTCCCAGTAGCGCTCCGAATCGCACGCCATGAGCACGAAGCAGTCGCGCTTGGTCCAGGCCCGCTGCGGTTTCCCGTGCAGCACGCCCACCGCGACCCGGCGCTCCGAGCCGGCGAGCCAGGTGAGCAGCGGCGCCACCGGCGGCATCGGATCGTCGCCGATCGCCTGCATCCCGGTATCGGTGAAGACGATGAAGTCGCCGTCGCGCCGCCGCTCCAGGGCCTCCGCGATGATGTAGGGCTTCCAGGCCCAGTTCCCGGCACCCCGGGACCGGTCGAGGATCTCCCGGTGCGCCCGGTAGTACGGCGTCTCGCGCAGGCGGTCGGGCGACCAGCTCTCGATCGTGTCGAAGTCCCCTGTGGCCGCCGCCGCGGCGGCCAGCCGGCGCTGGGTCTCCACGTAGTGATACTTGGCGGCGAAGCTGACGAGGGTCGTGTGGCGCCCCCGGAGCGGTCGCCGCAGCCGCATCAGCACCTCCGCCCGGTGCATCGGATAAGCGTTGACGTGCAGGGACGTGGATGACGGATCTGTGCTGGCCAAGTGCATCCTCCGGCGCCGTGACCCGACGCGGGTCGCTGATGTCCCGCCGATCGGCCCGGCGGCGCAAGTCCCGATCGCTTCGGGCCGCCTACGACGCGGCGCCGGACTCGTCGAAGGCGAGGTTCTCGATCGGGTAGTCGATCATCAGCTGGCGGCGTGCGGGGGAATTATCCCATTCCCCGACCTTCGTGTATCCGCCCGCCGTGTCGATGACCTCGGTGAGGCGGCCGATCGTCGGAATGCCCCGGAAATGCTGCGGCCAGCCGGACGCGAAGTAGAAGACCTGCTCGACGTGGTCGGACAGGTGGCACACGCCGGGCCCGAACGTGCCGAGGCCGAACACGAGGTAGCGGCCGTTGGCCAGCGCCGCCACGTCGTCCGCGAGCGTCCCGCTCTGCGTCGTCAGCGGGATGCCGAGGCCGGTGATGTAGGCTTCCAGCACGTCGATGACGGGGTTGAGCCGGTTCTCGAACACCATCTTGATCGAGCCGATCCGCTTCTCCCGCAGGAGGCGCTGGATCACGAGCTGGTAGAACGCCAGCGGCGGCTGCGGGTAGTGCGGCGCCACCCAGGTGCTGAAGATGTCGCCCGAGCGGATATGGATCAGCAGCTGGTCGTCCGGCTTCTCGGTGAACTGGGCCGGCAGCCGGCCGAAGAGCGGCCGGATGTACTGGGTGATGATGTGGCGCGACTCGGCCTGATCGAGGTCGCCGGCGAGCTTCTGGATGTTCACGTCGAAGAACATGCCGGACAGGAAATACCCGTCGTCCGGGAGCGGGTGGTTCGCGGGGATGAACGTGATGCCGCCGATCTCCTGCGGCTGGTCCAGGGCGAGGACCTCGCTGCGGTCCATGATCGACAGCTTGAGGTATTTGAGCTTGAGCGCCCGGCAGATGCCGATCGCCAGCAGGCACTGGATAATGAAATTCCCGAAGGCGCCGTTCTCGTAGAGATCGATGCCGACGAGGGAGAGGCCCGCCTGATTGGGGCTGCCGAGCAGACGGTAGGCCCGGTAGACGTCGATCTCGGGATCCTCGGTGAGGATGGAGAACTCGACGTTCCAGAGCTTGCGCATGACCATCAGGTCGACGGCGGCGCGCGCGCTCCAGACCCGCACCCGGTGTTCATCCGCCGTTCGCCCCGGCAGGGCCGGGACGCGGATGTAGCGGGCCCAGCTCGCCGGCCCCGGCGGGATCAGGATCTTTGACGGCGCCGCTTCGCCATCCGGGGATGAGGCGGTCTCGGGGAACGTCCAGGTCCGGCCGTCGTCGGAGACGCTGACCGCCCCCTCGCCGCCGAGCGAGACGCCCCCGTCCGGCGAACTGACCGCGATGGCGTGAATGGGGAAGCGCAGGCCGAGGTCGATCTGGAGCCGACCCGCGGCATCGCCCTGGTCGACGACGGATAACGGCCGGTCCTGGGCGACCTCGACGAGATCGGGATGGTTGCTGTGACGCTCGGACATGGGGGTCGTATACCGTATCTCGTTCGGGCTCCAACGGGGTCGCACCGCGCCGGATTCGGATGCCAGCCGGGATGCAGGCCCCCGGGCAGCGGCGTTCAGGCGGCATCCTCGCCGGAGCGGAGTCCTGCCCCGGCCTTCCCCGGGGCGAGGCCGTAATAGCCGGCCATCAGGTCGTCGTATGAGGCGGCCTCGATGGTGGTGCGCCCGTGACCCGGCTTCGGGAACGGGATCGCCAGCAGGCGGTCGTTGCAGGCGGACGGGTCGTCGGCCAGGGCGTAGGGCAGGAGGTGGCCGTCCGGCTCGGCGCGCAGCCGGTCGGCCGGGGCGCCGAGGTCGAAGGCCGCCACCGGCAGGCCGGTGCGCAACGCCAGCGTCAGCGCGTACGAATACGTCTCCGGCCAGATCGCCGGCAGCAGGATCAGGTCCGCCGAGACGCGCCAGACGAGATCCAGCGCCTCGTTGTCGCTCGCATAGCGGCCGGTCCGCGTCACGCCGGCGCGTTCCAGGCCATCCTCCAGCGCCGGATCGCAGAAGCCCACCAGGGCAAAGCGCAATGGCAGGTCGCGGGTCTGCGCATCGGTCGCCAGGGCCTGCAGCACCAGCCCGCCCTTCGTGGCGCTGATCGCCCCGAGAACCGCGACGCGCCGGATCCGCCCCGGCCGGTGCAGCGCCGTGGCGCGCACCGCCCGCTCCGGCTCGGCGTGCGGCCGCACCGTGATCGCCAGATCCCGGTACACCCCCGCGATCCGACCCGCCGTGTCGCTGGACGGCGCAAACACCCGCGCCGCACCCCCCAGGAACCGCCCGAACGTCGCCCGCCGCTCCCCCGGATCCGGCTCCTCGAACCCGTCCGCGTCCCGCGCCAGACACCCCCGGCACTCGGACACCGCCGCCAGACCGCAATAGCGCCCGTCCGGCTGCACGAGGTGGTTGCGGTGGCACACCGGCGAGTAGTCGTGCAGCGTCCAGGCGTAGGGAAACCGCGAGCCCGCCACCA
>NZ_JBBXMX010000027.1:0-54775 GCF_038442355.1 Methylobacterium guangdongense
CCCAGCCGACGTTCCCTCCTGCTCGGCGCCACCGCCGCGGCCGGCACCGCGATACTTGGCGGCTGCGACCGCCTCAGCGAGACCGACTGGTTCCGGCGCACGCTCAAGACCGGCGAGGACGCCAACCTGTTTGTGCAGCGGCTGCTCCTGACCGAGCGGACGCTCGCGCCCGAGTACGCCGAGGCGGACATCTCGCCTTGGTTCAAGCCGAACGGCACCGAGGACCCGCCCGACAAGGCCTACAAGGCGCTGGCGCGGCGCAAGTTCGCGGACTACCGGCTGGAGGTGGGCGGCCTCGTCGAGACCCCGCTGAAGCTCTCCCTGGCCGAGCTGCGCAAGCTTCCTTCCCGGACGCAGATCACCCGGCATGACTGCGTCGAGGGGTGGAGCTGCATCGGCAAGTGGACCGGCGTGCCCCTGTCCGAGATCCTGGACCGGGCACGGCTCAAACCGCAGGCGCGCTACGTCGTGTTCCGCTGCGCCGACACGATGGACCAGGGCGAAGACGAGGGCGCCGAAGGGGATGGGACGGAGGACGTCTCGTCCGGCGGCAACGCCAACCCTGCGATGACGAAGCAATCGGGCGGGGGTGAGGACAAGCGGGATTCCGGAGGCCAGCAGGGCGCCGAGGGAGCCTCCACCGGCGAGGAAGACCCCGTTCGCTACTACGAGAGCATCGACCTGGTGGATGCCTTCCACCCCCAGACCATCCTCACCTACGAGTTGAACGGAAAAGCCCTGCTCGTGGCGAACGGTGCCCCCCTGCGGCTTCGCCTCGAACGCAACCTCGGCTACAAGCAGGCCAAGTACGTGATGCGCGTCGAGGTGGTGGAGAGCTTCGCCGACATCGGCGAGGGCAAGGGCGGCTACTGGGAGGACCAGGGCTACGCCTGGTATGCCGGAATCTGATCTCCTGCGGCGAACGGACGACCGGTCAGACGCCGCGCTTAGCGCTCCGCGATGAGCTCCTTGATGCGGGTGGCGAGCGTCTCCAGCACGAACGGCTTGGTCAGGACCTGCATGCCGGGTCGGAGATAGCCGTTCCCCAGAACGGCATTCTCGGCGTAGCCGGTGATGAAAAGCACCTTCAGGTCGGGACGCCGCTCGCGGCCCGCATCGGCCATCTGCCGCCCGTTCATCCCGCCCGGCAGGCCGACGTCGGTCACTAGCAGGTCGATGCGCACGTCCGACTGCAGCACCTTCAGCCCGGCGACGCTGTCGGCGGCCTCGATGGCGGTGTAGCCGAGATCCTCCAGCACCTCGGTGACCAGCATGCGCACGGAGGGCTCGTCGTCGACGATCAGCACCGTCTCGCCCTGGCCGGCCTGCTCCACTTCGGCAAGCCTGCGCGCGACCGCGTCCTCGTCGGCCTCGCCGTAGTGGCGCGGCAGGTACAGGCAGACGGTCGTGCCCTCGCCGACCTCCGAGTAGATCCGCACCTGCCCGCCGGACTGCTTGGCGAAGCCGTAGACCATGGACAAGCCGAGGCCGGTGCCCTCGCCGGTGGGCTTGGTCGTGAAGAACGGCTCGAACACCTTTCCGATCAGGTCCGGCGCCATGCCGGTGCCGGTGTCGGTCACGCAGACGCTGAGGTACTGGCCGGGAGCGAGATCGTGCTGGCGGCCGCCGGCCTCGTCGATCCACCTGTTGGCGGTCTCGATGGTGATGCGACCGCCGTCCGGCATCGCGTCGCGGGCGTTGATGCATAGGTTGAGCAGCGCGTTCTCCAATTGCCCCGGGTCGATCAGCGCCGGCCACAGGCCCGCGAGGCCGACGACCTCAAGGTGGACGGCAGGGCCCACGGTGCGCCGGATCAGCTCCTCCATATCGGTGACGAGGCGGTTCACGTTGGTGGGCTTCGGGTCGAGGGTCTGGCGGCGGGAGAAGGCGAGCAGGCGGTGGGTCAGGGCGGCAGCCCGCTTGGCCGCGCCCTGGGCGACGGTCATGTATCGGTCGAGGTCACCCATCCGCCCTTGGGACATCCGGGTCTGCATGAGTTCCAGCGAGCCCGAGATGCCGGCGAGCAGGTTGTTGAAGTCGTGCGCGAGGCCGCCGGTGAGTTGTCCGACCGCCTCCATCTTCTGCGACTGCCGCAGGGCCTCTTCCGTCTTCGCGAGGGCCTCGGCCTGCCGCTTGCTCTCGGTCACGTCGCGTACGGACGAGTAGATCAGCCCGTCGCGCGGCACGGCGTTCCAGGACAACCAGACGTAATCGCCGTCCTTGCGGCGGTAGCGGTTCTCGAACGTGAGCTGCGCCTCCCCGCGCGACAGACCCTCCGCCGCCGCCACGGTCGCCTCGACGTCGTCGGGGTGGACAAAATCGAGGAACGGGCGCGCCTTCATCTCGGCATCGGTCCAGCCGAGCGTTTGCGGCCAGGCCGGGTTGAGGCCGACGAAGTAGCCTTCGAAATTGGCCACGCACAGCAGGTCGGACGAGGCCTGCCAGATCTGGTCGCGCTCGGCGGTCCGGGCGGCGACTTGGCGGGCGAGGTCGGCCTCGGTCTGCACCCGGACGGTCACGTCCTGCACGAAGATGTGGAAGCCGTCGACGCGAGCGTCGGCGTCCCGGCGCGGCAGGTATCGGATCTCGGCGACGCGGGGACGCCCGTCGCGGTGGGGCCAGTCCATCTCGAAGGTGACGGGTTCACCCGCGAGGGCCCGGTCGATGTACGGCCGACGTGCCGCGTAGGCGTCCGGCCCGAGCAGGTCCCGGACGTCCCGGCCGACAATCTCGCCGGCGGGGATAAAGAACCAGTCGACATAGGCCTCGTTGGCGAAGCGGTAGACGTGGTCCGCGCCGATGAAGGCGATAAGCACTGGAAGAGCGTCAGCGATCAGGCGCAACTCGCGCTCGCCGGCCTCGGCGCGCTGCTCGACACGGCGCCTCTCGGTGATGTCCGAGAAGAAGATCGCGACCCGGTGCGCGGAGGGTTCGCCGGTGCGCAGGGCCCTGACGTCGAACCAACGCCCGAACACGTCGGCGTAATGCTCGAAGTGGGCGGGCTCGCCGGTCAGCGCGACTTGGCCGTAGGTGTCGAACCAATGCCGCTCCAGGTCCGGCGCGAACTCGCTCACCCACCTGCCGGCGACGTCTGCTCCGGTCTGCGCGACGAAGGCGGGGTTGGCCTCGACGATGCGGTAGTCGATGGCGCGTTCGCCCTCGAACTTCATCTCGACGATGCAGAACCCGACCTCGATGCTCTCGAACAGGGTCCGGTAGCGCGCCTCGTTCTCGCGCAGTGCGACCTCCGCGCGTGTACGCTCCGTGACGTCGTGGCCCTCGACGAAGATGCCCTCGACCCGCCCGTCCGGGCCGGCGACCGGTTGATAGACGAAGTCAAGGTAGCGCTCCGTGATCGCCCCTCCCGCGACGGACTCGAGATCGAGCCTGGCACCCGTCGCCGTGTGAGGTTGGCCTGTGCGGAACACCTCGTCGAGCAGGTCGACGTAACCCTGGGCGGCAGCCTCCGGCAGTGCCTCGGCCACGGTACGGTCGGCCACGTCGCGACCGTCGACGATGCGTTGGTAGGCGGCGTTGGTCAGCGTGAAGCGGTGCTCGGGGCCGCTCAGGAGGGCGATGAAGCTCGGGGCCTGCTCGAACATCTGCGCGAGGGAAGCCGAATGCCCACGCAACCGGCGAACCTCGGCTTCCAGTTCCTCGCGGGACATCGTTCCCGGGTCCGGTGTGGGTGCGTGCATGCTGGCTCGATAGTTTCCGACCGCTTCGCCCGCGACGGGTCGGAAGATGCAAACTCAATGATGTGGTGGCACGGTCGGAAATGGCGGCCGACCGCAGCGGCGCGTGCGGTCAGAACGCGTTGATCGGACCGGGTGGCTGCGGTGCCGGCGGCTCCGTCGGCGGATCGCCCTCGGGCGGCGCCGGGTCCGGCGGCGGGTCGCCGATTGGTGGCAACGGCTCGTCCCCCGGGCGTGGCGTGTCCGATTGCATTACCTTGTCCCCTTGGCGCGTCCGGCTGGCGCGTCCGGCTGGCGCGTCCGGCTGGCGCCGAAAGATAACGCGCGCGGTCCCTGGCGGATGCGCACTCGCCCGACGCTTTCAACCGCGTGCATTACCCGTCAGCCGAACGTCAGTGCCAACCGCTCCCGCAGGGCCTTGCGCAGGGCCCGACTGAGGTCGGCCACCGAATAGGGCTTGCTCAGCAGCGGGAAGCCGTCGGTGCCTTCGGAAGCCAGCACGTGGCTGTAGCCGGAGGTCAGAACGACCGGCAAATAGGGCCAACGCCGCCGGATCTCCCTGGCCAGGTCGACCCCGTTCATGCCGGGCATCACCACGTCGGAGAAGACCACCTCGAACCGCTGGCCTGAGGCTTCAATCTCCGCCAGGGCGGCCTGGGCGTCTTTCCCCCAGACGGCCTGGTAACCGAGTTCGCCGAGCGCTTGCGTGGCGAAGGCGCCGACTTCGACGTTGTCCTCGACGACCAGGACCGGGGTGCCGTGGCCTTCGGGCAGCGGTCCAGGATCGTCACGCACGGGTTCCCGAGCCGAGCCATCGGCGGAGCGGGGGAGAAACAGGGTGAAGGTGGTCCCGACGCCGACCTCGCTGTCGACCGCGACGTCGCCGCCCGACTGCTTGGCGAAGCCGAACACCTGGCTCAAACCCAGCCCGGTGCCGTGGCCGACGCCCTTCGTCGTGAAGAACGGCTCGAAGATGCGTTCGAGCAAGTCAGGCTCGATGCCGCCGCCGGTGTCGGAGACCGACACGGCCACGAAGTCGCCCGGCACTGCCGGGTGCGAGCGCAAGGTCGGGATGCGGTCGGCGCGCCTGACCGCGATGCGCAACCGACCCTCGCCCTGCATCGCGTCGCGGGCATTCACCACGAGGTTCACCAGCGCGGTGTCGAACTGGCTCGGGTCGGCGTCGACGTGGCAGGGCAGCCGCTCGCCGTCCGCATCCTGGCCTGCATCGGTGTCGGTTTCGACGCGGATGCGCGCGCCGGTGAGCGTGCGCACCATGTCGGCGATGGCGGCCACCGACTGCGCGGCATCGAATACGGTCGGGCGCAGCGCCTGCCGTCGCGCAAACGCGAGCAACTGGCTGGTCAACTTGGCGGCACGGTCGACCGTGTCGGATATGGCGTCGACGTAGCGGCTCCGGCGCTCCTCACTCAGGCTCGGTCGCTTCAGGAGGTCGGTGGAGGATTTGATGACGGTCAGCAGGTTGTTGAAATCGTGCGCGACGCCGCCTGTCAGCTGCCCGACCGCTTCCATTTTCTGCGATTGCCGCAACTGCTCCTCAAGGGCCCGACGCTCGGTCACGTCCCGGCCGGTGGCGTGGAAGCGGTCCCCCTGCGGGATGGCGTTCCACGAAATCCAGCGGTAACCGCCGTCCGCCGTCCTGAAGCGGACGTCCAGGTCGGAGAGGGGCAGGCCGGCGCGCAGCATCTCGAAGGCGCGTGACGCGGCCTCCTGGTCGTCCGCATGCACGAGGCTGTCGATGCGCACCCCGACGAGGCTGCCGGCCGGCCAGCCGAGCGTCTCGGTCCAGGCCGGGCCGACGGCGCGGATACTCCCGTCGAGACCACAGACGACGAGCAGGTCGCGGCTCGTCCGCCAGACCAGGTCGCGTTCGACCAGGTTGTCGCGGTCCCGGGCCTCCCGCCGCTCCTCGCCCTCCTGCCTGACGGTGGCGTCCTCGAACAGCACGGCGACCCGGTTCTGCGCTTGGCTGCCGATGCGCACCGCATGCACGTCGAACACGCGCCCCAGCCGGGACGCCGCGCCCCTGAACCGCGCGTCGCGTCCCGTGCGGGCGACCTCGCCGTAGGTGTCGAACCAGTGCCGCTCAAGCTCGGGTTCGAGCTCGCGCATCCATCGGCCCTCCGCGTTCGCGAGCCCGGACTGGCGCTCGAAGGCGGCGTTGACCTCGACGAAGCGGTAGTCCTCGGCCCGGCCTTCCCCGTCGAACCGCATCTCGATGATGCAAAACCCGGCCTCGCCGTCCTCCAGCAGGCTGCGGAAGGAGGCGCCCCGCCGGACGGCGTTGCCCTCCTGCCCCCGGAAACGCGTGAGGTCGAGTTGGCTGCCGAAGAAGAACAGCAGCTCGCCGCGCGGGCCGAAGACCGGGCTGACGTAGAGCTCGTTGACGAAGGGGCTGCCGTCGCGCCGGTAGTTCAACAACTCCACGACCACGTCCCGCCGTGCCGCGATGGCATCCCGGATGCGGGCGACGTGGGCTGGGTCGGTCTCCGGACCCTGGAGGAAGCGGCAGTTACGTCCGATCAACTCCTCCGCCGCGTAGCCGGAGAGTTCCAGGAAGGCGCGGTTGGCGAAGACGATGGGGTTGTCGGGGAGGTTCGGGTCGGTGACGATCATCGCCATCCGCGTCTTGTCGGCGGCGGTGAACAGCAGATCGGGCCTGAGGGTCCCGACGCCGGCCTCGCTGGCGGTCGAAGGTGCGTGCGGTTCCTGACCGGCACGCAGGCGGGCGACCTCCGCCAGCAACTCGCTCTCGCGCCGGCGCAGCCGCTCGACCTCCCCCCGAAGATCCTCGATGCTCATGGCCTGGATCTCTAAAGGGCGTCCATTCGGGAACCAACGCCCTCGGGGGCGACAGAACGGGAATCGGATGCGGCCTTTGGTCGGGTCGAGGCCTCGTGCGGTTTGGCCGAACAGGAAATCGACGTCATCATCGGCTTTCGGTCCTCGCCGACACGGCCCGGTCGATGGCGGCGTGGAAGCGGCTTTCAATGAATGGGCGTTCGACGAAGGGAACGTGCCCGGGCAAGGCCTCTGGGCGAGGCGTCACTTGTGCCGACACGACGACGACGGCCACGTCCGACCGACGGCGGGTGAACTCGCGCGCGAGCGCCAGGCCGTCCATCGTGCCCGGCATGCGCACGTCGGTAATCATCAGGGTGACCGTGCCGTCCAGACGTTCCAGCGCCTGGGCGGCGTTTCCGGCCTCGACAACGGCGTAGCCCTTCGCTTCGAGGAGGTCGCGGACCTCCAAGCGGAAGAGCATCTCGTCCTCGACCACCAAGGCCTTCTTCGCGTCCGGGGCATCCGTCATGGCGAGCGGCAACGGCCCGCGCGATCCTTCGTTGCGTCGCCCCGTCAAACGACCGCCTGGAAATCAGCCAGCGCCGCCTCGACGACGCATGCCACACCCTCCGGGCGGTAGTCGAGGGCAAGGCTGGCGTTAACTTGTGCCGTCAGCCCACGCTCGATCAGCCGCGACCCGAACCCTTTTCGCGATGGCGGCACGACCGGTGGACCGCCAATTTCTATCCATGCGATGCGCAGCCGCGGCGCATCTCCCGGCCCAACCAGCGAGGCCGTCAACGCGACCCTGCCGTGGGGTACGGACAGGGAGCCGTACTTGACCGCGTTGGTGGTCAACTCATGCAGGGTCAGGGCAAGGGACAAGGCGGCCTTGCCGCCGATCTCGACGTCCGGCCCCTCGAACGCGACGCGCCGCCCCGCCGATTCCTGGACACCGACCCCCTCCCGGACCACTGCCGCCAGGGAGGCGCTCTCGGCAGCGCCGCCGAGGAGCACGTCGTGCGCCTTGCCGAGCGCGACCAGCCGGCTGCCCAGAACCTCGCGCGCTGCCTCCATGTCGGTGGCGCCGCGCAGGGTCGAGGCGGCGATGGCCTGCACCATCGCCAGCAGGTTTTTCATGCGGTGCGAGAGCTCCTGGTTGAGCAGGTCCTGCCGTTCCTCGGCCCGGCGGCGGGTGTCGATGTCGGACACGGCGACGACCGCGCCGACCATCGCGCCGGCCTCGTCGCGCATCGGCGCACCCGCGATCTCGATCCAGAGCCGGGTGCCGTCGCCACGCTGGTACTCGCAGCGCATCTCGGCGTGTTCCATTCCCTCTCGGATGATGCGACTGAGCGGGTACTCGGCGGCCTCGACCGGCCGGCCGTCCTCATGGAAGGCGACCCATTCGCCGTAGCTGTCAGCGTTGGGCGACGGCAGGATGGGATGGCGGAGGATCTCCTCCAGCCGCCGGTTGCCGGCGACGATACGACCGGACGGCGCCTCCGCGAACAGTATGCCGACCGGTACCGTGTCGAGCACGGCCCTCAACGTCGCCTCGCTGGCTTGCAGGGCCTGGCGGGCGCGGTGCTGTTCCGTGAGGTCGCGCGTGACGGTGCCGTAGCCGAGCTTGCGCCCGTCAGCGTCGCGCACGGGAAAGAGGTTGTACAAGACCGGGACCGCCGCCCCGGTGACCACGTGGCGGAAGTGTAGTTCACCTTCCCAGAAGCCGTCCCGCTCTACCGCCGGCAGCACCTCGTCGAGGACGCGCGCGCGCTCCTCCGGCACGAAGTAGTCTACGATGGGCATGGCCCTGGCCGTGGCGAGGTCGGGCAGTCCGATGAGGCGGCGGCCGGCCTCGTTGACGAAGTCGACGCTCCCGTCGGGGGCGGCCAAGCCGATAAAGTCCTGGCTCTGCTCGACCAGGGCGGCGAGGCGGCGTGTCTCGGCATCGGCCCGGCGCTGGTCCCCGACGTCGACCAGCACGGTCACCGCGGCCTGGATCGCGCCCTCGGCATCGCGCACGGGTCCGCTCGACACCTCCAGGAGGCGAACCTCGCCCGTCGCGGCGTTGCGGTAGCGCATCTCCTCGCCCCGCACCGTCTCGCCCTCCCGCAGGGCGCGGAGGGTCGGGTACTCGGCCGGCTCGTACCTTTGACCGTCCGGGTGCAGGGCGCCGTAGGAGACGTATCGGGCGTCGCCCTCCGTCTCGAGCCCATGGCCGAGGATCTCCTCGGCCTTGGCGTTCAGTGACGATGGCATGCCTGCCTCGGCCCCGGCGATGGAGATGCCGACGGGGGCCTGGCGGAAGATGGACTCCAGCAAGCCGCGCTCAAGCCCGAGGCGGCGCTCGCTCTCCCGCATGGCGTCCTCGGCCCGCTTGCGCTCGGTCAGGTCGAGCATCGCGCCGATCATTCGGCAGGCCCGGCCCTCGGCGTCGCGCATAACGTGGCTGCGGTCTAGAACGTTGGCGTAGGAGCCATCCGCGCGTCGGAAGCGGTACTCGTCCGTCCAGGTCGTACCGATGCCGTCGATGACCGCGTGGATCGACGCGTCGATGCGTGCGCGGTCCTCGGGATGGATGTGCGCGATCCACCAGTCGCCGGTCGGGTCGACCGTCTCGGTTGCGTGGCCGTAGGCCTCGGTGAGTGCCTCGTTCCAAAGGACGTGGTCGGTGGCGAGGTCCCAGTCCCAGATCGCGTCGTTCGTGGCCCGGGCCGCTAGCCTGTAGCGGTCCTGGCTTTCCTGGAGGCGTGCGGCGGCTTCCTTCTGCTCTGTCCGGTCGCGCAGGATCTTCACGAATCCGATGGCGGCCTCTGCCTCGTCTCGCAGGACCATCATCTCGCCATTGGCCCAGAAGCGCTCGCCGTCGCGGCGCAGGTGCCAGCGCTCGTCGACGCCAGTGCCAGTCTCCAAGGCCGACTGCATCTCCTTGGCCGGGATGCCATCGCGCCGGTCCTCGGGCGTGAAGAACGCGTCGGCGGTCTCGCCGCACATCTCCTCGGGACGCCAGCCGAGGATGCGGGTCGCGCCCGCGTTCCAGTCCGTGATCCGGCCGTCGAGGTCGAGCAGGATGATGGCATAGTCCTGCGCACTGTCGAACACGGCGCGGCGTCGGTACTCGGTCAGGGCTGCCGCTCGGTTGGCGGCGCGCTCGCCGGCCTCGGCAAGGCCGGAGGCGACGGAGCCGGCGAGGACGCCGAGCACCTGCAGATCCTCCTCCGCGAACGCGCCTGGGCGGCTGGATTGCAGCTTCAGGACACCGACCACGACCCCGCCGCGGCGGACGGGCACCAGCATGCACGAGCGCTGGCGAAGCCGCTCGGCCAGTTCAGGATCGACCCGGTCATCGCCCAGGACATCGGGGACGAGGAGCGGGACCCCTTCCCGGTAGCAGGCACCCGCGAGGCTTCCCCGAAGCGGGACACGGAGGCCGAGATGCGGCACGAGGCTCTCTGTGACGGCGCGGTAAACCAGGGCATCTCCCTCGCGGATCTCGACCGTGCCGGCCTCGGCGGCGGGGACGGCGCGCATCGCGCCGGCAAGCACGGCTCGGAAGCTCTCGTCGAGGTCGCCACCCGCCGCAGCGACGCCGGCCAGGGTCACGGCGACAGCCTCGCCCTGACGCCCGGCGCGGTCCCGGTCCGATCTGGAGCGGCGCAGCAGGAGCTGGTCCATGACCTGCCGGGCGAGCGCCTCCAGGTCTGCAACCTGCTCCGTGGAAAGGCCCCCCGGGCGCGGGACGTGGTCGATCACGCACAGGCTGCCGAGCACCTGCCCGTCGGGCGTACGAAGGGGTGCACCGGCATAGAAGCGCAGGTGAGGCTCGCCGGTCACCAGCGGATTAGCGCGGGTGCGCGCGTCGCGTGTGAGGTCCGGGATCTGCAGGACGCCGGGCTCGGTCAGCGCGAACTTGCACACCGAGCGGTCGAGGTCAGTCTCGCAGGATGGGAAGCCGGCGCGGGCCTTGAACCACTGGCGGTCGTGGTCGACCAGGCTGACGAGCGCCACAGGCGCCGCGCAGAGGCGACGAGCGAGATGGACGATGTCGTCGAACCCGCGCTCGGGCGGGGTGTCGAGGATGTCGAACGCGGCGAGCGCGGCCAACCGCGCGTCCTCCTCGACCCGGGCGGGCCGCATGACTTGGTTCACGGGGTCGCGTCCTTCACGAGCACGGACGGGGGACGCAGCCGTTCCGGCTCGCCGACGTCGACGGCGACGATGCGGCCGCTCGGGGCGTAGACGGCGCCCATCACCTCCTCGAAGTGCTTCCGCACGGCGGCGTGGCACTCGCACGAGCCGGCCTCGGCGCGCTCCCGGTCCGGAAGGGTGATGCGTCCGTGGCCGATGGTGATTAGGCGGTCGCGCTGCATGCGCCCGAGCACCTCGGTCAGGTAGGCGCGGCGCACCCCGAGCATGTCGGCCAGGAGCTCGTGGGTGACGGGGAGTTCGGGCGTACCGATCCGGTCCTGCAGGGTCAGGAGCCAGCGCAGGCATCGCCGCTCGATGGTGTGGGCGGCGTTGCAGGCAACCGACTGCAGAACCTGCGCCAGCAGGCAGTCGGCGTAGCGCACGAACAGGTCGCGGATGCCCTTCGATGCCTGCTTGGCCTCGGACAGACGCGCCGCGTCGATCCGGATGACCGGGCCGCCGACCTGGACGACGGCCTGCCCGAAGGCCGGCAGGTAGCCGTGGCTGACGACCCCGCCCATCGCGCCCTCGCGGCCCACGGTGGCGGTCTCGACCGACTTCCCGTCCATGAGCGGCACCACCAGCGTGACGACGCAATGGTGCGCGGGGAAGGTGACGTGGCTGACGTCGTCGCCGGCACGGAACAACATGTCGCCGCGCCGGACCTCTCGGCGTTCGGCGTGCGGTGCCAGGCGGGCGCGGTCAGCCGCGTCGAGAGCTTCGAGCAGCAGGTTGCCGTCGATGGCAGGCGAAGGTCGGATGTTCACGGGGGATGGTCGCAGTGCTGGCCGTTGGTTGTCCACTAGCGGACTTCCTGGCGCGAAGATGTCCGATACCTGACAAGTGACGCCAAAGTCGTCCAGGGAGGCGCCGTTTTTCCCGAGCTGACGGAGGCTTCGTTACCTCCGAACGGTCAGGGTTGTCAGTTGAGGTCAGGAAGCCGACGCCGCGGAGGCGGGAATCTGTCTAGCCACAAGCGGTGCAGGCAGACGGAACCGGAAGCTCGTGCCCCGGTCGACGGCGCTCGTCACGGTCAGCACGGCGCCCTGTCGCTCGACGAGGTCGCGACACAGTAGCAGGCCTAGCCCGCTTCCCCGCTCGCCCGCCGTGCCGTTCGTGGTGGTCCGCCTGTCCAGACGGAACAGGTCGTCAACCTTGCCCGGCGGCATGCCGACCCCGGTATCCGTGACGGAGATCTCGACGTCGCCCCCATCCTTGCGGCCCGCGACGGAAATAGTCCCGCCGGGCAGCGTGAACTTGACGGCATTGCCGACAAGGTTGCGCAACACCGTGGTCAGCATGTCCCGCTGCGCACGGACGATGATCCCGCCGCAGGAAACCTCGATGGTCAGCCCCTTGTCCGAGGCGGCTTCCGCCGCGCCCCGCACCACCTCGTTGGTCACGGCTTCGAGGTCGACGTCGGTCAGGGTGACCGCCATCGTATCCATCTGCAGGCTCGCCCAGGAGAACAGGCTCTCCAGCAGGGCGTAGGCTTGCGTCGCTGCCTCGTGGATACCCTTCGCCCGACGCTCGATGGAGGCGGGCTCGCGCGCCGCAACAGCTTTCCCGAGAACCTCCGACAGGCCAAGGAGAGCCTGGAACGGGTTGCGCAGGTCGTGGGCGATGATCGAGAACAGCAGCGACTTCTGTCTGTTCAGCGTGTCGAGCTCGAGCGACTTCGCCTCCGCCTCGCGCCGCGCGGCGGCGAGCTCGTCCTGGAACGCCCGACGCGCCTCGGCGAAGCGTATCGCCCGGGCGAGGCCTGAGGGCGTGACCTCGGCCTTGTCGAGGTAGTCCAACGCGCCGGCTCGCATCAGCCGGGTCGCGAGCTCCGGATCGGCCTCGCCGGTCAGCATCAGCACCGCCCGCGCCTCGCCCTCCGCCGCGAGCAACGTCTTGAGCAGAGCGAAGGTGTCGATGCCCGGCAGCCTGTAGTCGAGCAGCACGCAGTCGAAGGTCGCCTCGGAGGCGAGGAGCAGGCCTTCCTCGCCGCCGGACGCCTCGGTCAGGGTATGCTTGAGCCCCGACTTGGCGAGCGCCCGCCGGACGGCCGCACGGTCGACCGCATCGTCGTCGATCAGGAGGATGCGGGTCGGGTTCGTCACAGCGAAGACTATGCAGGAAACTCGACGACCTTCCAGTAGTGCTCCAGCAACGCCACCGCTTCCATGAAGGTGTTGGCCGGATCGCGCTTGACGATGTAGCCGGCCACGTTGTGCCCGTAGGCGCGCATCCGGTCCTCGTCCGCCTTCGATGTAGTGATCATGAACACCACCGCCGAGCGCAGGTCCTCGTCGGCGCGCACCGCCTCCAGGAACTCGATGCCGTTCATGCGCGGCATGTTCAGGTCGAGCAGGATCAGGTGCGGCTTCGGCAGCCGCTCACGTCCGTTCTCGCCACGCAGGATCTCAAGCGCCTCGATGCCGTCGCGGGCGACCGTGATCGGGTTGCCGATCTTGCTTTTCTTGAAGGCGCGCTTGAGCCCCTGGACGTCGACCTCGTCGTCGTCGACCAGCAGGATGTTAACCGTCGAGCCCATCCGCCTGTCCCTTCCGGCCGTCGCGCGGCCACGTGAAATGCACCGCCAGCCCGCGCCCGTCCGGCCCATCGGCGAGCCAGACCTTTCCGCCCTGACGGTCGACCAGCTTGCGCACGATGGCGAGCCCCATGCCGCTGCCCTCGACCTCGTCGCGGGGCTTGAGCGTCTGGAACATGCCGAACACGCGCTCGCGGAACTGTTCGGGAATGCCGGGGCCGTCGTCTGTCACGACGAACTCGACCGCGTCCCCTGCCGACCTCGCCTCGGCCCGGATGTGTCCCTCGGCCGGTCGGTCGTGGTGCTTGATGGCGTTGCCGATCAGGTTCTGCAAGGCCTGGGTCAACGGGGCCCGTGCCGCCTGTAACGTCGGCATGGAAGCATCCGCCGTTATGGCGAAGCCCTCTGGCGGGCTGACCAGCACGGCGAGTTCCTCGACGAGGGCCTTCGTGTCCACCGTGTCCATCGTCGCGTCGGCCCGCCCCGCCCGCGAGTAGGCGAGGAGGTCGTCAAGTAGGCTGTCGAGCCGCCGAACCCTACTCTTCAGGAGCTCCATGTTGGTCCGGACGTCGCCGGTCAGGGAGTCTTCCAAGTCCTCCTCGATCCACCCGACGAGGTTCTCGATGCCGCGCAGCGGCGCCTTCAGGTCGTGGGAGGCGACATAGGCGAACTGCTCCAGTTCCTCGTTCGAGCGGCGCAGGTCGATGGCGTGGCGCGCGAGCCGGCGCTCCATCCCCTTGCGCTCGGTGATGTCGGTGTTGGTCCCGAACCAGCGCAGGATGCGTCCGTCCGGCCCGCGATGGGGTTGGGCCAGCGACAGGAACCAGCGGTACTCGCCGTCGGCGCCGCGGAGCGGGAATGTGTCCTTCCACGGCTCGCCCGTTCGGAACGCCTCGCCGATGCGGTCCACCACGCGCTCGACGTGGTCGGGGTGGTGGACGTCGCGCCAACCCCAACCCCTCATCTGCTCGATGGTGGTTCCGGTGTAGTCGTACCAGCGACGGTTGTACCAGATGATGTCGCCGCTCGGCTCGGCGACCCAAGCCATCTGCGGCAGTGTGTCCGCGAGGGCGCGGAAGTCGTCCGTGGTCAGGTTCGCGGCACGCTCCACGCGCGGGTCTCCTTGGCGATGGGCTCGGAATGTGGCCGAACTCGAATATCCCTTGTCGGCATGCCCGTCACCGCACCCTGCAAGGGCCGCATCGCGGGACCGGTACGCCGGGAACCGGCATACCGTGGGCAGATTGGCTTCCCGAGCCGGGGTTGCAACCGATTGGGAGGAACGCGATGTCGACGGATACCGAGAAGCACAGGGCGCTGCTGGGCGCCCTCAGGGATGCGCAGGGCAAGGGGGATGGCTCCTTCGAGCGGGCCGTGACGGCGGCCTTCGAGCACCTCTTCGAACACCTGGGACGCCTGAACGACCACGTCTCCCTGAGCGGTCCCGACGGTGGCGACCCGCATCTCAAGCCCGGCGAATCCCCCACCTTGCGATAGGGGCCGGGACCGACGGAAGCCGCGAGACGAAAGGGACCGCATGATCACACTGTATACTTGGTCGACCCCGAACGGCCGCAAGATCCCGATTATGCTGGAGGAGTGCGGCCTGCCCTACACGGTGGTGCCGGTGAACATCGGCAAGGACGAGCAGTTCACGCCCGACTTCCTGAAGGTCTCCCCCAACAACAAGATCCCGGCCATCGTCGACGACGAGGCCGAGGGCGGGCCCCTTTCGGTGTTCGAGAGCGGGGCGATCCTCACCTACCTCGCCGAGAAGACGGGTCGATTCCTCGCCCCGTCCGGCCCCACCCGATACAAGGCCTTGGAGTGGCTGCACTGGCAAATGGGCGGCCTCGGTCCGATGCTGGGCCAGCTCGGCTTCTTCGCGGTTCGTTCCGACGAGAAGGCGCCCTTGGCCATCAAGCGGTTCACTGACGAGGCCGACCGCCTGCTGCACGTCATGGACAGGCGTCTCGGCGAGGGGCCCTACCTCGCAGGGGCGGACTATTCCATCGCCGACATCGCCTGCTACGCCTGGACGCTGGCAGCCACGACCTTCCTGAAGGGGCCGCTTGAGGAAACCCTGGTCGGCGTCCCGAATGTGCACGCGTGGCTGGAGCGGGTCGGTGGGCGGCCGGCGGTGAAGCGCGGCATGGAGGTCCCGAAGATCTGAGGTGGAGAAGCCCGGCGGCCCGGAAGCAAGGGCAGCAACCGCTCCATGGCGGCACCGCGTGCCGTCCGTCGCGTGGGCGCGGCCATTGGGGATATCACGATGAGCGCCGGGCCCAAACATGACGAACTGCCGGCGGCGGACGAGGGGGGCGGCCTGCCGACGCCGCCCAGCCCGGGGCGGTTGCCGCCGCCCCACCTGCCGCCGCCTCCGAACAGGCGCGACCCGTTATCCGATGTGGGAGGGACGGACGAGCCGGCAATGGGAGGCGCTCGCCGAGACGGCGCGTGAGGGGCCGCGGAGGGGACAGCGCAGCGTCCGACCAGTTGCCTCCTCACCCTGTCGTTCGTGCGCTCCGCCGCGGGCGGCGGGTCGTTCGGGAACCCCCGGCCATCTCAGGAGCTGGTCCCGTCCAAAGAAACGGGAGACCCACATGCGCCTTGCCCTCGCCGCCCTCGCCCTGTCGGCCATGTCCATCGCCGCCCGTGCCGAGGCGCCGGCGGACGCCGTCGCCATCGGCCCCTGGAAAGTCGATGCCGTCTCGAACGGCCAGAAGTTCGACCGGTGCACGATGACCCGGACGACGGACGACGGGGTTGAGGTTAGGTTCACCCGCGACGCGGAGGGGCTCGACCTGACGATGAGTTCGCCGAAGTGGAAGCTCGGACGCGGGAAGAGTTACCCGGTCGAGCTGGCCGCCGGGTCCTCGACGCTGCAAGCGGACGTCGCTGCCTCGGGCAACGCAGTGTCGCTGCCGGTGAAGGATGAGAAGTTCCTCCGGTCGCTCAAGCTCGCGGACGGCCTCGACGTGAAGGGCGAGGGCGCGACCATCAAGGTGGCGCTGGACAAGAGCGCGGCCGCCCTGGACCGGCTGGAGGCGTGTTACGCTAAGAACGGCTCGGCCACCGAAAGGAACCCCTTCGTGGCGCCAAGCGGCAAGCCGTAGGGGCGACAGCCCGTGTGCGGACGGTTGAACCGAACGTCTCGGGCACCTCGCGCGACGCCGCCTTCAGGTTCGATCCACCGAAAACCCATGGCTATCGACGGGCCGAGACCACACCGTAACCTCGCTTGCCCGAAGGACAAGTTGCGACGAAGGGCTAGGTCCTGCCTCCCCTACTTCTCCACTTGGTGCCTGGACCCAGAGCTTGTGCCGGGACGTCCTCGGACCGAGGTGCCTCAGCGAACCTGATCGGCGCGAAACAGGCTGCCGCCAGCCTGCATGTCCTGGCATCGGCATGGCGACGGTAAGTTCCTGCCGCCTTCGCGCGGGGTCATCTCACCGGTCACCAGGCGGACGAGCAGGTGCTCCATCGGCTCGGCCTGATAGGGCTTCTGCAGGACAGGGACGTCCTGGTAGGTTCGATCCAGTCCCTTCCGGCCGTAGCCGGTCGCGAACAGGAACGGAGTGCCCCGCTCGTGGAGCAGATCGGCGACCGGGTAGCTCCGCGCGTCGCCCAGGTTCACATCCAGCACGGCGAGGTCGAAGGTCTCGGACCGGACCAGCCCGAGCGCCTTGTCGAGCCGCATGGCGACGGTAACCTCGCAGCCGAGGTCGAGCAGCATGTCCTCCGCGAGCATGGCGACGAGGCTCTCGTCCTCGACCAGCAGGACCCGGCGTCCGACCAGCGACGTCATGGTTCACGCCGCTCTTCGACGGCTTCCTGGCCGACCCATCCAAGGGTAGTCAGCGGGATCTCAAGCCGGCAGGTGACGCCGCCTGGGGCGTAGGTGATCACGGTACTGCCGTCGAACTCCATGGGCAGTTGCCGCTCGATCAGGCGGGAGCCGAAGCCTTTGCGAGTCGGCGGCGTGACCGGCGGGCCGCCGCGCTCCTCCCACAACAGGTCGAGCTGCTGGCGCCCCTTGTCGAGGACACGCAGGGACCACGTCACCGCGACTTGGCCTTCCGGGACCGAAAGGGCGCCGTACTTGGCGGCGTTGGTCATCAGCTCGTGCAGCGCCATCGCCAACGTCACGGCCACCTTGGGATGCAAACGGGTGTCCGGCCCTTGTAGCTGGAAACGGTTAATGTCGACCTCCGACAGAAGGTGGGGGGCGAGCGCCCGCTCGATCACCTGCAGGAGGCTTCCGCCCTCCCAGTTGTCCTCGACCAGCACGTTGTGGGCGTTCGAGAGCGCGGCCATGCGGGCGTCGAACACGGCGCGCACGGCCTGGTCCGTTTGCCCGCGGAAGGTCTGCGCGGCGATGGACTGCACCGTCGCCAGGGTGTTCTTCACCCGGTGGTTGAGTTCGTTGATCAGCAGGCGCTGGCGCTCGGCCGCCGCCTTCTCCTCGCTGATGTCGCGGACCTCGATGATCGTGCCGATGATGTTAGTCGCGTCGTCGCGGATCGGGCTGGCGGTGAACCCAACCGGGAAGAAATGCCCGTCCCGGTGGATGAACACCTCCTCGCCGCGCTCTTGGTTGTTCTCGGGGAAGGCGCGGTCGATGGCGCATTCTTCCAGGGGGAACGGCCGTCCGTCCGGGTAGGTGTGGTGCACGATGTCGTGCAGCGGGCAGTCGCGGGCCAGGACCTCGGGGAGCGTCCAGCCGGTCAGCGCCTCGGCGGCCCGGTTCATGTAGATGCAGTGCTGGCGGTCATCCATCAAGAAGATGGAGACCGAGGCGTTGTTCAGGACGGCGTTGAGACGACGCTCTGTCTCGAAAAGCTGCCCGCTCCCGCGCCGCAGGCTGGCCAACGGCGTGTTGGCGGCGGCCTTCGACTGCAGCGGCTGCCGCGAGTTCGGCACGGGCACGACCTTTCGCGCGGATCGGGCCGGCACCCTGCGTGCGAGCCTGGGGAAGTTGCGGGGCCGGGCACGCCAGCGGATGTAGCGGTCGCTTGCGCACGACACGGCGGGTCCAATGCACCTTATCGACCGGGAGTTCCACCCCTGGGCGAGGAGGACCTAGCTCTCCGGGCGGTCGGCCTTTAAGGTTTCGTCCGAGTTCAGGTCGGGGATAGCCCCCGTGCCCGTGGCAGGGATCGTTCCCCCGGGCTGGCCGATGTCCAATCAGCCGCGCTCAAGCGGTACCCTGACGTTGATGCACAGCCCGTCTGTCTAGCCCGGCGATGTCGACCTTGGCCGCGACCTGAGCCGTCAGGATCTTGTTGAGGAGCCGCGTGCCGAACCCCTCGCGCGTCGGCAGCGACGGCGGCGGCTGTCATGCTCGTTCCACGTCCATGCCAGCCAGGGGCCCGCGTCGTCGTCCCTCTGTCCCATGGTGTTGACCAGGACGCGTGTCTGCTTGAGCAAGCCCGTATGCATTCCCTGGACGACCGGGTTGGGTCGATGGAAGTCCGTATGCTTTTCCCGCGGGCCCTCTCTGAAACGGTCATTCAGCTTACGGCCAAACCCTGCCGTAAATCCCTGAGATCGCTCTGCTTGAAAGAGGCCGCGTAGCTACCGCTCGCGCCTCTTTTGCAGGCGGCCGCCTTAAAGCAGTTCTATTTGCGTGTGGCCCGGGCCGAAATCATTGAAAATTCATCTTACTTAGTGTTCT
The DNA here is from genome assembly GCF_038442355.1 of Methylobacterium guangdongense. NCBI lineage: Bacteria > Pseudomonadati > Pseudomonadota > Alphaproteobacteria > Hyphomicrobiales > Methylobacteriaceae > Methylobacterium > Methylobacterium guangdongense. Next base: position 18,905 of record NZ_JBBXMX010000027.1, read on the forward strand.
CTTTGGTGCTTGATTGTTCAGGACAAAGTGACGCGAGTTTGACAGTATTGGCGAGCATGGCGGCACAGGCGGCGACTTCCTGTCCCATCTCGTTCGTAAGACGAGTTTCGCGACGAACTCTACCGCTTGTTTTTTAGGTCGTAGGCCGCATCCATTATCAACGTCATCGCACCCGTATACGGCGAGTCGCTATGCGGGATGAGGTCGTATCGCTCGGCGATCTCCCAAGCCCAGTCGGGTATGTCGTCGATTTTGAGAAGAATTTGCTTGTCCATCAGCGTGGCTCCGTAGCGCACGACGCCCTTCGCCGTGCCGGCACCTTTACGCGACGGAGATGGGAGAGGGTGGGATGCACGTGGACCGCGCGAGTTGCAGTGCTGGAGCCGAAGGGCAGGAGCTCAGCGACTCGGAATTGCTCATGTCCGCCGCACGCCGTCCTGCAGACCGGTCCCACACCCAAGACCCTCGCAGGCACTGCACCCTTGCCGAGGCAGGCTTAAGCGCGAGCAAAGTGGGAAGAAGCGGCGGCAGGGGAGGCGGCGATGGAACTGGACCTCGGCGGCAAGGTCGTTCTCATCACCGGCGGCTCGAAGGAGATCGGGCTGGCCTGCGCCCGCGCCTTCCTTCGTGAGGGCGCGAAAGTCGGGATCGTCTCGCGCTCACAGGCCAACCTCGACCGAGCGCGCGAGCTGCTTGGCAACGTCGCGGGGTACGCCGCCGACCTCAGCGATCCGGCCGCGGCGCTTGCCACCCTCGACGTGCTGGAGGGCGAACTTGGCCCGGTCGATGTGCTCGTCAACAGTGCCGGTGCGACACGCCGCACCCCGCCTGACGACCTGCCCCCCGAACACTGGCGTGCCGCCTTCGACGCGAAGCTCTTCACCTACGCCAACATGTTCGATCCAACTGTGAAGCGAATGGCGCGCCGCGGCAGCGGCGTGATCGTCAACGTGATTGGCAACGGAGGCAAGATGGCGGCACCCACGCATCTCGTGGGCGGAGCAGCAAACGCGGCCCTGATGCTGGCCACGGCCGGTCTGGCGCAGGCCTACGCCGGGCGCGGCGTGCGCGTTGTCGTGGTCAATCCCGGGCTGACGCGCACCGACCGGGTCGCGGAGGGCATGCAGGCCGAGGCGGCACTGACTGGTGTCGGCATCGCCGAGGCGCAGGCTCAGGCCGAAGCCGGCATCCCGCTCGGGCGCATGGCCGAGCCCGAGGAAGTGGCGGCGATGGTGCCGTTCCTGGCCTCGGCGCGGGCCAGCTACGTGACCGGCGTAACGGTGACGATGGACGGGGCGAAGGTCGCGACCGTGGTCTGAGCGCGGGTGCGGGCTAATGCGCCGCCAGGAACTCCAGCACCGCTGCGTTGAACGGCTCAGGGTTCTCGCGGTTCATGGCGTGGGCGGCGTTCGGGATGACGATGGGTGCCGGAATGGCGGCGTTGCAGCGGTGGGCCGCGGCGAAGGCCTCGGCATAGCGCTTCGGGCTGCGCTCGCCGGTGAGCGTTAGAACCGGGAAGTCGAACTTCGCGATGTCGGCGCAGGTGATGTTGCCGCGCTCGCCGCTATCAACCCCAGTGCCCATGTTGTCGAGCAGGATCTGCTGCTGGGCCGGCGAGCGCTTGGCCCACGTCCCGGGTCCGCCAAGCCCATCCGTGAATTCCTGGGCCGCCTTCTCGACGTTGCCGTCGGCCAAATTGCGACGCAGCCCACCGACCAACTCCTTCGTCTCGGAGGCCATCTTCCTGCTTTCAGGCGTGTCGGGCAGCAAGCCCTCCATGCCGCTCGCATCCTCCAAAACCAGAGACCTAATCAGTTCGGGGTGCGATTTGGCGACCATCAACACGACGGCGCCCCCACGTGAGTGTCCGAGCAGGTGCACCTTGCCCAACCCGAGCTGTTTGATCAGGGCCGCGACATCTTCGGCATGCTGGCTGACTGAAAAATCGTCGCCTTTGCCTTCCCACTTCTCGGGGTAGTAATGGCGTAGGCTCATCGTGATGACGCGGTACTTCTTGGCGAATTCCGGCACCTGCGCGTACCAGATCCGGTAGTCATTCAGCGAGCCGTGCACGAGGACGAGGGGCTCGCCGGCACCGGTCTCTAGGTAGGTGAGCGGGTATCCATTCACCTCGACCCGCTGGGCGCCCTCCGGCTTCGACCAATCTGCCTGAGCCTGAATCGCCCAGAGCATACCAAGCGCAAGCGACACAGCCGACAGAACCTTCACCGTCACCTCCCTGATGACCTTCTGCCGGAAGTCTGGCGGGCTGGGCCGGGCTTGTCACCGAGCCGACGCGGTCCTTGCGGAACAATAGAAGGGGGCTGACAGCTGCCATCCCGCAACGGAAGCCTGCAAGCTCGGCGGCCATCCTGCTCTGCACAGTTCGCCGTCGGCCAAGCCGATGAGCCGTTGCCGCATGCTCGCACCGCCTGTTGACGGCGACGCAGCCGAAGGAGGAAAGTTCACACCAACTATAAGCCGCGCGACGCGGATAGGGAGGAAGAGCATGCCGACGACGCGTCGTGAACTGCTCGGTGCCGGCCGCTTCCCTTGCGCTCGGGACGCTCCCAAACGGCGCTGGCGCGCAAACCGCGCAGCCTGGGTCGGCCGCCTCGCCCGAGTGGGATCCCGGGTCGGTCGCCCACCTCCTGCCGACCAGCAGTCACGACCGCATCCTCATCAAGGCGTCGTTCCGCCAGCCCCTTGACGGCGTCCCCGCGCTGCTGATCGACCAGCAACGCTTCCCCGGTCAGCGCACCGACACCCGCGGTGGCTTCTGGCAGTTCCAGGCTGGCGATCTGAAGCCCGGTACCCAATACCGCCTCGCCTTGGTCGGGGGCGACGGCAAGGCGCTGTGCGAGCCGTGGAGCCTCGCCACGATGCCAGCTCCTGACGACCGACCCGAAAAGTTGCGCCTGCTCATCTACTCTTGCGCGGGCGGTCACGACCTGTTCGCGCGAGCTAGCACCGGCTTCGAGTTCCTGCCCATCGCGGTGCGCCAGCGCCTGCTGCGCCGTGGCCTGTCGTTCGCTCCCGACGCGCTGATCGCCAACGGCGACCATGTCTACTGGGACCTGCTCGCGCCGCGCGCTGCGCCCAAGCTCGAGGTAACCCGGCCGCGCTCGCCTACGCTCGCTTCGACCGCTCGGCGCCACTGCTCGGCGGCGCCAACGAAGCGGCGCTGCTGCGGGCGGCGGGTGAGCAGATCGCGCCGCTCTACAGCACCCTGTGTCGCTCGACGCCGGTCTTCTCCCTCAGGACGACCACGACCACTTCGATAACGACGAAGCGACCGACGCCGCCGTCACCTTCCCGCCCGACTCCTTCATGCTGGAGGCTGCACGGGCAACGCAGCGCCTGTGGTACCCGGAGTTCCTGCCCGACCCGAACCGGCCAGCCGGGCTGCCCGGCGCCGACCGCCCCGACCGCGAGGCTGCACGCCCCTCAGGCCTCTCGGAGAGCTTTGGGACGCTGCGCTACGGGCGGCTCGCCGAGGTGCTGCTCTACGATGTGCGCCGTACCCTGACGCTAGCCGGCCCCACCGCGGTCTTCGTCGCACCCGAGGTCGAGGGCTGGCTGAAAGCCCGCGCCGCGGCGCGCGAGGTCGCGCACGTCGTCAGCGTGCCCTCAAATCCGCCGGGCTGGAGCGCGGGCAAGTGGGGCGAGTGGTACCCCGATCTGCTCGGACCGGACGGCAAGCTGTCAGTGGCCAAACCGAAGCCCTACTGGCAGTCAGGCTGGCTTGCCCAGCACGACCGGTTGATGCAGTCGCTTGCCGAGATGCCTGAACGGATTCCGCTGGTGGTGAGCGGCGACCTGCATGACATCGCTGAGGGTTACATGCGACGCAGCGGGCGGCTCGACTTCTCGGCGAAACCAGTGGTGACAGTGCTGCCCGGTCCGCTCGGTACGAGCACCGGCGGCTGGCCTTCGGAGTTCCGCGGGGTGGGGGCGCTGCCGCCGAACCACCTGGACATGGAAGAGACCCTGAAGCCACTCGAGGAGAACGGCTTCCTGATCATGGACTTCACGCCCGCGGCGGTGACCCTGCGCTACTTCCGCTGGAACCAAAAAAAGGATCCGGTTGAGGCCATCGACACGCTCGAACCGTTTCGCACAACCGAACTGCGCCGCGCCTGACCCGGATCATCAACGAGCCCGCATTGTGCCAACGAGATCGTTCGAGCTGATCTCGTCGCCCACGGTGACCCCGGGCACAGGCAGAGCCCGGGGCATCTTCTTCAGCCAATCATTCCGTGCTTCGTGAGCGCACGCGAGACCCACACGAGGGCCTGTTCCTTGTTATGAAGCGTCCCTTGCGCCACTAAACCTTCGATGGCGTAGGCGAGCACCGCCTCGAACGCTGCTGAGGGTGGTATCGGTAGTTGCGGGATGACAACGTCCAAAGCAGTTTCGAGTTGGTTCTGCGACACGCGCAGTTTTGTGCGACGCCTGCGTGCTTGCTCAAGTCGGGTCATAGCTTCTCTCCGCTGACGGCGGGGTGCCATCACGGAGCCTTTACGTAACGAAGCGCAATTTCCGCGGGACCAGTTTGAATTATTACAACATTTTCAACGGTTGGCCGCCCGAGGCGACGCCGGACGGCTTATGCCTGCCAATGCTCATGCCGCTCGAAGGGCCAGTCGGCGGGGCCTCGCTAACGGGGCTAATCGGCCCTGCCAGCGCCTTTAGCACAGCCTTGCCCCCACCCAACCACCAGTTAAGGCTGGAAGGGGCTCAGCGCCCTCGCCTGAGGCTTGAAGCGGCTTTCGGTGCATCAGGCAGGCTGACGGTTCGAATGCGACAGCCTGAGATCACCAAAATGGTTCGTCAAGACGGCATCTCATTCAGCTCGAAGCCAAGGCCAAGACCCTCACATTGGCTAACGCCGCGACCCCAACCGATGCGGGATGAGTTTGCGAGCGGCCGCTGATCTGTGAGCGTGGCGAAGGGCCTCCTGCGAGGCACGGCGCGCCGCCTCTCGGTGATCCTGTTCACGACGAGGGCCCAAGGCTTCGACACGGATGGCGTCGAGCACCTTGCGGCCAGCTCCGCCAGCGAAAGCAAGGCGGTCGAGCGTCCGGCCGGCGAACACGCGGCACATGCGAGCCATGTCACCCGGCCGCATCGGGCGCTTGCCCTGGCTGAAACGACCGGTGCCGACGATGGTGATCACGCCAGTATCATCATCCATCGACACACGTCGCCTTTGCCACACCCGATATTCGGAGATCTGACCTTTATGCATGTAGAAGGCGCGCTCGCACGCCTCTGCATAGGTCACAGGCCGGTAGTGGGCGACAGTGACGCCGGGTACGAGGGTGCGATAGCGCGTGTTCGCCTTCGTGCAGATCTCGGCGATGACCTCCTCAGAAACGCCCCAGACATGCAAATGGCAGTGCCATGAGACGGTACGCTTGTAACCGGCAGCAACGACATCGAGATTGGTGAAGAGGGCGGCCTCGACCATCCCAACGTAGTTACAGCCCCGCAACAGCCGGTGAGCCCAACGATGCAGCCGCTTGATCTGGAATGCGCCGGCCTCGTCCTCGCGCACGGCGTGTTCTCGATTGATGAGAGTAACCCAAAAAACGGGCGCATTCGCTGGTAGATCGCCGATGGCATCGCCGAGGTGCCGAGCGGCAATCTCGACGTAGCGCAGGCGCGCATCGCGATTGTTGGCGAACAGGTAGAGTGCGGCGGCTGGCTCAAGTTCGGTCGCGACATCTCTTTCGAGCCGCACTGACCCCCGACGAGCACGGTGCAGGTACGTCTGCAATCGCTCATCACCTTCGCAGATAGCAGCCTCCACTGCCTCGTGGCTGATGAGGGGGGTGCGTGTACCTGCTCGTGCCCTGGTGCAAGTTTGAGGTGTGCAGGGTGGCTTTGGGCCTGTAGGTGGCGTCTGGGTGGGGGTTAACGCCTGCGAACGGCTGAAAGTCGGCATGGTTGGGGTCTTTCGAGCTGGGAAGTGTATTACAAAAGCGCGAAGCTCACCTAACTACTCGGATGAGCTTCAGCGTTTACTCGGCAGATTTTGAGGCGACCGAAAGGTTGTGTTTGCTACGACATTTCACCTACGTCGCCCGTGCTCGTTCTGAGGCGGGCCTGTTCCCACGCGATCACGTCAGACAAACGGTAGCGGACACTCCTGCCAAGCTTGAGGTAGGGAATACCGTCGCCGGCCACGCGCTGATTCCGCAACGTTTTGACCGAACGGCGTTGGCGCTTCGCAACAGCATGTTCGTCAAGCAGGTCGTCACTGTGGCTCGTGACTTCGCTTTTCGGGATCATGGTAAAACTCTCCGTCACATGACGGCGATTCTTTACGCAAGCAGAACTTATTGCCGGAGCGATTGTCACATAATCTAAAAATTATTGGGTCCACCTCACAATAGTATCGTCCATCGCGCCGCCGCCGGCTCGTGCGCCTACTATAGTCATTCATGAAGCTGTAAGAACTCTAGATCTCGGCGAAATTCGTCGCTGCCTATGCAGCATCGGTCTAGGCAACCCTCCAACCTCGCCAATCAGCAACCCAATCGTTCTGGATAAGCCTTGCGCTGCGGCGTGTGTGCACGCAAAGGTCGGGACCGGCTGCTGGTCGGTGCAATCGCCGCCACATTCCTGGCAGCCTTGCTAGCCCAGCCCCGAGTGAAGCGGCTCCTCTCCAGCGACCGCTTAACCGTCGATGGCACGCTGATCGTGGACACCTGCTTGACGTCCGGGGACGGCCACGCCGAACGCATTGCCGCCTTGGCGATGATCGAGCCGGGGGCGGACCGACCCAGGGCGATCTCGGTGGCCGCCAACAAGGCCTATGACGCGGAAGACTTTGTCAACGAGCTTAGGTCGATGAATGTCCGCGCGCACGTGGCCCAGAGCACCAGCGGCCGCCGCTCGTCCATCGATAGGCGAACCATCCGCCATGCCGGCTACGGCATGAGCCAGAAGGTCCGCATGCGCATTTAGGAGGGCGTTGGATGGATTAAGGCGGTAGATGGCCAGCGAAAAAACCAATTCAAAGGTCGCGAAGGGGTCGGATGGGCCTTCGCCTTCACCGCGGCAGCCTCCACTTGATCCGCCTGCCCAAGCTGCTCGGAGCTTTGGCGTGAGCGTACTGGGCAAGTGGCGGATCGTCGAGCTGCTCGGTTATGCGGACGACTATGCCGACATGGTCTGGCCAGCCTACATCCTCTCCGCGGCCACCGGTGGCGAGTTCGCCTTCGGATACGGCACTGGGAGCTTCGCTGGTAGAAGCGATCACGCCGCTGTTGAATGCGACTGAAACGGGAACCACGAGATGGGCGAGGCCTGCGGCTCCGGTTGGGCCGAACCTCGGGCTCACCGCTCGCTTCGTGGTAGTATCGGCTTCCATGCCGGTGACGAAATCCCTTTCATCGCTCGCCGCCGACCGACTTCTTCAACTGGCTGCCGGGTCCACTTTTCCATCGCTGACATGAAGAGGTAGGTGCGGCGGGACCTCATCACCGCCGAGCTGGCGTAGCAGCAGGTCCGTAACATCCATCGTCACGCGGCGATGTCCCACAAGGCATTGGCCTCGCACGTTTCGTCTGTTAAACAGACGGATCTGCCAGCAGACTTACCCGATGTGATATCATGCCTCCCACTCGCCGCGCGCCCGTCCCTCACCGCAGTCGATTCGCTCGAGTAGGCGCATCAGAGGCTATAAGGAAACGCAAGCCTCATTCCCCAGCATCTATCGAAGTTGCCGCAAGTGGACCACCTGTCACCAGCGCAATTATCAATGGCGCTGAAAACCATCTATTTTCTTTGCCAGGAACACCTAAATTTATTGGGGATCATAAAGAGGAACAAATAGATTGGTTAGCTCGACTTGTGGTCAGTTTTAACAAACAAAATCGGAAACAACATTTAGAAACGATAGTAAATGCTTATGCAACTTACGCTGCCTCTGTCTACAATCAGACATTACAAGCAGCAATCGCTGAGGCGGCACATCGACTAGGCGTCAAAGTTACGGCACGCAAGTCGATTTTGCGACTTATTATTGAGCTACATATCGCTTACGGCGATGAAGAAGACAAGACGAGCAAGCGTCAGGCTGAAAAGAATTACAGCCGAGATGTTACTGCGATTTCAAATCTAATTAAGCGGGGCATCCCGCCGGATGAAGTGCTAGAGCTGAGTAAAAATAAAGGTGAAGGTTTAAATGAATGGGTCCGCTGGCGAGCAACTGAAAATGAAGCTGTAGAGAAGCTCGCTGGTGCTGACGCAGGTCCACTGCCGGTGCTTACGCAATCTGTTGGAGATAAACATCCTATCGAAGATCGTCGTAATATACAGGAGCAAAACACCAGTAAAAATGAACTGAAACCTAGTCGACTGGCGGATGGATTTAAGCATTGTACAAATATTTTGACATGGACTTGCCTTCGTAATGGAAAAGAGGTTACGATGACTAGTATAACGCTTGAACCGAAGATGATTTCCAAAATTCTCGAATTTTTTGATAGGTTGGAAGATGACCCAAGCAACATTTAACTCAAGACCAAAGTGAAAAATCAGGATTGTGACTTACAAAATAAAGCGATTAAACGCCTCAGATCATGGTCTAAGTCGGATCTTTTGGCTCGGCTGGGGGACCTGACATTAACGCCAATATTTTTTGCCCGATGACCTCGTTAGCCACCTTCAGGGGATCGGCTGCGAGATGAGCGTAACGCGCCGTCGTCGCAGCCTGAGTATGGCCGAGAAGGGCACCGATCATCGGCAGGCCGAGGCCGGCACCGGCGCCAATCGACGCGAACGAGTGCCGAAGGTCATGAAGGCGGACATCGTCGAGACCAGCCTGAGCCCGCACATACCGCCATGGCTTCTCCAGATTTACTAGGTGCCTGCCCGGCCGCTGACCGACCACGACGAAGGGATTGTCGACCACACGCGGAAGCGCGGCCAAGATCGCCAGCGCCGGGTCGCTTAGATGGATCTCTTTTGCCCCAGTCTTGCTGTCCGGCAGGCTAAGACAGGCTCGTTCTTGATCAACCCACGCCCACCTAAGGGCCAGAATCTCACTTAACCGCGCGCCGGTGAGCAGCAGCAGCCGGATCGCCGCCACCGGGTAGAGCGATACGCCCCCTTCACACTCACACTGATCGAGCACCGCGCCGAGGCGCTGAATCTCGGCCGCAGAAAGGTAGCGGCGGCGCTTCTTCTCGCCGAAACGCTCTACCCCTGTGCACGGGTTACGCTCGCCCCGCCGGCCCGACCACGCGAACATCTTCGAGAGCAAGGCGAGCAGCCGGTTCGCCTGATAGGGTGTAGCCCGGTACTCGAAATGTAGGCGGCGCACATCTTCATGCGTAACGTCGTTCGCCCGGCGACGCCCCAAGCGCAGCTTGACGATGCGGTTCACAAGCCGCGCATACTCGGCGTAGGTGCTGCCTTTGTTCTTTGCCGCGACATGCTCGCTTAGAAACAGATCGGCTAGTTCGGCTACCGTTGGGGCGCTGCGATCCGTCGCTTTTTTCATGGCTGGATCCTCGCCGGAGGCTACGAGACCGAGTAACCGTTTTGCCTCGCGCCGCGCCTGATCGGCAGTCCACGGTGAGCCGTGTTTGCCGATGGTGAACCACCGCTGCTGACCTTGGAGCCGGTATTTAAGGCCGTAGACCCGGTCGCGACGCTGGCAGCGCACGCCGAACCCTTTAAGCTCAGCGTCCCATAGGGTCTGGCCCGGCAGGATTGCTTCCACTGCTGATTTGGTGATGCGCTTAGCGTCGGACATGGCTGGTAGCTAGGGGCTATACTAGCAACCATCATAGGCGGACATAAAGGCTTCGCCAAGGCAATCACGGGTAATCGCTCGCGAGCGAACAAGTAGCAGCGGGGTTTGTAGGGAGATCTGAGGAAATAAAAATCGCAAACTTTTAATCTGTAGGTCCTGGGTTCGAGTCCCAGCGCGCTCACCACGTTATCCAAGACTTGCAATACGTTAGACGCGCTGGCCGCTGCGGCCATCCTGTGTCTGAGGATCGGGAGGCTGTGTCCTGACCCATGGCCAAAGGGCCCCGGCATCTTCGGAGCGTGACCGGAGGGCGCAGGGAGCGGAGAGGGATAAAGAGTCGACGTATGCGCGATCCCGAGGTCAGCATCAGGTTCTTCCTTGGGGGAGAGCCGTGGGGCGCCCGCTTCTGGCGGCAGGTCCCGCGCCAAGGCGAGGAAGTCATGCTGGGCGAGAAAAACGATGTCCGCAGCGCTTACCGGGTGACGCGCGTGGTGTGGGGCGTCGAAGGGCCGGATGAAGAGCTCCTCGGCATTCAAGCCGTCAACATCGAGGTCGAGCCCGTCAGGTAGAATGGTTTGCGTCCGGCGAACTTGACCGGAACAGGTCACGATCGTCCCCCGGAACCCTCAGACTCACGCAGCGCATCATGGCCACAGCAATACCATCCGTCGGCGACCTGCGCCGCAAGTCCGAGGTGTCGGACGACGAGATCGAGGCCGCGACCGCTGCCTATCTCGCGGACGAGTCGGCCAAGCCCTACGCCTTCAAATCCGGCCACACCATCGACGTCGCCAAGGCGATCGCGATGCACCCGCAGACCAGGGCGATCCTCGCCGACGCAGCCATCGAGCCGGGCTTGCGCCGTACGATGGTGAAGACCGCCGTGATCCTGGGCTTTCCGGTTCGGGGATGAGCACGAACGCTGAGCAGCTCCGCGAGCGGCTGGTGGTTCGCCTGGGCGCCTTCATCCAGGGCATCGGCCTGAGCGTCGAGGACGCGCGGCGGATCGTCGAGCGCGCGATCGCCGATGATCCCGATGCGGCCCCCGCCGACATCGAGGCGAAGGCGCGCGCCTGGATGCTGATCGCGTTGTCCTGAAGGACGACGCCGACCCTGTCCTCAACCCCTGAAGCGGTACCGCTCAGGCTACCGTCTGGACGAAGCCAGGCAATTCAGCACGGCAAACCCGTCTGGTGCATCCGGAACCCATCAATCCGGTTCGTGTTGGCCCTCCAACACAAGTGCAAAGGGTTTTGAGATGCGTAAGCTTGTTCTTCTGTCCGCCGTAACGCTGTGCCTCGGAGCAGTCGGTCCGAGCGTCGCGCAGGCCCAGGGTTATGGGTACCGCGACGGCTATGGCCGCGGCTATGATCGCGCTTACGGGCGTCACCGGGACTACGGCTACCGCCGTCACCGCGGCCTCTCGACCGGTGCCGCGATCGGCCTCGGCATCGCCGGCGCAGCGGCTGGAGCAGCGGCAGCGGGCGCGTTCGATCGTGGCGGCCCGGGCTATTACGGCCGCGGATACTGATCGCATTATCGGATCCAGCGAAGCCCGGCCCGTTCATGCGGCCGGGCTTCGTGCGTTCAGGCCAGGCGCTGCCGAATCCAGTCACGCAATGTCGGCCGGACCGCGCGCCGAGCCCGTTTCTCCGCGAAGGCATCGATCCGGATCCGGTCATTCGGCACCTGTCGCAGGAAGCGCTCGGCGATCTCGAAGATCAAAACGTCGGGCCGGACAGCCTCGATGTAGCGCCAGTCGAGGTTGGCCGACCAGATCGCATGAACCTCGGCGAAGGTTTCGGCGAGCATCGCAGTCAGGCGCGCGCCGGGGCTGTAGATGTAAGAATCGCCGAACAGCACGACCCGGCGTGGGTCCGGCGCGGCCTCGTTGCGCATCACGACGCGCGAACCCACGAATAGGCCGCGCGGCCTGATCGCCCGACCACTCTCACGCACTTCAACCAGCGCGTTCGCGTCGATCCGCTCCGCACGACGCTGGAAATCGTACGCGACATATTCTTCGTCGATCGGAGGTCGAAGCTTCTCGCCGAGATCGAAGGTGAAGCGCTCCCGCGCCCGCGTGCCGGAGAAGACATGCGCGGCCTCCGGCGCATCGAGGGCTTCACACAGCGCGCGGTAGGCCGTGAGATAACCCTGATACGTCCAGTGCGTGTCCGTCCTGAGATAGACCGGCTCATCGACCCGCGCGGCGACGAGGGGCGTCAGCAGGTCGACCATTCGGGCTGCGCGATCTCGTTCGAGGAGCCGGGCGAGGCGCATGGCGGGCGGATCGTCAAGGCCCGGGAAGGAACGGCCGAGCGCATCGGGGTAGACGGCGAGCTTGTCGGGTACGACCGCATGAACGTGCCGGATCCCCATGGCATCGAGCCGGCGGCTCCGGCGGGCGATCAGACGTGCCCATCGGCCGAGGATCCGGCGCGAGAGGCGGCTGTCGCCGTAGAAGACTTCCACCTCGCGGGCCCGGCCGACCCAGTACAACCAGCCATCCTGCCCGACGGCCACGCCGTTGCCGCTCGCCATATAAAAATCCGCGCATCCCTCGTGGGGCAGGCCGATTGATCCGGCGCCGCCCATCGGTGGCGTCGACGGAACCGCGATGGATTGCAACCCCTGGCCCATTCGGCGCCCCGCACCCGTCACGGGACGAAAAAGTCCGACCCGGTCCGCGGGGAAAGCAAGCAGACCTTGTCTTGCGGTGATCGACTTGGTCAGGCGAACATCCCGGCCGCGATCAGGACAGGCGGTCAGCAAGACGCTGATGGATACCCTGGTTGGTCGATGACCACCGCCGCATGGACGTTGTGAAACGCCGGGTTGCGGCGGGCTGACACTCCTGGGCCGCCTCGCGCCTCATTCCTGCTCAAGGCTGAACAGCACGCCGGTCGTCCGCTCCTTCCGCCAGACGACCTTGACCGCGTAGCGGACCTTTGCGTCGGCCAGCACCAGATCGAAGGCGTTCTCCACCATGGTCGCGTGGTGACCGAGGAATTCCAGCATCGCGCCGCGATCAGAGATGTTTCTGACCTGGCAGGGAAAGCGCGTCCCATCCGGATTCAGGGCGAAGGCGAGGAGCGCCGTGGGTTTGCGCGGTGTGGAACGTCTCTCCAAATGCCCGCTCAGGGGACTTGCATAGCGGGACATGGCCGAACTTCCTGCCCATGTCGGCCAACATGGCACGAGTTCAGTAAAAATGCGGATGATTTACTAATATGTAATTGACGATCCCGCCTGACGCGTCGCCCTTGTCGCTACGGACAACCGGAGGCGGGGTGAGAGCCTGTCGTGGCGCGGGTTGGTACCGGCCCGATCGCCCGGCGGTTCGGGGAAGGCGCAGATCTACCGCCGATCCGACGGCTGGTTCTCGTCGACAAGGGGCGGCCCTTTTCCGGCTTTCATGAACTGGGCCACGAGCAGGCCGAGCGGGATGGATACCAACGACCAGGTTCTCAGAAACCGCAGGGCTTTCATCGTGCATGCTCCCCGATCCGAGCGGACGGCCGAATCGTCGATTGGCGCCACAAGGGACTTACGCTGCGCGGCGCAATTTGTTCAGACGCGACCCCGCCAGCCCCGACGCTCCTTGCAGGGCATGGCCGATCGCGAGAATCCTGAACCCGCTCTGCGGATCCGTTCCGGCAGAGCAACGCTTGAACCGCTCGAATTGCAAATGAGGGGCAAGCTGTCGTCCAAAGCTTGGCGGCCCCGATTTTGAAATAGGCTTACAAGTTACTTGATAAAATTGGGAGACGACGATGCTTCTGCGTACCGGTCCGATGCCATTGCCGGTCCTCTGTGGTCTGCTCCTGGTGGCGACCGCCGCCGCCGCCGAGGCGCCCGCTCCGGCTTGGCCGCCCAACTTCTCACGCAACGTCCAGGGCACCGGCCTGCCCGGCATCGACGGCGGACACATATTCCTCTGGAACCAGCCGCAGGATTTCGACCCGGCCTCGACGCTGCGAGTCGACCGGCATGTTCCGAACGGATCGGGCGAGCCGACCCATACCTACAAGGCGTTGTGGGCGCTAGGCTCTACCGGACCGCACAATGCCGGCTACGAATGGACGATCACCGGCGAACTGCACAACCGCGCCCTGGCCAGCACAGGTGCTCAGAACGTTGCGGTGAACGGGACGATCTTCAAGGAATCGAACGGGATCGGCCCGGTCGGTCCGTCCTGGGCCGGCAACTTCAACTGCGTGGACATGACCGGCGAGGCCGATCCCGTGGCCTCGTGCATCGGCGCCGAGATCGATGTCTCGGCGCAGTCACCGACGACGGACCGCAACCGTCAGCGGGTCGGTTTGCAGATCTCGACCGGCGGCGTCGCGGGTGCCCATACCGGATACGGCATCCTGATGGGCAATCTTACCGGATCGGTCACCGATCGCGGACTCTCGTTCCAGGGGGAGGGGACTTACGGCATCGGGATCGACGCCGCCGCAGCCCGCTTCACAGGCGTGCCGATCCTGCTGGGTCCGGGGCAGATGATCGGGCTCGATGGCACGCGCGACGGTAATTTCTCGCGCCGATTGGGCTTCGACGGGCGCGATCTGGTGTACGCGGGCGCAGGCGGGACAGCGCTCCGCGTGAGCGATGACGGCCGGGTCGAGGCAGGCTCACTGCGCGAGGCACGACCGCAACCGCCGCGGAGCAGCAGCGATCCGTGTGAACCCGGCGATCATGCGTGGGACGAGGCCTACGAGTATCGCTGCGTGGCCCCCAACCACTGGAAGCGGGCCTCGCTCGGCGATTGGTGAGGCTCGTGCCGGCGGGCGATCAGCGATCGAAAATGCGCACCACCGCGCGGGTGGCCGGATCGACCACCACGATCTTGTCGCCCGGCGCCACGAAGTAGCCGAAGCGGCGCAGGCGCGGATTCGGGGCGTCCGTGAAGGGCGCGAGCCGGACATCCTCAGGCACGATGCTGCCGGGCCGAAGCGGGATCGACCCGACGATCGGGCCGGGGCCGACCGGGCGCCGCACGATGTAGTCCCGCACGACGACGTCATCGTCGGGGCCGAAATCATCGGGGGCGACGATGACGGCCTGCGCGAAGGCCGAGCCGGTGAACAGCGCGGCGAACCCGAGGGCGGCGGCGAGGCTTGCGCGTGTCGACATGTCGGGCTCCGTGGTCAAGGTCGCCGGAAACACGGCCGCACCCTGTTCGGTTCCTCTGCCGACGCGTTCAGCGGCCGGTCTGACTCGCCTCGGTGAACGGCAGCGGCGACCAGCGGGTGATCTGCACGTAACCGTCGAGGGCCGCGATCACGATGTGACGGCGGTGGCGATGCACCACGGCGCCGGCGGCATGCGTGTGCCGCTCCTGCCAGCCTTGGGCCTCCGCGACGTAGATGCGCGTGTCGCCCAGGCGCGCGATCGTCTCGACCGTGCCGAAGGCCCGCACCCGCCGCAGGATCGTGCCGACGTCCTGGCGGAAATCGAGGGTCCGGTCGCCGTCGGTGGCGCGGGGCCAGTAGGAGCCGTCACCCTGCGGCTCCGCCCAGCGCCAGCGGCCGGGCAGGTCCCGGGCCAGCGGCCCGGCGACGAGGCGCCTTGCCGCCATCTGGCACTTGGCCAGGAGGGTCTCGTGCGATTCCTGCGGGCCCAACGGAAATATCTCCTGCGCGAGGATGTCGCCGGTGTCGAAGCCGTCGGCCAGAACGTGGGCGGTCACGCCCCAGGTCTCGTAGCGGTCGAGGACCGCGCGGAACAGCGGATAGGGGCCCCGTCCGATCGGCAGCGGCGAGGGATGGATGTTGAGCCCGTAGGCCGCGCGCCCGCGCCAGCCGCGCACCAGCCAGGGATAGCCCGCCACCACGAGCGCCCAATCCTTGCCGTGGTCGGCCTGGATCGCCTCGATGTCCCGCTCGCGGATCCGGGAGAGCTGAATCGGAATCCGCAGCGTCCGGGCGCGGGCGACCGTCACGTCGTTGTGGTCATAGATGCCGTCGCAGGGCCGGGTGAACAGCTTCACCGGTGTCCAGCCGGCTTCCAGCAGCCCCTCGAAGACGCCGCCCAGGAAATCAATGCCGGCGAACGCGAACTTCATGCTTCCCGCCTGCGACCTTGTGCTTGTGCAGCACCCGAGCCTGCCGCCTGCCCGATGCCGCCTCCGGCCTTACCTAGAGCCGGTGGCGTTGTGTAGCGAGGGTCTGCGCATGCGGCGGGTGATGCGTGACGGCGGGACCGGCCTGATCGGTCTTGCGACTGATTTGCTTCCCGAGGCGGCGGCGCGGATCGCTGGTTGGGGAATCGAGATCGACCGCGGCATCGTTCGGATGCGGGGCTGAGCCGATGCCGGTCAAGCACCGCGCCGCTTCCTGTGGGACGCTGCGCTTCGTCCTCGGCGACCAGCTGACCCGGCGGATTTCGAGCCTGACCGATCTCGATCCCGAGCACGACGTGGTGCTGATGGTCGAGGTGCGGGATGAGGCGACCTATGTTCGCCACCACAAGCAGAAGATCGCCTTCCTGTTCGCCGCCATGCGGCATGTCGCGGCCGAGCTGAAGGCCGAGGGTGTCCGCGTCGACTACGTGCGCCTGACCGACGCCGGCAACACCGGGAGCTTCACCGGCGAGCTGGAACGGGCAATCGTCCGGCACGGCCCGGAACGCGTGGTGGTCACCGAGCCCGGCGAATGGCGGGTCTGGCAGATGATGCAGGACTGGCGCGAAACCCTTGGCGTGCCCGTCGAGATTCGACCCGACAACCGTTTCCTCTGCCCGCGCCAGGATTTTGCCGACTGGGCCGAAGGGCGGCATCAGCTGCGGATGGAAACCTTCTACCGCGGCATGCGCCGCCGCACCGGCCTGCTGATGAATGGCGGAGAGCCGGTGGGTGGGCGCTGGAACTTCGATGCGGAGAACCGCAAGAAGCTGCCCAAGGGGCACCGCCTGCCCGATCGGATCGGCTTCCAGCCGGATGCGCTAACCCGCGAGGTCATCGCCCTGGTCGAACGGGAATTCGCCGATCATTTCGGCGATTGCACCAGCTTTTCCTGGCCCGTCACGCGCGCCGACGCCCTCTCGGCCCTCCGGCATTTCATCGACACCTGCCTGCCGACCTTCGGCGACTATCAGGATGCCATGAAGACGGGTGCGCCGTTCCTGTATCACGCGCTGATCTCGCCGGCGCTGAATGCCGGCCTGTTGACGGCCGAAGAGGTTTGTCGGGTTGCCGAGCGGGCGTTTCGCGAGGGCGCTGCGCCGCTCCACTGCACGGAGGGGTTCATCCGCCAGATCCTGGGCTGGCGGGAATATGTGCGCGGCCTCTACTGGGCGCGGATGCCCGAGTATCGGGACACGAACGCGCTCAAGGCCCACCGGGCGTTGCCGTGGTTCTATTGGTCGGGCGAGACCAAGCTCAACTGCATCGCCCAGGTCGTCGCCGACACGCGGGCCCATGCCTACGCCCACCACATCCAGCGCCTGATGGTAACGGGCAACTTCGCCCTGATCGCGGGTCTCGATCCCGCGCAGGTCGAGGACTGGTATCTGATCGTCTTCGCAGATGCCTACGAGTGGGTCGAACTGCCTAACGTGCACGGCATGGTGCTGTGGGCGGATGGCGGCGTGATGGGCTCGAAGCCCTATGCGGCCTCGGGTGCCTATATCGACCGGATGTCGGATTACTGCGGATCCTGCGCGTATGACGTGGAGGTCAAGGCGGGTCCGGCGGCATGCCCGTTCAACTACCTGTACTGGAACTTTCTGATCGAGAACGAAGAGAAGCTGGCGGGAAACCCACGCATGACGATGCCGTACAGAACCCTGCAGGGTTTCGGGGACAAGCGACGCGCCGAGATCCGCCGCGACGCGACGGCGTTTCTCGGTTCGCTCGCAAGTGAGCCGCAAGCGCCTCACAAGGGCGACCAGACGCAGAGGGCCAGATAGGGGGCGAGGGAGCGCCGGTCGGTCTCGCCCTGAAGGCCGGCTGCGATCCGGAAGCTGTAGTCGCCGAGGGCGAAGTCCGTCGCGTGCAATCCGAAAGCGAATTTCTTGAAGCCGGACGCGTCCGTGTACAGGCTCGCTTCAGGGCCGATGTAGGGACCCCAGAGACGCAGGCCCCAGGCGATACGGGCCCAGACGCTGTCGCGTGCAGTCCCGGCGATCACGGTTCCCTGGACCAGCGTTTCTTCCGTCGGGCGGGCCCAGATCTCGCCATGCAGGCGGAAGCCCAGGCGCGTGGGCATCAGGCTCGACCCGGTCCGGTCTGCCAGCATCTGCGTCGTCAGCTCCGAGCCCGCGGAGACGGCAGCCACGCCCCACTCGAACAATTACTGGTAGCCGACCGTGATCGCTCCGAGGGCCGTGTAGCGCTCGTGCCGACCATCCGGACCACGCTCCCGTTGTCGGCCGAGCCCGAGACTCATCAGCGCGACCGCGCCATCGCCCTTGAGCGTCGGCAGACCGATCTTTGCCCCAGCCGTCAGGAAGGTGGTGGCCCCCGCGTCGAGGCTGCTGAACAGCAGCGTATCGAGCTCGCCGGCGCGTGGGGTATCGAGCTCGCCGGCGCGTGGGGTATCGAAGTAACCGCAGCAGCAGAACATTACAGCAGCGGCGCAAGTGAAAAGGCCGCTGTGCCCAGCGTTGATCATGTGCGAATCGTGGAGCTTTCGCCTCGGATCACGATAAGATTGGGCAAAACGCCGTTGGAGTCGAATCCATAGACTGCGGAACTTCTGAGAGCATACTTGGGGTGTGCGCAGAAGAATTGGCAACTCTTCGAGCTGATCTCGCCATTCCAGCGCAAGGACGTCGTGCCACGCCGTGGGTTGAACCGTCCGCCTGCCGGCACCGGGCTTTCGGCGACCCGCGGCCGTCCCGTCGCACGGCCGCCGTGCTTGGCGTGCCACCGGTTCTCGGCTAGAGCCCCCGCGGGAAAGCGAAGGTTGGCGGATCCTTGACCTCCGGTGCACGAACGTCGGACGTCCTTACCGTGTTGGCGAGCCAGGAAGGCGAGCGCCTCACCGTAGGGGACATCGTCGCAGTTCTGCGGGATCGCGCCTTCGCGCTGCTCGTGGTGCTGCTCGGCTTGCCGAACTGCCTGCCGATGCCGCCGCCGATCCCCCTGATCTGCGGCCTGCTGTTGCTGCTGGTGGCGATCCAGATCGCGGCCGGCATGTCGGCGCCCTGGCTGCCGCGGATGCTGCTCGGCCGCTCCATCGCGCTGGCCGATGTCCGTCGTGCCGTCACGCGCGCGGTGCCGATCCTGCGGCGCCTGGAGCGCTGGTCGCGTCCGCGCCTGAGCGTGTTCGAGACCGCGCTCGGCATGCGCGGCATGGGCATCGCGCTGCTGGCCCTGGCGCTCGCTCTCATCGTGGCCGCGCCCATCGTCGGGCAGATCCCGCTGGGCCTCGCCGTCTGCCTCGTAGGCCTCGGCCTCGTCGAGCGCGACGGCATCGTGGTGATGGGCGGCCTCGTCATCGGCCTGTTCGGCGTCGCGATCAACGCAGGCTTCGCCTACGCGGTCATCGCCGGGATCCTGAGCCTCCTGAACGTCTGGTAACGCGGGTCGGAGCGTCGTCGCGTCTCAGAGGCGGTAGCGGATCTGATCGGTCCAGAAGCGCTCCAGGCGGCCGAGCGCCTGGTTGAGCCGGCCGAAGTCGTCGTCCGAGATGCCGCCGATCGGGGCGATCGTGCGGGCGTGCTTGTCGTACAGGCCCTGGATGATCTCGTGCACCTGCCGGCCCTTGTCGGTGAGGCTGATCCGGACCGAGCGGCGATCGGTCTTCGACCGGGCGTGGTGCAGGTAGCCGGCCTCGACGAGCTTCTTGACGTTGTAGGAGACGTTGGAGCCGAGATAGTAGCCCTTGGTCCGGAGTTCGCTCGCGGTGAGCTCCTTGTCGCCGATGTTGTACAGGAGCAGGGCCTGGACGCTGTTGACGTCCTCGCGGCCGCGGCGCTCGAACTCGTCCTTGATCACGTCGAGGAGCCGGCGGTGCAGGCGCTCCACCAAGTGGAGGGCCTCCAGATAGGAGCCCTTGCCGGGCGCGGCCTCGTCGGCGGTTTCGATCGTCGTGGCCCGGGCGCTCTGCGTCTTCATCTCTGCCTCGCCGTCAGTTGTTGCGGTATCCGTTCAATGCGGTGCCGCTGATGATGGCTAAGCTACCGCTCGGGAATGAAAGGCGATTTAAGCGACAGGATGAATTGCCGATTTACGCTTTGAGGTAAAGATAAACTGAAGCGAAGATCAGAACGGTTCGTTCACCGTGCTTCCCGGGCGGCCAGCCAGGAGAGCAGGAAGTACAACAGTACGACGCAGCCCCCGAATACGAGAAGCGAGAGCGGCATCGGCAGGAGTTGCGGGGTCAGGACCGCCAAGGTCATGGCGGAGGTGACGGCCAGCAGCCAGATGACGCCGCCCCAGGCGCTGGTCAGCCACAGGCCAATCGCGGCCGCGGCATCGACAACCGCGAAGTAGACGATCGCGGCCTGCCTGCCGAACGGCTCGGCCTCGAACGGGCGCGCGCCGGGGACGACGTCGAGGATGGTCGCCCAGGACGCGACGCTCTTCAGGAGCCAGACCAGCGCCGTGATCCGCATGAACCAGATGAGCGCCGTATCCCAGGTCCCGGGGGACGGGCCCTGCGCGCGCTCGATCCGGTCGGTCGGGATCTCGCCGGGACGCGGCATCTTGCGTCGGATCGGGAAGGAGCCCGGCACTACGGCACGCTCGGGACGGGGAGGGGCCGGTACATGATCGAGTCCGCGCTGCTGATCGGATCGGGAAGGCTGGGTTGAAGCGGTTTGGCGAGTCTGCGTCAACGGTCGGGTTTCGCCGGCTCGTCGCCGTGTGCTAGTCCGGCGCCTCCGGCGCACCTGCGCCGAGCGATCCGCGGCGCCGGCCGCGCGAACGGTAGCGAAGCCGCATGTCAGACACCTTGCCCGAGCCGCGTCCCATCGCCCTGGAGGCCGCCCGGGAGGGCGCCCGGGTCGAGGGCTTGAAGATCACCCAGCGCCCGCGCCGCAACCGCAAGGCCGAGTGGTCGCGCCGCCTCGTCCGCGAGCATACGCTCACGGTCGACGATCTGATCTGGCCGATGTTCGTCATCGACGGCTCGGGGCGGCGCGAGCCCATCGCCTCGATGCCGGGCGTCGAGCGGCTGTCGGTGGACGAGATCGTGCGCGACGCGGAGCGGGCGGCCCGGCTCGGGATCCCGGCGGTGGCCTTCTTCCCGTTCACCGAGGCGTCGCTGCGCGATCCGACGGGTTCGGAGGCGCTCAACGCCAACAACCTCGTCTGTCAGGCGGTGCGCGCCGTGAAGCGCGCGGTCCCCGAGGTCGGCATCATGACCGACGTCGCGCTCGATCCCTATACCAGCCACGGCCATGACGGGCTCATGCGGGACGGGGCGATCCTCAACGACGAGACCGTCGCGATCCTGGTGGAGCAGAGTCTCGTCCAGGCCGAGGCCGGGGCCGACATCATTGCGCCCTCCGACATGATGGACGGGCGGGTCGGCGCGATCCGGGCCGGGCTCGACAAGGCCGGGTTCCTCGACGTGCAGATCATGGCGTATGCCGCGAAGTACGCGAGTGCCTTCTACGGTCCGTTCCGCGACGCCATCGGCACCAAGGCGGCCCTGATCGGCGACAAGCGCACCTACCAGATGGATCCGGGCAACTCGGCCGAGGCCCTGCGCGAGGTGCGTCTCGACCTCGACGAGGGTGCCGATTCGGTGATGGTGAAACCGGGCCTGCCCTATCTCGATATCATCCGCCGGGTGCGGGACGAATTCCAGGTTCCGACCTTCGCCTATCAGGTGTCGGGCGAGTACGCGATGATCGAGGCGGCCGCCCGGAACGGATGGCTCGACGGCGACCGGGCGATGGTCGAGGCGCTGCTGGCCTTCAAGCGCGCGGGCGCGGACGGCGTCCTCACCTATCACGCCCCGCGCGTCGCCGAGCGCCTGCGCAACCATCCGTGAGGCCGGCGCATCGCTGGCTGCTCGCGGCGGCGAGTGCGGCCGGCTTCCTCGGCGGACTCGCCACCTGCCAGGACACCCTGCGGCGCGAGCGGGTCGCCACCTGCCGTCGGGCCCTGCCGGCCATCGCACCGCAGGCCGGCATCCGCCTGCTGCGGGCGGCCCCGGGGCCGGCTGCCGATATGGTCCGGGTCGATTATCTCGACGGCAACCAGCAGCACTGGCTGACCTGCCGCTTCGATGCGGGCTCGACGCTCCTGGCGCTCGCCACCGAGAGCCGCAGCCTGTCGGGGCCCGCCCTCTACATGCTGCGGCGCTTCTACCTCGATACGCCCGACGCGGCGGCGGGCGATCCGGCCTCGCACTGAACGGGCTCGCCCCGCGAACACCTCTTGCGGCCCCGGCGGATCGCCACCACTTCTTGCCGCGCAGCCTCGCTTGCAGGACGCGACATGATGCAGAACCCCCAACCCGGCTACGCACCGCGCTTCGACGCGCCCGGCTACGCCACCGCGCTGCCCGTGCCCTTCGTGCGGGCGAGCCTCGGCGCCCGTGCCGTGGCCTACCTCCTCGACATCCTGTTCATCTTCGGCTTCACCGTGCTGCTGACGCTGCTGATCACGGTCGTCGGCGTCGTGACCTTCGGGCTCGGCTGGACGCTGTTCGCGGTCCTCCCGGCGAGCGGCATCATCTACAGCGCGATCACGGTCGGCGGTTCGCGGCAGAGCACGATCGGGCAGAGGCTGATGGGTCTGCGCGTCGTCGCGCCGGAGAGCGGCGCGCGGGTCGACATCATCACGGCGGCGGTCCACGCGCTCCTGTTCTACGTGGCCATCTCGACCTTCCTGCTCTGGTGCGTCGACGTCGCGTTCGGCCTCGCTCGGTCCGACCGGCGGCTCGGTCACGACCTGTTGTTGGGTCTTGCGGTCATCCACGCCCGCTGAGGTCGCCGTGTCGCGGTGAAAATTGCGCAGAGCGGCGGCCGAGGCCATTGAGCCCCGGCGTTGCGCCTGTACATTGGTGTGCCGGCGCCGACAGGAAGCACCCGGTGCAGGGTCAATCAGCAGCGTGACCAGCCACCCGCGCGACACACCGCAATTCTATCTGACAGCGCCCTCGCCCTGTCCCTACCTGCCGGGGCAGGAGGAGCGGAAGGTGTTCACCCACCTCGTCGGGCGGCGTGCCCGCGACCTCAACGAGATCCTGACGCAGGGCGGTTTCCGCCGCTCGCAGACGATCGCGTATCGCCCCGCCTGCGAGACCTGCCGCGCCTGCATCTCGGTCCGCGTCGTGGTCGACGAATTCGAGCCGAGCGCGAGCCAGCGGCGCATCCTCGGCCGCAACGCCGACTGGGTCGGGACACCGGAACCGAACCGGCCGGCCTCCGAGCAATACGCTCTGTTCCGCCGCTACCTAGATGCCCGCCACGGCGATGGCGGCATGGTCGACATGACGGTGCTCGACTACGCCATGATGGTCGAGGACAGCCATGTCGACACACACCTCGTATCCTACCGGCGCCACGGGCCGGATACGGCGATCACGGGGCGGGGGTCCGGCCCGCCGCTCGCCTTCTGCCTGACGGACGTCCTCGCCGACGGCCTGTCGATGGTCTACTCGTTCTACGACCCGACGGAGGCGTCCCGCTCGCCGGGCACGTTCATGATCCTCGATCACATCCTCCGGGCCCGGCGCCTCGGACTGCCGTACCTGTACCTCGGCTACTGGGTCGAGGGTTCGCGCAAGATGGACTACAAGTCGCGCTTCCTGCCCCAGGAGCGTCTGATGGGCCAGGGCTGGGTCCGGGCGGACTGATCTGCCCGGGCGAAGCGGTCCGCGCATGCCCGATCCGCATTGAGCGGGCAGGGCAGCGCGTGCTACCGGCCT
This sequence comes from Methylobacterium guangdongense, assembly GCF_038442355.1. Classification (NCBI taxonomy): domain Bacteria; kingdom Pseudomonadati; phylum Pseudomonadota; class Alphaproteobacteria; order Hyphomicrobiales; family Methylobacteriaceae; genus Methylobacterium; species Methylobacterium guangdongense. The sequence goes on from NZ_JBBXMX010000027.1 coordinate 42,515, forward strand.
CGAACCCGTTCCAGACCGCGCCGAGGCCCCATGATCCCCCGCTACAGCCGCCCCGCGATGACGGCGATCTGGTCGCCCGAGAGCCGCTTCCGGATCTGGTTCGAGATCGAGGCCCACGCCACCACGGCCCTTGCCGAGATCGGCGTCGTCCCGAAGGCGGCCGCCGAGACCGTCTGGGCCAAGGGTCGGGACGCGGTGTTCGACGTCGCCCGCATCGACGCGATCGAGGCGGTGACCAAGCACGACGTGATCGCGTTCCTGACCCACCTGTCAGAGATCGTCGGCCCCGAGGCGCGCTTCGTCCACCAGGGCATGACCTCGTCGGACGTGCTCGACACCTGCCTCAACGTGCAGCTCGTGCGGGCCGCCGACATCCTGATCGCGGATGTGGACGCGCTGCTCGACGCCCTGAAGGCCCGGGCGTTCGAGCACAAGATGACGCCGACCATAGGCCGCTCGCACGGCATCCACGCCGAGCCCGTGACCTTCGGGCTGAAGCTCGCCCAGGCCCACGCCGAGTTCCAGCGCAACCGCCGTCGTCTGGTGGCGGCCCGGGAGGAGGTCGCCACCTGCGCGATCTCGGGCGCCGTCGGCACCTTCGCCAACATCGATCCCCGGGTCGAGGTCTACGTGGCCGAGAAGATGGGCCTGACGGCCGAGCCGGTCTCCACCCAGGTCATCCCGCGGGATCGCCACGCGCAGTTCTTCGCCACGCTGGGTGTCGTCGCCTCCTCGCTGGAGCGCCTGGCCATCGAGATCCGCCATCTCCAGCGCACCGAGGTGCTGGAGGCGGAGGAATTCTTCTCGGAGGGGCAGAAGGGCTCCTCGGCGATGCCGCACAAGCGCAACCCGGTGCTGACCGAGAACATCACGGGCCTCGCCCGGATGGTCCGCGGCTACGTCACCCCGGCGCTGGAGAACGTCGCCCTCTGGCACGAGCGCGACATCTCGCACTCTTCCGTGGAGCGCATGATCGGCCCCGACGCCACCGTGACCCTCGACTTCGCCCTGGCGCGGATGACCGGGGTGATCGAGAAGCTGCTGGTCTACCCAGCCAACATGCAGAAGAACCTCGACCGGCTCGGCGGCCTCGTCCACTCGCAGCGGGTGCTGCTGGCGCTCACGCAGGCCGGCGTCTCGCGGGAGGATGCCTATCGCCTCGTCCAGCGCAACGCGATGCCGGTCTGGCGCGGGGAGGGCGACTTCCTGGCGCTTCTGAAGGCGGATTCCGAGGTCACCGCCGCGCTCTCGCCGGCGCAGATCGAGGAATGCTTCGATCTCGGCTATCACTTCAAGCACGTGGACACGATTTTTGCGCGGGTCTTCGGCGCGGCCTGACAGCGCCGCACGATTCTTGCTTCAGGCCAGCGACGAACACAGGAAGGCTGCCCGTGACCGCTCCTCGCACCGTCTACCTAAACGGCGAATTCCTCCCCTTCGAGCAGGCGCGCGTGCCGATCATGGACCGCGGCTTCCTGTTCGCCGACGGGATCTACGAGGTCTCGGCGATTCTCGACGGCAAGCTCGTCGACAACGCCGCTCACCTCGCGCGCCTTGACCGGTCTCTGGGCGAGATCGGCATACGGAACCCACACGACGCGGCCGGCTGGGAGCGGTTGCAGACGGAGCTGGTCGCCCGCAACGGCGTCACCGAGGGCCTCGTCTACATGCAGGTGACGCGCGGCGTAGCCGAGCGCGATTTCGCCTTCCCCAAAGGCGATGTTGCGCCGACCGTCATGATGTTCACGCAGGCCAAGACGGTGCTGGCCAACCCGTTGGCCGAGACCGGCGCTCGCGTGATCACCGTCGAGGACCTGCGCTGGAAGCGGCGGGACATCAAGTCGGTTGCCCTGCTGGCCCAGGTGCTGGCCAAGCAGCAGGCGGCCGAGGCCGGGGTCGCGGAGGCCTGGATGGTGGAGGATGGGGCGGTGACCGAAGGGTCCTCGTCCACAGCGTTCATCGTCAGCCGCGAGCGTGTGCTCGTTACCCGGCCGCTCTCGACGGCGCTCTTGCCCGGCATCACCCGCGCTTCGGTACTGCGCCTCGCGCAGGAAGCCGATCTGCGGATCGAGGAGCGGCTGATCACGGTCGCGGAGGCCTACGAGGCGCAGGAGGCGTTCTACACCAGCGCCTCGGCCTTCGTGATGCCGGTGGTCGAGATCGACAACGGGACGATCGGCGAGGGCCGTCCCGGCCCGCTCACCCGGCGCCTGCGCGAACTGTACATCGCGGCCGCGCGCCAGGGCTGAGAAGCCCCGCGCCCGAGCCTGGAAGCGGCTCCGTACCGGAACGGATGCCGCCTCCGGCTGTTCCTCCCCAAAATCCGATCATCGAGGGGAGAGTGACAGTGCCGAAGAATTTCCTGTTCGCCATGCTGGCCGCGATCGTGCTGGCGGGCCCCGCCTACGCGCAGAATCCCGATGCCCCGCTGAAGGGCCGCGACACGGATCCGGCCCTGCCGCCGGCAACCCAGACGCCGGCTGAGCGCGTCCGCCCGAGCGCGGATGCGCCGCCGAAGGATCAGACGCTCAGCGACAAGCTTCAGCAGAATGACGGGGTGATCAAGCCGCCCGCCAATGGAACCACCGGAACGGTGGTGAAACCGGATCAGTCCGGTTCCATGCCGGTGATCAAGCCCAGCGAACTGCCGGGGCGCACCCCGGGAACCGAGGCGAAATAGTCCGTCCGGACCGGATAACGGGAGCGCCATGCGGGCGCATTGCTTGATTTCGCTGCCCGGATCGCGGAAACGGCTGACGACGTGCGCCGCCTGCACCCGTGGGTGGCGCCGTCCCGGTTTCCGTCGCGGGTAAGCAGGCAGACATGGCCAACGTCGTCGTTGTGGGCGCCCAGTGGGGCGACGAGGGCAAGGGGAAGATCGTCGACTGGCTCTCCGAGCAGGCCGACATCGTGGTCCGGTTCCAGGGCGGGCACAATGCCGGCCACACGCTGGTCATCGACGGTGTGACCTACAAGTTGGCGCTGCTGCCCTCAGGCGTCGTCCGCGGCGGCAAGCTCTCGGTGATCGGCAACGGCGTGGTGGTCGATCCCTGGCACCTCGTGGACGAGATCGAGCGGATCAAGGCGCAGGGCGTCGAGGTTTCGCCCGCTTCCCTGCGAATCGCCGACAACGCCACGCTGATCCTGCCGCTCCACCGCGAGCTCGATCATTTCCGTGAGACCGCCAATGCCGGCCTCAAGATCGGCACCACCAAGCGCGGCATCGGGCCGGCCTACGAGGACAAGGTCGGGCGCCGGGCGATTCGCGTCGTCGATCTCGCCGATCCGGAGGCGTTGCCCGCCAAGATCGAGCGCGTTCTGACCCACCACAACGCCCTGCGCCGCGGCCTTGGGATCGACGAGGTGAACGCCGAGGCGCTGCTCGCCGAGCTGAAGGCCATCGCCCCGAAGGTCCTCCCTTACGCCGATACCGTCTGGTCGCTGCTCGACGAGGAGCGCCGAGCCGGCAAGCGCATCCTGTTCGAGGGCGCGCAGGGCGCGTTGCTCGACGTCGATCACGGCACCTATCCCTTCGTCACCTCGTCGAACATCGTGGCCGCGCAGGCCGCGACGGGGTCGGGCCTCGGCCCGGGGGCGATCGGCTACGTGCTCGGCATCGCCAAGGCCTACACCACCCGGGTGGGCGAGGGGCCGTTCCCGACCGAGCTGTTCGACGAGATCGGCGAGACCATCGGAAGCCGTGGACGGGAGTTCGGCGTCAATACCGGGCGCAAGCGTCGCTGCGGCTGGTTCGACGCCGTGCTGGTGCGCCAGACGGTGCGGACTTCCGGCATCCACGGCATCGCGCTGACCAAGCTCGACATCCTCGACGGCTTCGAGGAGATCCGCGTCTGCACGGGGTACATGCTGGACGGCGAGGCGATCGACCACCTTCCGGCGAGCCAGGCCGCGCAGGCCCGCGTCGAGCCGGTCTACGAGGTGATCCCGGGCTGGTCCGAGACCACGGCGGGCGCCCGATCCTGGGCCGATCTGCCCGCGCAGGCGATCAAGTATGTCCGCCGCATCGAGGAATTGATCGGCGCCCCTGTGGCGCTGCTCTCGACATCGCCGGAGCGCGACGACACGATCCTCATGCACAACCCATTCGAGGATTGACGTCACGCACGCTATCCCGTTGACGACGCACCAGTTTGGCCCTTCCGCCCATATCCACACCGTGCCGGCGTGATCTAGAACGGAAACGCGGCTCGACGCGCGGCTTCGCGGCGGGCGGGCAGCGACAGGACGACCAGCGCGCGGCCGCAGCCGCGGGCAGCGGGAACACGACATCACCGGCCGAGGGCCGCGACCGATCCTGCCGGAACGGCCGCGTCCCTCGGCTCCCGGCCATCGACCGGCGCGCCGGCCGGCGGCCGTAGGGGGCGGATCAGGGGCACATGGCCGATTACTACCCGCTTCTGGCACGCGCACTCGATGCGCTGCCGGATCGAACGCCCGCCCTGCGCAAGGCGGTCTATGATCGCGCGCGCAACGCCCTGATCAGCCAGCTTCGATCCCTCGATCCGCCGCTGTCCGAGGCCGATATCGACCTCGAACGCCGGGCATTGGATGCGGCCATCGAGCGGCTCGAGGTGGATCACGGGGGGCTTCCGGCGCCGGCCAACGATGCCGCCCTGGCGGCCGGCCCAGAACCCCTTCCTGCTGCAATGGTGCCGGAGCCGTCGCCGCCCGAGACGGTCGCCGAGCCTGCGCTCCCTCCCGCCAGTGCGCCCTTCGCATCGCGCTACGAGCCGCCGGTGATCGCACAGGAGCCCGGAGCGGAGCCGCGCGAGGCTCCGATTCCGATTGCCCCGCCGCGGCCGGGTTCGCCCCAGCCGACCGTCGCGGAGCCTGGCGAGCCCGCCGAGTTTGCACCGTCGGCAGACGATCCCGATCTTGCCGCCGCGGCCCTGGATGCCGGCAACGGTCGGCAGCGACCGCGCATCGAGGTGGTGCCGCCGCGAGCTGGCCGCTCACGGTTGCTGCGCAACATCTTCGTCGGCGGCATGCTGGCGGTGGTCATCGCCATGATCGCCGTCGCGGCCTTCCTGCTCCGGGACCGACCCCAGATCCTCCCGTCGAGCGGCATGGAGACGGCCGACACGCAGCAGCCCGAAGCGGACACCAAGTTCGGCGACCGCGTCGGCGGCGATGCGGCGGCGCCGGCTCCGCGCGCCCAACCGCGTTCCGAAAGCGCCGCGCCGCCACGTGCGACGGCCCCGTCCACGGAGCCCACGGTCTCGGTGGCTCAGCGGGCCGAGCTGATCGAGGAGGTGGGTACCCCCGAGAATGCGCAGCCGACGCTGTTGACCGGCCGGGTGACGTGGCGGCTCGACACGGTCAACGGGGATCAGGGACAGCCGCTCCAGAACGCCGTGGTGGCCACGGTGACGATCCCTGACGCGGGCCTCACCCTGGTCATGACGATCCAGCGTAATCTCGATTCGACCCTGCCGGCCTCGCACACCGTGAACCTGACCTTCAGCGAGACCGGGACCGGGAGCGCGCGCACGGTTCAGGACGTCGGCCTGCTCCAGGCGAAGGACGACCAGAACGCCCGCGGTTCACCCGTGTCCGGGCTTCCGGTCCGTGTCCGGGACAATCTGTTCCTGATCGGCCTCTCGTCGCTGCCGAACGATGTCGAGCGCAACACGGACCTTCTGCTCCACAAGAACTGGTTCGATCTGGCGATCCGCTACACGTCCGGCCGGCGCGCGGTGCTGACCTTCGAGAAGGGATCGACGGGCGCCCAGGTGATGCAGAACGCGTTCGCGGCTTGGCAATAAGGCCCGAACGACGGGCGGGCGCTCGATGAAGGCACCCGCCCCGTGGCGTCAGTGCGCTTCGATGCCCGTGCGGGGCAGCTCGCGGCTGGCGATGTTGCGCTTGACCGCCTCCTGAACCTTCTCGAAGGCCCGGACCTCGATCTGCCGCACGCGCTCGCGCGAGACGCCGAACTCGCCCGACAGATCCTCCAGCGTGATCGGATCCTCGGCGAGGCGCCGCGCCTCGAAGATGCGGCGCTCGCGCGGATTGAGCACCCCGAGGGCGTCCCGTAGGGCCGAAAGGCGGTTCTGCCCCTCCTGCTCGCGCGCCAGCACGGTCTCCTGGCTGGGCGAATTGTCCACCAGCCAATCCTGCCACTCGCCCTCGCCCTCCTCGCGCAGGGGCGCGTTGAGCGACGTGTCGCCGGACAGGCGGCGATTCATGTCGATCACGTCCTGCTCGGGTACGCCGAGGCGCGTGGCGATCTGCTTCACCTGATCGGGCTTGAGATCGCCCTCGTCGAGGGCCGAGATCTTGCCCTTGGCCTTGCGCAGGTTGAAGAACAGCTTCTTCTGGTTGGCGGTGGTGCCCATCTTCACCAGGGACCACGAGCGCAGGATATATTCCTGAATGGCCGCCTTGATCCACCACATGGCGTAGGTGGCGAGCCGGAAGCCCTTGTCGGGATCGAAGCGCTTGACCGCCTGCATCAGGCCGACATTGCCTTCGGACACGACTTCGCCGATCGGCAGGCCGTAGCCGCGATAGCCCATGGCGATCTTGGCGACGAGACGCAGATGCGAGGTCACGAGGCGATGCGCGGCCTCACGGTCACCGGCGTCCCGCCAAGCCTTGGCCAGCGTGAACTCCTCCGTCGGCTCCAGCATCGGGAACTTGCGGATCTCATCGAGGTAGCGCGACAGGCCACCTTCGTTGGCGAGCACGGGCAGCGTACCGGCCATGACATTCTCCTGGACCTAGTCCCCCTGACGGGCGGACGCGACGGGCAACAGTGCCGTCCACTCGGGCCGCTCTTGAGCCGACCCTGCCGGCCACCCATCTCATCCGGGTCGCCGGGAGCCGATCGCGATCGAGGACACCCACGTCGTCATCAACGCGCAATCGGCCAAATCGGATCGTACCATGGCACGATGTGACGCGGTACGGGGTGATGTTTCGCACGCCGTCAGCGGCGGGTTACAGGGCGCGATCGTCCGCTGTACCCCCGCGCAGCCGCGCCACCAGCGCGGTCATGTCCGGCGGCAACGGGCTCTCGAATCGCAGCGTCGCGCCGGTCCGCGGGTGGCTGAAACCGAGCATGGCAGCGTGAAGCGCTTGCCGCCCTAGGGCCGATAGGGCGGCGCGTGCATCGGGCGGGAGGCGTGCCGCCTTGGTGCGGAATCCCCCGCCATAGACCGGGTCGCCCAGGAGCGGGTGGCCGGAATGCGCCATGTGCACGCGGATCTGGTGCGTCCGCCCGGTCTCCAGCCGACATTGGACGAGGGCGGCCTCCGGATAGGCTTCCGCCACAGCGTAATGCGTGACGGCATGGCGCCCGGACTCGTCCGAGACAACCGCGATCTTCTCCCGATGGTAGCGGGAGCGTGCCAGGTTCGCGCGGATCGTACCGGTGCGGGGCTGTGGCAGACCCCAGACCACAGCCGCGTAGGCGCGTTCCAATGGCCCGGTGCGGCCGTGGTCGGCGAACTGGGCGGTGAGGCCCTGATGCGCCGCATCGTTCTTGGCGACGACGATCAGGCCACTCGTGTCCTTGTCGAGGCGATGGACGATGCCGGGCCGCCGCACGCCACCAATTCCCGACAGGCTCGCCCCGCAATGGGCGATCAGCGCATTTACCAGGGTTCCGCTCTCGTGCCCGGGGGCCGGATGCACCACCAGACCGGCCGGCTTGTCGATGACGATCAGGTCATCGTCCTCGTAGACGATCGGCAGATCCGCGGCCTCGGCCGCCGGTTCGGCCGGCATCGGTGGGGGCAGGGTGAGAAGGAGGCTGGCACCGGCCCCGACCTTCGAGGCCGGATCACGGATCGGCACGCCGTCCCGGCTCACGTGACCGGTGCGGATGAGATCCTGCAATCGGGCCCGCGACAGATCCGGAAACAGGGCCACCAGCGCGCGGTCGAGTCGAGCGCCGCCCTCGGCGACGATGCCGACGCGTTCTGCGTTGTTTTTATCCACCACGACCCCGATTCGCCGCCCGATCCGCTTTGCCGACGCGATTTTCCTGGGAAGGCTCTTGCTCCCCCGGCGGGTCGTGGCTATAGCACCCCCGCGCCGCCGGAAAGCTCCCATCGTCTAGCGGTCTAGGACGTCGCCCTCTCACGGCGAAAACAGGGGTTCGATTCCCCTTGGGAGCGCCATCACTTTTGCAGGTGCATCACTACCCATCACGGGCAGCGACTTGCTGACGATTAGGAAATCGTAAGCCGTATTGGTGTTTCCGGATCCCGGCCCATGAGGCCACGGCGCCGTCGCGTGTCTCTTCACTCGGTTGCTAGCTTTCGAACGATTTAAAATCGGACGCGCGCTGCCCAGCTTGGTGACGGGTTGCCGCCGTCCGCCACGAACCCTCGCAAACGGCAACGCGTCGCGGCACGGCCTCAGCCAGGGAGGTCGGGGCCGGCCGGATCCCCTGGGGGAACATCGGGACCGGGATTGGATCTGTCGGTGTCGGTCGGGCGCTCGTCCGGAGCCGATGGCTCGTCAGCACCGAGGGGGCGCTCGCGGGGCCGCAGTTCCGGCTTCCGCGGTTCGTCGCCGTCCGGCGCCATGCCACATTGAATCGCCCGCGGTCTGCAAAACCCGAAATCGTGCGCAGGAGCCGGGCGGGGTGAGGGCGAACTCCCTCGCCCGACTCCTGGATCACCCCACACGCCTCGGGCAGACAGCGTTGGAGCGATAGGTGGCGCCCAAAGGGGCGTTGAAGGAGTGTTGGGCCTCACGCCGATGCGCCCAAATCCTGAAGCAGGCGGTCGCGGGCCCGGCTGACGCGGCTCTTCACGGTACCGGCTGGACAGCCGATCACGACGGCCGCCGCTTCGTAGGAAAGGCCCTCGACGGCGACCAGTACAAGCGCCTCCCGGTGTGCAGGGTCCAACCGGCTGATGGCAGCCTGCAGATCGCGGAGCTGGAGCGCATGATCCTGTCGGGCCGGTTCGGCCAGGACGGCGGCATATGCGCCATCGGGATCGGGCAGTTCGCGACTGCGCTTGCGCCGCCCGTTGATGAAGGTGTTGCGCAAAATCGTGAACAGCCATGCCACCAAGCTGGTCCCAGGCTGGAAACGGCCGCGGTGCTCCCAAGCCTTCAAAAGTGTGAACTGGACCAGATCGTCGGCCTCGTTGCCGTCGAACGTCAGGGACAGTGCGTAGCGGCGCAGCCGCGGAACCAAGCTGATCAAGTCGTCCTTGAAGGCACCCGGAAGGTGTCGGTTCGCATCGCCCGCATCGAGTGCAATCGACAGGCGTTCCAACACCGCACCAAGAGGCGAGCGCGGATCAATCTCAGCAACTTCTGGGTAGTATTGGCGCAGCCTCTGTCCCAGCTCGGCATGGACAAAAGTATGAAGAGCGCCGGTGCCGTCGGCCCCGGCTGGCAGTTCGTCGACGGGTCGCATGTCAGAATCGGCAGTTGCCATGAATGGTCATCCCCTCTGCTGCGCATGTCCCGCCTTCAGAGAGGTTGCGACTTATCTCTGGTCCTTATCGACGGCGTCAATGATGCGTGTATACCAGTGAAAAGTTCGCCGTGACTGGAACCCGCTTGCGCGCAATCCGTTTGAGCCCGTGCGCCGCCAAGACGGTGCGTAGCGAAGGGAACCGGATCGGTCGTGACGGCGGGCGTGGACAGGCATGAACTCCAGCAGATCATCGCCGGCCTGAGCGAGGGCGTGATCCTGGTCGAGCCCGACCAGACCATCGCGTATGCCAACGAGGCAGCACTCGCGATGCATGGTGTTCGGACGCTCGACGAGCTTGGCCCGACGGTGGACGCCTATCGTGATCGCTTCTCGCTGCGATACCGCAATAACAACCGGCCCAATCATTACCCGATCGAGCGCGTCGTGAATGGCGAGACCTTCCACGACGTGGTGGTCGAGGTGAAGCGCGCCGACCGGCCGGATATCGATTACGTCCATTCCCTGCGGAGCTTGGTCGCCACCGATCATGACGGCAGGCCGAGCTGCCTTGCGCTGATCCTGAAGGACGTCTCGGATCAGTTCGAGGCCGAGGAGCGCTTCGAAGCCACCTTCAACGCAAACCCGGCACCGGCCGTGATCACGCGGCTCTCCGATCTGCGCCATGTGAAGGTGAACCACGGCTTCCTCGAGATGACCGGCTTCACCCGCGACGCCGTGATCGGCCGCAGCGTCTACGAACTCGACGTTCTGGCCAATGCGCGCAATCGCGACTTGGCGGTTTCGCGGCTGCACGAGGGCGGGACGATCCCGCAGATGGAGGCCTGCCTCGACCTGCCCGAAGGGGGCTCGCGCTTCGTGATCGTGGCCGGCCAGCCGATCGAGCTGGGTGAGGCGCCGTGCATGCTGTTTACCTTTGCCGACCTGGATCTGCGCCGGAAAGCCGAGACGGCCCTGCGCCACAGCGAGGCGCGCTTCGCCACGGCGTTCCGCATGACGCCGGTGCCGACCGTCCTGGCGCGGGCGAAGAATTTCTGTGTGACCGGCGTCAATGAAGCCTTCGGACGCGTCTTCGGCTTCGGTCAGGACCAGATCGTCGGGCGCAGCCTCGATGAGGCTGGTCTGTGGATGAAGGAGGCCCAGCGCGCGGGCTTTGAGACCGCCCTGGCCGGCAGCGGCTTCGTGCTCGGCGTCGAAGTTTGCCTGCGCCACCAGAGCGGGAGCGGCCTCGATTGCCTGGTCTCGGCCGAGCGGGTCACCATCGACGACACCGAGTTCGTCCTGATGGTGCTGCAGGACATCACCGATCGCAAGCACACCGAGCGGGAACTGTTCGACGCGATCGAGGCGGTGATGGCCGACACCTCCTGGTTCAGCCGCGGCCTGATCGAGAAGCTCGCCAATTTGCGTCGTCCCGGGCGGGACAACGCGGATGGATCGACGCCGAACCTGACGGTGCGCGAGCGGCAGATCCTTAACCTGATCTGCTCCGGCCTCGGCGACGACGCGATCGCGCGAAAGCTGAGTTTGTCCCGCAACACGGTGCGTAACCACGGTGCCGCGCTCTACCGCAAATTGGGCATCCATAAACGCAGCGAAGCCGTGATCTGGGGCCGGGAGAATGGCTTTCCGCTGAACTCTCATGATGGGAAATGACTACCGTACCAGTACAAATCGATCATTGAACGGTCGGGTTGGCAGCACATCTTCGCAGCAGCAATCGTGATCGGACCGAAGGCATGCGCCGATGGCCCAGAACGAGGACCGCGACGCGGGGAACCCTTCGACGGCGTCGGCGAAGGAGGCCATCGGCAAGCTGACCAGCGACGGTCGGACGGTGACCGAGGGGCAGCGCGAGAGGCGCGAGGCCAAGCCGAGGGGCGGTGCCAAGTTCAAGCGGCGAGCGGCAGAACTCTGATCACGCCGCTGCGGACCACTTCTACAAACGGGAGAACGACATGGTTGATACGGATCGGATCACGGGGTCTGCGAAGGAACTGGGCGGCAAGGTCCAGAGCGCGGTCGGCGATCTCACCGGATCGCACCGCCATTCCGCGGAGGGACGCGTCCGTCAGGCGGAGGGCGTGGCGGAGAACGTCTACGGCCAGGCGAAGGACGGCCTCCGGGACGCGGCCGATGCGGCCTACGACTTCGCCGAGGACGCCTATGAGCGCGGCGGCCACGTCCTGCGCCGGGGCACCCGCGACGTGAGCCATCAGGTTGCAGAATACCCGCTCGCGTCGCTGCTCATCGCCGGCGCCGTCGGTTTCGGCCTCGCACTGCTGGTCAACGCGACCCGCGACTGAGTCTCACCACCGTTCGACGAACCCTGAACCGGAGTAAAAGCGTGACCAGCATCCAGACCGTTGCAACACCGACCGTCGCCGAGGCGCAAGCCGACACGCGCGCCGTCCTGCTGAAGCAAGTGTCATGGGGCGCGATCTTTGCCGGCGCGGTAACGGCGCTGGTGACGCAGGTGATCGTCAACCTCGTCGGGGTCGGCGTGGGGCTGGCCTCGGTCGGCACCCAGGCCGCCGACAATCCCTCCGCCTCGACCGTGTCGATGGGCGCGGGCCTGTGGTTCGTCGGCTCGGGCATCGTCGCCTCACTGGCCGGCGGCCTGATCGCCGGCCGCCTCTCGGGCAAGCCCCTGCCGGGCGCGGCCGCGCTGCACGGGCTGGTCTCCTGGGCTTTGACCACGCTGGTCGTCCTGTACCTGCTCACCTCGGCCGCCAGCGGCCTGGTCGGCGGCACGCTCAGCACGGTCTCGGGCGCGCTCGGCGGGGCGGGCAACCTCGTGGGCGGCACCATCCAGACGGCGGCCCAGGCGGCCGCGC
>NZ_JBBXMX010000028.1:0-49150 GCF_038442355.1 Methylobacterium guangdongense
CAGAGGCCCGCCCGGCTACTTCGCCGGCCAGTCCCGCCGCTTGTCAGAAGATGGCTCAGCGCCCGGTCCACTTCCGCGGCCGGCGCCGATGAACCGGGGTATAGATCCACCATCCCGACCCGTCAACTCCTTTTCTCGGCAGTCCGGCCGCATCCGGTTTTCCCCGGTTCGGGCCGGCGTCATCCATGGGCATCTTGCGAGTGGATCGGCGGCGCCTCAATGTCGACACGCTGCGCCGTGAGATGGTCGGGCCGGTGACGTTCACCCGCTCCGGTGCGGCGGAATCCGGCCGGGAATCCTCGGTGATCCCGCGCTGCGCTCCGTTCGCCATCGTCTTCTCAGGACCTTCGAGTGAAGCGCGAGCGACTCAAGATCGGCGATGTGGCTGCTGCCAGCTTCGGGCGCGGGCTCCAGGCGCCGCTCGACGAACTCGGCGCAACCGCGAACCAGATCGACCGGCGGGCAGTGAACCTGCGCTGGCTGTGCGCCAGCACCCTCACCGGGCTGACCGGGGCAGGCCTGATCGCGGCGGCGCTTCACGTCTCCCTTCAGGGCGATGTCTCCTTTGCCGCCATTCCCGAACGCGCCACCGTTGTTGCCCGGCCGCAGCCGAGCGAGAGCGGAGCCAATCTCGCCCGCAAGGGCGATCGGCTGGTGCGCAATCTGATGATCGCCTCGGCCAAGCAGAGTTTCCGCGCCCCGGTGACGGTGCGTCTCGGGGACCGCGAGATCATCAAGGCGAAGGCTTTCGTGCGGCTCAGCACGCCCTTGTCGATGACGACCGGCGTCTACGCGAGCGAGCCGCCGCGATTCGATCCCATGAAGTTCGTGTCCGATGAACCGCTCGAGCGCGCGCCGGATGCCGCGGCTGATGCCCCCAGCGCCGAGGTGACCGTCGTCAAGCGCGACCTTGCCGATGCCGCCGAAGCCGCTAACGCGCCTGGACTCACCGATGACGACGTGACCGCGCAGGTCGAGGAGGAGCGCCGCATCGCCGCCGAGGCGGGTCGCCGGGCTGCCATCCCGATCGCGCCGCAGATCATGCTGTCCCGGACCCTCCAGCAGGGAGCTGCCGGCGATGCGGACGGTACACCGCCAAAGGATGCGAACCCGTTCAAGTCGATCGAGGTCCTCGTCGTCCCTGAGAACGTCACCAAGGTTGCTAAAGTCGAGCTGAAGCCCAATGAGGCGCCGCTCGTGGAGGAGCGCGACCTCGCGCTCAAGCGGGGCGAGACCCTCGAGAGCACCCTCAAGGCCACAGGCTTTGCCGGCGACGACGCGATCCGCGGCATCGTGGCGGCGCTCGGCGGCAAGGCGCGCACCGCCGCCCTCAACGAGGGCCAGCCGATGCGGGTGCAGATCGCGCCCGGGCCACGCCCCGGCGATCCGCGGCAGGTGACCCGCGTGGTTCTGTACGGCGAGTCCGGGATCGAGGGGATCGCCGCGCTCAACGACCGAAGCGCTTTCGTGTCGGTCGCGCCTCCGGCCGAAGAGGCCCCCTCCCCCAAGCCGCAGCCTCAGGCCGATGCCGGGGATGATGAGGAGTCCGACTCGGGCTCGGGGCCCCGCCTGTATCAGAGCCTCTACGAGACGGCCGCCCGGCACGACCTGCCCCGCGCCACCGTCGAGGACATCGTCCGGGTGTTCAGTTACGACCTCGACTTCCAGCGGCGGATCGCCAGCGGCGACGGCCTCGACGTCTTCTACACCTACGACGACGAGGCGAACGCCGACCGTCCGGACCTCCTCTACGCGGCCCTGACCCTCGGCGGGGAAACCCGGAAGGTCTACCGCTTCCAGTCCCCCGACGACGGCACCATCGACTATCTCGACGAGCAGGGGCGCTCGCTCAAGAAGTTCCTCCTGCGCAAGCCGATCGCTGACGGCATCATGCGCTCCGGCTTCGGCTACCGGCGCCACCCGGTGCTGGGTTACGCCAAGCTCCATACCGGCGTCGATTGGTCGAACCCGATCGGGACGCCCATCATGGCGGCGGGCAACGGCGTCGTGATCCGGTCCGAGATGACCTCCGGCTACGGCAACCGGGTCGAGATCCAGCACGTCAACGGCTACGTGACGACCTACAACCACATGTCCCGTTTCGGCCGCGGCATCCGGGAGGGCGTGAAGGTCCGGCAGGGCCAGGTGATCGGCTATGTCGGCTCCACCGGCCTGTCGACCGGCGCCCATCTCCACTACGAGGTGATCATCAACGGCCATTTCGTCGATCCGATGAAGATCCGCGTCCCCCGGGGCCGCGAGCTCGACGGGCGCCTGCTCGCCGAGTTCAAGCGGCAGCGCGAGCAGATCGACGCCACCATGCAGAAGTCGAAGAGCGCCACCGCCCTCGCCCAGCGCGACGCGATCGTGCGCTGAGGCCGGACCGTCAGGCGAAGCCGAGCTGCGCGCGGATCTCGGCAGGCGTGATGCCGGCTTCCCGGAGATCGGCCAGCGCCTGCGAGCCCCGCGACTTGGCCAGTTTCTCGCCCGCGGCGTCGCGGAGCAGCGGGTGGTGCCGGTAGAGCGGCGTGGGAAGCCCGAGGAGCGCCTGCAGGAGAACGTGGAGGTCGGTGGCCGCCTCCAGGTCGCGGCCGCGGACCACGTAAGTGATCCCCTCCCCCGCGTCGTCGTGCACGACGGCGAGATGGTAGCTCGTCGGAACGTCGCGGCGGGCGATCACCGCGTCGCCCCAGCGGGCGGGGTCGGCGTTGACCCGACGCTCACCGGTCTCGTCGAAGGCGACATAGCCGTGTGAGCGCCCGGCACAGCGGAGCGCAGCCGCCATGTCGAGGCGCCACGTATGCGGCTCGCCCCGGGCAAGCTTTTCGGCGATGTGGGCGGGATCGAGGCTGCGGCAGGTGCCGGGATAGAGGGGCACGCCGTCCGGATCGCACGCGGTCTCGCCGTCCGTGTCCACCCGGGCCCGGATCTGCGCCCGCGAGCAGAAGCACGGATAGGCGAGCCCCCTGGCGATCAGGTCATCGCGGACCGCGCGATACGCCGCCATGTGCTGCGACTGGTGCCGGACGGGTTCGGGGAAGCGCAGGCCGAGCCAGCCGAGATCCGCGACGATCGCCGCGATCAGCGCGGGCTTCGAGCGCTGCGGGTCGATGTCCTCGATCCGTAATCGACAGGTTCCGCCCATCCTGGCGGCGAGGTCGGCGTTCAGCAGGGCCGAGTAGGCGTGGCCGAGATGCAGGCGGCCGTTCGGACTCGGTGCGAAGCGCAGAACCGGTGCGCCCGCGTTCACCCGTCGGCGCGGCGCAGGCAATGCGGCGCGGCGGGCTGGCAGGCGATGCCCGGCAGCGAGCAGGCCGGTCCCTCGGCGTGGCGCTGACAGACCTGGCAGCCGTCGGTCCATTCGAGGCAGGTCGGATCCTCGGCGACGGACCGAGCCGGCGCCGGGTGGCGGGCCGGCAGGAGCGCGCCCAGCAGGACCGTCGCGACGACGATGGCCGCGATGCCCCAGGCGGCGAGCGCCCCGTTCGACGAGCGCGGTTCGGACGATGCGTGCGTGGGTGCCGACATGGAAGCCTGTTGGCGTGGGAGGGGCCGGCCTGTCAACGCGGTCAGGCCGCCTGCGCCGCGCGGCGCTCCAGCAGCGCCGGAAGGAGCTTCAGGTTGAGGGGCTTCGCCAGGAACCCGTCGAACCCGGCGGCCCGGGCGGCGGCCTCATCCTCACGGCCGACATTGGCGGTCAGTGCCACCAGATGGAGCCGGCCGGTGCCGGACGATTCGGCGGCGCGGATCCGGCGGGCGGTCTCATGCCCGTCGAGGCGCGGCATGCGCACGTCGATCAGGGCGAGGTCGAACGGGCCGTTCGCGTCGAGCTGTTCCAGCGCCGCGACCCCATCGACCGCGTGGATCACCTCGGCGCCGAGGCGCTCCAGGGCGCGGGTCGCCAGCAGGGCGTTGATCGGGTTGTCCTCGGCCAGAAGGACGCGCATCCCGACGCCCGCCTGCGGTGTGGCGGCCGGCGGGGCCGCCCGGATCTCGGCCGTGACGGGTGGCGCCAGCAGGCGCTCGAACAGGGAGCGCTCGCGGACGGGCTTGATCAGGTAACCGTCGAAGCCCGCCGCGCCCGGTGCGCCGAAGCCCCGCCGGTCGAAGGGGGCGAGCAGCACGAGGCTGCACACGACCCCGCAGGCCCGGGCCGCATCGGCGAGCTGGCGCACGGCCGCATCGCCGAGCGCCCTGTCGGCGAGCATCACGTCGAAGGCCGCCCCCGAGAGGGCGTCGAGTCCGGATTCCAGCGTGTCCACGATCACCGTTGCCGCGCCGGCCCGGGACAGGCCACGGGCGAGGTAGGGCGCCTGAAACGGCGAATCCGCCACGATCAGGCAGCGCTGCCCGTCGAGCCGCGGCAGGGGATCGGAGCCCGACGGCGTGACCGCCACGACTTCCGGAAGCGGCAGCGTGACCTGGAAGGTCGTGCCCCGCCCGACGCGCGACGTCGCCTCGATCCGCCCGCCCATGCGTGTCACCAGCCGCCGCGTGATGGCGAGGCCAAGCCCCGTACCCTCATGGCTGCGGCTGGCGCTGCCGTCCCCCTGCTCGAATTCTTCGAAGAGGACCGGCAGCCGGTCCTCCGGGATGCCCGGGCCGGTATCGGCGACCGCGAGCACCACCTCGCCCGGCCCGGCCTCGGCGCGCAGGAAGGTCAGGCTGACGCCGACCCCGCCACGCTCGGTGAACTTGATGGCGTTGCCGGCCAGATTGATCAGGATCTGCCGCACCCGGTCGGCATCGCCCACGAGGCCCGCGGGAAAGCCCTCGGCCACATCCAGGGCGATCTCGATCCCCTTGTCCTGCGCCCGGGGCGCCAGCAACTCGACCACGCCCTCCGCCACCGACGGCAGGCTGAACGGTTCGGCGACGAGGTCGAGGCGCCCGGCCTCGATCCGCGAGAAATCGAGGACGCCATCGATCAGGCCGAGGAGCGCCTGTCCGCTGGTGCGCACCGCCTCCACGTAGGTGCGCTGCTCGGGGTTCAGTTCGGTGCCGAGCACGAGGTCGGCCATCCCCAGGATGCCGTTGAGCGGCGTGCGCATCTCGTGGCTCACGGTCGCCAGGAACCGGGATTTCGCGACGCTCGCCGATTCCGCCCGTTCCAGAGCGGCATCGCGGCTGCGGATCGCCTCGACCCGGGACGTCACATCGCGACCCGCGCGGAGCCAGTGCATCGCGTCGCCGTGCGCCACCGGCATCTCCACGAAGGCGAACCAGCGCACGCGGCCATCCACCGAGCGGACCTGCGCCTCCATGCGGCGCACCCCGTCCGCGCCGATCTCGACCTCGCCGCGGTCGAGGATCTCCAGGTCGATCTGCGCGCCGAGCAGGGCGATCGGTTCGCGCCCCAGGAGCTGCGCGTAATCCTCGTTGACGTAGGTGATGCGGCCCCTTGCGTCGCGCTGGACGATCACCTCGGTGGTGGCGGCCACGAGGGCCCGGTAACGGTCCTCGCTCTCGCTGATCCGCCACAGGCGGTCGTGCATCCGCTCGGCCTCGCCCTCGTCCGGCCTGGCCCGCCGCGCGCGCCAGCGATCGACCGCCAGGGCGGCGGCGACCACGATTGCCAGAACCAGCGCGATGTCCTCGACGATCATCGATGCCTCCCCGGCGGGAAGCCGGACAGCGGCAGGATCGCAGGCGAAGCTGAAGGCCGTGTTGGGAAATGCGCTTAACCGGGGGTTGCGCCATTGTGATCGAATACGCCGCCGCAGCGCGATCCGAACGTCCGCTCACGAGTTGCCTGCCAAACCATGGCCCGGACGGAGAGACTGTATGCCCGGTGAGCACTACGACGTCATCATTGTTGGATCCGGCCCCGGGGGCGGGACGATGGCGTGGCGCCTCGCCCAGACCGGCAAGCGGATCCTGCTGATCGAGCGCGGCGACTACCTCCTGCGCGAACCGCGCAACTGGGACAGCCAGGCGGTGATCGTGGACGGGTACTACCAGACCAAGGAGACGTGGTACGCCTCGGACGGCAAGAGCTTCCATCCCGGGCTGCACTACTACGTCGGCGGCAACTCGAAATTCTATGGCTCGATCCTCTTCCGCCTCCGGGAGAAGGACTTTTCCGACATTCGCCATGAGGACGGCATCGCCCCGGCCTGGCCCGTGGGCTACGACGAATTCGAGCCGTATTACCAAGCCGCCGAGGAGCTGTTCCACGTCCACGGCCTGCGCGGCGAGGATCCGACCGAGCCCTGGTCGAAGAAGCCCTATGCCCATCCGCCGGTGGCCAACGAGACGCGGATCCAGGAGCTGTTCGACAATCTGAAGCAGGCCGGCCACCACCCGTTCCATCTCCCGGTGGGCGTGCGCCTTGTCGAGAAGGACGGCCGTGCGGTCCCGACCTCGCCCTGCATCAAGTGCGAATCGTTCGACGGCTTCCCCTGCCCGACCAACGGCAAGTCCGACGCCCAGACCATGGTGGTGGACCCGGCCCTGCGGGACTGCCCGAACCTGACGCTGCTCACCCGCACCTATATCGAGCGGCTCGTCACCGATCCGGCCGGCCGCACCGTCACCGGTGTGGTCGGAAGCCGCGACGGCGCGCCGTTCGAGGCCTCGGCCGACCTCGTGGTGGTGGCCTGCGGCGCGCTCTCGTCGGCGCTGCTGCTGCTGCGCTCGGCCAACGACACGCACCCGACCGGCCTCGCCAACGGTTCCGATCAGGTCGGGCGCAATTACATGCGCCACAACAACTCGACGGTGCTGGCGATCTCGAAGACGCCGAACCCGACCCGGTTCCAGAAGACGCTCGGCGTCAACGACTTCTACTTCGGCGACCCCGATCCGAAGGACGATTGGGATTTCCCGCTCGGCCATATCCAGATGGTCGGCAAGTCGGACGGCGCCCAGATCCACGGCGAGGGCCTGCCGGGCTTCCTGCAATGGTTCCCCAACAAGCCGTTCGACTGGATTGCCAAGCATTCGGTCGATTTCTGGCTGACCTCCGAAGACATCCCGCTGGCGCAGAACCGGATCTTCTACAAGGACGGGAAGGTCCATCTCGATCTGACCGAGACGAACGTGGAGGCGCACAAGCGGCTGCGGCAGAAACTGCAGCAGATCTGCACCTTCACCGACCTTCACCCGCACCTGTTCGACCGCTCGCTGTACCTCGGCAAGGACGTGCCGATCGGCGGGACGGCCCATCAGGCGGGGACGCTCCGGTTCGGTGACGATCCGGCGACCTCGGTCCTCGACCGGAATTGCAAGGCCCATCAGCTCGACAACCTGTACGTGACCGATGCGAGCTTCTTCCCATCGATCGGCGCCGTGAACCCGACGCTCACGATCATCGCCAACGCGTTGCGGGTCGCGGACCATCTCGTGGCGCGGATGGGCGCGAAGGACGAGATCCCGGCGCCGCGCCTCTACGACTACACCGAGCCGCGTGAGCCGATGCCGGCGTAAACGGACAAGCCTCATCGTCCCCGCGCGCCTTGCGGCGCCGGGGGCATGGCCCAAGAACAACACGCGGGACGCGGGACGCCGCGGGAACCCAGGTGTCGGCCAGATACGCGCGGGATCCGGTCCCCGCGGCGCCCGCGGCATCGACCGGGCATGGTCCCCGGCCGGTGCCGTCTTTCTCGTCGCGGTGTCTTCGCGACGGTCCGGTCCTGCGACTCGCCGGCAGACGGTCTCGGACGCGGTGCAAAACACCGCCGGAACCCGCAAAGCGCTGTGGCCTTCCAGCCGTTTACCCGCCTCGTAGTGGACGGGTCCGCAGGTCACGTGGGGTCGGCCCAGAAGGGGGTCGGCGCGGGGGTCATTTCCTCCCCCCGCCGGGTTCAGCGTTGTTTCTCACGCCCCGCATCCGAGCACGCCCTGTACCGGTTCCGCCGCCCGGGGCGATGGCGGCTGAGAGCCACCGACGCGGGCACCGCCCCATCCGCAGACCCGCCCGGTCAGCTACCGGACGGGCCCCCGAAGGACGCCACCGGATCACCCCACAGGGTCACCCCGGCAACGCCGCGGACAGGTGGCGGCTAATGAGCACAAAATAGGAACATTGTCAAGGCCTGGATCGGTCGACACGCTCTCCCTCGCCCGCAAGGGCTTGGAGATTCATACTCGAGGTCCAGACACATCGGTTCAGAATGGAGCGTGGGTCCCCTCTCCCGTGCGGGAGAGGGACAGGGTGAGGGTCGGGAAGTTTCCGGAGGAAACAGACCCTATCGGCGCATTGATGGTGCGCTCTGTTCTGAAAGTTCTCGTCCCTCACCCCAACTCTCTCCCGCACGGGAGAGGGAGCTCGTCGCGCTCCCTTGCGAATGTCGGTGCCCAACCGTGATGTGGGCATCCGTTGGTCGGCAAAGCGGGAGGGAAACGCTCGGAGCAGGCACGTCCCTGCTCCGCTCAAGAACTGTCTGCCAGGATGATGCCAGAACCCCAATCCCCGCTGATGTTGCTATAGCTCGGCGGTAAGACCAACGAACCGAATCACCCGTGGCCATCGACCATATCGACCTCAGCCGGATCGACCTGAACCTGCTGGTCGCCCTCGACGCGCTCCTCGACGAGCGCAGCGTCACCCGCGCGGCCGCCCGGGTCGGCGTCGGCCAGTCGGCGATGAGTTCGAGCCTCGCCCGGCTGCGCCGCCTGTTCGACGACGAACTCCTGACCCGCGCCCCGGACGGGATGCGCCCGACGCCCCGGGCGCTCAAGATCGCCGAGCCGTTGCGCGCCACGCTCCGGCAGGTCCAGGCTCTGGTTCACCGCGAGGAGCGCTTCGATCCGGCGACGGTCGAACGCAGCTTCACGATCAGCCTGCCCGACAGCGTCGAGGTGCTGCTCGGGCCTCGCCTGATCGCGCAGCTGCGCCGGGAGGCGCCCGGCATCCGGCTGCTGCTGCGCTCCGTCGAACGCTCCCGGATCCTCGACGAGCTCGATGCCGATCAGGTGGACATCGCCATCGGGTTGTTTTCGGAGGGGCAGATCCACCACAAACAGCGTCTGCTCTACAGGGACAGCTACGTCGTGCTGTTCAACGCCGCGCTGATCGGCCTCGAGCCGCCGATCGGCCTCGACGATTACCTGCGATTCCCCCACGTGCTGACCTCCCTGCGGGAGACCGCCCACGGGGTGGTGGACGACGCGCTCGCCCTGATCGGCCGGTCGCGGACGCTGGCCGTGACCACGCCGCGCTTCCTCGTCGTGCCCTTCCTGGTCCGCGCCGCGCCGGTGATCGCCACCATGCATGCCCGGCTCGCCACCTCCTTCGCCAGCGCGCTGGCGCTGAGCGTGAGCCCGGTCCCGGTCCCGCTGGATGACGTGCCCGTGTCGATGCTCTGGCACGCCTCCTACGACCGCGATCCGGCCCATCGCTGGCTGCGCGATCTGCTGGTGCGGCTCGCCCACGAGCCGCCTCCGCCCGGCATCATCTGATCCGAAACTCAGTGCGCGATTGCACTGTGCCGCGTGATGCGACAGCGCTCCCGGCCTCACCGAGGGTGGCGCGGGTCCCCTCTCCCGTGCGGGAGAGGGGGCCTGTCGCGACTGTCAAAGCCGGGGGCGTCTACCGCGCGGCACAGCGCTCCTTGGACTCACAGGCACGGATCCTCCGCGGCCTTCAGCCGGCCGCTGGCGATCGCCTCGCGAAACAGCTCGAAATCCGCGGCGTTGCGCTCTGCATAGGCCATCGCCCAGTCGGCGATCGCGGCGCCGAGATGGTCGTTCTTGCCGCTGCCGCAATAGCCGGTGATCGCCGCCGCATCCCCGGTGCGGGCGTGCGCCCGGGCGAGCAGCGTCCCGTATGCGTACGAGAAGGTGAGGAGCGAGGCGCCCGACATCCGGGCCAGCGGGATCGCGCCCTTCAGGTTCTTCATCTGGCGCACGTAGAACGGGCGGTCCGCGATGCTGGTCCAGCCGAGCAGCGGATCGCCGACCGCCTGGAGCAGGCGCTGGCCGTAGATCACCCGCTCGCCCTCGTGGCCGGCATAGGATTCGGGCATCCCCGAGAGATACGGGGCGTGGGCCGGGCGGACCGCCTCCTTGACCTGCAGGAAGAGCGCATCCGCGTCGGAATTGCCGAGCAGCAGCGCGAGATAGGCCCGCGTCCCGACGCTGCCCACGCCGACCACCCGGTGGGCCACGTCGACCACGTGGTAGCGGTCGAGCATGAAGCGGCGCTCGCGCGGCAGCGTCTCGGCGTAGCGCTCCAGCCCGTTGACGACGCCCGCCCGCGTGGCATCGTCCACCGACGTCAGGATCGGCGCGTCCGTCTTCAGCCGCCAGCTCCCGTCGGTGCGCCGCTCGGCCACCTGCGACAGCAGGCTTCGGTTGTTCCGCCGCCGGGCCTTGTCGACCGCCCGCCGGACCATGGCCCGGGCCTCGGCGTCGAGCCGCAGGCCGGAGATGTGGGGCGTGTCGACCCGGGTGGTCTGATACCAGACTTCGAGGGAGCCCTTGGGCGCCAAGCGCCGCATCGTGTGCTGGTAGCCGAAGACCGCCTCCTTCACGACGTCGCGGCGCTCGCTCCCGGCGACGCCCGCATCCGCGGTGGCGACCGCGAGGCCGGCGGCGAGGCGCTTCAGGTCCCATTCCCACGGGCCGATCGTCACCTCGTCGAAATCGTTGAGGTCGAGGACGATGTCGCGCTGGGGCGTGCCGAACAGGCCGAAATTGTCGGTGTGGGCATCGCCGTTCATCACCACGTCGATGCCGCTGCGGGGCCCGCGCGACAGGTCCCAGGCCATGACGTGCGCCGCCCCGCGCAGGAATGCGAAGGGCGAGGTTGCCATCCGGGCGACGCGCAGCGGGATCAGGTGGGGCTGGCGCCCCTCATGGGCCGCCTCGATCAGGGTGATCGGGTCGGGCCGCTCCGGGTCCGGGACGAAGGCGCCCTGTGCTGCGTGGGAAACCGTGTGCCGGAGGGTCTTCCCGGCATGGCGGCGCTTGTCCCACGACTCGACACCCACCCGCAGGTCGATGCGCGGAAAATCCGCGATCGGTGCCAGCACCGGATCGGCGTCCGGCCGGCTCGATTCGGCGGCTGCGCCGTCCGCCGCGTCCTGCTCGATGACCGCCCGTTCCATGAATTCAAAATTCCCCGTCCCTTCGACAACCTTGACCGTGCCGCGACGTTCCGCGGTGCGGCAAGTGTTGCGGGGATAGCCAGGGATAGCATCGCGCCGCCTCTGTGACTGTTCGAGCCTGGACCGGTCTTGACCACTTCCGGTGGCGGCCCTCTAACCACCCGACGCGCCGCCAAGACTCCCTTCGCCGAGCGACGCCGATACGCCGACGCATCAGCGGGACCGCGCATGCCCAAGGGTTCAGATCTCCTCGTCGCAGCCCTCGAGAACGAGGGCGTGGACCGCATCTTCGGCATCCCCGGCGAGGAGAACCTCGACGTCGTCGAATCGCTGCGCAACTCGAAGATCGAGCTGGTGCTCACCCGCCACGAGCAGGCGGCGAGCTTCATGGCGGCCACCCACGGCCGGCTGACCGGCCGCCCCGGCGTCTGCCTCTCGACGCTCGGCCCCGGCGCGCTGAACTTCTCCACCGGCGCCGCCTACGCCCATCTCGGCGCGATGCCGATGATCATCATCACCGGCCAGAAGGGCATCCTGTCCGCGCGCCAGGCCAAGTTCCAGATCGTCGACGTGATCTCGTCGATGAAGCCGATCACCAAGATGGCCCGGCAGATCGTCTCGGCCTCCTCGATCCCCACCATCGTGCGCGACGCCTTCCGGGTCGCCACCGAGGAGCGGCCCGGCCCGGTGCTGCTGGAGCTGCCCGAGGACATCGCCGCCGAGGAAGCCGAGGCGGATCTCGTGCCCTCGCACCCGATCGACATTCCGGTCGCCCATCCGGCCGCGATCGACCGCGCCGCCGCCATGATCCTGGCGGCCAAGCGCCCGCTGGTCATGCTGGGCGCCGCCGCGAGCCGCCCGCGCGCCACCGGCGAACTCGGCGGCTTCGTGCAGCGCACCGGCATCCCGTTCTTCACCACCCAGATGGGCAAGGGCACCGTCGCGAGCGGGACCAACCTGTACATGGGCACCGCGGCCCTGTCCGAGCGCGACTACGTCCACGAGGCGATCGACAAGGCCGACCTGATCATCGCCATCGGCCACGACACGATCGAGAAGCCGCCCTTCTTCATGGGCCAGCCCGACCAGAAGGTCCTGCACATCAGCTACATGCCGGCCAACGTCGAGCAGGTCTATTATCCGGATGCCGAGGTCGTCGGCGACCTCGGGCCCACGCTGAAGCTGCTGGCCGACAAGCTCGACGGCAAGCTTCCCAACGCCGGCGCGCTGCTGCACCTGCGCGAGCACATCCTCGGCCATATCGGCGACCGGGCCGGCGAGGACCGCTTCCCGGTGACGCCGCAGCGCCTCGTGCGCGACGTGCGCCGGGTCATCCCCGAGGACGGAATCGTCTGCCTCGACAACGGGATGTACAAGATCTGGTTCGCCCGGAACTACCGCACCTACGTCGCCAATACGCTGCTCCTCGACAACGCGCTCGCCACGATGGGCGCCGGCCTGCCCTCGGCCATGATGGCGGCGATGCTCTACCCGAAGCGGCGCGTCATGGCGGTGTGCGGCGATGGCGGCTTCATGATGAACAGCCAGGAGATGGAGACCGCCGTCCGGCTCAAGCTCAACCTCGTCGTGCTGGTGCTCGACGACTCGGCCTACGGAATGATCCGCTGGAAGCAGGCGGTCGACAAGTTCGCCGATTACGGCATGACCTTCAACAACCCGGATTTCGTGCTCTACGCCAAGTCGTACGGCGCCACCGGCCACCGGGTCGAGTCGGTCAACGACCTCGTGCCGACCCTCGATAAGGCCTTCGCGGCAGGCGGCGTCCACCTCGTGGCGGTGCCGATCGACTATTCCGAGAACACCCGGGTGCTGGTCGACGAGCTGCGCGCCAAGGTGAAGGATTTCGAGCCGGCCGCGTGAGGTCGGCATCGCAATTGGGTCAGGATCAAGACAGGGCAGTGCGATGAACCCGTTCACCTTCCAGACCACGCCGAACGTGCTGTTCGAGGCCGGTGCCTCCAGGAAGCTGCCCGAGATCGTCGGGAGCTTCGGGGCCAAGCGCGTCCTGCTCGTCACCGACAAGGGCGTGCGCAGCGCCGGCCTCACCAAGGCCGCCGAGGCGGCACTGGCGGAGGCCGGCGTCACCCTCGACGTCTACGAGGACGTGGTGGCCGATCCCCCTTCCACGGTGATCGAGACGGCGGCCAAGCGCGCCCGGGAACTCGGGACCGACCTCGTTCTGTCGATCGGCGGCGGCTCGGCGCTCGATACCGCCAAGCTCGTGGCCTACCTCGCCAAGTCCGACGAGCCGCTGGATGCGATCTACGGCGTCGGCCTCGCCAAGGGCGACCGGCTGCCGCTGATCCTCGTGCCGACCACCGCCGGCACCGGCTCGGAGGTGACGCCGATCTCGATCGTCACGACGCCGACCACCGAGAAGAAGGGCGTCGTCGCCCCGAAATTGCTGCCCGACTGGGCGGTGCTCGACCCGGAGCTGACGCTGGGCCTGCCGTCCCACGTCACGGCGGCGACCGGCATCGACGCCATGGTGCACGCCATCGAGGCGTTCACCAGCAAGAACAAGAAGAACCCGATCTCCGACCAGCTCGCCAAGCAGGCGCTGGCCTTGCTCTCGGCCAACATCCGCACCGCCTGCACGGACGGGAAGAACCTCGAGGCGCGCTCCGGCATGCTGCTCGGCTCGATGCTCGCCGGGATGGCCTTCGCCAACGCGCCGGTAGCGGCGGTGCATGCCCTGGCCTACCCGGTGGGCGCGATCTTCCACGTGCCGCACGGGCTCTCGAACGCGCTCGTGCTGATGGGGGTGATGCGCTTCAACCTCTCGCACGCGGAGGCGCTCTACGCGGAACTCGCGCCGATCCTCGATCCCGCCGCCGCTGACCTGCCGCAGGCAGAGGCCGCCAAACGCTTCGTCGACAGCCTCGACGCGATCTGCCGCGACTGCAAGGTGCCGGCCTCGCTGGCCGAGGTCGGCGTCGCCCGGCAGGATCTGGAGCGGATGGCCTCCGACGCGATGAAGCAGACGCGGCTTCTCGTGAACAACCCGCGCGAGGTCACCTACGACGACGCCTTCCGGATCTACGCCGAGGCGCTCGGGGAGGCCCGGCCGGCGGCGTGAGGATCCGATCAGTCTGAACCATCCCATCCAGTCCCCCTCATCTTGAGGTGCGGCGAAGCCGCCTCGAAGGAGCCCTCCAGGGATGGCGTGGCTGGCTGGAAGTCTCCTTCGAGGCCTCCGCTGCGCTCCGGCACCTCAGGTGAGGACGAGGGTGGGAGAGTCCGGATGTGAGCGAAGGCCGATCCAGTCGGTGAGCTGACGACAGGCTTCGCGGTTGCGCGAAACCCAATACGGTCGGGAGGGAACGCCAGCATGGACCAGTTCGACGCGTTCCGGGCGATGGGCGAGTTCTGGACGCGGGCCGGCGCGGGCTTCTTCACGCAAGGCGCCGGGCAATCCGTCCCGGGCTTCGGCTGGCCGACCTTTCCGAACGCCGATCTCGCCGGCATGGCCGCCGCCCAGTCCAAGCTCACCGAGGCCTGGACCGCGGCCACCACGCTCTCGCAGACGCTGACGCGGTCATTGCAGGGCGGCCCCGACGCGCCGGACCCGACCGCCGGCGCGGTGCTGGCCCGGATCTTCGATCCGCAGGCCTGGCTCGGCGGCTCGGCCGAGTTCGACGCCGCGCTGACCCGCATGTCCGAGGGGCCGCAGCTCGCCGACCTGTGGCAGACCGAGCGGCGCTACGCGGCCCTGTTCACCGCCTGGGCGGCGCTCCGGCGGGCGCAGAGCGAGCATCAGGCCGTGATGCTCGACGCCTGGACCCGCGCCGCGGGGACCTTCGCTCAGGAGGCCAATGCCCGCGCCGAAAACGGCGAGAGCTTCGCCTCCGCCCGCGCCATGATGGGCCGGTGGATCGAGACCGCCAACGCGGTCCTGCTGGAGGTCCAGCGCTCGGAGACGTTTCTCACCTCGCAGCGGGCGGTGCTCCGGGCCTCCACCGATCTCCGGCTGGCCCAGCAGGATATCGCGGCCTTCCTGTCCGAGTTCTACGGCCAGCCGACCCGGGCGGAACTCGACGACGTGCACAAGAGCCTGACGGAGCTGCGCCGGGAGGTCCGGGCGCTGCGCCGCGAGCGCCGGCAGGCCGGTAAGGCCGCAAAAGCGGCCGGCTCACAGGTTGCGGAGGATGCCCATGGCTGATCAGGAGAGCGCGAAGGGTCCGGCCGCGCCGCTCACCCTCTCCCCCGCCGAGCTGCTGGCGGAGGTCGGCACCCTCGGCCGTCGCTTGAGCGAGGGCGCCAAGCTGTTCGCCGATGTCAGCGACGCGGATGTCGAGATCGCCACCACGCCGAAGGATCTGGTCTGGAGCCAGGACAAGGTCAGCCTCTACCGCTACCGGCCGCTCGCCGAGAGCAAGGGCCTGCCGCCGGTGCTGATCGTCTACGGGCTGATCGGCCGCTACACGATGGCCGACCTGCAGGAGGACCGCTCGCTGGTCCGCAACCTGCTGAACCTCGGCCTCGACCTCTACGTGGTCGATTGGGGCAATCCCGGCCGGGCCGACCGCTACGTCACCATCGACGACTACGTGGACGGCTACCTTGCCGAATGCGTCGCCTTCATTCAGGAGGCCGCCGGGCGCGAGAAGGTCAGCCTGCTCGGCATCTGCGAGGGCGGCGTCTTCACCACCTGCTACGCGGCGCTCTATCCCGAGACCGTCAACGCGATGGTGCTGACCATCACGCCGATCGACTTCCACGCCGATACCCAGAGCGCCCGGGCCGGACACGGCTTCATCAACGTCTGGACGCGCTCGCTCACGCCCGAGGACATCGACCGGCTGATCGAGGCGCAAGGGTCGCTGCCCGGGGCCTTCATGGGCTCGGTGTTCTCGATGATGACGCCGATGCGCACCATGACGAAGTACAACCTCGATTTGCTCGATGCCCTGGACGACAGGAAGAAGTTCTTGAATTTCCTCCGCATGGAGAAGTGGATCGCCGACCGCCCGGACCATCCGGGCGAGGCGGCCAAGCAGTGGCTGAAGGATCTCTATCAGGACAACAAGCTCGTCCAGAGCGCCTTCGAGCTCGGCGGGCGGCGGGTGGATCTGAAGGCCATCACCTGCCCGGTGCTGAACGTGTTCGCGCAGGACGATCACATCATCCCGCCCGCCACCTCGCAGGCGCTGAAGGACAGGATCGGCACCGCCGATTACAGCGAGATGGGTCTGCCCGGCGGGCATGTCGGCGTGTTCGTCGGCGGCAAGGCGCAGAAGCTGCTGGGCTCGGGCATCGCCGAGTGGCTGGGCCAGCGGGGGTAGGATGGTCTCGCGACGGTTCTCGCACAACACGACACCCCTCCCCTCCCCTTTCTGCGGGGAAAGCTGCTGGAGACGCAGATCGCGCGCGGAGCTCTGGCAGCAGAATGAAGCGTGGGTCCCCTCTCCCGTTCGGGAGAGGGACAGGGTGAGGGTTGAGAATTTTCAGAACGAGGCGCGACTTGTCGGCGCGTCAGGGATACGCACCATCCTGAAGCTTCTCGTCCCTCACCCCAACCCTCTCCCGAACGGGAGAGGGGGCATGTCGTGGTCTGTCACCAACGACAGCGGTCAATACGATTCAGGGGACGACAAAGCCCCCCGCCGTGGGAGGCGAGCGATGCGCGCAGCCGCTCCGGCCGCATCCCAGGCGCCGAGGACCACCCCATGGGCAGCCTGAAGAACAAGATCGTCAGCGCCGACGAGGCCGCCGCCATCCTGCAGGATG
Source organism: Methylobacterium guangdongense (assembly GCF_038442355.1). Taxonomy (NCBI): domain Bacteria; kingdom Pseudomonadati; phylum Pseudomonadota; class Alphaproteobacteria; order Hyphomicrobiales; family Methylobacteriaceae; genus Methylobacterium; species Methylobacterium guangdongense. The sequence goes on from NZ_JBBXMX010000028.1 coordinate 16,803, forward strand.
GCGACATGGTCGCGGTCTCGGGCTTCGTCGGCATCGGCACGCCCGACGAGCTGATCCTGGCACTCGCCCGCCGTTTCGACGCCGGCAACGGCCCGTACGGGATCGGCCTGATGTTCGCCGCCGCGCCGGGCGACGGCAAGGAGCGCGGGCTCAACCGCCTTGCGATCCCGGGCCTCGTGAAGCGCGTCGTGGGCGGCCATTGGGCGCTGGTGCCCAAGCTCGGCGCCCTGGCGGTGGAGGGCCAGATCGAGGCCTACAACCTGCCGCTGGGCGTCGTTTCGCACCTCTACCGGGAGATCGCCGCCCACACGCCGGGCCACATCACCAAGGTGGGGCTCCGCACCTTCGTCGACCCGCGCCTGGAGGGCGGCAAGCTCAACGCCGTCACGCAGGAAGACCTCGTCAGCGTGGTCGAGCTCGGCGGCGAATCCTGGCTCCACTACAAGGCGTTTCCGGTGAACGTCGCGCTGATCCGGGGCACCACGGCCGACCCCGCCGGCAACATCACCATGGAGCGCGAGGCCCTCACCCTCGACAACCTCGCCGCCGCCATGGCGGCCAAGAACTCCGGCGGCTTCGTCATCGCGCAGGTGGAACGGCTGGCCGAAGCCGGCTCGCTGAACCCGCGGGAGGTGCAGGTCCCGGGCATCCTGGTCGATTGCGTGGTGCTCAGCCAGCCGGAGAACCACCGGCAGACCTACGGCACGCCCTACAATCACGCCTTCACGGGCCGCCAGCGCGTGCCGCTGGACCGGGTGCCGCCGATGGCGCTCGACGCGCGGAAGATCGTCGCCCGGCGCTGCGCCTTCGAATTGCCGCCCGGCGGCGTGGTCAATCTCGGCATCGGCATGCCGGAGGGCGTCGCGGCGGTCGCCGCCGAGGAGCGGGTGCTCAAGTACCTGACGCTCACCGCCGAGCCGGGCGTGATCGGCGGCCTGCCGCAGGGCGGGCTCGATTTCGGCGCCGCCCTGAACCCGGCCGCGGTGCTGCACCAGAACCAGCAATTCGACTTCTACGACGGCGGCGGCCTCGATCTCGCCTGCCTCGGCCTCGCCCAGTGCGACGCGGAGGGCAACGTCAACGTCAGCCGGTTCGGCAAGCGGCTCGCGGGTGCGGGCGGCTTCATCAACATCTCGCAGAACGCCAAGAGCCTCGTCTTCGCCGGCACCTTCACGGCCGATGGCTTGAAGGTCGCGATCGAGGGCGACGGGATCCGGATCCTCGCCGAGGGGCGCTCGCAGAAGTTCATCGCGGAGGTCGAGCAGGTCACCTTCTCGGGGGCCTACGCGGCCGATCGCGGCCAGCCGGTGCTCTACGTGACCGAGCGCTGCGTCTTCCGCCGGACCCGGGCCGGCATGGAACTCGTCGAGGTCGCGCCGGGGGTCGATATCGACCGGGACATCCTCGGCCAGATGGGTTTCAAGCCGATCGTGCGCGACCCGAAGCCGATGGACCCGCGCCTGTTCCGCGAGGCCGTGATGGGGCTGGAGCCCTGGCTCCTCGGCCTCTCCATGGCGGAGCGGATCAGCTACGATCCCGAGCGCAACATCCTGTTCTCGAACCTCGAAGGCTTTCAGGTCCGGACCATCGAGGATGTCGAGCTGGTGCGCCGGGAATACGAGCGCGCCTGCCAGGAGATCGGCCGAAAGGTCCACCTGATCGCCAATTACGACGGGTTCGAGATCGACCCGACGGTGAGCGATGCCTATTTCTCGGCGATCGCTTATCTGGAAAAGCGGTATTATGAGACGGCATCGCGCTACACCACGAGCGCGTTCCTGCGATTGAAACTCGGCGCCTCGCTGGCGAGCCGCGACCTGGCTCCCCACATCTTCGAGACAAAAGCCGAGGCCCAGGCGAGGAATACGGCCCAGAGCGTGCCCCTCAAGCCGCGGACTGCGCGATCGGATTCCGACCTGCCGCAGCCGCCGAAGGAACCGTTGGATGCCTGAGACCGAGATTCCCACCCTGAAGGATCGTGCCCTGCTGGTCGAAGCCTGCCTCGTCGGCGGCGCCTGGACCAAGGCCGGCTCCGGCAGCATCGATGTCACGAATCCCGCCACCGGCGCGGTGATCGCCCGCGTGCCGAATGCCGGGGCCGAGGAGACCCGTCAGGCGATCCAGGCCGCGCATGCGGCCTATCCGGCCTGGCGCGCCAAGACCGCCAACGAGCGCGCCGTGCTGCTGCGCAAGCTCGCGGCGCTCGTCACCGAGCATCAGGAGGATCTGGCGCAGATCCTCACCGCCGAGCAGGGCAAGTCGCTGACCGAATCCCGCGGCGAGGTCGCCATGTCGGCCGCCTACGTGCTGTGGTTCGCCGAAGAGGCGCGGCGCGTCTACGGCGACGTGATCCCCTCCCCCTGGGGCGACCGGAAGATCCTCGTCACCAAGGAGCCGGTCGGCGTGGTGGCGGCGATCACGCCGTGGAACTTCCCGTCCTCGATGATCGCCCGCAAGATCGCCCCGGCGCTCGCCGCCGGCTGCCCGATCGTGATCAAGCCGGCCTCGCAGACGCCGCTCTCCGGGCTGGCCTGGGGCGTGCTGTGCGAGCGCGCCGGCTTCCCGGCCGGCACGGTCTCGATCCTCACCGGTTCGGCTCGGGCGATCGGCGGTGAAATGACCAGCAATCCGCTCGTCAAGAAGATCACGTTCACCGGCTCCACCGAGGTCGGCAAGGTGCTGCTGGAGCAGGCCTCGCACACGGTGAAGAAGGTCTCGATGGAACTCGGCGGCAACGCGCCCTTCATCGTGTTCGACGATGCCGACCTCGACAAGGCGGTGGCGGGCGCGATGCTCGCCAAGTTCCGCAATTCCGGCCAGACCTGCATCTGCACCAACCGCTTCCTGGTGCAGGACGGGATCTACGACGCCTTCGCGGAGAAGATGGCCGAAGCCGCCAACCGCCTGAAGGTCGGCAACGGCATCGAGGACGGTGTCGCCCAGGGGCCGCTGATCGACATGGCCGCCGTGGAGAAGACCGAGGCCCATATCCGCGATGCCGTCGAGAAGGGCGGCCGGGTGGTGGCGGGCGGCCACCGCCACGCGCTGGGCGGCCAGTTCTTTGAGCCGACCGTGATCACCGGCGCGACCCCCGCCATGGCGGTGGCCCGGGAGGAGACCTTCGGGCCCTTGGCGCCGCTGTTCCGGTTCCGGGACGAGGCGGAGGCGATCCGCATGGCCAACGACACCGAGTACGGGCTCGCCTGCTACTTCTACACCCGCGACCTCGGCCGCACCTTCCGGGTCGCGGAGGCGCTGGAATACGGCATGGTCGGGATCAACGAGGGAATCATCACCACCGAGGTGGCGCCCTTCGGCGGCGTCAAGGAATCCGGCCTCGGCCGCGAGGGCTCGTATCAGGGCATCGAGGATTACCTGAACACGAAGTACCTGTGCGTGGGTGGGCTTGGGGCATAGCGCCGAGCCAGCGCAGGCCCTGAACAACTTCAGACGGGCACCCCCTCCCCCCTCTGCCGGGGGAGGGAGACGCGGCGCAGTTTCGGACGTGCCGCCCGTTCTACTTCCCGCTCGGCGCCGCGCCGCTGCCGGTGGTGCCGTTGCCCGAGCCGCTGCCGGCCGGCGCGCCAGGGGTGCTGACGGGCGGACCGCCGCTGGTACCGGGCGCGAGGCCGGCCCCGGTCGAGCCGGTATGCTCCATGGCTCCGGAGCCCGTGCCGCCCACGGCACCGGACTTGTTCACGTTGCCCCGGTCGGCCCCGCCCGTATGGGGTGCCTGGGCCAGGGCGGCGCCCGATGTGGCGAGCACGAGGGATGTGGCCAGCGCGAGGATCGTCTTCGACATGGGGGCTCCTGAATCGGCGTTGCGTCGTTCCAGGCCAACCCCAGGCCGGCGGGATTGTTCAGCGGGCGAGCGCCTCGCGCCAGCCCGACCAGGATCGGCGCAGGGCATCCCAGCGGAAAGCCTCCCCGCCCGTCTCCGGTGCGATCGACACGGTGGCGGTGCGGCCGCTGACGAGGCGCGGGTCCGAGACGCCGGGATCGAGGGCGATCCGCACCGGGATGCGCTGGGCGAGGCGCACCCACGAGAAGGTCGGGTTCACGTTGGCGAGCAGGTTCGTCGCGTCGCTGCGGCCGGTCTCGGCGATGCCGCCGGCGATGCTGGCGACGTGGCCCTTGAGCACGCCGGCCTCGCCCATCAGCTGCACGGTCGCCGGGGCGCCGACGCGAATGCGCGGCAGCTTGGTCTCCTCGAAATAACCCTCGATCCGCACCGTGTCGCTGTCGATCAGCGCCATCACGCCGCGGCCGGTGGTGACGTAGGCCCCCGGGCGCAGCTCCATGTTGGCGATCCGACCGTTGACCGCGGCGCGCACCGCCGAGCGCTCCAGGTTAAGCTTGGCGAGGTCGCGGTCGGCCAGGGCCTGCTCGTAGGCCGCCTGCGCCGCCAGATCCGCGGCCTTGGCGGCCTCGACCTTCTGCTGGGAGACCGCCGCGTCGCTGAGCTTGGCATAGCGGGCGTCGTCGGCGGCTGCCTGCTCGGCGGTCGCCTTGCGGCCCGCGACCATCGCCTCCGCCTGACGCAGGCCCAGGCGGAACCGGTCCGGGTCGATGCGGAACAGCACATCGCCGGTCCGGACGACCTGATTGTCCTCCACCAGGACCTCGGTGACGAGGCCCGAGACGTCGGGCGCCACCGCCACCACGTCGGCCCGCACCCGCCCGTCCCGGGTCCAGGGCGCGTCCATGTAGTAGTCCCAGAGCGCCAGCCCGACGACCAGCGCCACCGCCACCATGCCGAGGGTGAGCAGGAGACGGCCGACGAGGGAGAGGAAGGCGGTCACGGCAGGGTCCCCTGTGCGGAGATCACGACGCCGCCGAGCAGGACGACGTAGAGGGCGAGGTCGAAGAGCGGTCGGTGCCAGACGAGGCGGTAGAAGCCGCTCGCCGCGAGCAGGCGGCGCAGAAGTAGGCTCAGCGCGAAGGCGATCGCCATCCAGAGCGCCAGCCCCGGGACGAACACGCCGTAGAGGTCGATCTCGCCCATCATGCCGCCATCTCCCGCGCGTCCGGATGAGGCGCCGCATCCCGGTTGCCGGGCGCCTCGGAAAACAGGCCGCGGCGCACGCCCGTCAGGCCGATCAGCGCGGACCGGCGCTCCGGCGTGTGAGCGGTGCGGGCTACGGCGTCGAGGGCGTCGTCCAGCGCGGCGCGGAGATCGGGACCGTCCCGGCCGCGCAGCCGGCGCGCTGCTTGCAATAGGGCTTCGTCCACGGAGGTGCGCGCCTCTCCGGCGAGGCGCCTGCGGACCCGGCGTACCTCCACGAGGTTGATGCCGACGCGCACGTCGGCCAGGAGGTCGCCCAGGGCGGCGCCCTCCCCTGCCGGGAGCGCGGCGAGACGCGGGGCGATCAGGCCGACGCGGTCGAGCATCAGGGCGGCGAGTTCGAGCCCGTGCCCGGCTCCGCGTCCCTCAGCCGCCGCCGCGAGGCTGCGGCGGTTGATCCGGACCAGGCGACGGGCACTCCACGAGGCCCCGACCGACCGGACCAGCCGGGTCACCACCGCGGCGACCCACATGCCGACCACCGAGGCGAGGACCCCGTTCGCGAAGGGCGCGAATTCGCCGCTGTAGCCGTTCTGCAGCGCCAGCAGAGTCGCGCCGTTGAGCGCCGCGCCCATGCCCATCGCGGCGGTGCGCGGCTGCGTCATCGCCAATCCGCAGAGGATCAGGGCCGGCGCGAGGGCGAGCGCCACCATCTCGAAGGAGGTGGCGAGCGGCAGGATCGCGAACAGGTAGAGGGCCGCCCCGAGGGCGCCGACGAGGGCCGAATTGGTGAAGCCGAGGATCTGCGGGGCCGGATCGTCCTGGGTCGCGAACAGGCAGCAGGCGACCGCCCCCATCATGGGCGCGGCCGATCCGTCCGGCCAGCCCGTGGCGATCCAGATCGCGCAGCAGACCAGAAGGCCGACGAACACGCCGAAGGCCGAGAACGCCGCCAATCCATAATCCCGGTGGCGGATCCGCGTGACCCGCGCCGTGTAGGAGAAGGCGAGCGGCGCCGCCGGCGCCGTCCCGGCCTGGAGATGGCCGCGCAGGACACGCAGATCTTCCCGCAGGTCGATGACGTCGCGCAGGCGCGCGGCGAGGCTCGCCAGCAGGAGGGCCGTCCAGGTCGTGTCGCGATCCAGGGGCGGATCGATCCCGGCGATCCGCTCGCGCAGGCGGTCCGCGTCGTCCGCACTGCCGTCGGACGACAGCCAGAGGGCGAGATCCGACAGGAGCGCGCGGAGCCGGGCCGGCAGCGCACCGGCCTGCTCCAGGGCCGCCACGCGGTCGGACAGGGCCGCGACGATCGGCAGGACCATCAGCATGTGCTGGCGCAGGGGGGCGAAGGCTGCGGCTGCCCGCTCGGCGCCGGTGGCCTCATTGCGCAGGGCGAGGCCGAGGCCGTCGAGGGCCAGGGCGTCCGAGGCGAGGCGCAGGCGGTGGCCGGTCCCGTCGGACCGGGGCGTGCGGGTTGGCTGGAGTGCGGCCAGCGTCCAGGTTCGGGCCTCGGTGAGCCAGCCTTCGAGGCGTGCCACGATGGCCGGGGCCGCCGATTGCGGCAGCACCAACGTCGCCACGAGGCTGGCGCAGACGATGCCCAGCCCGATCTCCTCGGCCCGCGCCACGGCGGTGTCGAAGATCGCGCCGGGATCGTCGACCGCGGGAAAGCCGATCAGCGCCGCGGTGTAGCCAGCCAGCATGGGCAGGTAGCTCGCGGGCGTGCGATCCAGCAGGGCGACGAAGAGGCAGAGCGCGACCCAGAGCGCCACCGCGAGGCTGAGCAGGACCGGCGCGCCGACCAGATTAGGCACCAGCACCACGCTCACGGCGGCGCCGAGCGCCGTGCCGCCGAGGCGGTAGACGGCCTTCGAGCGGGTCGCGCCCGAGAGAACCTGACTGGTTATGTAGACGGTGCCCAGCGCCCAGTAGGGCCGCGGCAGGTCGATCCACAAAGCCAGGTACAGGGCGAGCATCGCCGCCGCGTAGGTTTTCAGGGCGAAGGCCCAGTCACGCCATCCGGGAAGGGTCACGGCGCGGGCTCCAGGGCCTGCGCGGCCTCGGCGGCGCCGCGGTCGTGACGCTGGAGCGCCGCGAAGACCCGCAGGCTCGCTTCGAGATCCGCTTGGCTGATTCCGGCAAAGACCTCCGCCCGGAGGGCCTTGAGGGCCACCTCGACCCGCGCGACCACATCCCGGCCCTGCGGTGTCAGGGCCAGCACCTTGGCGCGGCGGTCGGACGGGTCCTCCCGGCGCACCACGAGGCCGGCCGCCGCGAGCTGGTCGAGCAGCCGGACCAGCGAAGGCCCTTCGATCCCGACCGCCTCCGCGAGGGCGTTCTGCCGCGGCTCGCCGGACAGGCGGCCGATCACCACGAGGGGCAGCGCGACGGCATCGGACAGGCCGTGCGCTTCGGCGATCGTATTGGCCGCCCGGCGCCACTGCCGCCCGGCCGTCTGGAGGGCCTGGGTGTAGGTCTGTCGCAGCCGCTCGAGGGTGTCGGCATCGTCGGTGGACGGCATTCCGCCAGGCCCCTGCCCCGTGAGCCCGGCAACGCCGCCGCGCTAATCTGATAAGATGCTGATAGATAGCATGCTATCGATTTATTGGAGCAGGGCCGGGATCGGTAGCGCTGGGCTGCACCCGGTGCATGTGTCGAGGGTTGGGCGGCGCGCTTCGTCTTCCTTGTGGGCTTCGACGTTCATCGATTGGGAACGAACACCGCGCGTCCGCTCCCCCGCAGGAGCCATTGCATTCACACATCGTGTGCGATGTCTGGCTGCAGGACGAGCCGCGGGTCCCCTCTCCCGTGCGGGAGAGGGACAGGGTGAGGGTCGAGACTTATCCAAAAGAGGCGCGACCTGTCGGCGCGTCAGTGTTGCGCTCGTTCCTGAACCTTCTCGTCCCTCACCCCAACCCTCTCCCGCACGGGAGAGGGGGCCGGTCGCGCTCTGCCGCGAGCCTCGGTGTTCGACCAAGATGTGCGCGTATCGTAGCCCTCAGAGGTTGAGGGAGATGCGGCGCCGCTTGCTGCGTGATCTTTAACGGTGATGCCCGACCCGCAAGATTGGGCGGAGCGCCGTCAGGCCGGATGCGCGTTGTGGATCTGGTCGAAATCGAGGGACGCCGTGTCGATCACGATCTGCGTCCGGCTGATCACCTCCAGCTTGCGCAGGATCTCGGAGACATGCGCCTTCACGGTCGAGTCGCCGACCTGAAGCTCGTGGGCGATCTGCTTGTTGAGCTTGCCCTGGCGGATCATCATCAGGACGCGCAGTTGCTGCGGCGTCAGTCGGGCGAGGCGCTCCGGGAGCGGCGCCTTTCTGGAGCGCGGTGCGGGCGTGCTCGCCTCGGCGAGGCCCGGCGGCAGGAACAGGGCGCCGCTCAGCACCTCGGTGATCGCCCGCGTCAGCGTCGCCTTGTCCATCGCCTTCGGCACGAAACCGGCCGCGCCGTGCTGCAGCGCCTCGCGCACGATGCGCGGATCCTCGTGGCCGGAAACGATCAGGATCGGGATGCGCGGAAAGCTCGCCCGGATCGTGATCAGCCCGTCGAAGCCGGAGGTGCCGCGCATCGACAGGTCGAGGAGCGTCAGGTCGATGTTCCGGTTGGCGGCGAGAACCGCGCAGGCCGCCTCGATCCCGTCGGCCTCGTGCAGCACCGCGTCCGGATGCGCGAGGCGGATCGTGGCCGCCAGGGCGTCCCGGAAAAGCGGGTGGTCATCGACGATCAGGAGATGCACGGACAACGCGGTCCTTCGCTGAGGATCCTCACGGGATCCCTCGAAAACTGATCGAAGCGGCCTTGGGGCGCAAGCGGGTGTTGAGGGAACCGCTCGCACGCCAGGGCCTGGGCGTGCCGGCCCGGGGGACCGGCACGCTTCCGTCGTGAGAGGCTTCAGCGCGACGCCACCGTCTTGGGCAGCTTGAACGCCCAGAAGCTGCCGCCCTGGTTGATGCCGGCGGTGGACTTGGCGACCTCGCCACCCCAGAGCGGCACCGCGCCGCCCCAGCCGGCCGCGACGCCGACCCACTGCTCGCCGTCCTGCTCCCAGGTGATCGGCGAGGAGACCACGCCGGTGCCGACCTGGAACTTCCAGACTTCCTCGCCGGTCTTGGCGTCGAAGGCCTTCAGGAAGCCCTCCGGGGTACCGGTGAAGACGAGGTTGCCCGCGGTGGTGAGCACGCCGGCCCAGAGCGGGGCCTTGTTCTTGTACTCCCACACGACCTTGCCGGAGGCCGGGTCGATCGCCTTGAGCGAGCCGATATGGTCCTCGAAGACCGGCTTGATGGTGAAGCCGGCGCCGAGATAGGCCGCGCCCTTCTTGTAGTTCACCGGCTCGTTCCAGATATCCATGCCCCACTCGTTGGAGGGCACGTAGAACAGCTTGGTGTCGGGGCTGTAGCCGATCGGCATCCAGTTCTTGCCGCCGAGGAAGCTCGGCACCGCGAAGACCGACTTGCCCTTCTTGTCGTCGCCCTGGGCCTTGCTCGGGTCGCCGGGCCGGTTCTCCTCGTTGTAGATCGGGCGGCCGTTCTCATCGATGCCCTTGGCCCAGTTGATCTTCTCCACAAACGGCGTCGCCGAGATGAACTTCCCGTTGGTCCGGTCGAGGACGTAGAAGAAGCCGTTGCGGTCGGCGGTGGCGCCGGCCTTGATAGTCTTGCCGCCCTTGTTCAGGTCGAACGGCACGAATTCGTTGACGCCGTCGAAGTCCCAGCCGTCATGCGGGGTGGTCTGGAAGCCCCAGACGATCTCGCCGTTGTCGGGGTTGAGGGCGAGGCGCGAGGAGGTCCACTTGTTGTCGCCCGGCCGCAGCCAGGAGTTCCACGGGCCCGGGTTGCCGGTGCCGAAATAGATCAGGTTGGTCTCGGGGTCGTAGGTGCCGCCGAGCCACGTGGCGCCGCCGCCGAACTTCCACATGTCGCCCGGCCAGCTCTCGTTGACTTTGCCGGTCATGGTCGAGGGCTTGCCGTTGAGCTCACCCATGTGGCCCTCGATCACGGGGCGCTTCCAAACCACCTCGCCGGTCTCGGCGTCGCGGGCCTCGATGCGGCCGATCACGCCGAACTCGCCGCCGGACACGCCGGTGATGATCTTGCCCTTCACGATGATCGGGGCGGCCGTGTAGCTGTAGCCGGCCTTGAAGTCGTCGATGTCCTTGCGCCAGACGACCTTGCCGGTCTTGGTGTTCAGGGCGACGAGCTTGGCGTCGAGCGTGCCGAAATAGACGTTGTCCTTGTAGAGGGCGGCGCCGCGGTTCACCACGTCGCAGCAGGGCAGGATGCCCTCCGGCAGGCGGGCATCGTATTCCCACTTCTTCTCACCGGTGCGGGAATCGATCGCGTACATGCGCGAATACGAGCCCGTGACGTAGATGATGCCGTCCTTGACCAGCGCCTGGCTCTCCTGGCCACGCTGCTTCTCGCCGCCGAACGAGAAGGACCACGCCGGGACGAGGCTCTTGATGTTGTCGCGGTTGAGGGTCTTCAGCGGGCTGAACCGCTGGGCCTGGGGCCCGAGCCCGTAGGTGACGACGTCGCCCGGCGTCTTGGCGTCGTTGATGATGTCCTGCTCGGTGACGCCCTGGGCCATGGCCGGCAGGGCGCCGCCCGCCACGAGGGCGGCGACGCCCACCGCGGCGAGGAACCGGGTCCGCATTCTCATGACGTGTCCTCCGTGTAGGGCCCCGGTCCGTATGGCCGGGGCATCCGGGTTTCGGCGCGGACCGCATCAGTCGCGGGGCGCCCCCTTGGGAACCGAGGCTATCCGGGTTCTCAGGAAAGTCTTATTGGCCATTGGTCGAATAGCTTGACACTTTGCTCGGCCAGAAAAACTGTATTCGATGGAGTGCACAGGACCATGGGTCCCCTTCGAGGCATGGGCCGATGGTTTGCGCAGCATCAGGGCCGGGGCAAGTTCTCGGGGAGCTTCGAATCTCCCGAACTCGCCCTCATCCTGAGGTGCCGGAGCGCAGCGTAGGCCTCGAAGGAGGGCTCCAGACATCGCTGCGGTATCTGGAGGTCTCCTTCGAGGCTGCTGCGCAGCACCTCAGGATGAGGTTGCGTGTTGGAGAAACGCTGCCGATCCCTGGTAGATGACGCTCAATATCCCTTCGGCGGCGTGTAGGTGACGCCGTAGGTCTCGCAGATGGCCTTGAGCCGGCCATCCTTGTTCAGCGCCGTCACCGCATCCGCCACCGCGTAGGCGAGGTCGCGCGAGTCGGTCTTGACCGCGCCGCCGATCTCCCAGCGCGTCTTGACCAGCCCGGACGACGGCACCGTGGCGATCGGGTTGTCGTCCTTGGGCGCCTTGGCGGCGAACAGGGCGGCCTCGATCGCCGCGCGGGTGCCGGCCAGGATCGGCGCCTCGCCCGCCAGATAGGCCTTCGCGGCCTCCTCGAAGCTCTTGTAGTGCTTCAGGTTTCCGCGGAACCGGCCGCCCTGCGCGGTCAGCAGCGTCAGGTCCGCCGCGCTGGTTCCTTCCAGCGCCACGGTCTTGTCGCCGATATCGTCGAGCTTATCGAACCCGTCGAGGTCGCCCTTGCGGTACGCGAAGGCGATCTCCTGCTCGAAATACGGGGCGGTGAAGAACACCTGATCGTTGCGCAAAGCCAGCTGCCGGTCGGTCGGCACGTGCAGCATCAGGTCGGCGAGCGGCGAGCCGGCGAGGTCCCCCTTCCACAGGTTGAGGCGCAGGTCGCCGTCGACGTTCTCGCCGGCATCGACCACGCGCAGGTCGAGCTTGACCTTGAGCGTCTCGGCGATCGCCTGGGCGAGGTCGGCGTCGATGCCCTGGGCCTTGCCGTTCACCGCGTCCGAGAACGGCGCGTTGTCGCCGTAGACCGCGACCCGCAGGGTGCCGTCGGCCACGACCTGATCGAGCGGCCGCGCCCAGGCCTCCGGTTGAAACCCGAGCGCCAGCAGCAGGCCGCAGGCGAGCGCGAGGCGGGCCCTACTCCTCATGCTTCGACTCGATGTAGCTGCGGATCGCCCACAGGCCCTCCTGGGAGATCACACCGTCGAAGGCCGGCATCTTGGTCACCCCGTTGATGACGGCGCCGTGCTTCATGCGCTCGACGAAGTATTCGTCGCCCTCCTTGCCCTGCGGCAGGTAGCGCAGATCCGGGGCGAGGCCGCCGGAGATCATCTCCAGGCCGTGGCAGCGGGCGCAGTTCTGGTTGAAGCCGGAGGCGCCGATCGAGATGGCGTGGGCGTCGCCCTTGTAGGGGTTCTCGGCGAGCCATTCGGTGCCGAGCGGCTTCAAGCCGTCGGTCTTCACCGGCTGGGGCTGCACGTCGCCGTGGCCGAGGGCACCGCTCGCCGCCAGGACGAGGCACAGGGCCATCAGTCCGCCGCCCGTCGCGGTCTTCGTAAAGCGCATCACCCGCCTCCCATGATCGTTGGATGACGGTTAGCAAGTACCGGGCGCCGGACCCATTATGCTTTGGTACGGAGTACCGGCTTATCATCCTCTGATGATTTGTGTTGCATTGCACAAACACTGGTGTTTGCACCTTGGTCCAATATCGGCCCGCTCCTCTCCGCTCCTAAGACTCTTGGTAACGAAGACGATTGGGGCCAACGGACGACGCAGGTTTGAGGCACGCGGTTGGTGACAGGGCGCGACGGGCCCCCTCTCCCGTGCGGGAGAGGGAAGGGGTGAGGGAGGAGAAGTCTCCGGATTGGGTGCGCCGTCGAGGCGCATCGAGGCACAGACCTCTCCGGACAGTTCTCGACCCTCACCCTGTCCCTCTCCCGCACGGGAGAGGGGGCCCGCGCCCCTTCGAGCTGACGAGCGAGCCTGCCAAGATCTCAAACCTGCGTAGCCCGTAGTCGAGGCGGAGGAGACGAGCGGGTATGGTGCTCCCCGGGGTGCGGCGGAGGGACGTGATCATGCGGCGCCCGCGCGCCGGCCTGCTTCCGGCTGTCCTGCTGCTCCTGGCCTCCTGCCTCCCCGCCGCGGCCGGGCCGCCCCTGACGATCCAGTATCTCGAGCGGCGGGTCGAGCGTCCGGTGCCGCTGAACAACGAGGATCCGATCCCCGACGACGAGGGCGCCAAGGGTGCCGAGCTCGGGCTGAAGGATTCGAACGCCACCGGCCGCTTCCTCGGGTTGTCGTTCGATCTGGACACCCGGATCGTCCAGCCCGGCGCGGATATCCGCGCGGCGTTCCGGGAGATCGCGGATCCGCGCTTCGTGGTCCTCAACGCCCCGGCCGAGGACGTGCTCGCGCTCGCCGACCTCCCGGAGGCGCGGGACAGCGTGCTCCTCAACATCGGCGCCCCCGACACGCGGCTGCGCGATGCGGATTGCCGCAGGAACCTGCTCCACGTCCTGCCCTCCCGCGCCATGCTGGCCGACGCGCTGGTGCAATTCCTGGCCTTCAAGCGCTGGTCGCGGATCCTGCTGGTGGCCGGTCCGGCCCCCGGGGACGCCTTCTACGCCGAGGCCCTGCGGCGCAGCGCGAAGAAATTCGGCGCCCGGATCGTGGCGGAATCGAACTACGACCCGAAGGGCGGCGATGTGCGCGACACGGCGTTGCGCGAGTTCGCCCTGCCGACCCGCGGCCCGGAGCACGATGTCGTCGCGGTCGCCGACGAGGCGGGGGAGTTCGGCGCGAGCCTGAACTACAACACCGCCGCGCCGCGGCCGCTGGTCGGCACCCAGGGCCTGTCGCCCGCCGCCTGGGGCCGGCCCGTGGAGGCGTGGGCGGCGGTGCAGCTCCAGGGCCGCTTCCGGAAGCTCGCGGGCCGGGCGATGCGGCCGATCGACTGGGCGGGCTGGATGGCGGTCCACGCGGTCGGCGAGGCGGCCGTGAAGGTGCGCAGCACCGATCCCAAGACCGTCCGCGCCGCGCTGACGGCGCCGACTTTCGAGATCGGCGGTTTCAAGGGCCGGCCCCTGAGCTTCCGCACCTGGAACGGGCAGCTGCGCCAGCCGGTGTTCCTGATCTGGCCGGGGGCCGTGACCGCGACGGCACCGATCGAGGGCTTCCTCCACCACCGCACGGAGCTCGACACCCTCGGCCTCGACGAGCCCGAGAGTGTCTGCCGTGCCTTCACGGGACGCGCAGGATGAACCGCTTCGTCCCCCTCGCCTTCGCGCTGCTGGCGGTTTCCACGCCGGCCCGATCGGAGGAAATCTTCGTCACCAACGAGCGCGACAACACCGTCTCGGTGATCGACGGCGAGAGCTTGGCGGTGCTGCGCACCTTCCCCGTCGGCCGGCGGCCCCGGGGCGTCACCTTCGCGAAGGACGGCAAGACCCTCTACGTCTGCGCCAGCGATTCCGACGCCGTGCAGGTGATCGATCCGGATACCGGACAGGTCCGGCACGACCTCCCCTCCGGCGAGGACCCGGAGCAGTTCGCCCTGGCCCCCGACGGCCGCACCCTGTTCATCGCCAACGAGGAGAACGCCACCACCACGGTGGTCGACGCGCAGACCCGTAAGGTCCTGGCGCAGATCGATGTCGGCATCGAGCCGGAGGGCATGGCGGTGAGCCCGGATGGGCGCCTCGCTGTGACGACCTCCGAGACCACCAACATGGTCCACTGGATCGACACGAAGACGCTTCAGGCCGTGGACGCGACGCCGGTCGGCCAGCGTCCGCGCTTCGCGGCCTTCTCGGCGGACGGCACGAAACTCTGGGCTTCGTCGGAGATCGGCGGTACCGTCTCGGTGATCGATGTCGCGAGCCGCACGGTGATCGAGACCATCGATTTCGCCGTGAAGGGGATCGCCGCGGACCGGATCCAGCCAGTGGGGATCCAGTTCGCGAAGGACGGGCGCCACGCCTTCGTGGCCCTGGGGCCCTCCGATCGGGTGGCGGTGGTGGATACCGCGACCTACCGGGTCGAAAGCTACATCCTGGTCGGCCGGCGGGTCTGGCAGCTCGCGCTGAACGCGGCGGGCACGCGCCTCTTCACCACCAACGGCGTCTCGGGCGACGTGACGGTGATCGACGCCGAATCGTTCAAGCCGATCCGGACCGTGAAGGTCGGCCGCTTCCCCTGGGGCGCCGCGGCCCGGCCGATGGCGGACGCCAAGGCCCCGGACGGCCGCGCCGCCGGCGCGACGCCGTGATTTTTTCCAAGTTGGCTTCCGCTGCACGACCACCCTCCCCCCTCTGCGGGGGAGGGTGGCCCCTGCATCAGCAGGGGTCGGGTCGGGACGAAGTCCCGCAAGGGGGGAACCCGGGTTCAGACAAGGCCGCGACCGGCATGAAGGCCGCCGCCCCATTCTGCACCGCCGCTCCCCTCACCCGAGCCCCTTCGGGGGCCACCCTCCCCCGCAGAGGGGGGAGGGAGAACGCGCGTCGGGTTCGCCGCCCAAGCTCAAACCTTCTTGCCTGCCTCACCTTCCTCCTCGCCCTCCTCCTCCAGATCCTCCCCGCCCAGGCGGGCCAGCTCGATCGCGCGGCCCTCGAACGATACTTCCCCCCGCCCCTCGTGGTCGGCGAGAAGGATGCCACGCTGCCGATCTGGCCGATCCTGAAGCAGCAGGCCGGGTCCTACGAGGTCTTCGCCTACGCCTTCGAGTCGGTCGATCTCGCCCCGATCCCCGGATTCGGCGGCACGCCGCCGGACCTTCTGGTGGCGCTCGCCCCGGACGGCACCTTCCGCGACGTGAAGGTGATCAGCCAGCATGAGCCGGTCTTCCTCGAAGGGCTCGGGCCGGAGCCGCTCTTCGCCTTCGTCGAGCAATATGCCGGCCTCTCGGCCCGGCAGGCGATCCGGGTCGGGCGGCCGAACGCCCGGGCGGGGGGCGCCGTGCCGCAGACGACGGTCGACGGCATTTCCATGGCCACCGCCTCGACCCGGGTGATCAACCAGTCGATCCTGGCCTCGGCGCTCGCCGTGGCGCGCGGCAAGCTCGGATTCGGGGCGACCAATCTCGGCCTGAAGGTCGAGGCGAAGCCCGATCTCTACGAGCCGCTGACCCTTGCGGATCTCATGGCCCGCGGCTGGGTCAAGCGCCTCACGGTCACGAATGAAGCCGCCGCCGCGGCCTTCAAGGGCACAGGGGTCGCGGACCAGGGCGACGGCCCGCCCGACGCCGTCCTGACCGACCTGTACGTCGCCTATCTCAACGCCCCGTCGATCGGCCGCAATCTGCTCGGGCAAACCCGGTTCGACGCGCTGATGCGCGAACTCGGCCCCGGCAACCACGCCGTGATGGTGGTGAGTGCCGGCCCGCCGGATGCCCCGGAAAACCCGCTCGGCGAACGGTTCGTGTTCGGCGCGGTCCCCGACCGGCTCGCGATCGGCCAGGGCGGGCTGATCGTGACGGCCCGCGACATGGCGGTGGAACGCCGCGATGCCGGCTTCGCGGAGGGGGTGCCGGAGGGCCCCTGGACGATCCTGCGGATCGATCAGGCCGCGGGCTTCGACCCCTCTGCGCCCTGGGTCCTGACCGAGACGATCGTGCGCGAGCGTGGTCAGATCCTGTCGGAAAAGATCCTCCGGACCTTTACGGCCGAGACCAAACTGCCGGCCGACCTGTTCACCCGGGTCAAGCCCGACGAGGGGCCGAGCTGGACCGATCCCTGGCGGGCCCGGGCCCCGGCGCTCGGGCTGATCGGGCTCATGCTGGCGGTGCTGGTGCCGATCCTGGCGCGCCAGCGCGGGCTGGTGGCCGATGCGCGCCGGTTCACGATCTTTCGGCTCGGCTTCCTGGCGCTGACCCTGGGCTTCATCGGCTGGTTCGCGCAGGCGCAGCTCTCGATCGTCACCCTGGTCGGCCTCGTGCGCGCCGCCACGACGACCCACGACCTCGCCTTCCTGCTCTACGATCCGCCCTCGCTGGTGCTCTGGGCCTTCGCGCTCGGCGCCCTCGTGGTCTGGGGGCGCGGGACCTTCTGCGGCTGGCTGTGTCCGTTCGGGGCGCTCCAGGAATTCGTGGCGCTGCTGGCACGTCCCCTGCGCATCCGGCAGGTCGCGGTCCCGCCCCGCCTCGACCGGGCGCTGCGCCAGGCGAAATATGTCGTGCTCGCCGGCATCCTCGGAGCCGCGGCCGTCGGATCGCCGCTCGCCGACAGCTTCAGCGAGATCGAGCCGTTCAAGACCGCCATCACCCTGACCTTCGTGCGCTCCTGGCCGTTCGTCGCCTACGCGGTCGGCCTGCTGGTGCTCAACCTCTTCGTCTACAAGGGGTTCTGCCGCTACCTGTGCCCGCTTGGCGCCAGCCTCGCCCTCCTCGGCCGGGTGCGGATGCTCGACTGGATCCCGCGCCGGGCCGAGTGCGGCTCGCCCTGCCAGCTCTGCAAGGTCCGCTGCCGTTACGGCGCGATCGAGCCGAGCGGCCGGATCGATTATCCCGAGTGCTTCCAATGCATGGACTGCGTGACCATCATCCACGATCCGGGGCAGTGCGTGCCGCAGGTGGTGGCGCGCAAGCGCGGGCGGCGGGTCGTGCCGCAGCGGGCAGCCGCATGAGCCCTATCGAACATCCCCGTCCCGCCCGGCGCCGCGTCCTCGTGGCCGCCGCGGGTCTCGCCGGCGCGGCCGGGCTCGGCGGCCTGGCGGCGTTCCGGGCCGCCGCCGCCTCGCGCGGTCTGATGCTGCGCACCCGCGCGGGCCTCGCCTTCGGCACGACCGTGGCGCTGACGGCTGCGGGCGCGGATGCCGCCCGGATCGAAGCCGCGCTGACGGACGGGTTCGCGGCGATGCGCGCCATCGAGGCGGCCGCCAGCCTGTTCCGCCCCGACAGCGCCCTGTCCCGCCTCAACCGCGACGGGTCCCTCGATCGCCCCGACCCGCACCTCGTCGTGCTGCTGCGCTTCGCCCTCACCCGCGCCGCGGAAACCGCGGGCGCGTTCGATCCCACGGTGCAGCCGCTCTGGCCGGTCTGGGCGGATGCGGCGGCCCGGGGCGCGCGGCCCGAGCCCGTGGCCCTCCGGGACGTCCTCGGACGGATCGGCTGGCGCCGGGTGCGCCTCGAACCGGATCGCGTCGTGCTGGAGCCCGGCACCGCACTGACCCTCAACGCGCTGATCCAGGGCTACGCCGCCGATTGCGTGATGGCCGCGTTCCGGGCGCACGGCATCGATGACGCCTTCGTGGATACCGGGGAGTTCGGGGCCGCCGGCGCGCATCCCGACGGCACGCCCTGGCGCCTCGGCCTCGCCGATCCGCGCGACCCGGCCGCCCTCACCGCCGTGATCGCCCCGTTCACGGGCTTCGCGGCGACGTCCGGCGACTACAACATGCACTTCTCGAACGACCGGGCCGACCACCACATCTTCGATCCGGCGACGGGCTATTCCCCCGGTGTCCTCTCCGCGGTGACCGTCACGGCGCCGACCGGCCTCCTCGCCGACGGCCTGTCCACCGCCTGCATGGTGCTCGGGCGGGACCGGGGCGCGCAGCTGGTCGCCGGCCATGCGGGCTGCGCGGTGCGGTTCACCGACAAGCCCCGGCCGGCCTGATCGGCCCGGCGCCCGGGCGGGGCCCGGATCGATCCGGATCAGGCCGCGCGGACCGAGGCCAGGAAGCGGCCGACCTCCTGCCCGAGCGCGTCGAATTCGACCGACAGTTCCGAGGCCGAGGCCAGGACGCCGCCCGCCGTCGTACCGGTTGCCGCGACGGCGCCCGCCACGGTCGCCACGGTGGTGCTCACCGCGCCGGTGCTGGAGGCCGCATCCGCGACGGTGCGGACGATGCGCTCGGCGGCGGCCCCCTGGTCGCGCACCGAGGCGGTGATCTGCGTCGCCAGCACGTTCATGTCGCGGATGTGGACCGTGATTCCGTTGACCGCCGCGACGGCGCGCTGCGTCGAGCTCTGGATCCGCCCGACCTGCGTGGCGATGTCCTCGGTCGCCCTGGCGGTCTGGCTGGCCAGCTCCTTGACCTCCGCCGCCACCACCGCGAATCCGCGCCCGGCCTCGCCGGCCCGGGCGGCCTCGATGGTGGCGTTGAGGGCGAGCAGATTGGTCTGGGCCGCCACCGTCGAGATCAGCGCCACCACGTCGCCGATCCGCTCCGCAGCCGCGCTGAGCTCCTGCACGAGCGGGACCGCGTCGGCCGCCTCCGCGGCGGTTTGGCTGGCGAGGTCGGCCGAGCCGCTCACCTGCCGCTCGATCTCGCCCAGCGAGGCGCCGAGCCGCGCGGTCGCCGCGGCGGCGGATTCGGCCGTGCGCGCCGCCTCCCCGGCCGAGGCGGCCACGTCCGATGATCGGCGCGCCGAATCGCTCGCGGTCTCCGACATGGCGGCGGCCGCACTGCGCAGGCTCGCCGCGGCGCTGGTGACGTGGGCCAGGATGCCGCCCACCGTCGTCTCGAAGGTCTGGGCGAGCTGCTCGGTCGCGGTCCGTCGCGCCGTCTCCAGGGCGGACCGGGCCTCCGCGGCTTCCTGCTCCAGGACGCCGGTCCGGGCTAGCTGCGCCTGGGCTTCCCGCTCCGATTGGCCGAGCGCCCGGAACGAGTTGACGGTGGTCTTGCAGACCCAGATCAGCACGGCGGCCTCCACCACCACGATGACGGCATGCAGGGCGACGCGGCCGATGTCGGTCGCCGCATCCGAAAACACCAGCGCCGGCACTGCCAGATCGAGGGCGAGGTGATGGACCGCGGTGGCCGCGGTCGCCGCCAGAATCACGCGCCAGTCGCACCAACCGACCAGCACGGCGAGGCAGGCGAAGAAGTACATGTGCAGATCGACCTGCCAGCAATGACCGGCGAAGACGATCAGGAAGATCGCCGCCATGCCGATCAGCGCGAGGCCGCTGACGATGCGCGTGGCCGCGCCGATCGGATCCCGCCACCACAGCAGCGTCGACGTCCCGGCCAGGATCGCGACGGCCGCGATCGGGCCTAAAGCCGGCAGGCCGTCGTGCAGAGCGGCGTCGGCCCCCGCGACGACGAGCCCGTGCGCCCACAGGATCGCGATGAGCGAGCGGCCGAACTTGTGCCGGAGGGCATCGAGGTGATTCATCGTTTCGTCAGTCCGGGTTCTGCGTGTGACGGGCGATTGAGGGTGTCGGCTCGGTCAGGGCGGCCGCAGCCGCCGGCCAAGCCGCCGTCGAGGACGAGGCGGGCCCCCGCCGCGTAGAGGCGGCCGACGAAGCCGGCACGGTCGGAGCGGGCGATCACGACATCCGGCCGGCCGCCGACGCTCAGGATCGACCCGCCCGCCTCGGCGACCATCCGGATGACCGCGCCGGTCTCGGACCCTGGACGGCCGACGAGGGCCACGGTCTCGGACCGGGGGATGGCCAGCAGCGCCAGCGGTGTGAGCAGCGCCACGGCACCACCGATCAGACCCAGCGCCGTTTGGGTGTGTATTCGGTCATCGATTCGCGAATTTTCTGCGTTTTCCATTGTCGTCACTTGCAGAAAAAGCTTCCCTGACCGATCCTATTGTCTATAATGCTCAATGATGTCCGCATGGATTTGGCATATTATCCGATTGCGACGTGTCTATCGATCTTCAGTTCACACATTATGAATTCGTAATTTTCTCCGCAAGCGGCATATTGCAGCCGCTTTCGTGCGCATCATAGGTATTGATAAGTCAGTTATTAGATAAAAACGTATAGATATCCATTGTAAAAACTCTAATCCGCAATATCTGAGGAAAATATTTTAGGGATAGTTCTGTACGACTGTTGCATTCTGAGTGTCCATCTTTCTCGTTCTCCGAGAAGAGGCTGGAGCCACGAAGCCTGCCCGTGCCGCAGGGCGCGCTCGATTTTGCACGTGCGATCGCCCGGCGCGGCGCGATGCATGCTTTCCTCTCCGTCCGCGCTATGGGACGCCCGACGGCAGGGGCTGCGCCGCGTCCCGTGCGGAGCAAGGCCGCGTGAGCGCCTCCGGTGGAGGATGCGCTCGCGCCTGGACAAGGGAGGTGGTGCGTGCGTGAGCGAATGGCGCGGACATGGCCGGGAGCGGCGTGGGACCAGGCCGATCCCGAAGCGGCCGGCTTCGATCCCGCCCGACTCGCGGAGGCAGTCGCCTATGCCGAGGCGCATGAGAGCGCGTGGCCGCGCAGCCTCTATTATCCGGATGGCCGCTATGTCGGGATCGTCGAGTGGAACGAGACCGGGCCGTGGAGTGCCATCGCGGGCCCTGTGCGCGAACGGGGCGGCCCGGCCGGCGTGATCCTGAAGGGCGGTCGCCGGGTCGCCGCCTGGGGCGACACGGCCCGTCCGGACATGACCTTCTCGATCGCCAAGAGCTACCTCGCGGTGCTGGCGGGCCTCGCCCACGATGACGGGCTGATCCCCGACGTCGATGCGCCGGTGCGCGACAGCGTGCCGGACCCGCTCCTCGACGGGGCGCATAACGGCGCGATCACGTGGTGCCATCTGCTGCAGCAATCGAGCGAGTGGCAGGGCGTGCTGTTCGGGAAATCCGATCAGGTCGATCACTTCCGCCAGATCGGACCGGGGGCGGACAACAGCCGCAAGGGCGAGAAGCGGGCGCTGAAGCCGCCCGGCACCCACTACGAGTACAACGACGTGCGGGTGAACCTCCTCTCCTATTGCCTGATGCGGCTGTTCGGCCGCGCCCTGCCGGAGGTGCTGCGCGAACGGATCATGGACCCGATCGGCGCCTCCCGCGACTGGGCGTGGCACGGCTACGACAATGCCTGGGTCGCAATCGAAGGACGGCGCGTCCAATCGGTGCCGGGTGGCGGCCATTGGGGCGGCGGCCTGTTCATCGGCGCCGACGATCATGCCCGCTTCGGGCTGCTGATCGCCCGCGGCGGCGCCTGCGATGGGCGGCAGCTCCTGTCGGAACGCTGGATCCGCGCCATGCTGACCCCGTCGCCGACGCTTGAGAGCTACGGCTATCTCTGGTGGCTCAATCGGGGCGCGGCCGCCAAACCGCAGCTGTCCGCGAACGCCTTCAGCGCGCTGGGCGCCGGCAACAACGTGATCTGGTGCGATCCGGACCGCGATCTGGTCGCGGTGCTGCGCTGGATCGACAAGGGCGCCGTCGACGGCTTTCTGCTGCGCCTCGCTGGGGCCGTGCGGGACTGATCCGCGGCGCTCGCGATGGTCGACCTCTGAGCCGCGGCGGTTGCTTGACCGAGATCCTGGGTTTCCAAAGGGCTTCAGCCCTTTGGCGGGTGCTCAGGGCGGAGCCCTGAGAGGTTACCAGGGCGCTGCCCTGGACCCGCGAAAGGTCTCGACCTTTCGAAACCATGACTGGGTCGGTCTGCAACGCAGAAACAACCTGTGCCCAGGCGAACAGGCTCTCACAGCGCCGCGATGGTCTGTGCCATCGCGCGTGCCCGCGGCACGAGGCTGTCCACCTCCAGATACTCCTCGGGCGAATGCGCCTTGCCGCCGACCGGGCCCACGGCGCAGAGGGTCGGGCAGCCGACGCTGGCGGTGAAGCCGGAATCGGCGCAGCCGCCGGCGAACTCGCCCTCGACCGGCCGGCCCAGCCCAGCGCTCACCTGCGCGTAGGTCTGAAACAGCGCCCGGGCGCCTTCGTCCTGCACCAGCGGCAGGAACTCGCCCTTGATGGACAGGTGCGCGGTGGTGCCCGGCACCGTCGAGGCCGACACGATCGCGGCGATCCGGTCCATGGCCTCCGCGCGGTCGGACGGGGTGACGTAACGCAGGTCGATCTCGCAGGTCGCCCGGGGCGCCACGGTGTTGACCGACTGGCCGCCCGAGACGAGCCCGACATTGACGGTAATGCCGCGTTCGAGGTCGGTGATCGCGTGGAACGCCACCGTCTTGTGGGCGAGTTCCAGGATGGCGCTGCGCCCGTCGGCATAGTTGCCGCCGGAATGGGCCGCCTTGCCCAGCACTTCCAGCTGCATGAACACGCCGCCCTTGCGACCGGTGACGACGTTGCCGGTCGGCCGCCCCGGCTCGGAGTTCAGCACCGCCCGGGCGCCCCGGGCGGTCTCCTCGATGATCGGCCGGCAGGCCGGCGAACCGATCTCCTCGTCGCTGGTGAACAGGCCGACGAGGGGCACCGGTGCCCCGCCGGCCCGGTGATAGGCGGCCAGCACGAAGGCGTTCATCACGAGGCCGGCCTTCATGTCGGCGACGCCCGGCCCGTAGGCGCGGCCATCGGCGACGTGGAACGGGCGGCGCGCCACCTCGCCCTTCGGGAAGACCGTGTCGCGGTGGCCCATCAGCACCACCGGCCTGTTGCCGCCGCCGGAACCCGCGACCTCGGCCTTCAGCGCGTCGCCGTAGCCCTCGACCGGGATCGTCGTGACCGGGATGCCCTCGCCCGCCAGGAACGCCGCGATGCGCGCGCCGACCGCATCGACGCCCGGCTTGTCGTAGGAGCCGGAATCGATGTTCACGAGCTCCTCGAGGAGCGCGATCATCGCCCCCTCCTGCCCGTCGAGCCAGCGGAGGGCGTCGGTGTCATGGGCGGTCATGGGAGCCTCGTACCGGGATCAACGGGGTCGCACGCTTGCAAGGACGGCGCCGCGCCTATTCCACCGTCACGGATTTGGCGAGGTTGCGGGGCTGGTCCACGTCTTTCCCCATGAACACCGCGGTGTGGTAGGCCAGCAGCTGGATCGGCACCGCGTAGACGATCGGCGCCACGGTGGCGTCCAGCGCCGGCATGGTGAAGGTCGCGAGCGTCTCCAGCCCGTGCTCGGCCGCGCCCTTGGCGTCGCCGATCAGCACGATCCGCCCGCCGCGGGCCGCCACCTCCTGCATATTCGACACTGTCTTCTCGAACACCGCGTCGTGCGGCGCGATCACGATCACCGGCACGCTCTCGTCGATCAGCGCGATCGGCCCGTGCTTCAGCTCGCCCGCGGCGTAGCCCTCGGCATGGATGTAGCTGATCTCCTTCAGCTTCAGCGCGCCCTCCAGCGCCATCGGGTAGCTGGTGCCGCGGCCGAGATAGAGCACGTCCCGCGCCTTCGCGACCTCGCGGGCGAGGCCCTCGATCGCGGCCTCCTGGGTCAGCGCCTCCGCCATCAGCCCCGGTGCCTTGATCAGCGCATCGACCAGGCGCTTCTCGCCCGCCGCATCGAGGGTGCCCCGCGCCCGGCCCGCCGCGATGGCGAGGCAGAGCAGCACGGTGAGCTGGCAGGAGAACGCCTTGGTGGAGGCGACGCCGATCTCCGGCCCGGCCAGGGTCGGCATCACCACGGAGGATTCCCGCGCGATGGTCGAGGTCGGCACGTTGACCACGCTCAGCGTGTGCTGGCCCTGCGATTTCGCGTAGCGCAGCGAGGCCAGCGTGTCGGCGGTCTCGCCCGATTGCGAGATGACCAGCGTCAGCCCGTCCTTCTCCAGAGGCGCCTCGCGGTAGCGGGCCTCGGAGGCGACGTCGATCTCCACCGGCAGGCGTGCCACCTGCTCGAACCAGTAGCGGGCGACGAGGCCCGCATAATAGGCCGTGCCGCAGGCGGTGATATAGACGCGGCTGAGCTTGGCGAAGTCGAAGGGCAGCGCCTCGGGCAGCATCACCCTCCCCTGCGCCATGTCGACGTAGTGGGCGAGCGTGCGGCCCACGACCTCCGGTTGCTCGTGGATCTCCTTGGCCATGAAGTGGCGATATTCGCCCTTGTCGATCCGGTAGGCCTGCGTGGCGATCTTTTGCCGGGGGCGTTCGACCACGGCGCCCGACGCATCGCGGATCTCGGCGCCGTTCCGGGTCAGGATCGCCCAGTCGCCCTCGTCGAGGTAGGTGAGCGCGTCGGTGAACGGGGCGAGCGCCAGGGCGTCCGAGCCGAGATAGGTCTCGCCCTCGCCGAAGCCGACCGCGAGGGGCGCGCCGTGCCGGGCGCCGATCAGCAGGTTCTCCTCGCCGGCGAAGATGAAGCCCAGCGCGAAGGCGCCGCGCAGCCGCGGCAGGGCGGCGGCGACCGCCTCCACCGGGCCCATCTGCCGGTCCATGTTGCGGCTGACGAGCTGGGCGACGACCTCGGTGTCGGTCTCGGTCTGGAAGACCACGCCGTCGGCCTCGAGCTCCTGCTTCAGCTCGCGAAAATTCTCGATGATGCCGTTGTGCACGACAGCGAGCCGCTTGGTGGCGTGCGGATGGGCGTTGGTCTCATTGGGGCGTCCGTGGGTGGCCCAGCGTGTGTGGCCGATGCCGATCGTGCCGGTGAGCGGCTCCTGAACGAGCTTCGCCTCCAGATTGACGAGCTTGCCCGAGGCCCGGCGCCGCTCCAGCCGCCCGTGCTCCAGGGTGGCGATGCCGGCGGAATCGTAGCCGCGGTATTCGAGCCGCCGCAGGGCCTCGATCACCTGCCCCGCCACCGCGTCGCGCCCGACGATGCCGACGATGCCGCACATGGGATGTCTCTCGCTTTGACGCCCGGATGGCCGCGCGGACGCGCCGCGCAAGGTCCGGGCCGTTCGCCCGGGCCTAAGCCAAGCGTGACTTGTACCGGATCAGGGCCGCGCAGGGCCAGCCCTGCCGAGTCGATGCGGGAGCGGTCGCGTCTGCGGTCCTGTCAGGGGCGCGCCTTGATGGCTGAGCCCCGGCCCGACCAGTAGCCGGCCAGGACCGAGCCCGACAGATTGTGCCACACCGAAAAAACCGCCCCCGGCAGGGCGGCCAGCGGCGAGAAGTAGAGCTTGCCCAGGGCCGCCGCGAGGCCGGAATTCTGCATGCCGACTTCGAGCGCCAGGGTGCGGCAGGTGCCCTCGTCGAAGCCGAGCAGGCGGCCGCTCCAGTAGCCGCCCAGCAGACCGGCGCCGTTGTGCAGCACCACCGCCAGCAGCACGAGGGGCCCGACCGCCGCGATGCTCCCCCGGCTGCCGGCCACGACGGCGCCGATGATCAGCAGGATGGCGAGCATCGACACGGCGGGCAGCGCGCGCTCAAGGCGCCCGACGAGGCGCGGCGCGAGCCGGTTGAGCGCCAGCCCGAGCGCCACCGGCGCGGCCACGATCTCCACGAGGCTGGCGAGCAGCCCCGCCACATCCACCGGCACGCTGGCATCGACGTAGAGGCGCACCAGGAGCGGCGTCGCGACGAGGCCCACCAGCGTCGACGCCGTGGCGATCGTGACCGACAGGGCGACATCGCCGCCCGCGATGTAGACCATCAGGGTCGAGCTCGTGCCGCTGGCGACGCTGCCGACCAGCACCATGCCGGTCGTGAGCTCCGTGCCCATGCCGAGGGCGTGGGCGATGGCCCAGGCGGCGGCTGGCATCACGAGGTAGTGGACCACGACGCCCGCCGCGACCGGCGCGGGCCGGGCCAGGATCCGGCGGAAATCCGCGGGCGTCAGCGTCACCCCGAGGGCGAACATGATGACTGCCAGCAGCACGGCGACATGCGGGAGCACCGGGAGGAACATGGCCGGCACAAAATAGGCCGTGGCCGCGGCCAGGACGGCGCAGACGGGGAACAGGCGGTTGAGCAGCATCGTGCGGGTTGATGTCCGGGGAGGCGGCGATGTCCCAGCTGCGCCGACATGCGTCAAGCGTCCGGCGCGCGGGGACCGAAGCCGACAGGGCCATTCCGCCCGGAGAAGCGACCGCGCGTCTACCGATGGCCGTGCTGATGGTGCAGGTCGGGGTAGTGCGGATGGGTGTGCCGCAGCGGCGCGTGCCGGTGCCAGTGCGAATGGGGCTCCACCACCGGCCCGTCGTGATGGTGCTGATGGTGTTCATCGTGGACGTGGACGTGCTCGTGCTCCAACACCCCGTGGACATGCTCGTGCTCGTGCCGTTCCGCGAGGTGCAGACACAGGCCCACCCCCATCAGCAACCCGGCCACCACCAGCTGAGCGGTCACGGGCTCGTGCAGCAGGCTGACCGCGATCACCGCGCCGATGAACGGCGCGAGGGAGAAGTAGGCTCCGGTGCGTGCCGCCCCGAGGTGGCGCAGCGCCAGCATGAACAGGACGAGGCTGACGCCGACGCCGAGGAAGCCGACCACGGCCGCCATCCCGATCGTCGCCGCGGACGGCACGGACGCGCCCAGCACCAACGCGAGGCCCACGTTCACGCTGCCCGCCACCAGCCCTTTGATCGTGGCCGTCGCCAACGGGTCGGCCGAGGACAGCTTGCGGGTCAGGTTGTTGTCGATGCCCCAGGCGAGGCAGGCGGCGGCGATCAGCGCCGCGCCGGCATCGAGGCGCACGCCTTCGCCACCCCACGACAGGACGGCCGCGCCCGCGAGGATGCTGAATGCGCCAAGCATCAGCCGCCGATCGACGTTTTCCCGGAACACCACCCACGCGATCAGCAACGTGGCGAGCCCTTCGAGATTGAGCAGGAGCGAGCCGGAGGCGGCCGAACTGCGCGTCAGCCCCAGCATCAGCAGGAGCGGGCCGGCCACCCCACCGAACAGGACCACCGCCGCCAGCCACGGCCGATCGTGACGGCGCAGGGGGGCTTCCGGGGTCGGGAGTCCGAGCGCCATCCGACCGCCCTGCACGGCGGCCAGGCCGATGCCGGCGCCGAGGTAGAGGAGCCCGGCGAGCATTTGCGGCGGCATCACGCCGAGCAGCAGCTTGGCAAAAGGCGCCGCGGCTCCGAACAGCACGGCCGAGAGAAGGGCCAGCGGAACGCCCGGCCACAGGTGGGACTGTGCGTGCTTCATCGTGCGAGCCTATCCGGCAGAGCCCTGGTCGCCGACCCGCGCCGGGCCGAGCTTCGATGGCCGAACACCACCCCGTGTCGACGATGCCGGACAGGTCAGGATCGGCTGCTCGGGACTAGGCCCCGGATCTGTCCGCCTCAACGCCCCCCGCGCAAGGCCTTCTCGGCGAGCAGGGCCGCCCGCTTGAGCTTCGCCCATCCCGGCTTCACCGCCTGCCGGCCGCGGGCGACCGCCATGGCGTCGGCCGGCACGTCGTCGGTGATCACCGAGCCCGAGGCGACGTAGGCCCCCTCCCCGACCGTCACCGGCGCCACCAGGGCGGAGTTCGAGCCGATGAAGGCCCCTGCGCCGATCGTGGTGCGGTGCTTGAGCACCCCGTCGTAATTGCAGGTGATCGTGCCGGCGCCGATATTGGCCTTCGCGCCGACCTCCGCGTCGCCGAGATAGGTCAGGTGCGCGGCCTTGGCGCCGGCGCCCATCCGGGCGTTCTTCAGCTCCACGAAGTTGCCGAGTTCCGCGCCCGTCTCCAGCACCGCGTGACCGCGCAGGCGCACGAACGGCCCGATCCGGACACCCGCCTTCAACTCTGTCTCGGTGAGATGCGCGAAGGCCCGCACGGTGCAGCCGTCGCCGATCCGCACGCCGGGGCCGAACACCACGTTGGGCTCCACGATCACGTCGCGCCCGAGCATCGTGTCGTAGCTCAGGAACACCGTCTCGGGGGCGACCAGGGTGGCCCCCCCCAGCATGGCGTTGCGCCGGAGCCGACCCTGGATCGCCGCCTCGGCGACGCCGAGCTGCACCCGGTCGTTGACGCCCTGCGCCTCGGCCTCGTCCACCGGCACGGTGGTGACCGACAGGCCGTCCGCCACGGCGAGCGCCACGGCGTCCGGCAGGTAGTACTCGCCGGCGGCATTGTCGTTGCCGATGCGGGTGAGCAGCGACAGGGCGTGCCGCCCGGAGAGGGCCATCAGCCCGGCATTGCACAGGGTCACGGCCCGCTCGGCCGCGCTCGCGTCCTTCTCCTCGCGGATCGCCAGGACACGGCTGCCCTCGGTAAGCACGCGCCCGTACCCGGTCGGCGTCGCGGTCTCGAAGGCCAGCACCGCCACCGCCGCGCCCTCCGCGAGGGGCGCGCGGAGCCTCAGAAAGGTCTCGGCGGTGACGAGCGGCGTGTCGCCGAAGGCGATCACCACGTCGTCGTCGGCATCCGCGAGCACGTCCCGGGCGGCCAGCACGGCGTGGGCGGTGCCCAGGCGCTCGGCCTGCGGGAAGACCTGCGCGCCGGGGGCGGCCTTGGCGATCTCGGCGGCGACGTCCTCGCGCCCGGGCTCGGCCACCACGGCGATCCGGCCGGCACCGGCCGCCTGCACGGCCGCCAGCACGTGGCCGAGCATGCTGCGCCCGGCGATTCTGTGGAGCACCTTCGGCAGGTCCGAGCGCATCCGCGTGCCCTTCCCGGCCGCGAGCACGATGGCGGTGAGGCTGCGCTGGGGCGTCGCGGAAGCGGTCATCGGAGGTCCGGGCGTCGAAATTCGGCGCCACCGATGGGCCGGACCGGCGCCGGGCGCAAGCCCGGCCGCGGCCTCAGCGCAAGGCCAGGGCGGTGTGGTGGGCCGAACCGTGGGCGAAATGCTCCCGGCGACGCTCGATCGAGCTCGGGATCCGCAGGGATTCCCGGTATTTGGCCACCGTCCGTCGGGCGATGTCGATGCCCTCGCCGCGCAGCTTCTGGACGAGTGCGTCGTCCGAGAGGACGTCGTTCGGGGTCTCGCCGTCGACGAGCTGCTTGATCCGGTGGCGCACGGCCTCCGAGGAATGCGCCGCCGCGCCCGCCGCCCCCGGGATCGCCGCGGTGAAGAAGTACTTCATCTCCAGTGTGCCCCGGCTGGTGCCGATCGCCTTGTTGGAGGTGACCCGCGAGACGGTCGATTCGTGCATGCCGATCGCCTCCGCCACCGTCTTCAGGTTGAGCGGGCGCAGGTGCGTCACGCCGTACATGAAGAACCCGTCCTGCTGGCGCACGATCTCGGTGGCGACCTTCAGGATCGTGCGGGCGCGCTGCTCCAGGGAGCGGGTCAGCCAGTTGGCGTTCTGCAGCGCCTCCGACAGGAAGGCCTTGTCGCCGTCGGCGGTCGCCCCGCGCACCACCCGGGCGTAGTAGCTCTGGTTCACGAGGACCCGCGGCAGGGCCTCGCTGTTCAGCTCGACCAGCCAGGATCCGTCCGGTGCCGCGCGCACGAACACGTCGGGGATCAGAACCTCCGCGGCGTGCGAGCCGAAGGCCCGGCCGGGCTTGGGATCGAGGCGGCGGATCTCGCCCAGCATGTCGACGAGATCCTCGTCGTCCACCGCGCAGAGGCGTCGCAGGGCGCCGAAATCGCGCTTGGCCACGAGGTCGAGGCGCGAAACCAGCGCCTGCATGGCCGGGTCGAACCGGTCGCGCTCGCGCAGCTGGATCGCCAGACATTCCGCGAGGTCGCGGGCGGCGATACCGGGCGGGTCGAACGTCTGCACCAGGCTCAGGATCCGCGCCACGATGGCCGGCTCGGCGCCGAGGCGCTCGGCCACGGCTTCGACCGATTCGCGCAGGTAGCCGGCCTCGTCCACCGCGTCGATCAGGAAGCCGCCGATCAGACGCTCCCTGGGATCCCGCGTGGCCAGCTCGAGCTGGCCCGCGAGGTGGTCGCGCAGGGAGGTCTCCGCCGTGAGCGTGGCCTCGAAATCCGGGGCTTCGGCGTCGAAGCTGCCGCCGGTGCTGCCGTAGGGCGGCGGTGTCAGCGAGAGCATGTCGCCGCCGCCGACCTCCCGCGCCTGGACCGGCACCTCGTCGGGGAAGACGTTGTCGAGGCGGGTGTCGAAATCAGTCTCGATCTCGCCGCGACTCGGATTAAGCTCGCCCGGAAGCCAGGATTCGGGCTCGCCCGCCTCGAAGCCGTCGGCGGACCCATCCTCCCCGTAGGTGGGTTCGGCCGTCTCATGGGTGGCGGACGGCTCGGGCTCGGCCCGTTCCAGGAGGGGGTTTCGCTCCAGCTCGGCCTCCACGTAGGCGGCGAGGTCAAGCTGCGAGAGTTGGAGGAGCTTGATCGCCTGCAGGAGCTGCGGCGTCATCACCAGGGCCTGGCCCTGACGCACTTCCAGCCGTTGCACCAAACTCATGCGAAGCCCCGATGCCTTCCTGCGTGGTTCGCCGTCGGCCGCCACGGGATGGCGGCATGAATCTTGCTTTGGTCAGTGTCTCCTCATTAGACCGATCGTGGCTGTGCGTCAAAGCGTGTCCGCGCCCGCACGCCGACATCGGGGTCCGTTCCGTGGATCGGGGGGCGGGCCGGACCCATTCCATGTTGACGCGAGCAACCTAAAGGCGCGCCTTTAACGAAGCTTTGCGCGGCGTGGGCGTCGCTGAGCCGCGTTCCCGGGATTGGTTATCCCCATCTCGATCCCACCGGCTCTGCCCGATTGCCGGCTTTCGTGTCGGCGCGCGCACGACCGGCTCGTAATCGTGGGATAATCCGATCGGTGCCCGACGCGGTCCGTGGATCGGCGTCCCGCCTCCGTCGACGTTCCGGACAGACCGCCGGTACCGGGACCGAACGCTCCGCACGGTGTATGATTTCATTCGGTTCGCTGACGGCGCTGCGTATGCCGTGGCGTGCTTTGCCGTGAGCCGCGGGATGGCCGCATCGAAACGGATCGCCCCAACCCCTTGCGGCCGACGATCGACGGCCTGGGTTCAGGCCCCGGTTCGCCCGCGCGACTGTGCGCCGTGCGCTCTTTCACCGACTTCATCGATGGGCGGGGGCTCAGGCGCGACGAGGACGGGCTCAGCTTCGCCGACGATCTGGAAGCCTGCCATGCCGCCGCCGAAGC
This sequence comes from Methylobacterium guangdongense, assembly GCF_038442355.1. Taxonomy (NCBI): domain Bacteria; kingdom Pseudomonadati; phylum Pseudomonadota; class Alphaproteobacteria; order Hyphomicrobiales; family Methylobacteriaceae; genus Methylobacterium; species Methylobacterium guangdongense. The sequence continues at coordinate 48,177 of NZ_JBBXMX010000028.1, forward strand.
GCTGGTCGAGGTGGTGCACGACCGGATCCGGTGCCGGTCCGACCGGCCGAAGCCCGGCGCCCCCGTCGCGCTGACCCTGGGGGGCATGGTCCGCGACGAAACCGGGCGTGTCATCTTCCGGGCGGGCCGCTCACCAGCCGCAATTCGGGACCGGCGGCTGAGCCTTCGCCAGGGCCGACTTCTCGATCTGCACCAACGCACCCCAGGCGTATTTCTGCGCGTGAGGCGTGACGTTGGTGAACAGGCAGCCGAGCTGGAAATGGGTCGCTCCCATGTCGCCGGAGAAACCCATGCAGTCGAGGAAGGTCCAGGTCTTGGGGACCGGGGTCATCGAGCGCCAGCGCGGCAGCGCCACAGGCGAACAGACCTTCACGGCGCCGCTCGATTCGTCGGCGTTGAGGGCATCTCCGGGCGCCTGCGCCGCGGCAGGCCCCAGAGCAAGGCCGAACGCGAGCGCCGCCGCGATCGCGTGAGGATGCGCGCGGGCGCAGAGAAGGGCGTATCGCATCATCAGGTCAGTGCATCGTCCGCCAGAGCGTCGCGAGGATCGCGAAGCCGATGAGGTTATAGAGGATCGCCCAGAGCCAGACACCCAGGACGGCGCGGCTGGGCTCGCGCGGCTTCTGGGGGCCGAGGCGCAGGCGGTTCCGATCCTCCGGCGTCGGCCAGATCGCGCTTTTGGGAGCCCGGAGCAGGCGCGTCAGCGCCTCGGGCAGATTCGGACCGGGCGGTCGCTCGCCGTTCATGACGGCCTCGGATGCGGCAATGGGGGGCCGCGGCTGCGGCCCGTGCCGGGCTTCTAGCGGGGGCGGGCCCGCCCCGGCAATGTGCCCGATCCGCCGGTTCTCTAGCAGGCTGCTGAAGAAGTGTCGCTGTGGCGGCGGGGGAGATGATTTTCGTCGTCGGAACGCGGTGGTTTGACCGGCGATGGCCGGGTGGGCGACGTCGCGCGCCTCCCGGGGGGCGGGTCGGTC
>NZ_JBBXMX010000029.1:0-49091 GCF_038442355.1 Methylobacterium guangdongense
CGCCTCTGGGCGAGGCTCAAGGAATGGCGTGCCATCGCAACCCGCTACGAGAAAACCGCCACCAGCTTCATGGGCGTTCTGTCCCTCGCCGCAGCCCTCGACTGGCTCAAGCGATGACACGCCCTAGTCGTCCTACCGGCCGCCAGACATTGCGACGCAGGCCAAGCTGCTCAAGTCGGTCGAGCAGCCACCACTCGATCCGGGTGCGCCAGCGGGCGAGGCCGGTGAGCGACCATATGTCGAAGCCGGCGAGCGGCAGGAACGGGTTGTGCCGATCGTAGGCCCAGACCTCGATGCGTACCGCTGGCCGCAGGGACGGCCCCCGGGCGTGGAAGCCCACCGTGTCGCCCACCACCAACGTATTGCCCGGAACCGCGAAGGCCACTGGGTCGGCGTAGCCCATCCGCTTCAGCTCGGCAGGGCTCGCCCGGAACGAGCCGCGGCCACTGAGGCGGTCGAGGCCGCTGGCCGCGTTGATCGCGGTGCGCCGCTCCCAAGCGAGTCGACGCTTGGTCAGCCGGTGCGAGCCCGGCACGTAGGTGAACGGCCCCTCGTCGGCGGCGACATCGGTCAGGAACAACCACGCCTTCATAGTTGGGTGGAAGGTGTCGATGTGGAAGTTGGTCTGCGGGTCCGGTGGCGCGTCAGTGACGTGCGACAGGATCGTCTGCACCGTCAGGATCGGCTCGCAGTTGAAGCTCGACACGTAGCGCAGCAGGTTCTTCCACTCCGGCATCGCCAGGAGTTGGCGCACAGCCGGCATCCGCGTGAGCGTCGCCGGATCAAGGGGGATGCGACGGGTGACGGTATCACCCTGAATTTGCTCCCGGCCCTGGGCGGTGATGCTGGTGACCTCAGCATAAACCCCTCGGTACAGGGTGGCAGGCATAAAGTCCGCACGCCTGATGAAGCCGTCGCGGGCGAAGTCGGTCCGGTCCTGGGGGCTTACCAGATGGGCGAGCTGTCGGCGGCGCAGACCCGCCATGGCGTGGGCCAGACGCACCCGCAGCGTATGCAGGCCGGCGCGGTTGAGGCGCTCGGAGCCGAGGATCGGGTTGTCGATGAAGGATTTCGCGCCGGAGGCGATCTGTGCCAGCCAAAGCGGCGACATGAGAGTGCTGCGAATGGTTCGAGCGATCGACATTGTTGCTGGCCCTTAGATCTCGCAAACCAGCCCTCTTAATGCCGGCCGTCTCCAAGACAGCAATCAAGCAAGGCAAAATCTGGACGCGGCTAACGAGACCAATGCCGAAAGTGTTCGCGCGGAAGTTATGAGTAGGTAGTTTCTCCGCTCCTGTTGCCGCGGTGTGACGAGCCTCGCTGCACAGGGTTAGTCACTCGGATCGGTACGGGGTGTTCACAAGAACCCGCTCCCCGAGTGTCCCTTGAAGGCATTGGCGCGGCGGATGTAGCCGACGACCGTCCGCGGATCCCTGTGGCCTGACTGGTCCATGATGCGCGCAAGATCGGCGCCCCGCTCGGCCGCCGTCGTGATGTAGCCGGCCCTCAAGGAGTGCGCTCCGAAGGTCGACGCGTCGAGCCCGGCAGCGGTGCAGTAACGCTTGATGATGTCGGCGACGGCCTGCGTCGTGAGACGGGGCGACTTTACGTCAATCTGACGTGAAGGGTGGGGGATCGGTCCCTCGCCTTCCGTGGGGTGGTGAAACGCCACCCCATCGCGGCCTAAGCTCAATTTAGCCTTCGACGCTCCCGCAGAACTGCGGACACGTCCGGATTGAGACACCGGCCGGAATACCGGACCCGAGACGATGCTGGCCGCATCAAGCCATTCGCGGACCAGGGCGACGGGGCGGATGAACCGGCCGTGCGGGATCGCCTTCTCGAAGCCCCTGCCCTCCTGGTCTACCTTCGACCGCCGGACCATGACGCGCAGGCCCTCTGGATCCTCGCGCAGATCCTCGACATCGAGGGCCACCAATTCGCTCCGGCGGAACGCGCCCGCGAAGCCGAGAGCGAGCAAAGCGCGATCCCGCTTGCCCGTCAGGGTGTCGGGGGTTCGCATCAGGAGCGCGGCCAGGATCTCCGCGGTTGCGGCGACCTTCTGCGTCGGGGCAACGCCCACCTTGCGCCTGGCGCCCTTCATAGCGGACCGCACGCCCTCGTTGTCCGTAGGGTCTGCCTCGCCCGCGAGCTTATGTGCGAACCGGATCGCGGCGAGCCGCCGACCGAGAGTGGATGCAGCTCGGCCGCCCTCCGCTTCGGAGACGATGAAACCCGCAACGGCCTTAGGGCTCGCCGGCATCGGCCGGAACCCGTACCGCCGGCACCAGTCTTGGAACACCCGCGCATCGGACGTGTAGGCCCGCACGGTCGCATCAGCCTTGCTGGCCTGCTGATAGGCGCGGACGATCACGGCAGCTTCAGCTGGTAGAGTGTCGCAACGTGCGTCACTTTCAGACGGAAGGATTTTAGGCTCAACTCGTGCTTCAATTATCATGCTGCCGCTCGCGATGGCGCGGGTGGATCTGGGATATGGCCGCTACGGATCTGTGCCAGCGTCGGCGGCCAATGGCTGATCCAAGCTCCAAACCGGCATTCTCGCCCGCCATATGCCTTTCGGCACAAGGCGCTTATCCGGTCACCTGAAATCTGGCCCCGAGCTAGGAGAGCATCAGCCATAGCCTTGATCGCGGCTGATCCTTGTGGCGACCGCACGAGAGCTGATGCGCGCCTCGGCAACTAAGCTCGCCGTCCGACGAGCCTCATTCTCGTCCTCATACCAAGCATTGAGGATCCCGCTGACCCCCTTCATATCCATAGTACCACCGTCGAGTATACATCCGCCGACTGAGCGGCGTGTGTAAGCGGCCTCAGCGTAGAACCCCGCGAGGCAGAAGGTCAGTTCGATTTCCCTGCTGACGGTTCGCGTCTGATCAATCCAAGCGGCGTCTTCAAGGCTCCCGTGGAACTCGATGCGCCCCCACGGCTGGCCATAGATATCGTACCCGGTCACAAGGCCTTCGCACGTCACGAGGCGCCCGCGGCGGTCTCGGACACGCTTGCCAGCGCGGTACTCTTCGTATGTCTGGACCACGGCGCGATCCGTGCCGTACCCGAAGTACCAGCGCACCAGAGCGTGTCCGGCTTCGTGATGGCAGGTCAGAGGGCGACGGCCCTTGGCGCGGATCATAGGCTTAGCTCTTCGGTCCAGTGAACGTCTCGGCCTCGTCCCGCCCCATCTGCTCGGCTAGCTCCCCGCGCCAGCCATCCGGCAGGGTGAGCCCCCGCATCCTGGCGCGCGCCTCGACCGCATTGAGCACGCGCTGCCAATGCTCGGCCGAGATCTGCTGCACGTCGGCGGCTAGCCCGAGATTGCGAGCGGCGGACGATGCTGCGTCCCGCAGTGGCGCGTAGGTGTCGCCCGGCATGGTCAGTTGGCCCCGCGCTGCGGCGAAATGCCGAGATCTTCGACGGCCTCGCGTAGGATCGCGTGAACCTGAGCCTCATCCATGCCGGCGAACACGCCTTCAGCCGCCAGCTGCTCAACGACGTGGCGCAGACGTTCGGCGACGTGCCCCGAGTCTCTCGCAGCCATGTCCTGCAACACGGCCTCGCCGAGGGCTTCCCGATCGGCCGGGCCGAGCGAAGATAGCGTCGGCTTAACTTCATCACGGCCCTTGCGGTCTGCCATCGCCGCAACTTTCAAGAATGACGCTTATCACGCTCAGCAACAACCCCACCGCAGGCGTCGACCAGCAGCTCACCCATGCGGGGATCCGGGAGCACTTCTCCGCACTGTACAGCATCGACGATCACGTGCATCGCTACAAGCCGGCCAGAGAGAGCTACATCGCGCTCGCCGCCACGCTCGGTGTCGCGCCGTCCGACCTCTGGCTCGTCTCATGCCATGCCTTCGACACGCTCGGCGCCGCCGCCGCCGGATACCGAACGGCACTCGTCCTCAGGCCAGAGAACGCACCGATCTCCCTCGGCAAAGCGCCGGACATCGTCGCGAACGATCTTACGACGATCGCCGGTCGCCTCATCGCGTCAAACGCTCCGTTCAGTCGCAAATGAGGCCGGTACGTCTGGAAGAGGCGAGCCTGTGGACCCGTGACGCTGTTTCGCCATCGTACAAGTCTCACGGAGGATCGTAGAGCTGCCCCATGAACACACAGAAAGCCTACCGTCTGCATGGCTACGGCGGTCCGGAACAGATCCGGCTCGACGACGCGCCCATCCCCTCGCCCGCTCGCGGAGAGGTTCTTGTTGCAGTGAGCGCTGTGGGCATCAACCCGTTCGACTGGAAGATCCGCGAGGGCTACGTCCGCGACGTGATGCCTTTGCAACTGCCCGCGACACTTGGCGTCGACTTCGTCGGTGATGTCGTCCGCCTAGGTGAGGCTGCGTCACGGTTCGCGATCGGCGACCGGGTGATGACCATGTCGACCCGGCTCGGCGCCTACGCCGAGACGATCGCAGTCGACGAAATGATACTGGCGCGTGTCCCCGAAGCATTGAGCGACATCGACGCCGCGACGCTGCCGATCCCGGCGCTTACGGCGTGGCAGGATCTGCACGCAGCGGGTGAGGTGCAGTCGGGGATGCGCATCCTGATCCACGGCGCGTCCGGAACGGTGGGTGCCTTCGCCGTGCAGTTCGCCAAGGCTGCGGGTGCCTACGTGATCGGCACCGCGTCCGCAAAGAATCGCGACTACGTGCTGGGTCTCGGGGCGGACGCCGTCATCGATTACCACACGGAGCGCTTCGAAGATCACGCTCGCGACATCGATCTCGTGCTCGACTTTGTCCTGATCGGCGGCGTCATGGACACGACCTCGCGTTCTTGGGGCGTGCTCAAGCCCGGTGGCGCCATAGTGAGCGCCTCTGATCCCGCCATCCTTGGGAACGCGCCGGATGGCTTGCGCGGCTACTTCCCCGTCATTGAAGCTGACGCACATCAGTTGGAGATGATCGCGGGGCTGCTCGCGTCGGGTAGGCTCACGTCCAAGGTCGCCCGCGTCTTCGGGCGTAACGAGCTGCTCAAGGCGATGGACATCAACCAAGGGGGCGACACAACAGGTCGCCTGATCGTGGACTTCAAACGCTCCTGATGAGCCGGGCGTCCGGCCACCATCAAGAAGGTGGCTGGATGTCAGCCTGCGTGCCCTATTGTCGAGTAAGGTGCACCACGGACATCGGCTTTGCCCATGAAGCCGAGCATCAGGAGCAGCCATGCCATTGGTGCGCTTACGGGAGGACTTTGCGGCTCTCACTGTGTCCAGTGTGGGTCGGGAGCGAGCGGACCGTTTACGTCCGCTTTCCTCGCTCGTCGCCCGGAAGCGGACCAGCGGAAAATCCTGAAGAGTTTCGGTCGCCGCGAGGCGTACGAAAGTCGTGGATGAACGAACCCGCGGGATGGCGGGCCTATGGGGATTTGGGCTGGGCGTCGCCCCCAGTGGCGCAGCAACGGCGGGCAAACCTCGCCGGTGGCGTGCTTGGAAGTCCCCGGATTGGCGGGGCCTCAGCGCTTGGCGAAGCGAACCGGGGTTCGACGACCGCGGGTGCACGGCTCATCCTGAGGTTCGGCACAGGGTGAGGCATGCTCCGAGGCGCGGTTCCTCGGGTGATGGGCGGCGTCAGGCCATGCCGGCTCATGGCGAACCTGCCGGGTGCGACGTGGAGCGGAACGGCGGCCCACGGGGCTGATGCCAGCCCGCGAAGGACCCGACGATCGTCATGGGACCGCCGCAGGAGGGGCAAGGTGGCTGGGCCTGGCCGGGGCTGTCTTGCGGATCGGGTGCGTCGGCGCTGGGCCGCGGCGGGACCGGGACGCCGAGGACCGCGCGGATGTGGTCCAGCCCTGCCGTCCGGTTCGAGCCCGTGAGAAGGCCATAGTGCCGGATGCGGTGGAAGCCGCGCGGCAGGACATGGAGCAAGAAGCGCCGGATGAACTCCGCGGCCGACAGGGTCATGACCCGCGGCCGCCCGGCCTCGTCGCGCCGGTAGTCCTTGACGCGGAAGCTGACGCTCGCCCCGTCGAAGGCGAGGATGCGGCGGCTGGAGATGGCGACGCGGTGGGTGTAGCGCGCCAGATAGGCGAGCACGGCCTTCGGCCCGGCAAACGGCGGCTTGGCGTAGACCACCCAGCGCTTCCGGCGCACCGGGGCGAGTGCGCGGGCGAAGGCCCTGGGATCCGAGAGTGGGGCCAGGGCGCCGAAGAAGGCGAGCGCCCCGGCCGCGTGGAGCGCGGCGAGCCCTTCGAGGAACAGGCGGCGGAACAGCAGGCCCAGCACCCGCACCGGCAGGAGGAAGGCGGGGCGCGCGGCGATCCAGCGGGTCCCGTCCGGGGAGAGGCCGCCGCCGGGGACGATCATGTGGACATGAGGATGGTAGGTCATGGCCGAGCCCCAGGTGTGGAGCACGGCGGTCAGCCCGATGCGGGCCCCGAGGTGCCTCGGGTCGGCTGCGATCCGCATCATGGTGGTGCTCGCCGCCCGGAACAGCAGATCGTAGACGGCGGCCTTGTTGTGGAACGCGATGGGGGCGATCTCGGCCGGCAGGGTGAAGACGACGTGGAAGTAGCCGACCGGCAGGAGGTCGGCCTCGCGCGGCGAGCCAGTCGCGGGCGGTCGCGCCCTGGCACCGGGGGCAATGCCGGTTGCGACAGGAGTTGTAGGCGACGCGCAGGTGGCCGCACGCGCCGCAGCCCTCGACATGACCGCCGAGGCTGGCGGTGCGGCAGCGCTCGATCGCCGCCATTACCTTCAGCGTATCCAAGCTCAGATGGCCGGCCTGCTCGGCGCGATAGGCCGGACCGGCGGCGCGAAAGACGTCGGCCAACTCGATCGCGGCGGGCATCGTCACAGCCCGGCGCTGGCCCCCGCCTGTGGAACAGGGCGAGCCTGTCGAGGGGGCTGGTCACGCCCGCACCGTCCGAGTGGCGACCTTGGCGTAGAGGGCTGTGGTGTCGAGCCGGCTGTGTCCCAGCAGGACCTGGATGACGCGGATGTCGACGCCGTCCGCCAGGAGATGGGTGGCGAAGGAATGGCGCAGGGTATGGGGACCGACGCGCTTGGAGATCCCGGCCGCGCGCGCCGCCTCGACGACGACGCGATGAAGCTGGCGTGTGCTGATCGGTCGTGCCCAGTCCTGCCCCGGGAACAGCCAGCCCTGACGCTGCAGGACACCCTGCCGGTGTCCCTCGCTCCACCAGCGCCGCAGCAGGTCCAGGAGATCGGCCGACAGCATGGCATTGCGGTCGCGGCCGCCCTTGCCGCGTTCGATCCGCAGGATCATGCGGGTCGAGTCGATATCGCCGATCCTGAGCGCGGCGACCTCGGCCACGCGCAGGCCCGCGCCGTAGGCGAGCGACAGGGCGGCGAGATGCTTCAGGCAGACCGTGGCATCGAGCAGACGCCCGACCTCGTCGGCGCTCAGCACGTCGGGCAGGGTGCGCGGCTGGTTGAGGCGGACCAGCCTGCGGCTCTTCGCCAAGTTTGGTGGATCAGGCTGCGAGGAGGAACCGTCGTCGTAGGAGGTCGAGATTGGCGCGACCGTACATGGCGCGCTTCAAGAGCTTGAGACGCGTGATCTGGCCTTCGGTTTGTCCACTGCTCCAAGGCAGTGTCAGTGCGGACCGAACAGCATCTCTATCCTGGCCAAGGCTAGCAGCGAAGCTCTCGACGATCCGGACACCGCAGGTTTGCGCTTCGCCCAGCCATTGATCGAACGCCGTGACATCTGATTTTCCTGATGGCTGCTGGCCACAGTGGCTCCGGACGATCCGGCAGAACCGGCGGCCGAGATCGACCACCTTGGCCGCCTCGGTATCCTGCAGGACACGCGAGACGACCGCGGCCGCCTTAGGGCCGAGGTCTTCGGGCTCCCGCAGGAGATACCAGGACAACTGCTTGGATGAGGCCAGGGGTGATGCGGTGGAGGTCAGAACACGGGTGTCGGTCGGTGCTGGCGACGACCGAATAGTCGTTCCGGCCAGGCCTACGCGGCGCTCGGACAACCAGCGATGCACCTGCTTCGAGGTGCCGGCAAAGCCGATACCCTGAAGTTCGCGCCAGAGCTGCTCCGCATTCTCGCAGCCCTCATCGAGGCGGCCATGCAGATGCCAGAGATAAGGATCGAGCATGCTCGGCTTCGGCTCGCGCATGCCGTTCCGGGGAAAGCTCGCGGCGAAGGCGTACTTGCGCACCGTGGCGCGGGCCAAGCCCGTCTCGCGATTGATGCGCCGAAGCGAGTGTCCTTCCGCATGGCGGCGACGCACGTCGTCATAGGCGGCTTCCCATCGACCGCGGGCCGCGGCCCGCGCGAGCATCTCGGACGGTGCGCGCGGGTAGGGCATGACGCGCCGAATCGATGGCGATGACGGGGCCACGGCCGGCAACAGCTTCAGACGCGAATGGACGCGGGCGAGCCAGCGCTCGACCATCTGTCGGGTATTGAGCAGGAGATGCCACCGATCCGCGACCTGAACGGCATCGGGCGCACCCATGGCGGTCCCACGCGCTATTCGGTCGAGCGGTCCCGTGCCACGACCTGGACCTGTGGGTCGCGCCGGAGCCGGGCCGCTAGCGTCGAGGCCGAACGATCCGGCAGCAGATCGATGGGGCGGCGGCGTTCGAGGTCGACAAGGATGGTGCCATAGGTTCGGCCCTTGCGCAGAGCCCAGTCGTCGACACCGACGATGATCGGTTTGGATCCGGTCGGCAGCGGACATTTGCGGATACCCCGCAGCAGCGTCGTGGCACTGGTGGGCATCGCCGGGTGCGGCAGCAGCCGGGCGGCGGGTGTGGCACCGAGCGCCAGCGCGGTCCGAACCTGAGCATCGGCCAGCCGGCAGGTTCTCTGAGCGTAGCGGTCGAGGAGGCCCGGCAGACGCTCGGCAAAGGTTCGGCGGGCGCAAGCAGGGTCGTGGCAGTAAAAACGTCGGATCGTCAGGGTCAGACGCACTTCCTGACCGCTCGTCGGCAGGTCGGCGGGACGCCGGTGATAGCGACTATGCACCGACCGGCTGACCGTACGACAGCGTGGGCAACGGGCATGACCGCGCTTCGCTTGAGCGGAAATGCGAACGGCAGTGCTCTCCTCACGCGTGACGTGGAGAAGGCGACAACCGGGGATGTGACAGAGAAGGGTCATACCCTGATCTGAGAATCCCCGCCCGGTTCAGCCAGGAGCTACCTTCCGGCATCCCTCCCACCAACCCAATCCACCAAACTTGGCGAAGAGCCACTTTTCAGGGGGCAGCCCAGGTTTAGCGACACCAAGAGGCAGCACCACACCATCGGATAGGAGCGCGATCGATAGCTCCGGTCGTTGTGGGATCCGCAGACGGCAGGTGCGCTACGGCTCGTTCTGCGGGACGATTAGCCTCTACCAGCATAGAGGCCGAGAAGCAGCACAGAGCAAGAACGGCGATCCAAAGAGCGCCTTTCAGGGTTTGAAGGGTTCGCCGAGACATGGCAGCGACGCTGGAGACTTTGGGTTAGCGAACCCTTGCACCGCTCGACGGCTATCGGATCAAGTTGCCTTAAGAGGATCGCATGGATGCCATCCGCGATCGATCGGCCGCATCGCGCTCGGCCTGTATCCAACCTACGATCCACCGCGTCGTTGCCCCGCTGGTGAAAGCAGGAGGTGCGGCTGCCGGAGACGTGGTCATGCGCTGCCGAGCCCCTATTGCCCTGACCCTTGCCGCCGGCCTCTATGCCCCATCCAGCTACGCCCAAACCCAGGATGAGCAGGCTCTTGCCCTGCTGCGAGCGTCCAGCGCGCAATCGGCTATCATCACGTTCTGCGGCAAGCACTTCGCGATCGACGGGACGACCGCCCTGCGGATCTCACAGACCGCGCGTGACGTAGCTACCAAGGTGCTTGGTCCAGATAGGGCAAACGCCGCCTTTAAGGACGAACTGGCGCGACGCTACGCCGAGGTGAAAGAGGTCGGTGAGCAGCAGTGGTGCGCCGACCAACGCGATGAACTTTCTAGTGGCGAGGTCCGGATCTTCAGGGATTGAGGCGCGGGCGGCTCAATCGCCGCTGTAATCAGCACTACCGCCGTCGCCATCGCTGCCATCCAGCAGCCAGTCCAGCAGATCCGCCCCGACGTCAGCAGTTGCGTCGTCTGCCTTACCCTGCGGCTTCTTTACATGCTGCGCTCGCACCTCGGCGAACAGCTCACGAGCCAACTGGTCCAGTTCCGCGTCGGACAGCTTCCGCTTTGGCAGGACCGGCACAGGCGCTCCCCTTCATACCGGCCGCTCGGCCCCGCCCCGATCTGATCACGGGGCGGGGGGAGCGCCCGATCTCACCAGCGGGCAGGCCGATACGCAACGCGGCCCGACTGCAGGATAGCGAAGGGAAGTTATCGGGCCGTCAGCGGGGCCGGCCGAACTTTGTGCCGGAACAGGCCGCGCAGGAAACGGAAGGGTAGGCTCACTAGCCGGTAGGCGGCATGGGCGACCATCACGACGAGAACGGCAAGCAGCGCCAGCAGGGTGTTGCGCAACGCAGGTACTCCCGGCGGCTCGAACACGGCGGGCCGCCCCCGCCATTGTCCCCAGCAGGCGCGCCGATCGCGGCGGGATTGTGAGCGACCAGGCTATGCCCATCCGCGTGGTTTACAGGCTCATCCCAAGTCGAACTTGTGAGACCGGCACACGATCACGATAACGGACAGCCCCTCCGCCCGTAAGCCGGCAACATGCCGAAGCCGCCGAAGCGCCGAGCCTACCTCGTATCCGTGTCGCAGAAGCGCGAAGCGGTGCGCGTGTACGCCGTACTGGCGACCACGCCAGACGAGGCGCTGGAAGCTATTGCGCTGAACGTCCCGTCCAAGGCGCAGTTAGAGATCGTCGGCGGCTTGTCGCGCGACGCAGCGAAACGGCTGGGCATGAAGCTCGGCGAACCGCTTTTGGTGTAGATGGCTTATCAACCTGTTCGGAGGTTGCGCGTTTGCAGACGCTCAGCCCCCTCTTCCACGCATCCCACTCGGTTCGCATAGCCTTAGAGCCGTGCCCGGCTGCGTTGCGACGGGTTAACGGTTTGCAGCGTTGGGTGGCGAAGGAGCCCTGGATGCCTTCACCGTTGTCTGTCGATCTGCGCGAGCGTGTCGTGGCGGCCGTGGCCGAGGGCGCCTCCTTCCATCGAGCGGCGGCCCGGTTCGGTGTAAGCGTGTCGAGTGCCAGCCGCTGGTCGGAGCGGTTCACGCAGGAAAGCCACGTCGCGCCCAAGCCGACGCGCGGCGACGATCGTCGTCCGGCCATCGAGATGCAGGCCGATCGGATCCTCTCCACCTACGAAGCCCGGCCCGAACTCTTCCTGCGCGAGCTGCGCGACGCCCTGGCCGCGCAGGGCGTGCAGACCAGCACGAGCGGCCTGTCGCGCTTCTTCGCCCGCCACGGCATCACCCGCAAAAAGGGGCTCTCTACGCGGCTGAGCAGGAGCGGGCCGACGTAAGGGAGGCCCGCCAAGCTTGGTTCGAGGCCCTGCCCGACCTCGACCCGGACACGCTCGTCTTCCTCGACGAAACCGCGGCCGCCACCAACATGGCCCGCCGTTACAGACGCGCCCCGTGCGGTGAGCGGTGCCGGCTCTTCGTGCCGCAGGGCCACTACAAAACGGCCACCGTCACAGCCGCCCTGCGCAGCACCGGCCTGTGCGCGCTCAGTCTCGTCGATGGCGCCACCAACGGCGCCCGCTTCCGCAGCTACGTCGCCGACAGCCTCGTCCCGGTGCTGAAAGCCGGGGACACCGTGATCCTCGACAACCTGCGGGCCCACAAGGTCGTCGGCGTGCGCGAGGCGATCGAAGCGGTGGGTGCCCGGATCCTGAACCTTCCGCCCTACAGTCCCGAGTTCAATCCCATCGAGCAGATCTTTTCCAAGCTGAAGCATCTGCTCAGGACTGCCGCCGCCCGCACTGTGCCCGACCTCTGGGCTGCTATCCGCGAGGCCTTCACCCGCTTCACACCAGACGAGTGCCGCAACTGCATTACCGCCGCCGGATACGAGGACGACTTGGCCGTCGCTACATAGGTGGGAACAGCTCTAACCAGGGGGGCATGTAACCATGCCACTCCAGCGAGCGCAGTTCAGCGAACGACGGCTTCACGGCTATGAACGGTGTTGCGGTGAACGCGGCGGAGGTGCGGATGCGGTTCGCGGCTGTCCGTGTAGTCTGTGATCGGAACCGCTCCCGCGACTGGCTGGCTCGGACCGCTCATGAGCGCACCGAATAACCCTCCGGGTCTGTATCCCTGAGCAGCCACGATCCTGTTCGCCCTTTCGATGCTCATATCACAGGCACTTGTCATACCCTGGAGAGCACCGAGCGCCCGCTCGTATTCGGGCAGATTGGTGCAACCCGGTGAAGTCCAAGCCCAAGCAGGAACAGGCCCTGATAGCCCGGCGACAAGAGCGGCAAACGCTAAGCTTATCTTGATCCTCACAGCGACCTCTTTCCCGCTCGTCCCATCCTACAACAATGGCCAGATGCCCGATGATCCCAGCTGCGCCATGCGGCCGATCACCATGTTGCCGGAATGGGCTCAGTTTGCCCCGGGTAGCTTCGATGGGGTGCCGCGGAATGCAGGTTTGCAAAACTTCTGGGTCGAAGCTGTATCGTCCTGGTATGCGAGGATGGTGGGCAGGGGTACCCACAGCAGCGTCGTGACTAGCCTGGGTCAGCCGTCCAGGATCGCTTATGACCTTTCGAGGACGATCTTCGCCTGAAGGCCGGAGGATATGATGCTAACCAGGACGGCGATCTACGAGGGTACGGTACGCGACGGTCGGGAGGACGAGTTCTTCGACCGCGTGCGCGATGAACTGGAGCCACTCTGGCGGCGCTTTCCCGGCGTCACAGCGGTGCGGGTGCAGCGCCTCATCTCCAAGGATCCAGACGCTCGTCCGATCACGATGATTTTGGAGATGGACTTCCCGGACCAGCAAGCCCTGGACGCCTGCCTCGCTTCGTCGATCCGGCCGGAGTCGCATGCGGCGACCGTAGCAGTGATGACGCTGTTTGAGGGCCGGTTCTATCACCTTGTCACCGAGGCGATCGTGCTCGCGCCGGCTTCCTAGCCACAACCATGGGGAGCCCCGCGGTATCTGACCCGCGGGGCAAGCGACAGTTACATCCGCGAACGGCGCATATGGTGACGCCGATGACGCTTCATGTGCCGCATGCCCATCATGCCTCGCTGGCCGCCCATGCGCTTTTCTGATGGGCTTTTCACGCTACCGGGATTGTTCATGTTGCTTTGAGCGCTGCCGCCTCCTGTGGACATCTGAGCGAACGCTACTCCTGTGACTGCGAATGACAGGGCAGCCGCGAGGGCAAGAGTCTTCATCATGGCGTTTTCCTCCGGGCGGATCGATCTGATCGGACAGGTCTGAACGTCCTTGAGGTTGATATCGTTCAAGCGCCCGAGGCAGTCTGGTCGCCATGCCGACATCTGACGAAATCAAATGCGAAGTACGGAGCAATGGCGCGTGGCGCCCAATCAGTCTCGCCGTCGCACATGCCCGCTACCCGTCCGCAATCAAACGCTGCCCGGTGTGCCACGGCCGCGTGTCGATCCAACGTGAACAGCACGGCACAGGGTGGCCTCTGGCTACGGCACCGCCGTGCTTACGATGGCTGCCCGCTGATGCCAGCGCGGTTCACGGGCGAGGTATCGCTGCACCCACGGGCCCTAAACTAACCTGCATTGTTTTTTTTCGCGCAGGGTGATCACAACCACATGATTTTGGCTCTTAATACAAAATCTTGTGACGCTCTTAACCCCTGCAATCTTGATTATAGCACCATTGACGCAGTGTCCGGTGTATACGATGCAGCCTTGCAACCGTAAATTGGTATTGGTGATGCTCTTCGGGGCATTCGGATCGACCGCCATGACCGGCTTAGCCACTGCGAGCCTTTCAGCATCCGATCACATCATCTCCCAGAAGGGCAAGCGCTTCGGCCCCGGCGACGTCGCACTCCACGTCGGCGAGCACATCACCGTGGTCAACGACGACAACTTCGTCCATCAGGCCTACGTCGAGAGTGAAACGTTTGCATTCGACTCGGGCGATATAGAGCCCGGAGGCCGAGCTGTCATCACTTTCCCGACCGAGGGCGATTTCGCCGTCCTTTGCGGCATCCATCCGAAAATGAAGCTCGCCGTCCACGTGCGGTAGGCGCGCTTCCCACACGTGTCGGCTGGTAGCGCCTCAGATCACCGGCAGACCAATCGAGCCCCCATACATCGCCTCGTGGCCGACGTAGTACAGCGCCAGGAAGATCGCGAGCGCACCGCCGAAGTAGGCCGGGGCCCAGGCCGCATCGCGCACCCGTACTGCGGACCGCACGTCGTCGGCGGCGATGCCGAGCAGCACCACGATAATCCCGGAATGGCCGATCGCGTCGACCTTGCCGAACTCGAACACCGCCGAGACGAAGATCGCCGCCAGGATCATCGCGGACATGCGACGCACCAGCGGCGTCCAAATCAGCGCGAAGGCGAGGGTGAACTCGATGACGCCGGCGGCCTGCATGAACAGCTCGGGCGAGGCGCCCATGGTCATCTGCGGCTTGGCAGCCAGCAGCGGATTCGTCCACTGCGGGTAGGCCCACTTCTCGACCGAGGCCCACATCAGCGTGACGGCAGCTGTCCAGCGGACGATGTCCAGGGGACGGATATTGAAAGGCTTCACGTCGAGCCCCTGGCAGATCAGGTAGACGGCCACCCCCAGGAACACCGGATAGTCGGCGAGGTGGAATAGGCCGTACTGCGCGGTGGCGAAGGAGAACAGGAAGACGATGCCCAGGCCGGTCAACGGCATGGTCCGGCGCGAGATCAGGCAGACGGCCATGGCAAGTTGCAGCCACGGGATCCAGGTTGCATCGGTCTTCAGCTCAGGTGTCAGGATGATGCCGCCGAGCCCCCAAACCGAGACCAGGAAGAAGCCGAGGGTGCAGCGGACCAGCAGCTCGGTATCAGTCCGGATGCACGAGGTGACGCGGTCCAGGGCGTTCATCAGGGCGCTGCCCAGCGGCATGCCCTCGGCAAGGCAGCCGAGCATCAGGCAGACGATGGCGAGGCCGGTGAGCCACTCGAAGTTCGGGCAGAGTACCTGTTCGAGGCCGCGCGGCTGGCCGGCCACGTCGTAGGCGCAGAACCACTTCACGTGAGCGCTGGCCGAGCTTGTCCCGGCGAAGAGCAGTGCCGGCGGCGCAACGATACCCGCAAGCGTGCGCAGACCCAGGCCCAGCGAGAGCCTGGGCGCCGAAACCCGAACCATGATGACCTCGGAGGATGGAGAGGGCCACCAGCCCGCCTACGTATTTCCTCACAAAGCCGAGCTTTACGCCAATGAAATATTAACTCTTGTTAGAGAATGGTTAATACGCGTCGATGCATCTGGAGCGAACATGGCGGCAGTTTCTGCGGCCATGCCACCCTGTGTAGATTGATCTTCCCTACGCTTAAGCCGCTGACGTGTGATTTAGGGCGCGGCCGGTATCACATCCTCGGTGGGGGCAGCGCCCGAGCCTTCCACGATGCCGACCAGGTCGGCTTCGGTCAGCGGGGTGCCGTCCGGATCGGTGACGGTGATGTTCTGACGCCCAGCCGCCGTTAAGTCTCGCAGCTTCCGCAGGGCCCAGTCCGCCGTTGGGCACTTGTAGGTGATGGTGCCATTCTTCGCAGCGCCTCGGACGACGTAGAGGCGGCGCTGTCCCATCACAGGTCGATCCCGGCAGCCCCCAAGACGGCCCGCTGCTTCAAGATGCCGATCCGGTGTGTGCGGATCGCATGCTCCAGATCAAGTACGGCCGGGTCATTCACTTCACGGAGAACGGCGGTCGCCCTGGCGAGCGCGGCAATGACTTGCTCATCGAGCAGGATGCTGAGGGCAAGTCTGCACCGGAGACGGTCGCAGGGGCGATCGTTATGTGGATCCATCGTCGACATGAGGCATCAACGGGGCAGGTCGGCTGTGGTTCAAGCTCATCGACGTGGGGGATATTCTCGCGTCAGGCCGCTGGCGGGGAACGTAGACACCTCAGCTGTCGTCATCCAAATGGCGGAACGGTTCACTCGGAATGCCGTTACTCGATCTTCGGAGGAAAGACGCCATGCTTACAGGCAGCCTGCTGTGGCTGATCGGAGTGCCAATTCCGATTGTCATCCTGCTGTGGTTCTTTTTCCTGCGCGGTCGCTAAGATCGGTGTGCGCAGGCCCAACAAGTGCCGATCTACCACCTAAAGTGTGTCCTGCGCTTCAAGACCGGACATGCAGGCGCAGCTTTCGACGAAGTATCGTTGGGCGCTGACGGACCCGGCGAGGCAATCGCTTTAGCGAAACTGTATCGCTGCGCGTCGCCAGGCATGACCTTGAGCGTAGCAGTTCTGCTTGACGAGACTGGTTTACCGATCTGGTCTCATCGAGTGCCGACCCTCGATGAGACTTAAGTATCGTTTAGGCCTGGACCTCGGTGCTTTGTAGCGCCTGAGTAAAATCCTGGAATACATAAGATGCCCCGCGATTAGGAACCGCGAGGCAATGATGAATTACTTGCCGCTTGGGGCTGCACCGCTGCCGGTCGCCCCGTTGCCCGACCCGCTGCCTGCAGGCGCACCGGGCGTGCTGACAGGCGGACCACCTGCGGTGCCAGGACCCGTGCCTGTGCTCATCGTCCCTGTGCCCATCGAGCCGCCGCCGCCCTCCATGGACTTTTCGGAATTGCTCTTCACCGAGCCGGGGTTGTTCATGTTGCCCTCGGCGCTGCCTCCGCCGGCCGCGGTCTGAGCGACAGCGGCGCCGGAGACGGCGAGTGTGAGTGCGGTCGCTAAGATCAGTATTTTCATCGACATGGACATTCCTCCAGACGGATCAGCTCGATCGGTCCGGGTTTGAACGTCGCCATGGTCGTGATCGTTCAGGGATCCGCGAAGGTCGTGGTTACAGATCCCGCGCGTGTTGCAGCTTCAGGGCCAGGAGCAGCGCGCCAGGCCAGAACGCGAGACTGAACAAAGCAATCGGGATGCTGGGGTGGTCCTTCCACCACGTGATCATCACCGGCAGGAGCAGGCCTTGGATCGCTGCAGCCAGAAAGGCCAAGAACTGGAGATCAGATAGGTCCATCCGCCATTCGTAGCAGCCTTCTGCCGCTACGCTTTCTTCACGCTCGGTGGCACATTGCGCCATCATGCCGATCCGGCCCGAGCACCGCTTCTTCTACCCCATCGACTGGGCGCAGCTCTCGGCCGTGATCCGGTTCGGGCGGGCGAGGGGCTGCTGCGAGGGCTGCGGGCGTCCGCACGGACGCATGGTCTACCACCTCGGAGACGGGCGCTGGTGGGACGCGCAAGCCGGACGGTGGCGCGATGGGTGGGGGCGCCGGATCCGGATCGCGGCAGAGACCGACATCCTCGGGCGAGCCCGTCGGACAAGGGTCGTCCTGGCCGCTGCCCACCGGGACCACGACACCTCGAACAACGCGGGTGCCAACCTCGCGGCCTTATGCCAGCGGTGCCACATGATCCACGACCGGCCGGAGCATCAGCGGCGACGCTGGCACACGCTGTTCCGGCGGAAGGCGCTCGAAGATCTGTTCGACGGCCCCTACGCCTGACGTCAAGACAGCCTATGGTTTCGGCTTTGCTATGCGCAAGCAGTAAATACCGCCCATCGCGCCAATCACCCGCGAAGTACTCTTCAATTTGGATGCTTATACAGACCTACGTTAAGCGTTGAAGACACCAACGATACCAGATACTACTGCCAATACAGTTCTTATACCGGTTGTAGCCGTGCCGATTTGCAATCTACGCGTTCTGCTTATCCGCTGCGGTGCCGTCGCGCTCGTCGTGGGTATGGCTGCGCTCGGGCCGGCCCAGGCCGGTCTCTCCAGCGCCATCCGCATCGTGCTGCAGAAGGGCCGGCACTATGACCCGACCGATCTGTTCCTGCACCGGGGCGATACGATCACCCTGGTCAACGGCGATGACAACGCGGTCCATCACGCGTTCATCGAGGCCGATCGGTTCGCGTTCGACGCCGGCGATCAGGAGCCCGGCAAACAGCCTACACTGACGCTCAAGGAGCCGGGCGACTTCATTATCCAATGCGGCATCCACCCGAAGATGAAGCTCACCATCCACGTGCAGTGACTGCGCTTCCTCCAATGTCGATGCTGCCAGTGCCAACCCCACGAAGAAGGATCAAATTCATACTCAGAAGGCAGCTACTCACTAAATCAATAAAGTTGCAACGACGAATTAAATTCAACGCAAGGTGTATAAGGCTCTCTAAATCACATATTCGTGCGAGTTAACCATATTTTACCCATTTATTTGTTCATAAATATTTCTGGAAATTGCCGACGCCGGACAGCGAAATAAATCATGCGTTCTTTGAATGATGTGAGCATCACGACCAAACTCGCGATCGCGTTTGGATCGCTCGCCGCGGTCACCGTCGGCATCAGCGCAATCGGGTACAACAGGCTCTCGTCCATCGAGACGACGAACCGATGGTCGACCCACACCTATGATGTGCTCGACAAGCTCAGCAATCTAACTCAAGCCATGGTCAATCAAGAGACCGGCGTTCGCGGTTACCTCGTATCAGCTGATGCCAAATTCCTTGAGCCATACAAGGTCGGGAAAATCGCCTACAAGGATCTGCTGGGCCAAGTGAGGAACCTCACTTCGGATAACGCCGCACAGCAGCAGCGTCTGACCGAGATGGACCGGTCGTCCGAGACATGGGCGAACGATATCGCCGCCCGCGAGATCGCCCTCGTGGAGGGCGGCAATCTCGACAAGGCTCGTGCCATGGAGGCGAGCGGCGCCGGCAAGGCTTCGATGGATGCATTCCGTGCGAAGGTCGGCGAGTTGGAGAAGGCCGAACGCGACCTCCTCGTGACCCGCAACGAGGAACAGGCGCGGTCGTTCAGCACGGCCTACACGTCCAGCATCGTCGGCAGCATCGCGAGCGTCGCCATCGCCGGGCTGCTCGCTTTCCTCGTCTACGCCTTGCTGACACGTCCGTTGGGTCGGCTCGTGTCCGTCCTGCAGCGTATGGCGAGAGGCGAGATCGAGGCTGAGATCAAGGAAGCGGCTCGGGGCGATGAGATCGGAGCTGTCGGACGCGCGGTCGACGGCATCAAGGGTATGGTTGCGCAGAAAGCCGCAGAGCAGGCTGAGATGCGACGCATCGCCGATGAGGCTGCCGCGGCCGAGCGGCGTCGGACCATGATCGAACTGGCTGACGGCTTCGACCGCGCCGTCGGTAGCGTCATCGGCATGGTGTCATCCTCGGCGACCGAGCTGCAGGCGACAGCGCAGACCATGACTGCCACCGCGACCGAGACGGCCAGCCAATCCACCACGGTGGCCGCCGCCGCTGAGGAAGCCGCCAGCAACGTCAACACCGTCGCCGCCGCCGCCGAGGAGCTTGGTTCATCAGTGCAGGAGATCGGCCGCCAGGTTGCCGGTTCGGCCAGTCTAGCGCAGCGCGCCGTGCAGGAGGCCGATCAGACTGGCGCACTGGTTCAGGAGCTGAGCGCGGCCGTCACTCGCATCGGGGACGTGGTCGGGCTGATCTCGACCATCGCGGGCCAGACCAACCTCTTGGCGCTGAACGCCACCATCGAAGCCGCTCGCGCCGGAGTCGCCGGCAAGGGCTTCGCCGTGGTCGCCACTGAGGTGAAGGCATTGGCCGAGCAGACCGCGAAGGCCACGAGCGAGATCTCCGGGCAGATCGCGCAGATCCAGGCATCGACTAGTCAGGCCGTCACGTCGATCGTCGGCATCACCGGGCGGATCCGCGAGATCAATGGCGTGGCGGCCTCGATTGCTGCAGCGGTGGAAGAGCAAGGCGCGGCCACGCAGGAGATCGTGCGCAACGTCTCGCAGGCCGCACAGGGTACGGGCGAGGTGACGCACAACATCGCCGGTGTGGCAGGGGCAGCTGAGGAAACCGGGGCGGCGGCGAGCCAGGTTCTGGGATCAGCCTCCGAGCTATCGCGCCAGTCCGAGCACCTCGCGGCCGAGGTCGGCCGGTTCTTGGCTACCGTGCGCGCGGCGTGAGGCTACGATGAGCACCGAGGAACTCCGATCCATCGTTCCTTTCGGCAAGGTCCAGGGTATCACAGCGGTCTTAGCCGGCGCCTTTGCCGAAGGCGTGGATCTCGGCCCCCGCGGGGCACAGATCCGGGCCCTGGGAGAGTCGCTGGACGCGATGATCGAGGCGTTGCGCCTGGAGCTTGGTGGGCTGTGCACGCGTCTGCAGATCGATGACATGGAGTTGGATCTCGATCAGCTCACCCGCATGGTGCATGCTGCTCGCACCTACGGCACACGCGATGCTGCTTGAACGGGCTGGTCGCATAGATGGGCCGTGGGCCGGCGCTCGCGGTCTCCAGTCCCGCCGCATCGCGCCGACCCTCACGAGACTGCCCGGCCTAGGCGTCACGGGTGAGCATCCGGTGAACTGGACCGGATGCGCCTGTCGTCGCGTGCTTGCCCGCGCCGGGCCGTGTGGTGTCGCGAACACCTCGGGCACGTATGCGGGAAAGAAGTGTGCAGTAGCAGCTGCGCGGGGCGATGTCGTCGCGTCGGCCTGACAGCAGCTCTCGGCAATGGCGCGACTGCGCTGGCGAGACCACACCGAGGCCGATCGCGGCCCGACCCCGGTGCTGCTCTTCCGGCCCGCGGCCGGAGCCGGTCGCTGAGGGTATGATGGCGTGGGTCGGTTGATAGATCCCTCTGAGGCTACCGACATAAGGCCGAATTGAGGGGCTTCAGCCGCTCAGCTCGGCTGGTTCATCGCTTCGCAGCCGTGCGCGTTTTGGGCTGGCCAATCCCAGGCCCATCGGCGACCTGAAGCATGGCCGCACCCGCAGCGACAAAGCCGGCCATCGCTCGAACATCGGCAGGCTGCCTTGAATCGTGTGAGATCGCATCAGCCTCCCGTTCCAAACGGGCGTTACAGGCGCGCGACGGCATCGTGCCGTTCGGCGTACACGCGTCGTGCCGGGCGCAGGCCGCATCGAGGGCGTCGATCGGCGGTAGAGGAGCGTTGTTACCTGGGCCGCAGTAATTGCCGTGGATCAGCATCTTCGGCTCACCCATAGCACCGGGCTCAGCCAAGACGGGTGTCGCGATGCCAACGGCGAGGAGGAGCGGTACGACTGTACGGTACAGCATGATCTTATCTCCCGAAATGAGCGTGCCCCCTCATGACGGTCGATACCGACCGCTGCCGTGCAGCGATCCAGGGTCAGAATTAACCAAGCGCAGTTTTGTTCCCACGGCTTGTAGCGCCGCATAGATCAAGTCTCCGATAGGCAGCAGGAACTCGGATCGCGGTCAGGCGTAATGAAGCCGCCTCGCTAGGACCTTTCACGATGCCGCGCGCTGTCTTCCTTGCTGCTACGCTCGCCTTGAGCGGGCCCGCATTCGCTGAGCCGGTCGTGTCGTCATCCGGGGGTAAATCGGCTCCGCTGATCGATCCTGTCACCCTCAAAGTGAACGAGGCGGCTGCGAAGCAAATCGAGGCGCAAGCCAAGGCTCGGGACGTGGCTTGGGATACGAAGATCCGACGCACGATGTCGGGCGTCTGCCGAGGGTGCTGATCGAAGAGATCATCGATCCTGCCGCCGTCGCAGGCGTAAAGCCAGGATCAGCGCGCCAAACCAGAACACGAGGCTGAACAGCGCGTCGACCAGGCGAAACTACTGGAATAGCAGACGCAAAGGCTGAACTCGCATTGCGGTCGGCTCGCGAACCTCAGGACTAACACAGCTCTGTCCAGCTGTTGGTGACTGATAGCTCAGTCTGCTGGATGACGCTGGCGCAAGGAAGCAGAGCGCATCAACTTGGACGTGATCGGGTGGGCGGATCTGCCGCAGGGCTTCAGGAATAAGCGCTCAAAACTTGGCCGCCTACCGCGCGGTTTCACCGATGAGCCCGAACGATCTTGGGTGCTCGGAACGTAGGACCGCTATCATGGACAACAACGCTCTGAAGACGCTCGTGGCACAGGGTTTGACCGCGATGAAGGCCGGGAGCGAGGTGGCAGCAAAAGCGACTGCCGAGATCCGACAGGACGCGCGTCACCCCGAATTGAAGGCTGCGCTGGAGACCGGCAACAAGGTCTCACAGGGCTGGGCGCAACGCATAGAGCAGGCGCTCCAAGAGGCCGGTGGCACGAGCGGCGAGGCGAAGAACCCGGTCTTGGAGGGCTTGTACGAAGTCAGCCGGATGATCCGGCAACAGGCGCCCGACGACACCTCCCGCGACCTAGGCATTATCGCCAACGGCCAACTCGCTCTGCATTACTGGATCGCCGCCTTCGGCACGATCCGCACCTATGCCGCGCAGATCGGAATGGACGAGACAGCACGGGCGATGCAGGCCTCTCTCGATGAGGCCAAGGAGGGCGATACGGCTCACACGACCATCGCACAACGCATCATGGATGCGTGACGCGCAAGACCGTGCCGCACTTCGATATGTGACGAGCTGACCCGGCGCCGCTTCACATGACGGTGCCGGGGCCGGTCGGATCGCCTGGCGAGATGTCAGGTCCGATCGGGTCGCCAGGCACGGGATCGGTCGGAAGCTGCGTGGCCGGCGGATCGCCGGGACCGGGCTCGCTTGGCGGCGGCTCGCCGGGCGTCGGCAGATCGGGGCCACCGGGATCGGGAATACCTTCCTCCGTCGCGAGCCGTGCGTCCAGCGTGGCCATGCGTTCGGCTTTTAGCTCACGCTCCGCCATCACCCAGAAGTGCAGATCGTAGCCGTCTGGCCGGTGGTGTCGGTCCCACAGATCGTAGGCACGCTCCCGGATCTGGGCATGCGAGATCGTTGGTTCTACCGCAGACGCGATACACGAATCATGGTTCACCCGCCGATCTCGCCTGATCCATCAAGGGCTGAAAGCAACACGGCATCGCTGCCGATCTCGGCTCCGGTGTAGCCAAGCGCCTGGGCGAGCAGATCCCGCGCACGCCAAACGCGGCTCTTCACGGTTCCAAGTTGGCAGCCCATGATTGCGGCCACTTCTTCGTAGGGCAAACCTGACACCGTCACGAGCATTAGGGCCTCGCGCATGACCTCCGGTATTTGGTCTAAGGCGGCCTGGACGTCCTGCAGTTCCAGGCGGCTTCCTTGCTCGGGCAAAGAGGTCAGGCGGGCGGCGTAGCTACCGTCGTCGTCCTGCACCTCCCGGTGCTTGCGACGACCGGAGTAGAAGTTGTTGCGCAGGATCGTGAAGGTCCAAGCCTCGAAGTTCGTGCCGGGCTGGAAGCGCATCCGGTTCTTCCAGGCCCGTAGGAGCGTATCTTGTACGAGATCGTCGGCTGCGATCACGTCGTGTGCCAGCGATATGGCGAACCGGCGGAGGCTCGGCGTCACAGCCAAAAGCTGTTTCCGGAACTCGGCCTCGTCGCGGCTGCGCGCTTCTCCGACTGCTGTGTCGAGTCGAGCTAGCAGGCCAGCGAAGCGCCCTGCAGCGTTCTGCTCGGCATCCTCCTGAGCGTAGGCGGCCGCGAGTAGGCGCCCGAGGCGCTGTCGGATCTGTTCCGAGAGCACGGGCCGAGATGCATTTGTAGCCTCGTCAGCTGGTCCCATGTTCATCGTGGCAGCCAAGCGGGAACGCGCGTCATCAGCCATCACAGTCCGTTCGATAGATCGGCCGCCTGCATACCCTCACGGCATAGCTCGGTCAGTGCGAC
The DNA here is from genome assembly GCF_038442355.1 of Methylobacterium guangdongense. NCBI lineage: Bacteria > Pseudomonadati > Pseudomonadota > Alphaproteobacteria > Hyphomicrobiales > Methylobacteriaceae > Methylobacterium > Methylobacterium guangdongense. Next base: position 23,715 of record NZ_JBBXMX010000029.1, read on the forward strand.
CAACCGCGCGGATTCTAGCGTGAGCGCTTTGGTTGAGGTCGCCCGCTGCCTCCCGGCAGCTTTCTTTGGGTTCCATTTTCTCTGATTCTGATATGAGTGAAACTTCAGTAGCCATGCGGTTCGCGGATTTGCACCCTCCCCCCTGTGCCGCAGTAGCGAGAGCGGACGATCCAAGTTTGGATAGTGGGTCTCGGGTACGCGCCAGCCGCAGCCAAGCGGTCCACTCGGGCGAGACGATGCGCATGATGTTGGTGTAGTTGCGGAAGCCGATGATCTGGCGCTCCTCGACCGTCAGCAGTCCCAGCTTCCGGGCCTCGCCGATCGCGTTGCGCACGGTGGTCTCAGCCACGCCGACGACCGCGGCGATGTTCGGCACGGACAGTCGGTAATCCTTCCGGCGCACGGTCTCGGCCGCCACCAGGGCGAGGACCGCCTGCTCGGCCAGCGTGAACCGGGCCGCGAGCCCCGGTGGGAGCCGCCCCGAGGCAGACCAGCGGCGACGGCGCTCCATCGAGGCATCTGTGCGCGGGCGCGAGCCTACGCCGGGCCTCCGGGCCGCTCTCTGGCGATCCTGAGGGGTATGCTGCTCGGTATGGGCCTCGGCGCCGGGCCCTTGCGGCGCTGCACGAGCGGCGTGCGGCAGCCGACGCAGGGCTGGTGCATCGGTGCGCGCCTCGATCAGCCCGGACAGCGCCTCGGCCTCGGCCTCCGAGACCTTTCCTTCCCCGAATGCGCGCCAGAGCAGCGCCGTCACCTGAGGCAGGGTGATTCGGTCGGCCGCCTCGATGGCGCGGCGGATCTCGTCTGCAAACACGTGTCTCGGCCCTTTCCACAGGGCTACAGGGGGACGATCGGCGGCGCAGGCTGTGCGCTCCGTTCAAGACAAGCCGGTATCGTTGCCAGAACCGGGGTTCTGACTTGACGCCCGAGGGCGGTTCATGGCTTGTGAGGGGTGCAACGGTCCTCACAGACCACTTTGATTTCGACGGGCTCCTCGTTTGGCGACGGGGGGCCCGTTGGCTTTTCAGGGTCCTACTGCGGCGATCGGTGCTCCTGGTGATGTCCCAGCCGGCGACTCGCGCGAGGCGATCCGTAGCCGGACATGGCATGTCGGCTGGAGCGCACGGCCAAGTCAACGTTGGTATTCCCACGTCGACATCGATCGACCCTGACGTATGGTGCTGTGGCGAGCGATCAGCGACGGAGCTGGGTCGCGTCACCACAGCGATCGGATCGCTTCATGCGTCTCTCCACTCTCCTCGTTGGCCTGTGCCTTGGAGCTACGCTGCCTTGCGCTGCGGTCGCTCAATCGGCTCAGAAGCCTGCTTCGACGACCGCGCCGGATCCGGCTCTGGTGAAGGTCGCACGGGAGACTGTCGCGCAGACGCAAGGCGACCGTACCGCGACGCTCAACGCCATGGCCGGGCCGATGGTCGGCATGATGCAGCAGATCGGCATCAAGGAGCCGGACAAGGCGCAGGTGCTGGTCCAAGAGGTCGTTCTACCGACCCTAACCGCGCACTATGACGAACTGCTCGACATTCAAGCCCGCGGCTTTGCCACGGTCCTAGGCAAGGACGACCTGCTGGCTATCGCAGCGTTCTACGCCACCCCCGCCGGCAAGCACCTTGCCGCCGCCCAGCCGCAACTCGCGCAGGTGCAGCTGACGGGTATGCAGCAGTGGATGCAGTCGGTGATGCCCGAGATGCAGGGCAAGATCGTAAAGGCGGTTCAGACCCACGGCTGGGGTCCGAGTGGACAAGCCAAGCCGCACTGACCAGCCGGCATCGCCGACCTCGTCATGTGACCGGCGCAGCCACTTCGCTCGTGCGGTTTCCGCAGGCGTAACAGAACCGCTCGAAGGTGCTCTTGCGGTGATCACAGGTCGGGCACCGCTCGAATACGCCGATCCCGCAATGCGGGCAGAAGTTGGCCGCGGAGTTCGCGAGATCGATCGGCCGCTCGCAGCCCGGGCATACCTTCTTGGCAAGGCGCAGCAGAGCCTGATCGGTCGCAATCTCGGTTCGCCGCTCCTCGTCGGGCCGTGCCTCAGCGGCGCGTTGCCGCTCCTGATAGCCCTGCAGAGCGTTGATCGCTGCCCGGCCCGCCACGAGCGTGACCACCACTCCGACGCCGTACTGAACGTAGCCGCCGTAGCTCGGCAGGTACGGTACCAGTTCGACGAAGAACGCGAAGGCTGCCGCCAGCGCGAAGCCCCACACGAACGGCCAGTTGCGCGTGTGCCGCCTTTTCAGCAGCAGCCAGCCCGCGAGCGCCAGCAGCGGCAGGGTAAGGGCGAGGCGGTAGGCGAAGACGCGTAGCTCCTGCCCGCTCTCGGCGGCGTCGAGCTTCTGCTGGGCGGCAGCGCGCTGCTCGCTATCGGTGGTCTCCAGCTCAGCCTCCCGCTGCGCGAGGCCGAGATCCGATTTCGCCAGACCTTCCTGCTGCTCCTCGATCGTTCGTTCGGCAGCTTTGAGCGCGTCGAGTTGCTGTGTGCGAACGACGAGACCGGGATCCTGATCGACGCGCTGTGTGGCATTTCGGGTCTTCAACCAGTTGGCGAAGGTCTCACGCGAGGCTTCAGAGGCGGAGCGCGCTGCGTCCAGGGCGAGTTGTGTCCGCTCCGCTTGTTGCTGGTTGTCGGCGCGCTCGCGACGGACCTACTTCAGCGCAGCAGCGGTTGCGTCCGTCTGCCCGCGGTCGAGGAACTGGTCGAGGGTGTAGCGATGCTCGACCTGTGGCAGGTCGCCGACGACGAGCGATCCGAGACCGACCAGGAAGCCAGCGAAGGCGAGGGCAACGAGCCAAAGGCCGAGGGTGAACGACCGCTCGGACAGCCTGGTAGTTGATCTCAACGGCCGACCCTCAACTGAACCGTGCGCGGGTACCGAGGCATGCCCGAAAGGCTCCACTTCAGTCCAGATTGGATTGCGGCTGCCTCTCCTCTACCGCATCCGTGGCGCATGATCCGGTCCGAACTCGTCGCCCGCATCGCGGCGCAGAACCCACACCTCTACGCCAAGGACGTCGAGGCAGTCGTCGACGCCATCCTCGATCGGATGAGCGCGGCGCTGGCGGACGGTGATCGCGTCGAGCTGCGCGACTTCGGCACGTTCGCGATACGGGACCGTGAGGCCCGTACCGGCCGCAACCCGCGTTCGGGCCAGAGCGTCGCCGTCCCGGCCAAGCGGGTCATCCACTTCAAGCCGGGCAAGACGCTGCGCGCCCGGCTGAATCTCAGGCCGGCAGACCAGGAGCGCGAGGCGGAGCGGCGGCTGCGGGCCTCGTGATATCGCCCGCGGTATCGGGCGTCAGAGCCGATGCTTGCCGCCGAGGCTGGAGAGCGCGACGGCCGGCGCGCCGCTCGCCGTCCGCGGCTGCCGGTATCCGGGCACCCGGGACGCACACCGCTCGCACAGCCGAGCCCGGAACTCCAGCTCGGCCGCCATCCCGTCGAGGTGCCGCGCGGTTGCGACCTGGTGGTGCTGCCGTGCCCACGCATGCCGCCGGAACCGCCGCTCCGAGGCCCACATCCGTGCCAGGAACACGAGCCCGAGGAGCAGCACGCGCGGGCTCGGAAGAGGGCGTGTCGGCATGCTCGTTAGCTCGCGCACGCGGCCAGCGCCTCGGTCAGGAGAGCTCGATCGGTGGTGAAGCCGTCGAGGGACGCAGCGCGCCGCAAGAGGATCCGCAGCCGCTCGTCTCGCTCGGCGTCGTCCGCGGGCTGGCGCCGTTCAATCTCCTCAGCGATGGCGCGCGTGAGGCGCCCGATGCGCTCGCTCTCCCGATAGACGATGTCGCCGGCGGTCGTGCGGTCTGTCCGCGCCCTGTCCCAGAAGCACGCGGCGTTCTCGGCGCGTCCGATCAGATCCTCGAACGGCTCCAGCGCCTCGTAGAGATGGACGAGCTGCACGAGCGGCAGGCCGGCAAGGTCGTGCTCCCCGTCAGCGGCCGGCGCTGCGACGCCGACCCCGGCGAGCCGCGCCGCGCCCTCCTGCACCTGACGGAGCATGCGCCACACGCTGTAGACCGACCCACTCGGCGGCACGGTCTCGGGCGCCAGCGGGGACGATCCCTCGCCGAACAGCCGCGCCACCAGCAGCGCCTTGATGCCGTAGCCTGCGACCGTCTCGGCCGGCGCCGCCGCGATCCGCGCCGCCACTGCGCTGACCGCGGCGTAGGCCTCCGACGTGCCGGCGCGCGCCTCCTCGACCCATGCCGCTATGAACTCGGTCCCGAGGGCGATCAATGCAGCATCGGCCGGGGCCGGGCTCACGGTCACCGGAGCATTGCCGGAGAACGCCCCGCCCGGCGCGATCCCATACAGCGCCGCCGCGACGGTACCGAGCGCACGCTCGCCGTCCGTCGGCTCGGCGTCGATCCGAGTCCGGCGAACGACCTCGGCGAGGTACGACGCCAGATCCACGGCTCCCGCCAGCGTCGTCGGCCGAGCCGAGAACAGCGCATCGTATGAGGCAGCCTCCCGCTTCCCCGGCTCCTCCGATGCGGCCATAGCCTCAACGTATCCGGGATCATCCGGCGCCATCTCGTTCCAGACGTTCGACAGCCTGTCCCATTCGGCGAAGGCTGACCGGTGCTCTGCGATTAGTGCGTGCACGTGGTCGCACTGGTTCCCGGCCGTGCCGCCATCCTGAGTGTCGCCGGTCCGAAGAGCCTCGGCCGCCAGGAACGCCCGGTCCGGTCGGAAGGCCAAATCGGACAGCGCATCAAGGCGCAGCTCGCGCCGCGACCGTGCCTCAAGGCGATCGATCTCAGCGCCCAGCAGGTCGCCGTAGACCTCCCGCCGTCGTGTCATCTCGATTTGGGCACGGCAATGGAGCTGCATCGCCACGAAGCCGATCCAGTGCGCCACCGGCGCGCGGTGCGCTTCACCGGCAGCATCCAGGTACGTCACGGTGCCATCGACGTGCGCGAGCCCGCCGGCGATCGTATTGGCCCCACGGGCTGGTGGAACGGTCGGTACCCCCGGCACGCACACCCCGGCCCCGGCGATCAATGAGTCCGCAGCATGATCGACGTGTTGCAGGCCGGGCTCGCCACCACGCTCGCCGCCGAGGATCATGGCCCAGGCGCCGGCTAGGGCACGGAAACCCTCGGGCGTCGTCGGACGCACGGTCTTGAGGCGCTCGTATGCCTCGCCCTCGCGGTCCTCGATCGCGGGATCCACCTCGGGCACGCCCACGCCACCGGCATCCTCGATGGCCGCGCCGAGTGCATCCCAGGAGGCTCGGAACTCGGCCACCACGGCGAGCGCCGGATCCTCGTCGACAACGATGATCCAGGCCGGGCGTGCGCTGAGAAGAAGATCGAGATCTGCGCGGCCACTGCATCACGTGTGCGCGTCGTCCATTTCCCCGAGGTCCGGGTGAAGGGCGACGTCTCGGACTGGATCGAGGCCGGGGGCACGGTCGAAGCGCTGTGGGAGCGCGTCGAGGCGGCCGAGGATCGCGCCGAGGAAGAGACGCCGGAGATCAAGGCTACACCGTTCCAATGGATCGACCCAGCCGCGATCCCGCCGCGCGCGTGGATCTACGGCTGGCACTACATCCGGAAGTTCATCGCGACGACGATCTCGCCGGGCGGCATCGGCAAATCCTCCCTCATCATCGTCGAGGCCCTGGCGATCGCCACGGGCCGCGCGCTCCTTGGCATCACGCCGAACGAGAGCACCCGGGTCTGGATCTGGAACGGCGAGGACCCGCGCAAGGAGATGCAGCGCCGCATCATGGCGGCGGTAATGCACTACGAGTTGCGGCCGGAGGAGATCGAGGGGCGCCTGTTTCTGGACAGCGGGCGCGAGACCCCGATCGTGATCGCCCGGCAGACCAGGGACGGGGCGCAAATCGCCGAGCCCGTCGTCGAGGCTGTGGAGCAGACGATTCTGGAGAACGGGATCGGCGTCTTCGTGGTCGACCCCTTCGTGTCCTCCCACGAGGTCACCGAGAACGACAACAACGCCATCAACACCGTAGCCACCGTCTGGGCGCAGATCGCCGACGAGACCGGCTGCGCGATTGAGCTCGTGCATCACGCCCGCAAAGGCCAAGGGGGCGAGGTCACGGTGGAGGATGGGCGCGGCGCCAGCGCTCTGCTCAGCAAGGCCAGGGCGACGCGCGCCCTGAATGCCATGACGGACGAGGAAGCCGAGAAGGCGAGGGTCATGAACCGTCGCCTGCACTTCAGATACTTCGATGGGAAGGCGAACCTCGCACCGCCAGCCGACAACTCGACATGGTTGCGGCTGGCCTCGGTGGATCTCGGTAACGCAAGAGCGGACCGGCCGGCCGACAGCGTGGGGGTTGTCACGAGCTGGCGCTGGCCGGACCCCTTCGAAGGCGTGACGACGAAGGACCTGAAGGCCGTCCAGATCCTGGTCAGCAAAGGCCGCTATCGCGAGAATTCCCAGGCAAAAGACTGGGTTGGGCTGGCAGTCGCAGAAGCGCTGAAGCTCGACGCGAAGGACAAGGCCGATCGCGACCAGATCAAGAAGCTACTGAAGACCTGGATCAAGAACGGCAGCCTGCGGATCGTCGATGGTCTCGACGAAAACCGGGTGGAGCGCTCATTCGTGGGAGTAGGCGAATGGGCGGACTGACCCTCATCTGCACCACGACGAAAAGTGGAGCGATGCAAGGTGATGCAGTGATGCATCGGCCACACCAGCAGCACCCTCCACCACCCCTACGCCCCGTAGGGGCTAGGGGGGTGGGGGAGGTGTTGCACCCGCGGCAGTCGATCGGGGTTCCCCCGTGATCGCCGCCGCCGACCGCTTCGGCCCGTTCGCGGACGGCCTCGACCCGGCCGAGCGGCTCGCTCGGCTGCGCTCCATGCGGGCCATCGTGAACCTCACGACCGGCCCCCGTGGCGAGACCCTCGCCCGCGCCCTGCACCGCGCCGAGCGCGATCCGGTGCACCTCCCGGCCGCCGTCGCGGCGCTCGACGCCCTCGCCGCCCTCGACCGCCGGCATGTCCTGGCGTCGTTCGCCCGCCTTCACCGCACCGACTGACCCGGAGACCTCCCGTGCTGATCACTATGACGCCCGCAGCCCTCGACGCGATCTGGACGGGTCTGAATGCTGCCCAGCGTTCACCCGCGAGCCCTTGGGTGGCGAAATGCCATCGACAGACCGGAAGCATCTTGAGGGCGGCCGCGCGAGAAGGTTGGGTCGGGATGATCGAAGCCGAGACCGTGCTCATAGCGAGTGGCTTCGGCCTGCCGACCGGCGACCTCCGCACCACCCTCAAGCTGTTCGGCGTAGATCCGCAGCCCGTCTACCGTAGGCCGGGCACGCGGGTGCTGGGTCTGGCTGGATCCGATCGGATCGCGGTCGCCGACTTCGCCGACGTCCTGATGCAGGTGGAACGTCTCGGCTTCGATACAGCCTCCGCGACACTGTGTGAGGCGCTGCGTCCATCGCTCCAGGCCAAGGCATTCATCACGAACGCCGAGGTGTCCGTCTTCTGGCACGACCGCGAGCGGCATCGCTGCGATCCGGTCTTGATCGGGACGGGACCGAACCTCGTCAGCGGGCGGCAGGTCACTGCCCTACGCACGGCGACCGGCTACCGCGTCGAGTTCTACCAGGGCTCGGACGGCCAGCCGACCGATCTGGTAGCCACGGCCCCACGCTGGCGCCCCAGGCGCAGGCGTGTGGGTCTCGCGGCCTGAGCCACGCCATGCCCACCGCCAGCACCACCCGCCGCCTCGCCGCGCACCAGCGCCGCCCCGAGCCCTCGACCCCCGAGCAGCTCGCCGCCTCGATCCTGGTGGTGCTCGCAGGCATCGAGCGGCACCCGTCAGGCGCGCCGGCCGCCCTCGCCTTCCGCTCGGCGCTCCGCCGGAAGGGCCAGGACCTCGCTGATGCCGGCGGCGCGGCAGCGCTCGCCGACATGCTCGCCCGGATCCGTGCCGCCGACCTCGACCGGGCCGACGCGCGCGAAACCGTCATCACCGCCGCGTGGGCCGGTCTGACGGAGGCGGAGCTATGAGGGCCTGCCCGCAGAGCGCCTACCACCCGACCCCAGCGGCCCTCGACCACTCGCTAGGCTTGGCGCGCCTCAGCCACGCGATCAGGTCGCTCAGCGACAGTAAGGCGTCCATGCGGACGGTCGCTACGACAGCGAACTGCTCGGCCGTGCTGCGAGACAGCGCGTCGGAGGCGCTGAGCGCATCCCTCAACATGGTCTCGATTGGGGCCGTCACGACGATCATGTGGCGAATATCCCTCACGGCTTTCTCCGCCGTCGTTCGCAGGGGATCTGCCACGCCCGGTCTCACCGCCTCCACCGCATCGATCCAGGGCCACAAGGCCGTCGCGAGTAGGTGGGGAAGGCCGGACGTATCGAGGGCTCTTGGCATCAGTCTGCGAAGGAAGATCTCTGGACGCTATGCGGACTGGGTGATCGCGGCGGACGGTGTGGGTGCCGCTCACAACGCTATCACGCTGCAAGATCCGATCCCGACAGCATACCTCAAGCGTCTCATCAACGAGGTTGTGATCCGGGTCAGAGCTCGAAAACAGCGGAAACGGGCGCCGCTACCATCTGCGCCTGGATCCGCGCGACCGACACCAACCGAGCCGATACAAGGGGCCGTCATACTGCGGCGTGGGCAAGTCTGCTGCCCGAACCGACGGAAGCCTGAGATGCGCGCTGCCCATTCAGCCATCCAGGTAGCCCAGCATCTCCTCCAGCGTATCGAGCAGATCGCTGATCTGAGATACGGCCGCGTTCAGGATCTCGACGGAACGCCGCCAGGGAGCCGTCGGCTCATCCGGTATCGTCGCGAGCGTCGCTCGGATGCGACGCACTTCCTCGTATCCAGCCTCGATCGCTGCGCCAATCAGCCCCGGATCGACCGACACGAGCCTTCCATCGGTGGTTCGGCGCTCGAGCAGCCGCTGCAGCGCCTCCAGGCTCACGGCCAGCGTGTGCAGGTTGGTCGGCGCGAGCTCGGCCGTCACGTGTTTGCGCCCGACGGTGGAAGGGGTGGCAGCTCCGCCAAGTCCAGCAGCACACGGGCGCCTTGGATCGCCGCCACCGTCTCTGGAGCCGCCCCCTGCGAGCGTGCCCGGTGTTCCAGGTCCGCCAGCCGGATCCCGAGCACCTCGGTCTGTCGCCGGTTCTGGTCGGGTGGAAAGTCGCCCAGCAGGCCGATGAGCTCGACCATGAGCGAACGCGGAGGAACCGCATCGACAGGGGATTGCATGCGCAGGGCCCTCCACGTCGCGAGGCGGGCAGACTGCACCTTGTCGAGCGCGCGTGCTCCAACACAGTTTAGATCCGGCCCCCACCAACTGCCGAGGGTCACGCAGCGTACGGCGCCGGCTGTTCGGCCGGCCGACGGCACCTGAGCGTAGCGCGGGCCATGGGCGACCTCCTCACCCTCCCCGTCGCACCGCGCGAACGCCTCCGCGAGGTGCACAGCTACGGCTTCGCGGCCGACCTCATCTTGGTCCTGATGCTCGACACCGATCCGGGCGCACATCAGCCGCTGCGCCTCTGTCTCGTCGGGCCTGAGCCGCTGCTGATCGAGACGCTGGCCGCCTACCACCATGACGCCGACGGCCGCCGAGCCGCCGACAAGGTGGACGCCGCGGTGCTGCGGGCGCTCCAGCTCGCTGAATGGACGATCCCGGGGAGCGTCGCGTGGCCAAGACCGCCGATCCCCGCACGGAAGCCCGCGCCGCCGTCATTGCCCGCTACGGCAGCGAGGCGGCAGCCCTGCTCCCGTGCGATCGGGAGCGGGCCCTACGCGAGGCCACGTGGCACCTGGTCATGACGGGCAGTCCCGAGACCGGCCCGAGCCTGATGGGCTGGCGTGCCGGGCCTATCGCGACGATGCCGCCCGAGGTGCGCCGCGAGGTGTCCGCCGCGATCCCGCTGCCGGTGACGCTCATCGCGGCTGAGACCGAGGCGGCCTACTGGCGAGAGCGTGCCGAGACGCGGGCGGCCCTGGATGGCGGACCGCTGCCGGTGTGGGTGCGGGCCCGGCTGGCGTTCCTCGACGGGCTCACCGGGATCAAAGCCCCTCCCGTGCCACCGCCGTCGCCCTCCGATGCCCCGGCCGCCGCAGCTGCTCCAGCTGCCCCTGTCGTCCGATCCGAGCCGGCCCCGGCCGCCGAGGGCGACGGCGAACCGGAGGAGGTACCGGAGTCCGGTACCTATCAGGATCCGCCGGACGACCCCAAGCCCGTCCAACCTGGACAGCAGCCCCGTACCCGCGAGGAGGCCCGGGCCGCCGTGCGCGCCCTCCTCGGCGAGGGCCTGACCGACCGCGAGATCGCCCGGCGGGTCGATGTCTCGCCCTCCACCGTCGCCGCCGTCAGGAAGGCCAGCGCATGCCCAGCCACGTCGTAGGCACAGAACCACTTCACGTGAGCGCTGGCCGAACTTGTCCCGGCGAAGAGCAGTGCCAGCGGCGCGATGAGGCTCGCAAGCGTGCGCAGACCCGGGCACAGCGAGAGCCTAGGCGCCGAAACCCGAACCATGATGACCTCGGAGGATGGAACGGGCCGCCAGCCCGCCTACGTATTTCCTCACAAAGCCGAGCTTTACGCCAACGAAATATTAACCTTTGTTAGGGCATGGTTAATAGGCATATCTACAGTAACGGCTGGCGCATTCCGCCCACCGTGCAAGCTCGGTGTCTCACCTCATGCGACACGCGAAGCGCATGTTTTGAGCTGCTCTAGGAACAGGTCGAGGTAGATTAGCCCTGTGCTGGCCTCGGCGCGCAGAGTGGCGTTGACAGCGTCGATCCGGAGGTCACCGCTCGCTGGCCGTGCCTGCAGCTCGGCAATCACCGCGGTAAGCTGCACGCGCTTCGCTAGTAGATCCGTCCGGATCGCGTCGAGCCGCGCACCTGATAACGTTGCCGCACGCCCCTCCCGCAGCAGCATCATCGCCGTGACGTCGACGACGTCGAACTCAGACGTAGCACCGCGATTGGAGCGCAGCGGGATGATCGTGCCCGTCACAGGTGTACCTCCCCCCATATTCCCGCGTTTCGCGCCATGTGTTTGCCTGGCAGCATCAAGTGCATGCGCCTGCAGACCAGCTTTGAGCCGGCGCTTCAGCGTCTCGGCTTCCGCCAGCGCCCAGTCTAGATGCTGATGCGGTGCCATCCGTCGGTCGAGCACCGCGTCGATCCGGGCGCAGCTCACCGCGTCAGGCTCGGTCGGGTTCTGGGTGGCGTCACGAAGTAGGTCCCCAAGCGCATCGTCGAGGCTGGCCCGAACGGCGGCTTGTGCACACGCGTCCTCCATGGCCTCAGCCCACCGCTCGCGCCGCTTCACGCACCTGCTGGGTGGCGATATCGACCTGTTCGCTCGCTCGGGCGATCGCCTCCATACCACCGGCGATCGTCGTCACCCCGTGGGCTGCCGTGTGCATGCTGCCCGACATCTCTCGGGTCACCGCCGACTGCTCCTCCACCGCCGCCGCGATCGCCGCCGAGACTTCGTCGAGGGATCGGATCGTGCCCTGGATCGAACCGATCGCACCCACCGCCTCGCGCGTAGCCGCCTGGGTCGCGGTGATCTGCACCCGGATCTGGTCGGTGGCCTTGGCGGTCTGCTCGGCTAGGGCCTTCACCTCGGAGGCCACGACCGCGAACCCCTTGCCGGATGCGCCGGCACGCGCCGCCTCGATCGTGGCGTTCAGCGCCAGCAGGTTGGTCTGCGAGGCGATGCCCTGGATCATGGTCACGACCTCGCCGATCTGCGTGGCCTGCCCGCTCAGGCCCTCGACGATGCTGCCAGTGTGGCGGGCCTGCTCGACCGCCTCGCCGGCCATGCGCGCGGCGTGGCTGACCTGCTGGCTGATCTCGCCGACCGAGGCCGACAGCTCCTCAGCGCCCGAGGCCACCGCCTGGATGTCGCTCGATACCTGTCCTACGATGCCGGCGGCTTCGGCGGTCTGCCGCGTGACGGCCTCGACTGCGGTGCCGATCGCGTCGAGATCCGTGCCGATCGTCCGCTGCGCCTCGGCCCGGCGCTGGCGCTCGTGCACCTGCGCAGTGATGTCGGCGGCGAACTTCACCACCTTCAGCACCGTCCCGTCCACGTCCTTGATCGGGTTGTAACTGGCCTGGATCCACACCTCGCGGCCACCTCGGGCGATGCGCCGGAACTCGCCCGCCGCGAACTCGCCTCGACCCAGCCCTCCCCAGAACCCACGATAGGCCGTACCCTGCTGCTCGGTTGGGTCCACGAACATGCTGTGGTGCCGGCCCTGGATCTCGTCGAGCCGGTAGCCGACCGCGTCGAGGAAGTTCTGGTTGGCGTCGAGGATCGTGCCGGTCGGATCGAAGGCGATCACCGCCTGCGAGCGATGCAGCGCGGTGATCTGCCCATCGAGATCGAGCATGCGCAACTTCTGGGCAGTGATGTCGGCGGCGAACTTGACGACCTTCACGACGCGCCCGGCGCGGTCGAGCACGGGGTTGTAGCTCGCTTGGATCCATACGGCTCGACCGCCCTTGGCTAGGCGCTTGAACTCAGCGGACTGGAAGGTGCCCCGCCGCAGATCATCCCAGAAGGCCCGGTACTCGGCACTGTCGCGGTAGGCTGCCTCGACGAACATGCCGTGATGCCGCCCCTGTACCTCGGCCAGCGTGTAGCCCATGGCGGTGAGGAAGTTGGCGTTGGCGGTCAGGATGGTGCCGTCGGGCTGGAACTCGATGACGGCCTGCGAGCGGTCGAGCGCGTCGAGTTTTGCCGCCTGATCCGCATGCGCGCGTGTTCCGCCGAACATGGTCGTTTCTCCCGGATCCATCATTTGCTGGGCGGCGGATTGGGAAGCCGACGGGATAGCCCGTCGAGGCGTCACCACATACTCCGTAGCTTCACGGAAGATGCACGAAGCCGGTTACTTCTTTCTGAATGGCAACGCTGTTACTGTGTTGCGCGCCAGAATTTGATCTACATTAGCTGATGATGACAATATTGACGGAAACAATGTTGGCAACAGTACAACTTAGGCGTGTTCGAATAGGCCGAGGTCGCGCAATCCATCGGTTAACAGATCGTTGCTTACTCTTGTCGGCTCATATCGCCCGCCCGCGCCCTCGACCGGGCGCCCGATGCGCCGGACTACCTCCCGCTCGAACGCGACGAAATGTTCGATCCGCCCATCGGCGGCGTGCAACGGTCGGCAATCGACCTCCGCACGGTACTTGGAGCCGTCCCCGCGGTAGTTGGTCAGGTAGCCATGAAAGCGCTCGCCAGCCGCGAGGGCACGATGGAAGGTATCCAGCGTGTCTCGACGCGTCTCCTTGCCTTGCATGAAGCGCGGGCTTCGTCCGAGGATATCGATAAGATCGCGTCCAACGAGCCGGCCGAAAGCCTCGTTGGCACACAGAATAATTGGACCGGGCGATGCTATCGTCGTGTCGGTGACGACGACGCTGACCGTAGCGCGGTGAGCCAATGCACGGATGAGTTCGAATGCAGTCATTTCAGAAGGGTGATTACCCTTTCAAAGACCGCTCGGTAACTTCCCGCGACGCATATCCAGCCCTCAAAATCACGTTGCCCGACGCAGGCGACCGATTTGATGCCGCTCAGCCTCCTCCCGCCATGCGTTCCGCTCGTCCTGCAACACTTCGATGCGGGCATGCAGCTGCCCGGCGTCGATAGCGGTCTCAACGAGCATGTCCTGCGCTGCAGCCAGTTGTCCGCGTAGCTCGGCGTTCTCGGCCGCCATGGTCAGCAGCAGTGCGGCCACATCGTCACCCATGCCAGCACCAGCCTCTCGCGTCCGGGACGCGGCTGGTAGGCCCGGCATGGTTACCGCGTCGACAAGGATACGGGGTCGGCAGCCCCCGATGCCTGCCTCGTCCACAGCAGGATTGCCGGGGAGCGTGCCGCGGCCTCGCGCTCATCCTGTTCCTCTCCTGTTCCTCGCCCGGCCGGCTGAACGCCTCCAAGCTCACGGCGCAGCCCAGCATACCCCGCACCTCGTCGCGCCATGCGCCGCCGAGCGCCATCCAGTTGCCCAGAGGCCAGTCATGACCGGGCTCGCCGGGCACCACGAGGCCGAGATCCACGTCGCTGTCCGGCCGTGCCGTGCTCTTCGCGCGGCTCCCGAACAGCCAGACCTCAGCGATCTCGGGACGCTTGAAGGCCCAGGCGCTGATCACCGGCATCAACTCTCGCCGGACATCAAGCCCGAGGATCGGCAGGTACGGATCCATGAACGACGACAAAGCGATTCCGCTGAGGTGCTGCGGGTACGCGCACACGAACGCGGCGAGCACCTGCTGCGCACAGGCGTCGAGGAACAGCACCTCGGCATCGGTGTGAACCGCGAGACCCGGAACGTCCAAGCGTCCTTCGTCGAAACCTGCCCCGGGTGTGTCGAGCGCGAATGCTGACACCGATTCCTCCGTGCCGGGCAGGAGCGGCAGGCGGGCCGGGTGCTTGGTGCCGTTGGCGAAGCCGTGCACCACCGTCCAGATCTCGGCACACCGGTGGCCGGCCTCGGCCTGGACAACCTCTGTTGCGGTATCGACTGCGCGCTTGCGCATCCGCCCCTGCATCTCCGCGAATCCTGGCTCGCGCCCGGCCTCGGCCAGCCCGACGGAATCGGCAACGTGGCAGACCACGAGACACGCGAGGTAGGCGCGACGGCGATCATCACGCGCGCCCAACAGCTCGTGCAGCGTCGGCAGCACTATGGCCTCGACGTACTCCCGGGGCGTCATCGGCGCGTTCGGTTTGTTGTCCGGCGGCATGCCCTCACCTCATGGCTCGGCCCGCGCCACGACTCGCGCGGATTCCGGCGCGAGCGCTTCGGTCGAGGTCGCCCGCTGCCCCTCGGCAGCTCTTTTTCGGTTCCGTTATCCCCGATTCCAGCAGGATTAGAACTTCAGTAGGCGTGCCCCGCGGGGATTTGCACCCTCCCCCCTCCTGCGGGGAGAGGCGAGTGTTCGGGGAGGGGTGGGTGTTCAGCACCACCCCCTTGCGCGCCACCCGCAGCCACGCCATCCACTCGGCCGAGACGATGCGCACGATGTTCGTGTCGTTGCGGAAGCCGGTCACGCGCCGCTCCTCGACGGTCACGAGCCCGAGCTTCACGGCCTCGCGGATGGCGTTGCGCACGGTGGTCTCGGCCACGCCGACGATCGCCGCGAGTTGGCCGACGGCGAGGCGGCAGTCCTTCCGGCGTACGGTCTCGGCCGCCACCAGGGCCAGGACCGCCTGCTCGGCCAGCGTGAACCGGGCCGCGAGACCGGGTGGGAGTCGCCCAGAGGCAGCCCAGCGGCGGCGGCGCTCCATCGAGGCATCCGTGCGCGGACGCGAACCGACGCCCCGCCTCCTGGCCGTACCCTGGCGATCTTCAGGGGTATCCTGCTCGGTATGGACCTGGATGCCGGCACCTAGCGACGGCGCACGTGCGGCGTGTGGCATCCGGCGCAGGGCCGGTGCATCGGTGCGCGCCTCGATCAGCCCGGACAGTGCCTCGGCCTCGGCTTCCGAGACCCGTCCATCCCCAAACGCGCGCCACAGCAGCGCCGTCACCTGAGGCAGGGTGATTCGGTCGGCCGCCTCGATGGCGCGGCGGATCTCGTCTGCAAACACGTGTCTCGGCCCTTTCCACAGGGCCACAGGGGGACGATCGGCGGCGCAGGCTGTGCGCTCCGTTCAAGACAAGCCGGTAGCGTTGCCAGAACCGGGGTTCTGACTTGACGCCCGAGGGCGGTTCATGGCTTGTGAGGGGTGCAGATGGCCTCACAGCCGCTTTTGATTTCGACGGGCTCCTCGTTTGGCGACGGGGGGCCCGTTGGCTTTTCAGGGTCCTACTGCGGCGATCGGTGCTCCTGGCGATGTCCCGGCCGGCGCCTCGCACGAGGCGATGCATAGCCGGACATGGCATGGCGGCTGGAGCGCACGGCTAAGTCAACGTTAAGGGGCGGGAGACCGCGTGAGCGTCGACATCTTCAATTTCTGGGCGGACGTTCCGCCTAACGCGCGGGTCCACCCCGCCGACAAGCCGATCCTCGATCGATCGCCGCACTCCTTCGATCTGCGATGCTTGCCCTCGAACATCGACGGGCCTCTGCGAACGGCGCGCGTGGTGTTGCTCTACCTCTCGCCCGGGATGGATGAGCGCGACGTCGAGGAGGCGGACTGGCCGGAGTCGCAACGCAAATACGCGGACCGGCGCGCGGGCCATGCGCCCCTACGTAGGCCGGACGATCACAACCGGGGACATGCGTGGTGGGCGGCGCGCATAAAGCGCCTCGGCCCCTGGCAGGAGCTTCAGCACCGCGTGGCCGTGCTGAACATCGGTCCGTATCACTCCCAACGTTTCACGGACTATCCGATGCTGGCGGCCTTGCCGTCCTGCCGGGTGGCTCTCGATTGGGCGCATACGGTGCTGTTCCCGCAGGCCGAGGTCGGGGAGCGCGTCGTGATCTGTCTGCGTGCGGCGCCGTATTGGGGTCTTGGCGCCAAAGGCCGCTACGGCGAGGGACTGTTCGCTCCGAATGTCACGCGAGGCGGCCACATGCTTGGGACAGGCGATGACATGGCCGCGCGCGATGATGTCGTGGCTGCCGCTCGTGCCACTCTGGCGCGCGGGCCGCTCGCTGGTTGAGGGGCTCTCATGGCCGGACTACCGACCATCGGCGACCTGCGCAGGGTCGGCATCATCGCGAGCCAAGAGGTCGTGGCGGCTATCGATCTCTTCATGCGGGACCCAGCGGCCGGACCCTTCCGTTTCGCCAGCGGCCACAGCCTTGATATCGCGGCGTTGGTCACGCTCTCGCTTGGCCCCGAGCGGATCAGGGACAGGGCAGGGCCGCACGAGAAGACGTTCCGGACGGCGGTCGCGGCGCTCGTAATGGCCGCCCATCCGTACCAGCCGTGACCCGTCGGCCGCTCGACCCCGCGTGGACCGCAAGCCACGGGCGGGGGAGCGACCGACATCACCGACACGGGCCTATACGCGACGCGGCCTGTAACTGGAGATGCCACGGCGCGGTAGCGGTCCGGTGAACAGGGCGGCGCCACCAGCCACGATAAGTGCTGTCGCTCAGATCCCCGGCATCAGCGCCGCTCGCCGATGCTCGCTCGGGGTGTGGGCGAACCGATCCCGGAAGCGCTTCGAAAAATGTGCCTGGTTGGTGAACCCACAGGCATAGGAAACTGTCCCGATAGAGAGGTGGGCGTACCCGGCGTCGGCAAGCCGCCGAGCTGCTTCCTCCAGGCGACGTCCCCAGATCCAATCCGATATGTTCTGATCGTGCTCGTGAAACAGCTGGTGGAGGTGGCGCAGCGACACCCCAACTGCTGCCGCAAGCTGAGGCGGATCGAGGGTTGGATCCCCGAGATTGGCTTCAACATGGGCCTTCGCTCGCTGGACCGTCACCGTGGCCTGGAGCGACTTAGGCGTCTCCTGCGCCATACGCTCAGCGAGACTAGCGACCAACAGGTCGATACCGATGCTTGCCATACGCTCGGCCGTGTCGGCGCTCAGCGTCTCATGCACGCGGATCAACTCATCGAAGAATGTCCGGACTAGCGACGCGCTGGGCAGGTCGGCGCCGACAGTCAGCGCCGCGAAAAGGCGTGCCGATCCCAGCATCCGCTCCAACCGGGCACGCGAAACCTCCAGCCGAAGCGTCTGCATAGGCGTGTCGAACGCGTGGGACACCGATGTGGACCGGTCGAACACCGTGATATCGCCTGGCCGCTCGACCGTCGTTCGGCCGTGCTGGCTGCTGCGGGCCATCCCGGCCAATCGGATGACGCAGGTGAGCTTGTCTTGGTCGCCCTCCTCACGGGTGGTGAAGCGCTTGTGCTCCACGCTGTGGGGACTGAAGGCCGTGCGGCTGAGGTTGAGACCTGCAATCTGTGCGCTCTCCCACCGTGCTTCGAAAGGTGTATCCCCTAATGTCCACATCTCGAATGGCGGAAGACGTACGCGGGTGGCCTCTCGCCATACCCTGAAGCGATCGCGGATCTTAATCCCATCTGTGGAAAATTGTGTTTGCAACGGTCAAATACCAGAAACAATCAGCAACGCGCACGCAGGGGAAAACGGATCCTGCGCCTCTGGGATAAACTTCGCTTAGCCAAATCTGCAGATCACTTCAACCTCAGCGTGTAGGCGCCTTGTCGCGGACCATTTGGTACAATGGCCTCGACACCTCCGCCGCGCTGCTCGAAGGGGGTCGTGATGATCGCACTAGATCTTCGGCATCAGCGCCGCACGCCGATGCTCGCTTGGGGCGAGGCCGAAGCGGTCTCGAAACCGCTTCGAGAAATGCGCTTGATTGGAGAACCCGCAGCCGTAGGACACCGCGCCGATCGACATGTGAGCGTAGCCTGGATCAGCCAGCCGTTGCGCGGCGATTTCCAACCGGCGTTCCCAGATCCAATCCGAGATATGCCGGTTGCGCTCGTGAAACAATTGCTGGAGGCGGCGCAGCGATACGCCTACAGCCGCGGCAAGTTTGGGGGGATCCAGCTCGTGATCGCCAAAATTGGCCTCGATGTAGGCCTTGGCTCTTTGCACCGTCACTGTGCCTTGAATTGGCTTCGGCGTCTCCTGCGCCATGCGCTCGGCCATCGCGGCCACCAACAGATCGACGCCAACGCCCATCATACGCTCGGCCATCTCCGGACTGAGCGACCCGTGCACGCGTACTAATTCATCGAAGAACGTTCGCGCTAAAGATGCACCAGGCATGTCGGCACCGATCGGAAGCGCCGCGAACAATCGTGCCGGGCCTAGCATGCGTTCCAGCTTCTCACGGGGCACCTCAACCCGTAGGTTGCGCATCCGAGCAAAGAACTCCAAATCAACCGGAACGTTGTTGTCTAGGATTGTCAGATCGCCCGCGCGTTCCCGCACCGCTCGGTCGTACTGCCTGCATCCAACCGTGCCAGCCACACGAAACAGCGCGACGAGCTTGTCGTGCTTGGCGCCCCTGCGGATGGTGTTCGGTCCGGTCTCCATACGGTAGGCGTCGAAGCTCGTGCGACTGACCGCCAGTCCACCGATCTCGGCAGCCTCCCAACTCGCCTCGAACGGCTGATCGTTCGTCTTCTTCATCTCGAAGGGCGGCAAACGTTCGCGCGAGATCTCCTGCCACGACCGAAATCTGTCGCGGACCCGAACGGCCTCGGTTGAGAACACTTTCCGCAGAGTTCAAGGCCCTCGCGCGAATAGCCGTTTGCGCGCAGAACAAAGAGTTCCGGCGCTCTCGGGACATTATATAGGTAGCCCGGCCTCTAAACCGTATCAACTTTAACGAGCCCTACGGAGATCGCACCAGCGACGCGGCCAAGCCACGCAGGTGTCCATCTGAAAGGAGCCGAAAGCAGCACGCGAGAGCGGCGAGGAAGCAAAGAGCAACGCGATGACGGAAGGGTTCCTCGGCCTTAGCCACGCCTCCTCCACAGTCCTGTCTGGCCTGAACATCGGCACATGGGACAGCGACCTGACTGTCGGAGTCACTCGCGGCGATGCCATCTTCGCTCGGCTGTTCGGCTTCACCCCGGAAGAAGCCGCGTGTGGTGTGAGCGCGGGTCGCTTCGACGCGGCGTTCCATCCTGACGATCGCGGGGTGGTGGAGCGACAACGACGCGAGGCCGCCGGAGATGGGGGCTTATTCGTGTTCGAGCATCGCACGGTGCCCACGCCTGGTCAGATCCGTTGGGTGCTGGCGCGAGGACAGTTCGAGCGTGATGCGGGTGGAGCAGTGGTACGCTGCCGCGGGATCTGCATCGACACCACAGATAGTCGAGCCGAAGGGCACATCGCGGGGCGGTTGCATGTGCGCATCGGGGAGGTGGAGGACACTCCGCCTCTCGACCGCCTCGCCGAACTAGCCGTAGCGGTGTGGGAGACCCTGGCCGAGACGGACCCCAAGACGGACACTGCGGTCCGGCCGATAGTGCGGATGCTTCTAGACCGGATCGCGCGGCGGATAGCGGTGGATCTCGACCCGGAAGATCTCGCCTCGACGGACACATCGGACGACGAGCCATCCGTGCCCCGCGGCCGAACACATTAGCGCGGGGTCACATTCGAAACGTACTCGCTGGGTTGGAACCCGAACTCCGTCGTCCACCGCACCGCGAGACATATCTGCGTTTCACTCCCCATCTGGCGGCTTCTTCGGAGGGCGCGCCTGCTGCGCATCCTCATCAGGAGGATCGAAGAACCGCTCGATAGGCACACCGAGGATATCGGCGATTTGGCGCAGGCGTTGGCTGACCTTGACCCGCGCTGCGAGGGATGCGGGCGCACTTTGGAGATCGCGGTTGTCGTTCGCCACTTGGCATCCGCCTCATGATGAAGCTCCCTCAAGCCATCCGATACAATTGTATGCATCGATATACAATTCATGGAACGGCCTGAGAGCCATGCTCAGGGCGGTTGGCTCATCAAACAGGCTGGCCAAGGATGGCATGCCACGTCGGATGAAGAAGCCCGGCACCCCAGGTACCATGATTGAAAGCGTCACCCCCCCCCTCCCTGCAGAAAGACCGTTCAAAACAGCAACGGCCACATCACGATACTGTGGGCAGGAGCAAGCTTGAACGTCGGCTGCAGAACGCGGGCGAACAATGTGGAAGCCTCAGCTTTCCGTCCGACAACGAAGTCACCTCCCTGGATGACGCGGCTTCGGCAACCCAGACTGATCCAAACCGAGAATTACGGTAAGGTCGATCAGTGTAGGGGTTGATAGCATACAGGCTTTACCTTGCTCGATCGCCGTCATTGCTTCCGGCGCAAGATTTGCCAAGCGCGCCGCGTTTGACAACGATAGGCATAACTGTAGCCGAGCGGGATCGGCGTGGATTGCAAGGTTGCTCAGCAGGATCCGCTGCAACTCTTCGGTATCCGTCATTCATCGCACCAAATTTCCTTGGTGTGCCCTCTCTTGAATGTTGCGACGCACCACGGGGGAAAACAACATCATAAGTTGCATTTGATGGGTGCGGCGTATGCCCGTATGTCTCTAGGGAGCATCGCGCTATGCCATTCAGGTGGCTTCTGCATATGGGCGCAATCTCCATTTCGAAGGGCGATGAGCACGTGGTAACGACTTCTTGCCATATGCAACTTATAGGTGCAGGTATGACGGGAGCGATCGGAGGTATCTGCTATGGCGTTTGATGGAAAAATTCACTGTCCGCTCAAACTACTCCGACCGGTCAGCGAGATCGCTGCAGCCTACGTGGCCACCAATCATGTAGCTGTATCCGAGCTGCCAGCATTACTCGCTCGTCTGCATGCTGAACTGAGTCGGATCTCAGGCCAGACCACCGGATCGCCTACCGCAATCACGAAGAAGCCCACCGCGAGCGAGATCCGCAGCTCGCTGAGCCACGAGGGGATCACGAGCTTCCTCGATGGCCGCACATACAAGGCTCTGAAGCGGCATATCACCAGACATGGCCTCACTCCGGAGACTTACCGCCGACGCTACGGTTTGCCGCCCGACTATCCGATGGTCTCGCCTGCCTATAGCGCGCGGCGAACCGCTATCTCAAAGGCGATCGGCCTCAGCAGATCACAGAAGGCTTCGATAGCAGTCCACGATGAGCAACCCGCCAGAAGGCAGCGCAAAGCCGCCTGAGCATTGCCAGGCCCAATGCGGTATCGCGTTGGCCTGGCCGAGCACATGCACCGCTGCGTACTATAGATTGCACAATTTGATCGCACACAATCTTTAGCTGTGCTACGAGCGGTTGTCGAAGGTGACGATCCTGGCACCGTACATAGGCTTCTGCAATGACGACGAAGGCCCCCAAACAGGCGACCGAAGCCGACCGCACGATCGGCAGTCGTCTGGCCGCGTTGCGCAGCGCGCAAGGCCTCAGCCAAACCGCCTTGGGGGCAGCGATCGGCGTCAGCTTCCAGCAGGTGCAGAAGTACGAGAAGGGCCGCAATCGCATCGGCGCCGGGAGACTGCGGGCGATCGCGGACCTGCTGCCGGTCCCGGTCGAGACGTTCTTTCTCTGTGAGCCTACATCGGTGGCAGGGTTGGGTGATGTCCAGGCCTTCTTCGACGATCCGCAGCTGATGGAGTTAGTAGCCGCCTACCGAGACATCACCGACGAGGGCATTCGAAGTAGCGTCCTGTCGATCGTCAAGACTGCGGCGATAATCTCAAAAGGACAAGCTGAATAAGTGGTTACGCGATCATCGTGGGTTGCCAATCTCAGGAATGATACTGGTTCACCAGCGGCGACCGCAGCGACGTCGCGGTGCTCGTGACCGCCACGCCAGCCTTTGGGGCGGTGACCGGTCGAGACCGCAGAGGAAGGCGTTTCTGACGGTGCTGGCGGCGCATGCGAAGCCGTCGTGATCATTGGCTGCACGGCTCAGCCCCAATCAGTCGCTGCCGGTGTAGTCTGATCCCTGCCGGTCCGCCAGCCGCATCTCGATCTCGTTGGCGGCGTCGGCGTAGAGTTCGAAGCGCCGCTTCAGCAGCGCACGCTTGGTCTCGCTCTTCTTCGTCTCCATCCCGGCCTTTGCCTTGTCGGCCTTCCCACGCAGCTTCGAGGCGAACTTCTCGTAGGCCGCGTTGATCTTGCCCGCAATCTTCTCAGTCTCCTGGCCCAGTGCGTCCGCATGATCGCCCACCATGCTGGCTCCGAGATCCTCGGGTGTGATGGGTGCCGTCGATCCTTCGCGTTCGGTTGAGCGGGCCATGCCATACCTCCTAGGTGTGCAGTCTGGACGAAGTCAGAGACCGATCGTCGGAAACCGGACCGATCAAGCTATCCCTGGCACACCAACCCGCCTACGATGATGACGTCTTCCCCCCAAGGAGACACTCTCAACATGACTCGGGCGTCTCGCACAGGGTGCCCTTTTCGTTGATTAGTATGTCGCGCGTATCAACAGGTGGGTCGCGCGCTGACATGACGCGTCAGTTCGGTGTGGCGTCGCTACCCTGGCCTCGGTCGCCACCACGTGGCACCCCCGCTAACATGACAAAGCAAGATGCGCTGACCTGCGAAGTGCAGGTGGATGGGACGTGGCGCGCCATGGGTCTCGATGAGGCCGCCGTCTACCATCCGGCGGACCTGAAGCGCTGCCCGGCCTGTCATGGACGGGTGATGATCCTCGGGGCCTACAGCGGACCCAACGTCCGCCGCTCCCTGTCACACCGGAAGTCGCACAGCGGCTGCCCGCGGCAGGCTGATATCTACTCGGGCACACCATCCTCACACCCACAGGCGCTCGTATGATCGTGCCTACGACCGAAGGGTCGTCCGCTTTACACGCATAGATAGAACCAACACACGATAAATCGCAACGTTCGAGCGAGGCTTAACCTCGCGTGCCGGCTTCGGTCGACCACCACGTCCGCCCGCAGATATGCCCCTCATCTGTCGAGGGCAGGCGTGGATGTCGCGCTTGTGTACGACGCCAAACCAATACCGATAGCCGCGAGAACTAGTTTCTTGTAGCTTTGCAGGATCGGCACCTGTCGATCTCCGCGCCCGCTGCCTAGTGTGCCCCCCAGTCCCTGGAAAGCGGGCGCGGATGTACGAACAGCGACGCAGAAGTGGCGCGGTGAGCAGTGCGCCTGCGCACTTGCCGCCTAGGGCTCGGTTCTCGTACCCTCCCAGCGTGATCCAATCCCAGCTTGCCGCCCATCTCCCAAAAGACGAGGGCTCGGAATGGCCGCCCTTGGTAGAGCATGCTCTGCGGGCCGTCGCCGATGGCATGGCAACCGAGGATAAGGAAAAAAATCAGCAGTGAGAGAGCGTAGCTGAGACATGGCCACGCCTGAGTCCGACGAGCAATTGCGCGCTCGGCTGTTGCCCGTCGTCAGCGAGGAGCTTCGCCCTTTCGTGAGGATCGCGGTTGGCGCCGAACTTGATGCCATGGGTCGAAAACACAATCGCTTCCGAACCGGCGTTCCGTTGAAGAGTCTAGACACCAAGCGGACATGAGTCGACGAACCGATGGTCGCCCGGTCGGTTGACTTAGGTTACCGGCGGATCATGGTGTCGCGTGTCCAAGACTGAGCCGTCGGTGCGCATCGGCAAGTTGCTAGAGGCCAAAGTCATCACGCGGGCTGAGCTCGATGCCGCAGTCGAAGCCTTTATCGTCAATCCGCAGGTCGGTGCGTTCGAAATTGCTCCCGGCTACACCGTGGATCTGACAGCAGCCGTGAAGGCAGATCGGCATGCGACAGCCACCGTCAAGGAACCAACGGCCAAAAGCGGAAGCCGGCGAGCGGCAATCAGATCCGCGCTCCTGCTGGCTAGGCTGATGTAGGGGAATGGCGCTGATCGCCGCCATCCCGTGATCAGGTCAAGCGCCGAGATCGAGATTGCCTGGCTGATCGTCATTCCGTTGGTGTGCCTCTAGTCACACCACTAGATCTGAAACTTAATTGCCTTGTGCCTCGTAGAGGGCAGATGGCTCGCAAGCATCCGATCCCGGTGTCGTACCTTACCTCTCGGGCCGTTCGTGTGCGCGTAGTGCCCTGCCCCACCTATACGGAGTGCTTCCGCTGGGTTGTGTCATCGGCAGATGGGCTCTTATCCGAGCAGTCAGCCTACCCCTACGCGACCAAGGCTGCTGCCATGATTGTCGGCCGGATCCGGATGGCTGATCTGGCCAACGACCGACAGAGCACGGAGCCACTGACCTCTGAATTGGAAAGCCCATGATCACGGCGGTCTTCACCATCATGCGGCGTGGGCCCGGCGACGTCGCCTCATCGACCAGGAGCTTCTTGGCGTACGAGTGCATCTCGACTGCCTTGGCGACGTCGACCGCGTGGCCGGACTTGAAGGCGAACGGCAGGGCACCCTCGTCCTTCAGGTAGGCCGCCGTCGCGGCCTAAATCTCCCCGTCCACGACGCATCGGCTTTGAGAACGCAGTAGGCCCTCCCTGCCGTTGATCGAAACGGACGGCAAGGCGAGGTATCGCATCAAAACGTCCGCGTTTAAGCAGCCTTGCGGCTGCGCTTCGGCTGGCGTTCGGCCATGGCGCCGGGCTGGCCCAGGCCGATCGACTTGGCCAGCGCGGAACGACGCTCGGCATACTTGTCAAAAGGCGTTGGAACGGGACCCCGGATCGGCGTGCAATTGGGGCTCTGACGCAATTTCGCTGATCATGGAGGCGTGAGGCCGATCAGGCGAGCTTGCAGCAGGTCAATCTTGCCGCGGCCGTACATCTGGCGCTTCACCAACTTGAGTTTGGTGATCTGCCCTTCAGTCTGGCCGTTCGACCATGACAACGTGATCGCCGCCAGAACCGCAGGTTTGTCCTGACCCACGCCGCGGGCGAACGAGGCGACGAGGCCTGTGCCAGCACGCGTGAGCCACCCTTCGAGCCTGTCCGGCGCCATCGCCCGGACCATC